>NZ_JBCIVK010000001.1:0-807684 GCF_039409795.1 Kosakonia sp. PSU_27 | reverse complement strand
GTGCAGATCCAGCCGGTGACTGTCCGGCGTCCGCCTGAGGTTGCTCAGCGTTTGCGGTCGATTCTGCGGACTGGCTCTGCGCGAGCTTGCGCGCTTTGGCACGGGCAATCGCCGCTTCAACGGCGGCTTTGCGTGGATCAACCGGTGCAGATTCAGCCGGTGACTGTCCGGCGTCCACCTGTGGTTGCTCAGCGTTCGCGGTCGATTCTGCGGACTGGCTCTGCGCGAGCTTACGCGCTTTGGCGCGGGCAATCGCCGCTTCAACGGCGGCTTTGCGCGGATCGGCTGTTTCGCCGGTGGCGGCACTGTTTTCCACCTGCTGCGCTTTTTCTGCCTGGCGGGCGCGTGCCTGCGCTTTGCGTGCTTCGCGCGCGGCAATCACTTCGCTGTTATCAGGCATGGCACCGGCCTGAATGACAACTGGCTGGGCAGCGGTCGTCTGTTTTTCGCGCACGCGCGCCAGCGCGGCATCAATCGCCTGCTGATCTTTAGCCGCAGGCTGAACCGCAGCCTGTTTATGACGCTGTTGACGGGCGATTTTTTCGCGCTCAAGACGTGCCTGGCGCGCTTCAAAGCGCGCTTTAGCTTCGGCGTTGCGTTTTTCTTCCTCGGCGATGGCGTAAATCTCCGCCTTCTCCTGGCGGAAATATTGCACCAGCGGAATATTACTTGGGCACACCCACGCGCAGGCACCACATTCGATGCAATCGGAAAGGTTATGCGCCGTCGCTTTGTCGTGCTGCTGGCCTTTGCTGAACCAGTAGAGTTGCTGCGGCAGCAAATCGGCCGGGCAGGCGTCGGCGCAGGCGCTGCAGCGAATGCAGCCTTTTTCTTCCTGCGGCTCGCCCATCTCGCTGGCGGAAGGTGCTAACAGGCAGTTGGTAATTTTTACTACCGGTACATCCAGCCACGGCAGCGTAAAGCCCATCAGCGGGCCGCCCATAATCACCAGTTGCTCAGCGGAAGGGCAGAAACCGGCGAAATCGAGCAGATGGCGCACCGGTGTTCCCAGGCGCGCCCAGACATTGCCCGGTCGGCTAACCGCTTCGCCGGTCACCGTAACAACGCGCTCCGTTAAGGGTTCGCCGTCGATCACTGCGCGTTTAACCGCATAGGCGGTACCCACGTTTTGCATCAGAATACCGATATCCGACGAACGCCCGCCGTGCGGCACCTGCTTGCCGGTGAGGATCTGCGTAAGCTGTTTGGCACCACCGGATGGGTATTTCGTTGGGATGACTTTCAACTGAATATCGTGGCTGCCCGCCAGCACCGCACGCATCATGGAGATCGCCTGCGGTTTATTATCCTCAATACCGATAAGTACCTGACGCGGTCTAAGGATGTACGCCAGAATCCGCACACCTTCCATAATCTGCGCTGCGCAATCCTGCATTAAGCGGTCATCAGCGGTGATGTAGGGCTCGCATTCCGCAGCGTTAATAATCAATGTTTCGATTTTATCGCCGCCGCCTTGCAATTTTGCTCCGGTCGGGAAGCCTGCGCCACCAAGGCCGGCTACGCCAAACTGGTGGATGCGCTCGATCAGCTCGTCATGGCTATGCGAACGATAATCTGCCCAGCCGTCGCGCTCAATCCAGCGATCTTCGCCATCCGCTTCAATAATGATGCTCATCTCCGGCAGCGCAGAGGGGTGTGCGGTGGAGTGGGGCGCAATCGCGACCACGGTGCCGGACGTCGGCGCATGAACAGGTAACATACGGCCACGGCCGCACGTCAACGGCTGGCCGCGCAACACCTTGTCACCGACGCGTACACACAGTTCGCCTTCGGCACCAATATGCTGCTTTAACGGGAGCACAAAGCGGCTCGCCAGCGGCATTTGGCGCAGCGGCGTACCGTTTGATTGGGTTTTCATTTCAGGCGGATGAATGCCGCCGTGAAAATCCCACAGTTTCTCTTTTCGGAAAGCGGAAAATAACTTAAGCATGGTGTTCCACAGGAATATTACGCACCGGAATGGACTGCAAATCCCATTTCCAGCTATGGGTGGTCGTTTCCACAGGACGCAGTTCAATGCACTGCGTCGGGCACGGATCCACACAAAGATTACAGCCGGTGCACAGATCGCTCATCACCGTATGCATGGCGCGCGTTGCGCCGAGAATGGCGTCTACCGGACAAGCCTGAATGCACTTAGTGCAGCCAATGCAATTGTTTTCATCAATAACCGCTAGCATGCGTACAGGCTCAAGCGCTGCGGCATCGCCATCAATGGGTTGCGGATCGACATTCAATAGCGCGGCGATTTTCAGCATCACCGCTTCGCCGCCGGGGGCGCAGCGGTTAATTTTTTCACCCTGCAGACCAACCGCCTCAGCGTAAGGGCGGCAGCCTGGGTAGCCGCACTGCCCGCACTGGCTTTGCGGCAATAATTCATCAACGCGTTCAACAACCGGATCATCCTCAACCGCAAAACGGCGGGAGGCATAACCCAGAATGACGCCAAACAGCAGCCCCAGCACGCTCAGTGCGGCAACGGCTATGGAAATCGCACTCATATTACAGTTTCACCAGACCACTAAAGCCCATAAAGGCCAGAGACATTAAGCCCGCAGTGATTAACGCAATCGCATTGCCGCGAAAGGGGGCGGGCACATCGGCAACGGCAAGACGTTCGCGAATCGCGGCGAACAACACCATCACCAGTGAGAACCCTACGGCGGCGGCGAAGCCATACAACGCCGACTGCATGAAGTTGTGCCCAAGGTTGATATTGAGCAGGGCCACGCCGAGCACCGCGCAGTTAGTAGTGATAAGCGGCAGGAAGATACCCAGCAGGCGATAGAGCGCCGGGCTGGTTTTGCGCACCACCATTTCGGTGAACTGCACCACCACGGCGATAATCAGGATAAACGCCAGCGTGCGCAGATAGACTAAATCCAGCGGGATCAGCACCCATGTATCGATGAGCCAGGCACAGATAGACGCCATCGTCATCACGAAGGTGGTCGCCAGCCCCATGCCCATTGCGCTTTCCAGTTTTTTGGAAACGCCCATAAACGGACACAAGCCAAGAAACTTCACCAGCACGAAGTTGTTGACCAGTACCGTTCCGATAAATAGCAGCAGATAGTCTGTCATTATGTGGCCTGAAATAAAAAAAGCCGCCTATTATCGGTCAAACAGCACCGGGCGACAACAGGATAACTGTAAGGTTATTACGGATTAACAAAGGTCCTTTTCACGCGGCTTGAGCGCTTGAAATAGGGCACCATCAACGCGGCGGCAAGCAGCGGAAAGAGTAACTGACGCAGCGCCAGTTCATCGGTGACAGGAGCGAAGGCAAAGGCTTTCACGGAGAGCAATACGCAGACCAAAAGCCAGATAATATAGTGCTTCGGCACGCTGCGGCGGCGTTTAAAAAAGGCGATAACCAGCCAGAAAGTGTAATACCAGATGGCGATCGCGAAGGCGAAAGAGACGAACCACAGTATGGTTTGTTTCAGCGGTTGTGCGCCCAGCGCCGTTACCGACTGGGGTGTCATTAAGGCAGTGGCATACAGCAATAATGCCAACGAGGTGCTTAATAACGTGACCAGCAACCAGGCCAGAGGGCCGAGTAACCAGCCTCCGATTCTTTCTGCGGGAGTCGTTGTCATGCGTATTCCTCTGTTAAGGCATTAATGCTCTGAATGGTTTCGCCGGGCGAGGAGTATAAAGCATTACACAACGAATGCCAGCGGCGTTACTGCACGTAGCGCCATACCGAGCGCGGAACGCACCCAATGTCAAACAGGCGGCCGCCAGAAACCAGTTCAGCCCGGCGATGATCGGCTGCGCGGTACATGTTGATAATTTCACCGCTGTCGGTCAGCGTGTAGTTAAGGTGATCAAACAATTTTTCCAGACTTTCAAGCGAACTGATTTTGCGGAATTTTAATAAATAGTCCTGAACGGTCATGTCGAGGGGTGTCCATATAATAAGAAAGAGGCAGAAAATATACGCGGGCTAATTTTGTACGAATAATAAACATTATTACCCGGGCGTAAATAGCACAGGAATGGTCTGCCACTAAATTAAGAGTTTTCTTTTCAGGTGAAACCAGGCACCAGAACAGCGCCCGGCTGTGAAGATTAACGCCCTTCGTCATGGCTGGCAATAAGCATATGACGCTTAATTGCACTTTGCGCGTTTTACGGCGGCAATTATTTCTTTTGTGCCGCGACGCTCTGTTCAGGGGGCTGATAATTATCGATATGGCTGGCAAAAACCAAAAGAATGGTCGATACGCCGAGCACCACCCAGCCCATTAATTCAATAATCCGATTGAAAATTCCGGCCATACTTTTACTACTCCCTGATGTTTACTTTTGTCTGCGGCTGTCGATAAAAACCGACGCCCGGTTGCAGATTTAAGCAGATTTTTTAGGCAGAAACCAGGGCTGAGCGCGGTAAATTCATTCGTTTCGCTAATGGGTTGCTGAAGCGGTTGTCGCCACCTGGCAGATGGTGTGAAATAGACGTTCCAATAAGGAGAGACCCCTCTATGAGCGATAATATCCGTGTCGGATTAATAGGTTATGGCTACGCCAGCAAAACATTTCATGCGCCGTTGATTGCCGGAACGGCGGGAATGGAACTGGCCGCGATTTCCAGCAGCGACGAAGCGAAAGTAAAAGCGGATTGGCCAGCCGTGCCGGTTGTCTCTGAGCCGAAGCATCTGTTTAACGATCCCTCGATTGACCTGATTGTCATCCCCACGCCGAACGATACCCATTTCCCGCTGGCCAAAGCGGCGCTGGAAGCGGGCAAACATGTGGTGGTGGATAAACCCTTTACGGTGACACTGTCACAAGCACGTGAGCTCGACGCGCTGGCGCGCAGCCTCGGGCGTGTGTTGTCGGTGTTCCATAACCGCCGCTGGGACAGTGACTTTCTGACGCTGAAAGCCTTGTTGGCCGACGGTGCGCTGGGCGAAGTCGCCTATTTCGAGTCGCATTTTGACCGTTTCCGCCCGCAGGTACGTAACCGCTGGCGCGAGCAAGGCGGGCCAGGCAGCGGCATCTGGTATGATTTGGCGCCGCATTTGCTCGATCAGGCGGTTAACCTTTTCGGCTTACCGGTATCGATGACGGTGGATCTGGCGCAGTTACGCCCTGGCGCGCAATCCACAGACTATTTTCACGCGGTGCTTGCCTACCCGCAGCGGCGCGTTGTGCTGCATGGCACTATGCTGGCGGCCGCAGAATCGGCCCGCTATATCGTGCATGGTTCGCGCGGCAGTTACGTGAAATATGGTCTGGATCCGCAGGAGGAGTGCCTGAAAAGTGGTGCGCGGTTGCCGCAGGCCGACTGGGGTTATGACATGCGCGACGGCGTATTAACCCGCGTTGACGGCGAAGAGCGTAAGGAAGAGAACTGGCTGACGCTACCGGGCAACTACCCGGCTTATTACGCGGCCATTCGCGACGCGCTTAACGGCGTGGGGGAAAACCCGGTTCCGGCCAGCCAGGCGATCCAGATAATGGAGCTGATAGAGCTGGGCATTGAATCTGCAAAACATCGTTCCACGCTGAGTCTGACCTGAAAATCACCGCTCACGCATTGTCGTGAGCGGTTTTCTTCTTTCTTCTTACGCCTTCGCAACCCTATTGCGCAGCGCTTGTTTTTCCGCCGCGCTGAGAAAAGCCATCTCCAGCCCGTTAATCTGCGCCTGGCGAATCTGTTCGCGACTCAGCCCGGCGGCCGGGGCCGCAACCTGGTATTCATGACCAATTTCGACACCTTGCACGGCCGGGTCGTCGGTATTGATGCTCGCCAGAATGCCATGCTCAAGGAAGGTTTTCAGCGGATGGCGGGCGAGGGAGGGCACGGTACTGGTCTGAATATTCGACGTCAGACAGGATTCAATACCGATGCATTGTTCGGCGAGAAAATCCATCAGCGCGGCATCTTCGATCGCCTTCACGCCGTGGCCAATTCGTACGGCGCCGAGTTCACGAATCGCCTGCCAGATGCTTTCCGGACCGGCGGCTTCACCCGCATGAACAGTAATCTGCCAGCCCGCATCGCGCGCACGGTTAAAATGCGAAAGGAAAAGACTACCAGGGAAACCCAGCTCATCACCGGCCAGATCCAGCGCGGTAATGCCGTCGCGGTGAGCCAGCAGCGCGTCGAGTTCCTGCAAACACGCGGCCTCGCCGAAGGTACGGCTCATAATGCCGATTAAGCGCACCTGCACATTGAAATCACGGCTCCCTTCGCGCACGCCGGCAATCACCGCTTCGACAACGCCCGCGACCGGCAGGTTGTGGGTCATCGCCATATAACCTGGCGAAAAGCGCAGTTCAACGTAGTGCAACCCGTTCAGCGCCGCGTCCTGCATGTTTTCGTAAGCGACGCGGCGACAGGCATCCAGTGACGCCAGCACTTTGACACCCCAGTCGAGTTTCGCAAGGAAGCTGACCAAATCCGGTTCATTAGAGGTGACCTGAACGTGCGGACGCAGTGCTTCAAGGGTTTGTGCAGGCAGGGGCAGATTGTACTGGCGGCCAAGATCCAGAATGGTTTGTGCACGGATGTTTCCGTCGAGATGGCGATGAATATCAGTTAACGGCAGGTTGGGATCAATCATGGTCGCACTCTTATTTTAAGAAAGTGCTCGCCATTATAGAGACAAAAGGCGGTAAAAAGCTATCTTGCGCAACCCGAAGGGCGGGTTGCGCAAATCTGGCTTAATGAAGCGACGCTAATGCCGCGATTAATCCCTTCACACCTTGCTCAAGTTTCACCCGTGGGCAACCGACATTCAGGCGCACAAACCCGCGTCCTTCCGCACCGTAAGTATCGCCGCGCATGATGGCCACCTTTTGCTCCTCGATCAGCGCTTTTTGCAGTGCGGAATCATCAATCCCTAACGGGCGCAAATCTATCCATGCCAGATAGGTGGATTCCGGTACTTGCCAGTTCAGCACAGGGAAGGCGTTATTCAGGCGCTCTGCCAGATAAACCAGATTGGCGCGCAGGTAAGCACGAAGCGCATCCAGCCACGGCGCGCCGTCGCGGTAAGCGGCGATATGGGCGACGACCGACAGCACCGCCGGCGAGGAGAGGCCGTTGCTGTTTTTCAGCGCCTCCAGCCAGCCATTGCGCGACGACGCATCATCAATAAGCCCCCACGCGCCGGTCAGTGCGGGAATGTTAAAGCTTTTCGATGCCGAACTAAACAGCGCCCACGGCCCGCGAGCGACAGCGCACCAGGGGGTGTGCGGTTGGCTGCTCCAGACCATATCCATATGAATTTCATCGCTTACCACTTTCACGTTATGGCGTTCACACAGCGCCGCCATGGTTTCCAGTTCATGGCGAGTCCATACTTTGCCTGTCGGGTTTTGCGGGCTGCACAGTAGCAGGATTTTACTCTCCGGCCTTGCCAGCGTGGCGTCGAGCTGCGCCATATCGCAAAACCAGCCTGCATTGTTGTGTTGTAGCGGCACGGCCAGCAACTGCCGCTGATTCCCCTGAATGGCTTTATAAAACGCGTCGTACGCCGGGGTATGAACCACGATGCCATCGCCCGGCCGTGACCACTGGCGGATCATTTCGACAATCATCCAGATAACCGACGGACCATAAACAATGCTGTCAGCATCGATCTGCGTATTAAAGCGGCTGGTCATCCAGTGCGAAATAGCCCCCAGAAACGCCTCGTTTTTCCAGCGGCTGTAACCCAGTACGCCATGCGTAAGCCGCTGTTGTAACGCGTTAATCACGCACGGCGCGGTGGCAAAATCCATATCGGAAATGGTGAAAGGAAGCAAATCCGCGCGCCCAAAGCGATCGGCGACATAATCCCACTGCGTACACCAGGTGCCGCGGCGGTCAACCGGAGTGGAGAAATCGAAGATATCCGTGGTCATTTTATTATTCCGACTCCACCGGGGTGCCAAACCGTTGCGCATTGATAAGCTGCGCCATTTCATCTTTTACTGACTGCACCTGCGGCCCAATCACCACCTGCAAATCATGTTCATTCACTTTGATAACGCCAATCGCGCGGTTGGCCTTGAGGGCGTCAACATTGACGTTATCCATCTCCTTGACCGACAGGCGCAAGCGGGTAATGCAGTTATCCAGCGTTGCGACGTTATCCGCCCCGCCAAGCGCAGTAAGCAGGGCAGGGACGTCATAACCGGATTTGCCCGTCACGCCCTGCGTTGCAGAGGTTGTGCTTTCCGCTACAGTGTTGTCGCGCCCCGGTGTTTTCAGGTCAAAATGGGTGATCGCGAAACGGAATAAGGCGTAGTAAACGACGAACCAGATGGCGGCCACCAGCGGCACCAGATACCACTTCGTCGCCATGCCGTGCAGCACGCCGAAGACAATGAAATCAATCACATTGCCATCCGTGTTGCCGATCGTCACGCCGAGCACGGCCATCACGGTAAAGCCCAGGCCGGTGAGCACGGCATGAATTAAATAGAGCACCGGGGCGACAAACAGGAACAGGAATTCGATCGGTTCGGTAGTGCCGCCCACCACGCAGGCAATCACGCCGGAAATCATCAACCCTTTTATTTTATGGCGGTTTTCGGGCCGCGCGCAGTGGTACATCGCCAGCGCCGCGCCGGGTAAGCCGCCCAGGAACGCGGGCATCTTGCCTTGCGAGAGAAAACGGGTCGCGCTTTCGGCGAAACCGTGCGTTTGCGGGCAGTTAAGCTGCGCCTGGAAAATGGTCAATGCACCGCTGACGCTGTGTCCACAGACCTCCATCGTTCCACCGGCTTCCGTAAAACGGATCAACGCCACCAGAATATGTTGCAGACCAAAGGGCAGCAGCAGGCGTTCGCCAGTGCCGAAAATCATCGGCCCGAAATCTCCGGCGCGATCGATAATGTGCCCCAGGCCGCTAATCGCCATGGCAAACCACGGCCAGACCAGCGGGATCGCAAGCCCTACAACGCCCATCACGACGCTGGTGACAATCGGCACCGAGCGCGTCCCGCCGAAAAAGGCCAGCGCGTCCGGCAGGCGCAGGATGTGAAAGCGTTCATGTAGACGCCAGATAATAATCCCGGCAATCACCGCGCCGAGGATCCCGGTATCAATGGACTGGATGCCGAGCACATTCTGCACGTTATGTGCTTTGAGCAGTGATGCATCGGTAGTGGGCAATATGCCCTGCGCGGTAAGCCAGAAATTCACCGCCAGGTTCATCACTGCATAGCCGACAAAACCGGAAAAAGCCGCCACGCCTTTATCTTCACGTGCCAGTCCAAGCGGAATAGCGATGCAGAACATCACGGGCAGGAAACTGAACGCGAATGAGCCAATTTTGTTCATCCAGATAAAAATGGCCTGCAGCAGCGGATGGCCCAACACCGGCAGCAGTGTTATCACATCGCGGCTGCTCAGCGAGCTGCCAATGCCGAGCATGATGCCGCAAAACGACAGCAGCGCGACGGGCAGCATAAAGGTTTTACCGAGCTGCTGGAAAAATGCCCACAGGTTCGCTTTTTGCGCGGTTTTCCCCGCCATAACCTCTCCTCACGAAAAAAGAATGCTCTGGCGGATGCGCAGAGCGCAGACGGTTTTATCAGGTTTTGTCGCGCAAAAAGCGCGAGCCGGTAACGGGGTTGCCGTTTTCGGATTCCGGCAAGGTGGCCCAAAAGAAAATAAAAAGCCCCTCGAAAGGGGCTGGAAAATTACTGCTGCGGTACCGCCGGAACGGGCGGTGTCGCGTCGTCCGGCTGGGCAGGCTGCAGCCCTGGCATACCAAACATCCCGACAAACTGCTCGAGCGGCATTTTTTCGCCATTCAGCGTCACCTGGCCGTTAGCATATTGCAGGCTGGTGAGGATGCTGTTGTTTTCCACGGTGGTGATGCGGAACATCTGGCCCATCGCCGCAAGGCCTTTCACCTGCTGGCTTGCCAGTTTCGCCGCGTCCTCTTGCTGATAACCTTCAAGTTTCGCCACCTGAGTCATCATTTCGGTGGCCATATCCAGCGGGATCGTCAGCTTGCTGTCGAGGGATTTCACCGTGCGGTCAACTTGATCGGCCAGCGTTTGCGGCGTGCCGGTTGCGGTTGACGGATCTTTCAGGAACAGGGACATATTAAACGACGCTTCGCCTTTGGCGTTCTTCCAGCTTAGCGGCGCAATGGTCAATACCGGCTCGCCTTTCAGCAACAGCGGAACAATACTGAGGAACGCTTCAGTGGCTTTCTGCTGGTAGAGCTCCGGGTTCTGCGCGATATCCGGTTGCGCCATTAAGGCACGGATTTGCGCGTCGTACTGCTCGCTGGCCTGATGCCAGGCTTTGCCGTCAATCTGGCCCACTTTCAGCGTCAGTTTTCCGCTGCCGAGATCCTGACCCTGCACCTTCAGGCTGTTCAGGGAGTAATCCAGTTGGCTGTTAAGGCTCTTTTTGTCGTCCGCAACGTCCGATTTGGCGGTTAAGTTCATGCCTTCGAGCAGCGCCATCTCTTTATTTTCAATAGAGATCGCGAGCTTATCGAGGCTCATCTTCTGGTTGCCGGTACGCTCATCAAAGCTGGACATTTCGCTGGAGCCGTCGGTTTTCAGGTTATTGAACGACAGCTGCACTTTCTGCCCATATTCATTTACCGTATCCACCAGGCCGCTTTCGGCTTCGCCGCTCAGCGACAACGCGTTACCTTTGCTGTCTGCGCTGAAGCGGAAATGACCGCCGCTGAAGGCAACTTTGTCGCCATCTTTTTCTGAATTCAGCGGGCTCAGCACGACATCCGTGCGGGTATCGCCGCTGTAGCCAATGCGGGTGTCGGCGGAGAAGGGCGCCTGGCCTTTGGCGATATCAAACAGCCCTTTTGTCACTTCGTTATTGACCAGTTGCGTATGCACGGAAGCCATCGCAGGCGTCAGGCTAAAGGTTTTAAGCTGCGCCAGCGGGAAGGGTCCATGATCGACCGTCTCGTGCAGAACAATGGCTTGCCCCGGCTTCAGCCAGGTATTGGTGCTGCCGGCGAGCGGTTTAATGTTTAACGTTAACTGGCTGGAAAAGAGGCCGCGCTGGTAATCCTGCGCAGAGATCTCAATATTGGCCTCCGGCGCGTTGCGCTTAATTTGTGCGTTCGCCTGGCTGACCATCTCCGCCAGACGACCTTCAAGTTGTTTGCCGGTGTACCAGGCTCCGCCCGTCCAGACGATACCGAGCGCGACGATAATCCCCGCGGCAACCCACGTTTTTTTCATAGTATTTATCCCTAAAAAGAAACCAGGCGGTTAACGCCGCCTGGATGTCGAGTGATGTGCCTTCAAGCTTAGCAATCCTTGCTAAAAAGTTCAGTAACTTACTCTCACTTATTAAACACTCGCGCTACGCGACCGGTGCCGCTTACGCCAACAGGTGATTCGTCGGCGGCGATAAACGCTGATTCACCTGCCTTGAGCACTAATTGCTGGCTCGCTTTGCTGAGCACCGCCTCGCCTTCGACGCAGAAGACAATGGCCGCGCTCTGCTGCGCCAGCTGGGTTTCGCTGGTGCTGAGATCGTGCAGCGAGAAGGCAAAGTCGTCTACCGGGATAGGGAAATCCAGCTCCGCACCGTGCTGTGTCGGTTGCGTCAGCAGCTCATTCGCCGGTTTTGGCGTGAATTTTACGTTCGCCACCAGTTCCGGAATGTCGATATATTTCGGCGTCAGTCCGGCGCGCAATACGTTGTCAGAGTTCGCCATCACTTCCAGCGCCACGCCCTGCAGATAGGCATGCGGCGTTTCGGCAAACAGAAACATTGCTTCGCCTGGGTTCAGTTTCACCACATTCAGCAGCAGCGGAGAGAAGAGGCCGCTGTCATCCGGGTAGAACTCGCTAATCAGGCGAATGGTCTGCCACGGTTCGCCGGAGTGATTGCCGAGCGCTGATTTCAGCACCGCCAGCGCGCGGGATTTCTCCTCGCCTTGCATATTGAGCAGTGCGGCAAACAGCTCGCTCAGGCGCTCTGCGCCCGGCGCTTGCAGGAAATGGGCGATCGCCGGGTGCGCGCCCGCCACCGGTTGCAGCAGGGAAACAATGTCGGAAAACTCGCGAAAGGCGTTCATCGCAAGGAACGGCGTCAGGGCAAACACCAGTTCCGGCTTGTGATTTGGATCTTTGTAGTTACGTTCTGCGGCGTCCAGCGGAATGCCTGCGGCGTTCTCTTTGGCAAAGCCTGTTTCGGAGTTTTTCTTGTTGGGATGCACCTGAATCGACAGCGGCTGGTCGGCGCACAGCACTTTAAACAGGAACGGTAATTCGCCAAAACGGTTAGCGACGGCGCTGCCCAGCAAACGGGTTTTGTCCTGATCAATCACCTCACGCAGCGCACGGGTCTGGCCGCTGGCATCCTGCACCTTTGAGCTGCTCTTCGGGTGCGCACCCATCCACAGTTCCGCCATCGGCAGATTGTCAGGATTGGCGATGCCGTAGAGATCCGTTAATGCCGTTTTACTTCCCCAGGCATAGTTCTGCACGGAGTTGATGAGTTTTTGCATTATCAAGCCCTTTCTCATTAATGAAATTATGGCGTTATTAAAGCAACAAAGCCGACGGAAGTAACCTGTGAGGGTAAAAAGTCGTACTAGTCTCAGTTTTTGTTAAAAAATTGTGTAGGATATGGCGACTCGCTTTAACACAGGCAGATGGATTGACTGCCTGAACAATAACCAGATCAGCCGTAAGTGAGAGAACAATGTCGAACAAACCCTTTTATTATCAGGATCCTTTCCCGCTCGGAAAGGATGACACCGAATACTACCTGCTAAGCCGCGACTATGTTTCTGTGGCTGAGTTTGAAGGGCAGCAGATCCTGAAAGTGGATCCGCAAGCGCTGACCCTGCTGGCGCAACACGCTTTCCACGACGCCTCATTTTTACTGCGCCCGGCGCACCAGCAGCAGGTCGCCGATATCCTTGCCGATCCCGAAGCCAGCGAAAACGACAAATATGTCGCCCTGCAATTCCTGCGCAACTCGGACATTGCCGCGAAAGGCATTCTGCCGACCTGCCAGGATACCGGCACGGCGATCATCATGGGTAAAAAAGGACAGCGCGTCTGGACCGGTGGTGGAGATGAAGCGGCGCTGGCACGCGGTGTTTACAACACCTACACCGAAGAGAACCTGCGCTATTCGCAAAACGCCCCGCTGGATATGTACAAAGAGGTGAATACCGGTACCAACCTGCCGGCGCAGATTGATCTCTACAGCGTTGATGGCGACGAGTATAAATTCCTCTGCATCGCAAAAGGCGGCGGTTCGGCGAATAAAACCTACCTGTTTCAGGAAACCAAGGCACTGATCACCCCGGCGAAGCTGAAAAACTACCTCGTCGAGAAGATGCGCACCCTCGGCACAGCGGCCTGCCCGCCGTATCATGTCGCGTTTGTGATTGGCGGTACGTCGGCGGAAGCGACGCTGAAAACGGTCAAACTTGCCTCCACCAAATATTATGACGCGCTGCCAACTGAAGGTAACGAGCACGGACAGGCGTTCCGCGACGTGCAACTGGAGCAAGAACTGCTGGTGGAAGCGCAGAACCTCGGTCTTGGCGCACAGTTCGGCGGCAAATATTTTGCGCATGATATTCGCGTGATCCGCCTGCCGCGCCACGGTGCGTCTTGCCCGGTTGGCATGGGCGTATCCTGTTCAGCCGATCGCAATATCAAAGGTAAAATCAACCGCGATGGCATCTGGCTGGAGCGTTTAGAGCAGAATCCGGGCAAATACATTCCGGAAGCGCTGCGCGAGGCCGGTGAAGGCGAAGCCGTGAAAGTGGATCTTAACCGCCCGATGAAAGCGATCCTCGAACAGCTTTCGCAGTACCCGGTCTCTACGCGCTTGTCGCTTACCGGCACGATTATCGTTGCGCGCGATATCGCCCACGCGAAACTCAAAGAGCTGATGGACAGCGGCGAACATCTGCCGCAGTACATTAAAGATCACCCGATTTACTACGCAGGCCCGGCAAAAACGCCGGAAGGCTATGCCTCCGGTTCGCTGGGGCCGACTACCGCCGGGCGTATGGACTCTTATGTCGATCAACTGCAGTCACAGGGCGGTAGCATGATCATGCTGGCGAAAGGTAACCGCAGCCAGCAGGTGACCGATGCCTGTCACAAGCATGGCGGTTTCTACCTCGGCAGCATTGGCGGGCCGGCGGCGATCCTTGCGCAGAACAGTATCAAAAGCCTTGAGTGTGTGGCTTATCCGGAACTCGGTATGGAAGCTATCTGGAAAATTGAAGTGGAGGATTTCCCGGCGTTTATCCTTGTGGATGACAAAGGCAACGACTTCTTCCAGCAAATTCAATCCGGGCAGTGTGCCCGCTGCGTTAAATAGTATTGACCGCCCTTCGGGGCGGTTTTTTTAAGCACAAAGCAGTAAACAACATTATAAAAAGCATCAATACTTTTACTTGTTTGCAGGTGAGCAATGTCGCAACCCAATATCACTTTGTAACCAAGGAGAGAGTCATGGCAACGCATCGCAGTGAGAAAGATTCAATGGGCGCAATCGACGTCCCGGCAGACAAACTGTGGGGAGCGCAAACCCAGCGATCGCTCGAGCATTTTCGTATTTCAACGGAAAAAATGCCGGTCTCACTGATCCACGCACTGGCGCTGACCAAACGCGCGGCGGCGAAAGTTAATCAGGATTTGGGGTTACTGCCCGAAGAGAAAGCGCGCGCGATCATCGCGGCAGCGGATGAAGTGCTGGCCGGGCAACATCCCGATGAGTTTCCGCTCGCTATCTGGCAGACCGGGTCCGGTACGCAGAGCAACATGAACATGAACGAGGTGCTGGCCAACCGCGGCAGCGAAATCCTCGGCGGCGTACGCGGCATGGAACGCAAGATCCATCCCAATGACGACGTGAATAAAAGCCAGAGTTCCAATGATGTTTTCCCGACAGCGATGCATGTCGCGGCGGTGATTGGCGTGCGTGAGCAACTGATCCCGCAGCTACAGGTGCTGAAAAATACGCTTAATGAGAAAGCCACCGCGTTTGCCGGTATTGTCAAAATCGGCCGTACGCATTTGCAGGACGCGACGCCGCTGACGCTGGGCCAGGAGATCTCCGGCTGGGTGGCGATGCTTGAGCATAACCTTAAACATATCGAACAAAGCTTGCCGCATCTGAGCGAACTGGCGCTTGGCGGCACCGCCGTGGGCACCGGGCTGAATACGCACCCTGAATACGCCGTGCGCGTGGCGCAAGAGCTGGCCAGCTTTACCGGGCAACCCTTTATTACCGCGCCCAACAAATTTGAAGCGCTGGCGACCTGCGATGCACTGGTGCATGCGCATGGCGCGCTGAAAGGGCTGGCCTCTTCGTTAATGAAAATCGCTAACGATGTGCGCTGGCTCGCCTCTGGCCCGCGGTGTGGTATCGGCGAAATCGCCATCCCGGAAAACGAACCGGGTAGCTCGATCATGCCGGGTAAAGTTAACCCCACACAGTGCGAAGCGATGACCATGCTATGCTGCCAGGTGCTGGGCAATGATGTGGCGGTAAATATTGGTGGCGCATCCGGCAACTTTGAGCTGAACGTTTTCCGCCCGATGGTTATCCATAATTTCCTGCAATCGGTGCGTCTGCTGGCGGACGGCATGGAGAGCTTTAACGAGCATTGCGCCGTGGGGATTGAACCCAACCGCGAGCGTATTGATCAACTGCTCAATGAGTCTTTGATGCTGGTGACCGCACTGAATACCCATATCGGCTACGACAAGGCGGCGGAAATTGCCAAAAAAGCGCATAAAGAGGGGCTGACGCTGAAAGCTTCTGCGCTGGCGCTCGGCTACCTGACGGAAGCCGAGTTTGACAGCTGGGTGCGTCCGGAATCAATGGTTGGCAGTTTGAAACAGGCTTAACCCGCCAGATACAGGTGCAGCCGCGGGATGATCAGCGTCAGCGGCTGCGCCTGCGGTTTATAGCGGTGTTGAATAGTTTCCGCGTTGTAATCCAGCAGCTCGCCAATATCCGGAACGGTTCCACCATTCTCTTCTGAAATCAGCGTGATAAGCGGTGTCGGACAGGCATATTGCACCTGCTTTTGTGAACCGGCATACCAGACGCGGGCAATGGGCTGCACTTTCACCGGACGTTTGATTTTCAGCCGCGCCTGTTTTGGCAGGGCGGCGATATCGTTGTACTCCTGCTCAATACGTCCCAGCCACTCTTCTCGCGTCCATGCAGAGACGGCGCGCGGGGATTTCAGGCTTTTTTCCAGTTGCGCCAGTACCTCATCGCGGGTGAGGTTTTTAATAATGTGCTTATTCGCCCAGCCCAAACGGATGGTTGCCGGTGCGCGAATGGCCGTCAGTGTCCGGTAAGCATTTAAAGTGATAAGCCCCGGCAGATGGCGGTGAACCCATTCAAACCGGGCCGCAGGAGCCAGCCCCGATTCCTGAGTGACTATCCGTTCAAAGGTTAATTTCAGCGCGTTCACGGTACTGATGCGTTCAGCCAGCGCGCTAAGCGTGGCCTCATTTGCCTGGTAGCAGATAACGCCCGGCAGCCGCACAGCGGCTTTGCTGCTGCGGTTTTCCGACTGCTGCTGAATAAATAAATGGGTGAAATGATTGAGGGCAAGCGCTGCCGCCTGCTGACCAAGATGTTGTTCGACATGGATCGCGGTAAGCGGGTTGTGTTCCGCGCCTTTGGGGATATCCGGCAGACTAAATACGCGCGCAGCCATTAACCGGCACTCTGCTAACTCGGTTTTTAGCGCAGCCAGTTCCTGTTCCAGCTGCCGGAAGGTGGTGTTGAGGCGTTCGATCAAATCTAAGGCAGCCATTTTGCACTCCATTAGTTACAACATACTTATATTTATAGCACAGTCGCCGGGAGCAGGCCACTGTACGGTTAATGGTCAGGAGGGCAAAACAATGTGGTGGTAAATTGGCCAGTGGAAAGAAAATTTCGCGCCGCCCAGTTCGCTCTGCGCGCAACTGACTTCGCCGCCGAAAGCCTGCGCGATGGAATGCACAATCGCCAGCCCTAACCCGCAGCCGCCGGTCGCGCGGTCGCGGCTGGGATCGAGGCGAACAAAGGGCTCAAACACGCGTTCGCGCTCTTCGGGCGCAATACCGGGGCCATCATCTTCAACGATCATGCAGGCTTGTGAACCTTCGCGTTGTAAGGTGACTTTTATCGTTTGCTGGCTGTAACGCAGGGCGTTATTCACCAGATTATCCAGAACGCGCTCCATCAGACGCATATCCAGCGCGCCATAATCTTCACCCGGCGTTGTTGCCAGCAAAAAGGTGTGCTGCGGGTTCATGCTGCGCGCATCGTCAAGGTAACTGCTGAACCACGCCGGTAGATCCGGGGAGGTGAGTTTCAGTTCGGTCTGCGGGCGATCGAGACGGGCGTAAGTCAGCAACTCTTCAATCAGCGCTTCCAGTTGCCCGATATCGCGATTTAACGCCGCATGCTCGGTTTCGCTGAGGTTTTCGCTCATCTCCAACCGGTAACGCAGCCTGACCAGCGGCGTGCGCAGTTCGTGGGCTATGCCGTCTATAAGGTGCTTTTTACTGGCAATCAGCGCATTGATATTGTCCGCCATCTGGTTAAAGGCGATGCCGAGCCGCTCAAAACTCGAGGCACTGTCAAAATGAATGCGCTCCTCTAAATGCCCCTCGCCGAAGCGTTGTGCTGCCGATTCAAGCCGCAACATCTCCTGCCAGTGCGGGCGCATCCAGATAAATACCGGGAAGGCGAGAGAGATAGCAATTAACGCCATCAATCCCATATCCAGCAGCCGCGTTTCATGCAGGAAAAAGAGATACGGCACCGGACCGACCGCCAAAACATAATGGCTGCGGGGAATACGCTGGATAAAGGTGTATTCCGAATCAAGCGCCACGATATCGCCTTCGCGCAGCCGTTGCGCCGGACGTGGTTCCAGCGTGTATTTGCTCATTGGCTCAATGCGCAGATTAAACGACAGATTGAGATCCAGCTCCTTCAGGGTTCTGGCCCATTGATTGGGCGGGATCTCGCGCAGCTCGCTACGCATCAGGTACAGCGAGCTTTTCATCAGGTCGTCAAGGGACTGGCGGCCAGCGCGCTCGGCGGTGAATTTATAAACCAGACCCACCAGCATCGTCATGACCAGAAAGCAGACGAACAGCAAAAGGTAAAACTGGACGAACAGCTTTTTCATAGCGACACCTGGTTTTGCGTTTTAGTTGTCCCACGCATGCGGGGCAAACAGATAGCCTTTGTTGCGCACGGTTTTAATACGGTAGGGTTCTGTTGCGCTATCGAGCAATTTTTTACGCAGACGGGAAATCGCCACATCAACGCTGCGATCCATGCCATCGTAGCTTACACCACGTAAGTTTTTCAGCAGCGCATCGCGGTCCATAATCTGCCCGGCATGGGTCGCTAATTCCCACAGCAATTCGAAATCGGCGGTGGAGAGGGCAACTTGTTGCCCGGCCAGCAACACCTGACGGTTAACCGGATCGATAGACAAGGTGCCGAAGCTGATTGTCTTATGCTGTTTCAGTGATGGCGTGGCGGGTTCGGCGACGGTATTCACACTACTGCGCTGGCGCAAATGCAAACGCAGACGCGCCAGCAAGACGGCGGGCGGCGTGGTTTTCAGAATGTAATCGTTAGCGCCCATCTCCAGTGAAAGAATATGGTTCATATCACTGTCCAGCGAGGTGAGCAGCACAATCGGGCCGCTCCACTGGTTACGCAGGTCGCGGCACAAGGTCATGCCATCTTTCCCGGGCAGCATGATATCCAGCAGCACCAGTTCGGGTTTTTCGCGGGCGATCACCTCTTCGGCGCGATCGCCACGGGGTTCGACAATGACGTCCATATCGTGTTTGCCCAGATAAGCGGCAATCAGTGCGCCCACTTCCGGGTCATCTTCCACAAAAACGATCTTATTCATAAGCCATCGCGATTGTTCAAAAACGTCAACATACACCGCCTTGCTATAAGCTGCCATTAATCTTTTCTAAACGAAGAGGCTTCCGTTATGCTGTAGGTCGTTGTTGTTGCAGTGATAAAGGGAAAATCATGGGGTTGGTGATTAAAGCGGCTATCGGGGCGCTGGTGGTGGTGTTGATTGGTCTGCTGGCCAAAACAAAAAATTACTATATCGCCGGGTTAATCCCGTTATTTCCGACTTTCGCGCTGATTGCGCACTATATTGTCGCCACCGAGCGTGGCGTTGAGGCGCTGCGCACCACGATCGTGTTCGGCATGTGGGCGATTATTCCCTATTTTATCTATTTACTGTCGCTCTGGTATTTCACCGGTTTGATGCGGGTCTGGCCGGCGCTGGGCTGTGCGGTTATTTGCTGGAGCCTCAGCGCCTGGCTGTTAATTTATTGCTGGAGCCGCCTGCACTAGCGCATCAGCATCCAGGTGGCGGGAACGGCGGCGATTAACAAGGCACCAATCAGCGCTTTTTCATGTTGTTTGAGCATTTCCGTCATCTCATGTGTGCGACGGGCGTACATAAACACCAGCAGTCCCGGTGCGTAGAGCACCACCGACAGCAATAAATGCATCGGACCGGATGCGTACAGCAGCCACAAGCCATACAGGCAAGCGCCAATCGCCACCGCCTGGTGCAAAGGACGCTGCGCGATCTTCCACAGGAATGCGCCGACAAGGAAATAGGGCACCAGAATCATCTCTGACGCGATGGTCAGCAGCGTGTTGTAATCTGAACCGGTGAGCCAAATCAGCACCAGGCAAACCTGCACGCTGATATTGGTCAGCCACAACGAGGCAGCAGGCGCATTGTTTTTATTCTGCCGTGCGAAGATCTTCGGAAACGCTTTATGCGTTGCGGCCAGCAACGGCACTTCCGCCGCCATAATCGTCCAGCTCAGGTACGCGCCGCAGACGGAGACAATCAAACCTGCCGCGATAATGACTTCTCCCCAGCTTCCCAGCAGTTTCACCATCAGACCGGCCATTGACGGATTACGCATTTCCGCCAGTTCCGGGCGCGGGACGACGCCGAGCGAAAGCAGGGTAACCAGCAGGTAGACGGTCAGCGCAGCCAGCACGGCGAGCAGTGTGGCGCGGCCAACATCGTGCTTATTGCGCGCCCGGGCAGAAACCACAACCGCGCCTTCGACCCCAATAAATACCCACAGGGTGATCAGCATGGTGTTTTTCACCTGTTCCCATACCGGAACGCCCAGCGCGATGCCGCTGAAATCAAGGCGGAATTTGTCGAGGTTAAAGGCCAGCGCCGCCAGCACAATAAACAGCCCGAGCGGCACCAGTTTCGCCAGCGTCGCTGCCAGATTGATACTCGCCGCGGTTTGTACGCCGCGCAGAACCAGCGCATGCACAATCCACAATAGTGCGGATGCGCCAACAATCGACTGCCAGGTGTTGCCATCGCCAAACAGGCGCAACGATGGCGTGTCGGTAAAGAAACTCAGGGCGGAAAAGACGATAACCAGATAAGAGACGTTGGCGATAACCGCGCACAGCCAGTAGCCCCAGGCCGAACAAAAGCCAATCAGCTCACCAAAACCTTCACGGGCGTACGTGAATATGCCGCCATCCAGATCCGGGCGAATACGGGTCAGGATCAGCATGGCAAAAGCGAGCAATAAAATCCCCGCCCCGGTGATCATCCAGCCAATGATCAGCGCCGCCGGGCTGGCAACTTCCGCCATATTTTGTGGCAGGCTGAAAACACCAGCGCCCAGCATTGAGCTTAAAACCAGCGCAGTTAATGCGCTAAGGCCAAGTTTCTTTTCCATGGTTATCCTGTCAAAAAAGCAACTAATCCAGAATAATTATTTTGCCGTGGCGCATAAATATGGTGGATATCACTAAGGCGCGGGATTTTACGGAGAGTCGACGGACCATGCAATGAGGTGGGACGACAATTTTACGAAAAAGGGTAAAAAAATAAAAAAGGCGGCCGTAGCCGCCTGATTCATAAATGCAGGTTATTTATACAGATCGGCGCTGATGGTCATGTTGTTACCACTTTCTGACCACTGGCGGGTGATGTGATAGTACTTAGCACCTTTCTGCGCGGCACGTTTGGCGACCTGGTAAGAGATCTCCGTCATGTTGCCATAGTTGCCGGTGAACTTGATGCTGTCGAAAGGCACCATCTGCGCGGCGGTGATTTTATTCACCTCTTCAATTTTTGTTCCGTCAGGCAGCGTGACACTGTAACGACCGCCGGAAGACGACTGAGTTTCGAAGAAACGACCTACACCCACGCCCGCTGTCGCATCGCTGGCGACGCCTGGGATCTCAACTTTTTTGGCTTCTTCTCCGCCTTTAGCCAGCGCGGCGCGGCCAGCATCCGAGTCACGCGGGATAGCATCCGCGCTCTGGATAACGCGTTTTTTCGCGTCGGCTTTATAGATGAAGGCCGTGACGATCTGGTTGCCGCCCTGGTTAGCATCTACCTGGCGAACAATAAAGAAAGAGGCTGCGCCTTTCTCTTTGGCGGCTTTAGTAATTGCGTCGTTCACTTCCGGCTGGGTGCGGAAGAAACCCTGTACGGTCACCGTATCGTACGGCTGAAGCGCAATTGCTTGATCTTTAGGTAACTCGGTCACGCCGTTAATAACACGGAAAGCAGGACGCTCCGCTTTTGCTGCGTCAGCCTTGTATAAATCGACCGTGGCGCGCTGATTACCGCTGTTGCCCGCGTCGGAGGTATCAACAACGTAAAATGATGCGGCACCTTCTTTATCCGCGCGTTTGGATGCTGCGTTAACGACGTCGCCAATGGCATTAAAACGGCCGGTGATCACGATGCGATCGTAAGGTTTTACCGCTGCCGCTTGCTCCGGTGTTAACTCTGTCGCTGCGTTGGCGGTAAATGCCATTGCCGAGAGAAGTGCTGACGCCAGGAGGGTGTACTTAAGCTTCATAAAAATAATCCTTCGCCTTGCGCAAACCATAAACTGGTGTTGTTGTTGGGAAAACGTCGGTGATTATTGCATTTAAACAGCGCAACTGTCTGCGTCATTTTTCACTGACTGTGCTACCGGAAGGGAAATAACGATAACCTTTAGTGATATGTTTAAAAAACAGGCGCTTGACCAGCAAAACCGATAAAGGTTATGACTTTATTAAGTTAATACATTGTTAAAAAGCGCATCTTCGCTGGAGATTAATCGTGTTTTGCCGCTTCGTCTGAGCGGAATATCGGCCTGTATGCGTGAATTTAAGGCAAATAACCTTGCCTGCGGCCTCCGACAGGTAATTTTCACGGATAAATGCATAATTTCTCTTTTCCGGCTGTGGATCACAGGCGTTATTTTCAGTAGGTTATAGAAAGTTTGTTACTGTTTTATTTTCCGCAGCGTTGCGTAAATAACCGCGCCGGAACCACTGACAAACCATCATCTAAAACCGATGGAAGGGAAAACTATGCGTATTGGTGTACCTAAAGAACGGTTGGCCAATGAAACCCGCGTTGCTGCGACGCCGAAAACGGTCGAGCAACTGCTTAAGCTGGGTTTTACCGTCGCGATTGAAAGCGGCGCGGGCAAGCTGGCAAGTTTCGATGACGATGCGTTCGCCCAGGCCGGCGCGACGATTGTCGATGGGAGCAACGTCTGGCACTCGGACGTTATCCTTAAAGTTAACGCGCCGGATGACGAAGAGATCGCGCTGCTTAATCCGGGCACGACGCTGGTGAGTTTTATCTGGCCTGCGCAAAATCCGGCATTAATGGAGAAGCTGGCCGCGCGTAACATTACCGTGATGGCAATGGATTCCGTGCCGCGTATCTCCCGCGCCCAGTCGCTGGATGCGCTGAGCTCAATGGCCAACATTGCGGGATATCGTGCGATTGTTGAAGCGGCGCATGAATTCGGCCGTTTCTTTACCGGGCAGATCACGGCGGCGGGCAAAGTGCCGCCGGCGAAAGTAATGGTGATCGGCGCGGGCGTTGCCGGTCTGGCGGCGATTGGCGCGGCTAACAGCCTTGGGGCCATTGTGCGAGCGTTCGATACGCGCCCTGAAGTCAAAGAGCAGGTGCAGAGTATGGGCGCCGAGTTCCTGGAGCTGGATTTCCAGGAAGAAGCGGGCAGCGGCGACGGTTATGCGAAAGTGATGTCCGAAGCCTTTATCAAAGCAGAAATGGAACTCTTCGCAGCCCAGGCGAAAGATGTCGACATCATTGTCACCACGGCGCTTATCCCGGGGAAACCGGCACCGAAGCTGATCACCCGTGAAATGGTTGACTCCATGAAGCCAGGCAGCGTTATTGTGGATCTTGCTGCGCAAAACGGCGGTAACTGCGAATACACGGTACCGAACGAGGTCAGCACCACCGCCAATGGCGTGAAAGTGATCGGTTATACCGATTTACCAGGCCGTCTGCCTACGCAGTCTTCCCAGCTTTACGGCACCAACCTTGTGAACCTGCTGAAACTGCTGTGCGTTGAAAAAGATGGCAACGTGGTTGTCGATTTCGATGACGTTGTGGTTCGCGGGGTTACCGTGGTTCGCGACGGGGAAGTTACCTGGCCTGCGCCGCCGATTCAGGTTTCTGCACAGCCGCAGACTGCGCCAAAAGCGACTGCGGCACCAAAAGAAGAGGCCAAACCGGTTTCGCCGTGGCGAAAATATGCCTTTATGGCACTGGCGATCATTCTGTTTGGCTGGCTTGCCAATGTTGCACCGAAAGAGTTCCTCGGCCACTTTACCGTTTTCGCGCTGGCTTGCGTGGTCGGTTACTACGTGGTGTGGAACGTCTCGCATGCGCTGCACACGCCGCTGATGTCGGTCACTAACGCCATTTCCGGCATTATCGTGGTCGGCGCGTTGTTGCAGATTGGTCACGGCGGCTGGGTCAGCTTCCTGAGTTTTATTGCGGTACTGATTGCCAGCATTAATATTTTTGGTGGTTTCACCGTCACTCAGCGCATGCTGAAAATGTTCCGGAAGAACTAAGGGGTAACAGATGTCTGGAGGATTAGTTACAGCTGCATACATTGTTGCCGCGATCCTGTTTATTTTCAGCCTGGCGGGACTTTCAAAACACGAAACGTCCCAGCAGGGAAATAACTTTGGTATCGCCGGGATGGCGATTGCGCTGATTGCAACCATCTTTGGCCCGGACACCGGCAATGTCGCCTGGATTTTAGTGGCGATGATTATCGGCGGCGCGATTGGTATTCGCCTGGCGAAGAAAGTTGAAATGACCGAAATGCCAGAGCTGGTGGCCGTGCTGCACAGCTTTGTCGGCCTGGCTGCGGTACTGGTAGGCTTTAACAGCTATCTCGATCACGAAGTGGGACTGGATCCGGTGCTGGTGAATATTCACCTGACGGAAGTGTTCCTCGGCATCTTTATTGGTGCGGTGACCTTCACCGGTTCTATTGTCGCTTTCGGTAAACTGCGCGGGAAAATTTCTTCTAAGCCGCTGATGTTGCCGCATCGCCACAAATTGAACCTGGCGGCGCTGGTGGTTTCCTTCGTACTGCTGCTGGTGTTTGTGCGCACCGAAAGTGTCGGCTTGCAAGTGCTGGCGCTGTTGGTGATGACGATAATTGCGCTGGTGTTTGGCTGGCATCTGGTCGCTTCTATCGGCGGTGCGGATATGCCGGTCGTGGTTTCCATGCTGAACTCCTACTCCGGTTGGGCGGCGGCGGCGGCGGGCTTTATGCTCAGCAATGACCTGCTGATCGTGACCGGTGCGCTGGTCGGTTCTTCCGGTGCGATCCTCTCTTACATTATGTGTAAGGCGATGAACCGCTCCTTTATCAGCGTGATTGCCGGTGGTTTTGGTACGGACGGTTCTTCAACTGGTAGCGATGAAGAGGCGGGCGAGCACCGCGAAATCAATGCCGAAGAGACCGCAGAGCTGCTGAAAAACTCGCATTCGGTCATCATCACCCCGGGCTATGGCATGGCGGTGGCGCAGGCGCAGTATCCGGTGGCGGAAATCACCGAGAAACTACGCGCGCGCGGCGTGAAGGTGCGTTTCGGTATTCACCCGGTTGCCGGACGTTTGCCGGGTCATATGAACGTGCTGCTGGCGGAAGCGAAAGTGCCGTATGACATCGTGCTGGAAATGGACGAAATCAACGATGATTTCGCCGACACCGACACCGTGCTGGTTATCGGTGCGAACGACACGGTTAACCCGGCGGCGCAGGATGATCCTAAGAGTCCGATCGCGGGTATGCCGGTGCTGGAAGTGTGGAAAGCGCAAAACGTGATTGTGTTTAAGCGCTCCATGAACACTGGCTATGCGGGCGTGCAAAACCCCTTGTTCTTCAAAGAGAACACGCAGATGCTGTTTGGCGATGCCAAAGCCAGCGTCGACGCTATCCTCAAAGCGCTGTAATGCGTACCGCCTGAAAAACCGCTCTTCGGAGCGGTTTTTTTTGGTCCGCGTGGACGAAAGCAGAGTGTCTATACTTTTATCTTCATGTTTTTTATGAGGAGGAAGGATGACGTTTTTGTCACGTTTTGACTTCATATCCATAGTGATGCTGCCATCATTCTGGATTGGTCTTGCCACGGTGGTTATTGTTACGCTGGTTGTCTACTGGCTGTTCACCTACTTACTGAATATGGTGCTGAAAGGCGCGCGCAACTGGAGTGAAAAGCAGAGCGGCGTCGGCAGGCTGCAGCATGTTGTGGTGGATATGCTCAGACGCACCAGCAAATTCCTGCTCTTTGTGGCGGCGTTACTCTTCAGCCTGCGGTTTGTCGATCTCCCCGATCACCTGTTTAACACGCTTGGGCACGCCTGGTTTTTAGTGCTGGCGATCCAAATCGCCCTCTGGCTTGATCAGGGCGTGGTGTCGTGGATGCGTCACTTGATGTATTCGCCCAATACCAGTAAAAACCCGGTCACCATGGTGATTGCGGGTCTGCTGCTGCGCATGATGCTGTGGACGATGATGCTGTTATCGATTCTGGCGAATGTCGGGGTCAACATTACCGCGCTGGTCGCCAGCCTTGGCGTGGGCGGTATCGCCATTGCGCTGGCGGTACAAACCATCCTCAGCGATGTTTTCGCCTCGCTTTCTATCGGTTTTGATAAACCTTTTGAGATTGGTGACTTTGTCGTTTTCGGCGACGTTGCCGGCACTATTGAGCATATTGGCCTGAAAACGACGCGTATTCGTAGCCTGAGCGGGGAACAAATCGTCTGCGGTAACGCCATCCTGCTTCAGCAAACGCTTCATAACTACAAACGTATGCAGACCCGGCGCATCGTCTTCACTTTTGGTCTGGCGCTCACTACGCCGCCGGAAAAGCTGCGTAAAGTCGGCGAGATGGTGCGTAGCATCATCACTGATGTTGGCAACACGCGCTTTGACCGCGCCCATTTCCTCGGGTTTGGTACCGATCGGCTGAATTTTGAAGTGGTGCATATCGTCAACTCGGCGGACTACAACACCTACATGGATATCCAGCAAGAAATCAATATCCGCATCATGGAACATCTCGCCGCAGAGGAGATTGAGCTGGCACTGCCGTGCGTAGTGGTGAAAGGGGGAGTGGCTGTCGAAACGCCGCCCGCAGAGCCACAGGGGGAACAAACGGCCGTATAAAAAAACCCGCCTTGCGGCGGGTTGCTTGTTTAATCGTCTTCGTCGTCGTCCAGTTCGACAGGCGTCTGGTACTCATCCGGTTTAATGACCAGTAGGTCGCAGCGCAGATGATCAATCACCTGCTCGGCGGTGTTGCCAAGGAAGGCGGCGGAGATACCGGTGCGCCCGATGGTGCCAAGCACGACAATCCCTGCCTGCAGATGTTCAGCCAGATCCGGGATCACCTCTTCGGGTAACCCTTTTTCCACATGCGTGAGTTTTTCATCAATGCCAAATTTCTGCCGTAACGCTTTCATTGCCAGCAAGTGCTGACCGCGAATGGCGTCGTTGTATACGCTGGGGTCGAATTCCGGCAGTTCAATCGCGATGTTGATAGGCGTTACCGGGTAAGCGCCAACGAGATGAACTTCGGTGTGGTTTACCTGTTCGGCCAGTTGCAGCGTCTCTTTAACCAGCTTTTCATTCAGCGAGTTGTGGTAAATCTCTTCGCTGGCAAGGTTGACTGCGACCACTGCACGTCCGGCTTCCGGCCAGGGTTGGTCTTTCACCATCCACACCGGGCACGGGCATTTACGCAGCAGATGCCAGTCGGTCGGCGTAAAAATAACGGATTCCAGTTTGTCATGCTGGTGGGTCATCTTCAGCAGTAAATCGTGTCCACCTGCCAGAACTTCCTGAATAATGGCTTCGAAGGGACGATTGTGCCAGACCACTTTGATTTCGATTGGCACACCCGCGTCGATATAGTATTTCGCCTGCTCGCGGATCCACGCGGTACGCTGGCTGATGACGCCCTGGCGCATTGCGGTACGCTCGTCTGGGGACAGAAGGGTGGTCATTTCGTAAGAGAAGTCATAGATAGGCAAAAACGCTTTAATGCGGCCGCCAATCCGTTGATGCAAATACACAGCACGTCGTAACGCTGGCTGATCGTCCTGATTGGGATCGATGGCGACCAACATATTCTGATACTTAGCCATACAGGGTCTCCTTACATCTGTCACCACAGTCTGTCAGTAAAAGATAACCCATAAGTGCTGAATGAAACAGGGGAAAGCCTTCGCCAGATCAATAAATCAGATAAATTAATGACCCGGCAAAGGGGATATCAGGCGGGGAAAAAAATCAGGCAACGTTACGCGCATGACCGGCCAGTTGCGCCAGCATGTCGCTATTCTCAATGGTGATATATTTTCCTTTCACCGCCAGCATGCCGCTCTTCTGGAAACGGCCTAACAGACGGCTGATGGTTTCCACCGTCAGACCCAGATAGTTGCCGATGTCGCCACGCGTCATCGTCAGGCGGAATTCACGCGGGGAGAAACCGCGCTGTGCAAAACGGCGTGAGAGGTTATAAATAAATGCCGCCAGGCGTTCTTCTGCATTTTTCTTCGAAAGCAGCAGGATCATATCCTGATCGCCTTTGATCTCGCCGCTCATCAGACGCATCATCTGCTGACGCAGATTGGGCATTTTACCCGAAAGGTCATCCAGCGTTTCGAACGGGATTTCACAGACCATCGATGTTTCAAGTGCCTGCGCGAAGCTCGGATGATGGCCGGTACCAATGGCATCAAAGCCCACCAAATCACCCGCCAGATGGAAACCTGTGATCTGCTCGTCGCCCTGTTCGGTAATGGTGTAGCTTTTGATCGTACCGGAGCGGATAGCGTACAGCGATTTCAATTCATCCCCGGCTTTGAACAAGGTCTGACCTTTCTGGATGGGCTTTTTACGCTCAATGATGTTATCGAGCTGATCCAGCTCGTGTTCATTAAGAGTAAAGGGGATGCAAAGCTGGCTAATGCTGCAATCCTGGCAATGGATTGCACAACCGCCAGACTGAATGCGTCGTATAATTCGCTTTTCCGGGATCATAGGTCTGCTCAACGCCGTAATTGATATTGGTCAATTTTAACAGCTTTTTACTGGCCGCGTAAGCCCGGTAAAACGTCAATTCACGATTTATAAAACGGGAGGCAGAAATGAAAAGAGATGACATTGCACCATCTCTTTGAAATTCCATCATTTCGCTAAGGCTTTTACCACAAAAGAGGGTGAAAAGAACGCTAAATGTGCGTTTTTTCTCACAATAGAAGATACCCTTCATGGCGTAGCAACCACTCTTTTCGCTGCACGCCGCCCGCATATCCCGTCATTGTGCCGTTACTGCCGATAACGCGATGGCAGGGCACGACAATACTCACCGGATTTGAACCATTCGCTGCGCCGACCGCACGCGCGGCACCTGCACGTCCCAGTTTTACCGCCAGTTGACCATAATGCATGACCTGACCACAGGGGATGGTGCGTAGCGCTTGCCACACGTCGCGCTGAAAAGGTGTGCCGCCAGTTGCCGTCGGCAGAGTTTCAATCACTGCCAGATCGCCGTCAAAATAGTCCTGCAATTTTTGGCTTAGCCCGCCCGGATTATGCGCTGCCACGCGCTGGTAACCCTCCCGGCGATAGTGGATATTTAATAACTCAACCATCCGATCGCTGTGTTCTTCCCATTCAACCGCGCGAAGCTGGAATTGTTCATCGCACAGCACCCAAAGCGGGCCAAGCGGCGTGGAAATATTATCTTCAAGTAAAGTCAGCATCTGGCATCCTTTTCAGTGGGCAACGGCGCCAATTTACCAAACGTCCAGCGATGCTGCTATACCCCGAAAGAGACTATATTCTGGGTAAAGAAATAAGCTGGTGAAATAATAGTCAGCGAAGTATGCATTATTTAATAGATGATATATTGCGCTTATTTCGCGAATAAAAAAATAGAGCCTGCCGACATCCGTCAGGCTCTACAGTACACACAGCAGCGCATCCGTTCGTTATTTTTTGCATTTTCATCCTTGCGCGGTAAATATAGTTATAGCGTTCCTTCATCATATTTCCAGTAAGAATTGGTGATTGATTTCACGTTAATTTAACTGAAATTCAGAATATTAATTTTTCTTAAGTTGAGTTTTTCATAACATTACTAAGAGTGATGTTATTGGAATATCGTCCAGGAGAACCATTCGCTATTATTTTTCCGTGTGCAAAATCCATTTTGCCACCAGGCATTGTGAGCGCAGGCCCTGCCAGCTATAGTACGGGGGCTGAAGTAGCCGGAGGACTGCCCTATGAACCCTGACGACAAATTGCTTTTCCTTGACGCCATGGAAGATGTCCAACCCCTGAAGCGCAGTGCCGATGTGCACTGGCAACCGAGCCACAATTCGCGCACGCTACAACGCGTCGACACGCTGCAACTCGACAACTTTCTGACCACCGGGTTTCTTGATATCGTGCCGCTTGATTCACCGCTGGAGTTCAAACGAGAAGGCCTGCAGCAAGGGGTGCTTGATAAATTGCGCCAGGGAAAATATGGCCAACAGGCAAGCCTGAACTTACTGCGCCAGCCGGTCGAACAGTGCCGACAAATGGTGTTTCGTTTTATGTATCATGCGCGCCAGGATGGGCTACGCAATGTGCTTATCATTCATGGTAAAGCGCGTGAAGACGGTTCGCATGCGAATATCATTCGGAGTTATCTGGCGCGCTGGCTACCTGAATTCGATGAGGTTCAGGCGTTTTGCACTGCGCTGCCGCACCACGGCGGAAGTGGCGCTTGCTATGTTGCGATCCGCAAATCTGAGCAGGCGAAACAGGATAACTGGGAACGGCATGCGAAACGCAGCCGTTGAAAATCGCGGTGGTGTCGGATAATTAGTTTGCGAATGATAAATAAAAGGCGGGAACCAGACCGGTTCCCGTTGTTTTTTTAATCGGCATATTCGGCCGCAATAAGAATTTCATTTTGCCGGGTACCCAGCGCGCTTGAAAGATGTTCGGCCTCCATACTATTCAGCTCAATTGAAATATCCTCCTGTCCATCGTTGAAATCGATGTGCAGGCATACACTGCCATTAGATTTCGTCACGGAGATTTGATTTGGAAACAATGCAATATTCTTTTTACCCATCATTAATACCTCTTCAGTATTCGACTAACTCCCTTTGACCTTCCATCGCAGCCAGTACACCATCGGCCAGCGCGAACATTTCATCCTCACCAGGATAAACGACGATTTCAGATGTAATAAAACTGACGCGCTGACGAATAAGTTCGACAATTCTTCTGTTATAGGCAATGCCGCCGGTAATGATGATGGCATCGACCCAACCCTCCAGTACGGCGGCGCACGAGGCGATCTCTTTGGCTATCTGGTAGGCCATGGCTTCCAGAATGTCCTGCGCTTTTTTATTCCCATCCATAATCTGTTGCTCAACGTCACGGATATCCTTGGTGCCGAGATAACCATATACGCCGCCTTCGCCAATCAACTTCTTCTTCAGTTGCGCATACGTGTACTGCCCTGAGAAGCACAGTTTTAATAATTCATAGCTGGGAAGGCGGCCTGCGCGTTCCGGCGAGAATGGCCCATCGCCGCCCAGGGCTGAATTCACATCCACAATACGACCGTCGCGGTGAGCGCCCACGCTGATGCCGCCACCTAAGTGGGCAACGATCAATTTAAGCGTGGAATAGGGGCGGTTTGTTTCCGTGGCATAACGGTGCGCGACAGCTTTTTGATTCAGCGCGTGAAAAGCGCCCACGCGTGAAATCTCCGGCATTCCGGATATTTTTGCTATCGGGTCATATTCGTCGACGACGACAGGATCAACGGTATACGCCATCTCTTCTTTATTTACCGCCCGCGCGAGTTCCCAGGCCAATATGGCACCCAGATTAGAAGCATGTTCACCGTTCAGGCCGACACTGGCATCGTGAATATAGTCATCATTAATACGATAAACACCGCTTTGCAAATGACGAACCAGACCACCGCGCCCGATAAATATATCAATGTCATTTAAGCGAAAACCATGTTCCTGCAATATGTCGAGAATAATCTGTTTGCGAAAGGCTTTTTGATCCAGAATCGTGGAAAAAGCCGCCATCTCTTTTTCATCATGGTTAAATGTGCGGTAAATAAGCTGCGTGCGGTTGTTATATACCGCAATTTTTGTAGACGTTGAACCTGGATTTATCACCAAAATATACATAGTCAGTCCTTGCATTGAGATATCGCACAAGCAATAGCAAAATATTTTGTTTTAGCGCTGTCTGATCGCGAGGTAAATACCACCGGTTTTGTTGTTCCCGTCAGTGTGCTTGCGCTCAATGCTCCGCCAAGCTGCATCACCGTTTTATAAAAGACATTGGCGCTGTTGATATCCGGAAGGATGGCCAGGTCAATATCGCCGCCGACCTGCGAATGCAACCCTTTATGTCGGCAGGATTCTTTATTAAAAGCCAGATCGATGGACAACGGCCCTTCAACAATACAGTTATCATAAGCGATGCCGCTCAGCGCCGCGGCATCCACGGTAGCGGCGATTGCAGGCGTAATATGCTCAACGGCGGCAATCAGCGCGACTTTGGGCACCGCAATACCAACCTGATGCAGGACATTAACCGACTGGGCAATCATCGTGGCTTTATCTCGCTGATCAGGTGTAATAGTGATACCGGCATCAGTGATTGCAAACAGCTTGTGATAATGCGGGCTTTCGATAAACGCTAATTGCGTGACAAGCCGCGATGCCGCAATGCCAGTCTCTTTATTTAAGATCGCTCGCAAATAAATGGCACTATCGACAAGCCCTTTCATTAAAATATGTGCTCGCCCGGATTTAACGACGCTCACCGCCGCTTTGCAGGCTTCTGCTTTATCTGGAATATCAATTATTTCGATATGGCTGATATCAAATTTAAGATGTTCGGCGAGCGAGGTTATTTTATCCCGGCAACCAATCAGAATGGCCTCTGCCAGCCCGTCATTTCTGATCCATTTAATGGCTTCGAGTGCATGAGAATCTTCTGCGGCGGCAACGGCAATTATTTTCGGCCTTTTCCTGCGCGCAAGCTCAACAAACGAACTTAATTTTTCAAGCATGATAAAAAATCCTGAGTCCCCAATATTGCCTCACCAGATGTATCGCCGGTGAGGCCCGGAAATGGCATATCTTTAATACATATGCTGGCCGCCATTGATGGCGATATTGGAGCCGGTAACAAACCCGGCCTTATCACTGGCGAGATACAGGGCCAGTTCGGCGATTTCATCGGCTTCGCCGAGGCGACCAACGGGAATTTGCGCCACAATAGCTTCCAGTACATCGGTGGGGATGGCCTGCATCATCTCGGTGTTGATGTAGCCTGGGGAGATGGTATTAACGGTAATATTTTTACGTGCTACCTCCTGCGCCAGTGCTTTCGTGAAACCATGCACACCCGCTTTGGCGGCAGAATAATTAGTCTGGCCAAACTGTCCTTTCTGACCATTTATCGACGATATATTAATGATGCGCCCGCGCTGGTTAGCCAGCATGTTATCCAGAACGGGTTTGGTCATATTGAACATGCTGTTCAAATTGACCTGAATAACCGCATCCCATTGCGATTTATCCATTTTTTTAAAGGTTGCATCGCGGGTAATACCCGCGTTGTTTACCAGAACATCGATATGACCATATTGCTTCAGCAGTGTACCGACCGTGTCCTGACACTGCGCGTAATCGCTGACGTCACAGCGAATAGCGTCGGCTTTGGCAAACCCTGCTTCTCGCTGGATCTCAACCCACTCTTTCAGGCGATCCGCATCCGTATCAATGGCGATAACCTGGTAATGCTCCAGCAGAAAGCGAAGGCTGATTTTTCCACCAATACCGCGGATCCCACCGGTCACAAGCGCAACTTTACCCATCATCATTTCCTCACGTTAAATAACATTCTTCATCGCGGCGTTATTCCATTTCGACGGTGACGGCGATGCCCATGCCACCGCCGATGCACAGCGTTGCCAGACCTTTTTTGCTTTTTCTGCGCTGCATTTCATGGAGCAAAGAGACAAAAATCCGCGTGCCGGATGCACCGATAGGGTGGCCGAGCGCAATCGCGCCGCCATTGACATTCACTCTGGAGAGATCCCAGCCCATTTCCCGGTTGACGGCGATGGCCTGAGCGGCGAAGGCTTCATTGGCTTCGATAAGATCCAACTCATCAACCTGCCAGTTCGACCTGGTCAGCGCATGACGAGACGCCGTGATGGGGCCGGTTCCCATTATTTCTGGCAAGACGCCTGAAGTACCGAACGCCACGATCCTGGCCTGCGGCTTGATCCCCAGCTCACGCGCTTTTTTCGCCGTTGCCAGGATAACCATTGCTGCACCATCGTTAACGCCAGAGGCATTACCGGCGGTAACGGTGCCATCGGTTTTAAAAGCTGGTCGGAGTTTGGCTAAGCCTTCACGCGATGTTTGCGGACGGGGAAATTCATCGGTATCAAACAGGGCGGGTTCTTTACGAGGGCGGGTGATGTCAACCGGAACAATTTCACTGGCAAAATGATGTGTTTCTAACGCGATTGCTGCTTTGTGTTGTGACGCAAGGGCGAAAGCATCCTGTTCTTCACGTGTGATCGCATATTTTTTGGCCACATTCTCGGCCGTGATCCCCATGTGATAATCATGAAAAGCATCCCAGAGGCCATCCTTCACCATGCTGTCCAGCATTGGCCAGTTACCCATTTTCATGCCGCTGCGTGAATGGGGTAAAACATGCGGTGCCTGGCTCATACTTTCTTGCCCTCCGGCAATAATTAATTCGGCATCACCACATTTCAGCGCCTGCCATGCCAGTTGCAGCGCTTTTAACCCCGAGCCACACACTTTATTAATTGTCAACGCCGGAACATCGACAGGAATACCTCCCTGAATTAACGTCTGGCGCGCCGGATTTTGCCCGCTGCCTGCGGTAAGCACCTGGCCGATAATAACTTCATCGATCTCTTTTGTTGCAATGCCTGTTTTTTTCAGAAGCGCTTTAATCACCGTGGCGCCTAATTGCGGCGCACTAATCTCAGCAAGCGCTCCATTTAGTACGCCGATAGCAGTTCTTGCACAATCAAGAACGACAATATCCGTGTCCTTCATTTGTATTACCTTTTGATTTAAATGATTCAACTATTAATGCGCAGAGATTTTTCTACAGTATTGATATGCGTCAATACTTAAAAGTTGTTAACAATGGCGTTAAAATTACAATGTTTCTTATTTTTCTGTAATTAACCTTATTTACTGCATTTGCCTGGTGGTTTTTTCATTCATCATTAATTCATTGGCCATGATCTTTTTCTTAAACTTTAATAAGGATTGCGTGTAGATCTTTCTTGTTGGCACCGGAGGTATCTTATTGATAAAACGCTTTCTTCTCCTCGGGTAGCTACGGGGGTGGCGCTGTATGGCAATTTTCGACTTAAGTAAAAAATCTAATTTAAGGGGCAGTTTACACATACTCTGTATCTGAAAAGATAAATATAAATCCATTCTTATAGCTAATGACAATTCTATGGGGGTTGACGAGGTTGGGGGAAAAAGGTGTATATGGATACAATTAGTTGTTTCTCTAAATGCTTCCGTTAAACGCTTTCAAAATATATCTGAAAAGGACGTGTGCTTTATGGTTAATTCAATCCACAATTTGCATATTGGTCAGTGTGCAGAGTTTAAAAAAACATTGACGGATAATGACGTCGCAGATTTTGCATTGGCATCTGGCGATACCAATCCCGTTCATCTGGATGAGAGTGCAGGGCGGGAAAGTATATTCGGGCAACGTGTTGTTCATGGTATTTTGGTAAGTGGGCTCATCTCGGCGGTAATTGCTAATAAACTGCCCGGCAACGGTTCTATTTATCTTGGCCAGGATCTCAAATTTATTAAGCCAACATTTATTGGCGATACGATTACGGCGACGGCGGAAGTTATCGCGATTAATTGCGAAAAAAACCGGGTGCGGCTCAAAACCACGTGCACCAATCAGCATGGGGATAAGGTTATTGTCGGTGAAGCCGTCGTTCTGCCGCCGCTGGAAAAAGCGCTGGCTGAGGAGGTGAACTGATGGAGCTTATTATTCAAGGCAATGTGGCTAAAAACTGCCATCCTGAAGGTTTACGCCAGGGCATTGATAAACAAATTAACTATGTTGAGTCGCATGGGGAAATCTATGGTCCGCGCAAGGTGTTGGTGATTGGTGCCTCTTCCGGATATGGGCTGGCCTCACGCATTGCGGTGGCCTTTGGTGGCGGTGCCGATACGATTGGCGTTTCATTTGAAAAAAGTCCGGGCGAAAAAGGTATAGGCAGCGCCGGATGGTATAACAATATTTTTTTTCGTCGCCGGGCGCATGAGAAAGGGCTTATCGCGAAAAATTTTATCGCGGATGCTTTTTCCGATACGACCCGCAACGACGTGATTGCATACATCAAGCAGGAGTTTGGCGGCAGCATTGATCTGCTTGTCTATTCGGTTGCCTCTGGCGTGCGAATTTGCCCGGATGGTACGCGCTACACCTCGACGCTTGGCGTGCGCGGGCAAGCCTTTTCCGGCCCGGGTTTTGACCTGGAAACCCGCAAGATGGTGAATCAGACGCTGGAACCGGTGACCGAACAACAACTTGCCGATACGGTAAAAGTTATGGGTGGGGAAGACTGGCAACGCTGGATTGATATGTTATCGGCGGCTGGTGTGCTGGCTGAGGGGTTCAAAACGGTGGCGTACTCTTATACTGGCCCGAAATCAACGTGGCCGCTCTATAAAGAGGGCGCGTTAGGCGCGGCGAAAGCCCATCTGCACGCAACAGCCGACCAGCTTGACGCACAGCTCCAGCGCATTAATGGTCATGCCTATGCGGTGGTGTGCAAAGCGCTGGTGACCAAAGCCAGCGCCTTTATCCCTATGTTTCCGTTATATATTACCTTGCTGTACAAGGTAATGAAGCAGAAGCGGTTGCATGAAACCTGCATCGAGCAGATGCACAGACTGATGTTGAACCACCTTTACCCACCAATGGGCAACGTCGTAACGGATGAGGAGCGGCGGATCCGCCTTGATGATTTCGAGCTGCGCCCGGATGTTCAGCAAGCCGTGGAGTTGCTAAGAAAACGGGTCACCACCGAGAACTTTAAAACCGTTGGTGACTTTGCCGGGTATCTTGCCGAGTTTTACGCGCTGAATGGCTTCTCAATGCCGGACGTGGACTACTCCTCTGAGCTGGATCTGCGCCAGCTGGTAAAAGAGTACAGCCATGCATAAGCATGGCTGATATGACAAATGCGCCAGTCTGTCGGCGCATTTGTTGATGAAAATCGCGGTCGGTTATGGTTTCTGTACGGTCTTTATTTCACGACAGGCAGATCGGAATAGCGTGTGGTGTAGGCGGGGGAAAGCATGTCGCGTTTCATCGCCCAGTTTTTTTCAATTCCCTGTCCTGCAAACCAGACGCTTCCTCTCCCCGATGTATTTAAACGATCAATGGTTTCCATCAGCGCTGCGCTGTTCGCGTAGGGGCGATTCTCATCAAACAGATTGAGTTGGGCAACGCCGCTGCTGAAAAAATCTGAAAGCATCACGCCAGCCTTCATATAACGATGCCCCTCCCGCCATATCTGATCCAGCGAGCTTGTCGCAGCACGGATAATGTCGCGCGTATCATTAGTCGGCGTCATCAACGTCACGGATGCCTGATTTCCGTAGTAAATACGATTATCCGCATGCGGGCTGGTACGAATAAAGACGCTGATGAAGCGGCAGAACTGATGTTCCGCGCGTAACTTCTCTGCCGCGCGTTCAGCATAGGCGCAAATGGCCTGATGCATATCTGAATACTGCGTGATCCGCTTGCCAAAAGAGCGGCTACAGATAATTTGCTGCTTGGTGGGGGGAAATTCATCAAATGCCAGACATGATTCGCCGCGCAGTTCCCGCACGGTTCGTTCCAGCACAACATTGAAGTGTTTACGGATAACCCAGGTTGAACTGTCGGCAAGTTGCAGCGCATTTTCAATGCCCATTAACGCCAGCTTTTTACTGATGCGACGTCCCACGCCCCAGACCTCATGTATCGGCACGTGAAACAGTAACTTACGTTGCCGCTCCCGGGAGGAAATATCCACAACTCCCCCGGCGCTGGCCCATCTTTTGGCGGCGTAATTGGCCACCTTGGCGAGGGTTTTCGTTGGGGCAATGCCAACGCCCGTTGTCAGCCCGGTATTTTTCAAAATCTGATTACGGATCTGATGGCCGAATGCCTCAAGTGAAATACAGTTTGATACGCCAGACAGATCGATAAAAGCCTCATCAATAGAATAAAGCTCGACGGAGGGGGTGATTTCAGCCAGCGTCGACATGACACGATTGCTGAGGTCGGCATACAGCGCATAATTTGAGCTAAACACCGTCACGCGCTGACGATGAAGCTCATCTTTGATTTTGAAATAAGGCGCGGCCATGTCTATGCCCAGTTTCTTTGCCTCACGCGATCGCGAAATAATGCACCCATCGTTGTTGGATACGACAACGACAGGTTTCCCCTGCAGATCCGGGCGAAACAGCGTCTCGCAGGAGGCGTAGAAGTTATTCACATCAACAAGCGCGAACATGTCGATTTGACTTCAACGTAAATGTCACGACGCCAAAGATCTGCAACTCTTCCTCGGCCTGGAAAACAATCGGCGCATAATGAACATTATGCGGGATGAGCTGGAGAACAGGGCGGGTTCGCAACTCCTTCACCGTGAATTCCCCGGCAACCGCCGCAACAACAATATCACCGTGCACTGGGGTTAATGAGCGATCAACCACCAGCAAATCACCATCGCTAATCCCCGCACCGATCATCGAATCCCCGCTTACCCTGACAAAGTAAGTCGCGCTGGGGTGTTTCACCACCAGCTTGTTTAAATCAAGCCGCTCTTCGACATAATCCTGCGCCGGGCTTGGGAAGCCACAAGGAACGCGCTCAGCAAAGAGCGGAAGGGGAATGAGGCGATCACTCTCGGTCGATGGGATGAACTGCATGATGATGAACCCGGTTAACTGTGTTTATATACAGTATTGCTAAATTCTGTCACTGATCAAGAGGCGAAGCGGGCCGCATTCAGGAAATGTTTGAAGTAGCAAAGAATTTAGCTAAAAACGTTGCCATTCTATATTGATGGCCCTTACCAATATCATTTTAAAACCACTGGCTTAATAACCCGGCGTACAACACCGGATTACTTGCTGCCAAAAAATGCGGGGAAATAGCGCAGCATCAGAAATTCAGTAATGTGAGGGTTACTATTTTTCGCGTATTAAGGAGAGGCGTAGATGTTAAATATTGCCAGAAGCACCGGTAATTCCACCACCGGTGTGCATATGCTGCAACGCTTTAAAAATGGCTACCGCATTCGTTGTAATCGCGAGACCTTAAAGCGGTTCACTTCCATCGATGTTAAGCCGGAGTATCAACATCTGTTCGGCGCAGATGGCGAAGGTATCTACCATTCGGCAACCTTTCCAACTATTGCTGAAGGCGCGCAAGCGCTGTGCAACTTCATCCGGACGGTTTGCGGTCTGGAGTGTCAATGGAAACCGTAACGGTGTGGCGGTTTCACGCGATGAACCTGTAAAAATAAGGGTATTTTCGAACATTTTCGTGCCTGTTGGCGGCGTCTCATCCGCGCCGGGAAAGAGTGGCGATGCCGTGGCTGACGTTGAAACGGGAATTAGTGTCGGCTGGCAGGAGACCAGCCGACGCTATGATTGTTGCGCACGTCGCCGATTTACGGCGACGTATTCATCACCACCGTTTTACTGCGAATCGTGTTCGTTCAAAGTCAAACGCTCGCCGGAACCCTGAAAACGCTCACCAACTCTTTCATCACTCTGGCTTGTTCGTTGAGCATTTCAGACGCGGCAACCGACTCTTCGACCAGCGCCGCATTTTGCTGGGTAGTGGTATCAATCTGGCCGATCGCAATGTTGATTTGCTGTACGCCGTCACTCTGTTCGAGGCTCGCTTGTTCGATCTCTTTCAGAATACTGGAGACGTTATCCACGTTCTCGACCATTTCGTCCATTTTACCGTTCACCTGACGCACCATTTCCAGGCCGCGTACGCTCTGCTGTGTCGAGTTTTCAATCAGCGCACGGATATCTTTCGACGAATTCGCCGTTTTCTGCGCCAGATTGCGAACTTCCTGCGCCACCACGGCAAACCCTTTGCCATGTTCACCTGCGCGTGCTGCTTCAACCGCGGCGTTAAGTGCCAGGATATTGGTCTGGAAGGCGATAGAATCAATCAAATTAATAATGTCAGACATTTTGTCCGCCGAGCTGCTGATATTGTGAATTTCCTGCGTCAGCGAGGTCATCAATTTGCCGTTATCTTTCGCCGCGTCACTGGCTCTTGCAGAAAGCTGCGACGCATTTGCCGTATTATCACCCGTATTCTTAACCGTTGAAGAGATTTGCTCCATGGAGGCGGCAGTTTGCTCAATGGAACTCGCTTGTTCTTCCGTACGGGCAGATAAATCGCGTGTGCCGGCCATGATCTGCGATGCGCCAGTGGCAATATTTTCCGCGCCGCTGCGGATCTCCAGAACAATTTTTTTCAGCTCCTCCTGCATGTGGCCGATTGCGCCTGTCAGCAGCCCCGTTTCGTCTTTTGAGGTGACTTTTATCTCGGTGCCCAGATCGCCTTTCGCGATCCTGATCGCCGCATCAACGGCATGTTTGATAGGGCCAACAATGGCACGTGAAATAATGATTGCCATGATAATGCCGAATATAAAACAGATGAGGGTAATGAAGATCATCACCATTCGGCTCAGATTGTAATCATGCAAAAAATCACTATATGACGTTTGCATTTCATCCCGTTGCAGGCTGATAAAGTTATTAATTTGTTCAATATACTGACTTTCATAATTACGCGTGTTGGTTGTATATTCCGTGATGGCGGCGTCAGGATTGGTTTGTATATTGCCAATCACTTTGCTACGGGACTGAATATAGAGACTGCGCGCGGCGGTGATTTTCTCTAACAGAGCCTGCGACGCATCATCATCAGCCTGTTTATTCAGCTGTTTATACAGTTCGCTTATTTGTTCAGACCTGGCGGCAAGGTCTGTAATCAACTGTGCTTTTTTAGCTGCATCTTTTTCAATGATCGCATTAAGAAACAGTGTCGTTGAACCATTAACATCGCGGATTAAATTATTACCCAGCGCGGTGGTCGGGTAATCTTCAGTCACGATTTTGGATATTTTATTTTTCGCCTCATCAAGCCGGTAAATCGCATTTCCGGCAATAAAAAGTAATAACAATAATAATATCCCGAAAGATAGCATTATCTTATTTCTGATACTTATACCCTTTGGCTTACCGATCGTTGTTGTATTTTCCATGGTCTTCCCTTAGTGAAATTTATCTGCATGCCTGGCCGCTATAGCGGTCGGCATCTACGTTTTATCGGCCATGAGAAGGTATTGATTAGTGATCGATCGTTAAAATCTTAATAAAAATGAAAAGCAATAGTTTATATCTATCAATTGTAAGGTGATCGATCGTTGATATATTGTATAATTCTGATGCAGCAATTTTTTTGAATGAAATTGATATTGTTAACGTAAATTAAAGAAATATCACTGAGGAGAGAAACCGCGTAAATAAAATGTATGGCGGCAATAAACCGTAACGCACCGATCTACAGAGCAATATTTATTGCCAGAGAATAAATAATCACCTAAGTAAGTACTTCAGAATTATTGCATAAGAAATACATCAAACCAGACAGATATGGTCGCTTTGGTATGCCGCACGGCGTTCTCTATCCAGCGCGGCATTCACTATGGCTACTGCAACAGTATTTTTACGGTTAATTGCTGATATAGGTCAGATAAGCCGCCAGATAAACGACACCACAGGCAAACCATATTTTTGCCAGAAACTGATAATCGTTTTTGTCCATTTTTCCCGCACCTTTCAAAAAGTATACGTAATGGCAATGACCGCTGAGCTTTGGTTACGGCGCAGCACAATTGGGCTGTCAGCCGCGTGATCGTTCAGCCATGTGTAATTGGCGCTCAGCAATGTTCCCCAGTGGGCATCAAATTGATGGCTCCACGTCAGGCTATTATCGATCCCATAAAATCCCTGTTCTGCGTGGTAGCGCGCATAGCCGGAACGCAGACTTTGCTTTTGGCTGACACCGTAAAACGTGTTCATATATCGGCTATCGCCAAACAGCGCGGCAGACTGGAAAGCCAGCGTATCGCGGGTGGTCTGCACTGGCAGCAAAGTGAGGGACGCCTGATACTGCACCCCCTGGCTGTCGGTAAGTGGCAGGGTGGCTTTGCTTTCCAGCACCAGCCAGTCTGTGGCTTGCCAGCCAACCGCCAGCGCGGTATTCAGCGTGGCGTCAATATTGCCCATGCCTTTTAAGTTTTCCGCGCCGTCCCGCCAGCCAGAATCACGATCGGCGCGGCCTGACGCATAACCCAGCGTATGTTCCAGATAAAAACCATTGTCGGTTTGCAGGTCATAACCCAGCCCTTTTTGCGAATCAAAAAAGAGCGCATTATCGCGGATCTGAATTACCGGAACCACCTGCACACGTTGCTTGTCTGAACCGCTGTAGCGCGGGGCATATTCCCCGCCAATGCCCACCGTCACTCCGTTTTGCACGGCGGGGGCGTCGTCGGCTCTGGCTGTGGAGGCAAACAGAGCCAGCAGGGGACAGGCGCTATACAACACGGTTTTTCTCATTATCATCATCACATCTCGCTGGGTGGGGTAGTATGCTGCGGCGAAGGTTCGCCATGTCCTGACAAGGAATATAGACAGGTCATATCAATAAACGGTCAGGGAATTATTAAGAAATGGTCAAGGTAAGCAAATGATATCCCGTAGAGTGCTTGTGATTGAAGATGATGCCGATGCGGCCAGCGTACTGGAAGCCTATCTGCGACGTGAAAACTATGACGTTTCGCTGGCCGGAGATGGGCTGACAGGGCTGGACATGGCGCAGCGCTGGAAACCCGATCTGATCTTACTGGATATCATGTTGCCGGGCATGAATGGCACCGAGGTGCTGGCGGCGCTGCGGCGCATTAACGATGTCCCGGTGATCATGGTCACCGCCATGGGGGATACTTCTGAGCGCATAGGGGCGTTGCGATACGGGGCCGATGATTATGTGGTGAAACCGTATCACCCTGGCGAAGTGGTGGCACGCGTGCAGGCGGTGCTGCGGCGCAGTAAACGAACGAACACGCAGGAAGAGGTGCTCCGCTGGCAGACGCTGGAGGTGGATACTGTCGCCATCACCGCAACGGTCACGCAGGCTGAAAACAGTGTGCGCAGCCTGGAACTGACGCCAACGGAGTTTTCTATTCTGATAACGCTGATGCGCCACCCGACATTGCCGTTTTCCCGCCAGCACTTGCTGGAACACTGTTTGCCGGAGAGCGAAGCGCTGGAGCGCGTGGTCGATACGCATGTCTACAACTTGCGCAAAAAGCTGGAAAACGCGGGTGTTACCGGCGTTTTAGCGAATGTGCGCGGTATTGGATACAGGTTCCGCCAGCCATGAAAAATCGTGCTCATCAATCGCTGTGGCGCTGGATTTGCGCGCGCATCATCGCGCTGGCTATCGGCACTGTAATTGTCATTGCCCTGTGTATGTGGCTGCGTTGCGCCGTGCAAAACTTCTGGGTTTTGCATGATATGCCGTCTGCGGTGAAGGCGGAGTACCTCGCCCTGCTGGACAACCCGCAGGCGAACCCGGTGCGTTTCCATGAGATCGTCGATAAATGGTGGGGGATAAGCTATTCGAAGCCCTCCATCGCCTCGGCCGACTGGATCATGGTGGGCGTGCTGGTACTGGTGATGATCCCCTTTATTGTGATTATGGGGCTACGTTACGCCCGGCCACTCTCTTTACAGTTCAGCCACCTGCGCGAAGCGGCCGATGAAGTCACGCAAGGCGAATTTGGCCGCCAGGCGGACCTGGTAAAAGATGCGCCCGCCGAAGTGGTTCGTTTTGTCAGCGATTTTAATGACATGACCCGTCAGCTGGCGCGCTACGACCGGGAGTTGCGCGCGTCGCACGTTGCGATGGCGCACGAGCTGCGTTCTCCGCTCACCGCCGCCATTGGTCGCCTGCAAGGGATGCTTGATGGCGTCTTTGAACCCAGCCAGCAACAACTGGGGATGGTGATGAAACAGCTACAGCACCTGAGCCGCCTCACGGATGAGTTGCATCTGCTTTCGCTGGCCGATGCTGGTCAACTGACGCTTAATCTTCAGCCGCTGTCGCTGGAAGATCTGTTAGCCGAGCAGCTCGCCTGGCTGAAACCGCAGGCTGATGCCGCGGGAATAACTATGGCGCTGACGTCCCGTTCCTCTTCGCTGTTTACTGGCGATGCGTTCCGGCTGGGGCAGGTCTTTATCGTGCTGATGGAAAATGCGCTGCGCTATGGCCGGCGGGGCGGCCAGCTTGCGATCCACCTCAGTCAGCAGGGGAGCGCGTGGCGGATCGATTTTGAGGATGACGGACCGGGCGTGGAAAGCGATTTTCTGCCAATCATGTTCGATCGCTTTACCCGCGCGGAAACCTCCCGCGCCAGGCATTCCGGCGGCAGCGGGCTGGGGCTTTCTATCGCGCGGGCGATATGTGTTGCCCACGGCGGCAGTATCAGTGCGGCGCTGCCCGAAAAAGGCGGATTACGGATCAGCATTACTCTCCCTGTGGATGGTCGCGGCGAAAAAAAATTGCACTCTTGATGAATTCTTGACGAAACGTGGAGTGATTCTCGACGCACGCCACGTTAAATGGCGCCATTACCGATCCGGAGTGGCGTCATGTCAGAACAATTCACCGATTATTTTCGTCAAAGCCTGCACCACCTTTTTAATGCGGCACGCGCTTTATCCTTCCTCGCTCTGCTTCCGTTACTGGTTACGGCGGCGGTCATTCCGCTGTTGACGGGGTGCGGAGAGAAAAAAACAGATCACGCCGCACCGCCCAGGCCTGTGCGTTATCTGGTAGTCGCGCAGGCGTCGCCGAATCCGGGCACGGTACGAACCGGCGAGATCCACGCCCATGATGAAACGGTGCTGGCTTTCCGGCTGGATGGCCGTATGGTCAGCCGGCAGGTGGATATCGGCGCGCGCGTACATGCCGGGCAGGTGCTCGCCACGCTGGAAAGTGAAACCGGCAAGAACCAACTGGCCAGCGCCACCGCCGATATGGAAAGCGCCCGCGCCGCCGAACAGCTTGCCGCGCTGAACCTGAACCGGATGCAGAAACTGATGCCCTCCGGCGCGATCGCCCGCACGCAGCTTGATAGCGCCCGTGCCGACTGGCAGTCAGCCGCATCCCGCCTTAAAAGCAGCGCTGCAGCAGTGCGCAATGCCCGGGATAATCTGGCCTGGACCCAACTGACCGCGCCTGCCGATGGCGTTATCACCCGCGTTAACGCCTCTGCAGGACAAGTGGTCAGCGCCGGAGAAAGCATCTTCACGCTGGCGACCAGCGACGCGCGCGATGTGGTTTTTGCTATCGCCGATCCGCAATTACTGCCCGCGCAGGCAGCAAAGACGCACCTGTTTTCGGTCTCGCTGCTGGCCGACCCCACGCAGAAAACCACCGGCGTATTGCGTGATATCAGCCCGCAGGCCGATCCGCAAACGCGCACATGGCAGGTCAGGCTGACGCTTCAGTCCCCACTAGCGGCGATGGCACTGGGTGCCAGCGCCATCGTTGATATTCCGGTGGCGACATCGTCCGGCTTTGTGGTGCCCGCCTCGGCGTTGAGCCGCGTCGGCGACCAGCCGGCGGTCTTTGTCATCGACAAACAGTCGCAGGCGCAGCTTCGGACGGTCACGCTTGCGAGCTACACCGCCTCGTCTGCGGTGATTGCAACCGGCATCAGTGCGGGTGACCGGGTTATCACCGCAGGCGTAAGCAAACTGCGCGCCGGTGAAAAAGTGACGCCGGGAGAGCTGCAGCCATGAGCTCTGTTGAAACCAAACCGCGTTTTAATCTTTCTGCCTGGGCGCTTGAACACCAGCAACTGGTGAGCTTTTTTATGATGCTGGTTATTGCCACCGGCATCCTCTGTTATGAAAACCTGCCGCGCAATGAAGATCCGGCGTTTACCATCAAGACGGCGGTGGTCTCGGCGCAGTGGCCTGGCGCGACGGTTACCGACACTACCCGGCTGGTCACGGATGTACTGGAAAAAAAATTACAGGAGATCCCGTGGCTGGATTACATCGAAAGCGAAAGCCGGGCAGGCAGCGCCGTTATCTATGTAAATCTGCGCGATGACACCCCGCCGGCGCAAGTGCCGGACATCTGGTATCAGGTGCGCAAAAAGATGCAGGACATTGCGCCTTCGCTACCGCAGGGTGTGCAGGGACCGGCGGTAAATGACGAATTTGATGATACGTTCGGCACGATTTATGGCTTCACGGCGGAGGGCTACACGGCGCGTGAACTGCGCGATCGGGTGGAAGATATTCGCCGCGACCTGATGTCAGTGCATGATATTGGCAGAATCACTCTGCTGGGCGAACAGCAGGAGCAGATCGTCATTGCGTTTTCTCCCCGCCAACTGGCTGGCATGGGGCTGGATATCCAGCAGGTGAGCGATGCACTCAATGCGCAAAATGCCGTCGAGCCAGCCGGGATTATTCGTACCGGGCAGGATAACGTTGCGCTGCGGGTTAGCGGCGCGCTGACCACGGAAGAGAGCCTGCGGGCGGTTACCCTGCATATCAACGATCGCTATATTCCCCTGACCGATATCGCCACCGTGAGCCGCCAGCTCGCCGAACCGCCAGCGCCGGTGTTTCGTGTCAACGGTCAGCCTGCGGTGGGGCTGGCCATTTCCATGGCCTCCACCGGTAACATGCTGCGTTTCGGCCAGGCGCTCAACGCCAGGATGGCAGAGATTAAAACCCAGTTGCCCCACGGTATAGAGATGACAAAAGTCGCCGATCAATCCGCGGTGGTGAGTGATGCGGTTAGCGGCTTTGTGCGGGTGCTTGTCGAAGCGGTGCTGATTGTGCTGGCTGTTTCATTTGTCTCGCTGGGGATGCGGGCAGGGCTGGTGGTGGCCGCCGCCATCCCGCTGGTGCTGGCGATGACGTTTGCCGGAATGATGCTGGCCGGTATTGGCTTGCAGCGGATTTCTCTGGGCGCGCTGATCATTGCACTTGGCCTGCTGGTGGATGATGCCATGATCACCGTCGAAACCATGGTCGCCAGGCTGGAAGCCGGCGAATCGCGCAAAAGCGCCGCTACCTACGCCTTTAAAACCACCGCGTTTCCTATGCTTACCGGGACGCTGGTGATGATCGCCGGTTTCATTCCCGTCGGGTTTGCCGCCTCCAGCGCCGGGGAGTACTGCTTTTCGTTATTTGCCGTGGTGCTGATAGCGCTACTTTGCTCGTGGGTGGTGGCGATCCTGTTCTCGCCGTTGACCGGGGCCTGGCTGCTGCCCGCCAGAATAGAAAGCCACAGCAAAGGCAGCGGACGCCTGGCGCGTGTCTACCAGGCCTTACTGGCGCGCGCGCTGCGCCACCGCTTAATGACCATTGGCCTCGCAGTGGTAGCGCTGGCGCTGGCGTGCGTGGGGGCCACCCGAATGCACGGGGAGTTTTTCCCGGCATCGGATCGCCCCGAACTGCTGGTCAGCCTGTCGCTGCCCGCTAATACCGCGCAACTGGAAACAGAAAAGCAAGTCGAACGGCTGGAAAAGGTGTTGAACGGTAACAAGGATATTGATCACTACACGACCTATGTCGGCTCCGGCGCGATACGTTTTTATCTGCCGATGGATGTCCTGCGCGATAACGAAAACACGGCGCAACTGGTGGTGGTGGCAAAAGATTTAGCGGCGCGCGATCGCCTGCGCCAGCAACTGGACAGCGTGCTGGAAAGCCAGTTCGCCGGGTTTACCACGCGCGTTTCGCCGCTGGAGTTAGGGCCGCCGGTAGGGTGGCCAGTGAAATACCGGGTGAGCGGGCCGGATTATGCCAGGGTACAACAGTTCGCGCGTCGGCTGGCGAGTGACATTGGCACTTCATCGCTTGCCCGCGAAGTGAATTTGACCGCTGGTGAACCGGAAAGAACCATCACGTTGCAGGTGAACCAGACTGCGGCGCGGGCGGCAGGGGTTTCGTCGCAGAGCATTGCACAAATGCTGAATACGGTCTGGTCCGGGCGTACGGTAACCACGGTGCGGGATAATGATCGGCTGGTGGATGTGGTTCTCCGTGGCAACGATCGTGAACGGCTGGATATCGGCACGTTATCGACACTGATGTTGCCTGGCGCTAACGGCACGAAAATTCCACTGAACGAAGTGGCAACCGTGCGCTGGGGCGTGGACGATCCGGTTATCTGGCGTCGCCAGCGGCTGCCGTTTATTACGGTGCAAACCGATCTGGCACCCGGTGTGAGTGCCGAAAACCTGTCGGCTGGCCTGCGCCCGGCGGTGGATAAACTGCGTGCGCAACTGCCTGCAGGATACCGGATCGAAGAGGGCGGCACGGTAGCGGAATCGGCAAAGGGGAACGGCTCGGTTTACGCGGTGCTACCGGTGACGCTTATCGTGATGCTGGTGTTGTTAATGCTCCAGTTGCAGCGTTTTTCCCGCATGTTGCTGGCGCTGTTGATGGCACCTTTTGGTTTGCCTGGCATTGTGCTGGCGATGCTGCCGACCGGCACGCCGATGGGGTTTGTCGCCTTGCTTGGCGTGATTGCGCTGGCGGGGATGATAATTCGCAACGCCGTCATTTTGATAAGCGAAGTGGACAGCAATCTGGCGCAGGGGATGGCTGCGAACGAGGCGATTGTGGCTGCCGCAGAACACCGCGCCCGCCCGATTATGCTGACGGCATGTGCCGCCATTCTGGGCATGATCCCGATTTCACATCAGGTGTTCTGGGGGCCAATGGCCTATGCAATTATCGGCGGGCTGGTTGTCGCCACGCTGGTGACGCTTACCGTTTTACCGGCGGCGTTCAGCCTGCTGCTGGATAAAGAAAGACGCCATTAATGGAGGTGCCAGGAGGGGCATCACGCGCCAGGGCGAGATGTCTTTAAAGTAAATGCCAAAAGCGCCGATAAGGAGAGTGGGGCGCATGCAGGATTTTTCAGCGCCGGAAGCGATAAAGTAACCAGGATGTTGCCAAAAATTTTCTGCAAAAGGGATTGATGACAGGCAGACCGCCAGCGCGGGGTGGTCTGCATAAAGGTATTCAAAATGATAAAGGTGCTGAAAAAAGGCGTTTCCATATATATAGCAGCGTTATTATTATCTTTTGCTTTTTTCTATATTGTTGCGCAAGTCGCCTACTATGCTTTTATCCAGGAAAAAGTAGAAGATTATGCCGAATCGATACTTGCCCGCAGCGATAATATTATTCTTCAGGTTCGCGAAATCAACGCATTACGCGAAGAGTTTTCCGTCTACACCCCGTGTAGCGATCCCTATTTGCACGCGTTAAGAAAACGCTTATGGCCTTATCCGCTGATCAAAGATATTGGCTATGTTGAAGACGGCAGAATAATCTGTTCCGCGCTGTGGGGGAAATATGCTGCGCCGTTGTCTCTCAATGTGTTCAAAAACAAAGTGAGCAGAGGCAGTTATACGTGGGTGTTTGATGCACTGATTGAGAGCAATATCACTGCGGATGTCGTTTATAATAATAATTTTTCTGTTACAGTGTCACCTTTCGCTTTCACCCGTTTTCGCGAAGATTCTATCCGCTGGGGTTTTAATGCGGTGGTCGGAGACTACAACCACAAACAACATTTTTTCCGCGTAGGCAATAATACATCGCTGCTCGAAAATATAGAGCATGGTAAAGTGCATGAACTCTTTTTTATTACTGAAAAGTCATGTGATGCGCGGCATGATATCTGCGTTGTGGCTGGCGTCAGACACTCTTTCGTGTTTAATAACAACGGCTATATTCTTCTTTTCCTCTTTTGCGTCGCCTCGTTGGTGGGGTTGATTATTGGCGCGTTAATCAATAAAAATCAGCATGAGAACCAGTCATTATTAACCCGATTAGAAAATGCCATTATTAATAAAGAGTTGCATTTTGTTTATCAGCCGCTGTACCGGGTAAAAGATAAAAGTATCATCGGTGTCGAAGTGCTGTTGCGCTGGAATGATAAACAGATGGGAAATATCGGACCGGATATTTTCATTCCGCTGGCAGAAGAAAATGGCTTGATTAATAAGATAAGTCTCTACGTGGTTGAACATGCGATCAAAGAGTGTGGTGCTGCGTTGAGAGAAAAAGATATTACGCTAAGCATAAACGTCAGTTGTTCAGATATCTGTTCAAAAACGTTTTATCAGCGGCTTATCGATACCCTGCAACAAGAAGGCGTGGCAGGGAAACATATCATGCTGGAAATCACCGAAAGGCAGAGTGGCCGCATAGAAGATATTATGCAGTCAATATGTTTATATAAAGAGCATGGCGTGTTATTTGCGCTGGATGATTTCGGTACCGGTTATTCCAATTTAAAATGGCTGTCCATGCTGGATGTAGATGAAATAAAAATTGATAAATCAATAACGGATTCTATCGGTACACAATCCATTAACCGCCATATTCTGCCTGGTCTTATCGCCATGTTTAAAGATATGCCACGCATTATCGTTTTCGAAGGCGTCGAAAATGAAGCGCAGCATCTTTTTTTGCAAGGCAATTTGCCGGAATCCTGTGCACAGGGCTGGTATTTTTCCAAAGCATTAGCTTTTTCTGAGATAGAAAATCTTCTGGCACAGGTAAAACAAATGGGTGAATGCGCCGTTGAGGGCGCTGACAACAACGTCGCCGTAATGGCACCCTGACAGCGAAACGGCGCTGCCACCGGAGGCGGCTCTGTTTTTACAATCAATGGGTAACGCTCTACACTGGTGGGCAGTTTCCCCATTGGATGTCCCGGATGACGACACTTAAAAGTAATAATTTCTTTTTTATCATTCTGTTATTACTGGTCAGTCTGGCGTTTTTCAGCCTGATCCAGCCTTACTACTCCGCCATTATCTGGGCGGTGATCCTGGCGCTGATTTTTTACCCGCTGCGCATGCGTTTATCGGCGTTGCTCGGCGGACGTAACGGCGTGGCATCGCTTATCACCGTGTTGCTGATCTGCGTGATTGTCTTTATTCCGTTGATGATGGTGCTCTCCTCGATCGCCGTGGAGGTCAATAGTCTGTACCAGCGGTTGCAGAATAACGGCACCGATTTGCCGCAGTTGTTAAGCGACGGGATCGCGCATCTGCCGGAGTGGGCAAAAAATTCGCTGCGTGAAAATGATTTCGATTCGGTCGCCGCGATCCGCGAAAAACTCTCCGGCGTGGCGCTGAGCGTTGGGCGCTATCTGGCGGGCAGCGCGGTACTGATCGGCAAAGGTACGCTGGGAATTACGGTCGGCTTCTGTTTGATGGTCTATTTACTGTTCTTTTTACTGAAAGATGGCGCAGAACTGGTGCGCAAAATCTACGACGTGGTGCCGCTGTCGGCGACCATCAAACGCCGCCTGTTTCTGAAATTCGCCGGTGTGGCGCGCGCAACGGTAAAAGGCACGCTGGTCGTGGCCATTGTGCAGGGGGCGCTGGGCGGTATCGGTTTCTGGTTTGCCGGGTTCAACGGCAGCCTGCTGTGGGCGACGTTAATGGCGTTTTTGTCGCTGATCCCGGCAGTGGGGACGGCGATTGTCTGGGTCCCGGCGGTGATCTTTCTCTACTCCACTGGTGAGCTGGTCACTGCGACCGTTCTGACACTCTACTTCGTGATTGTGGTGGGGCTGGCTGACAATCTGTTGCGCCCGCTGCTGGTGGGCAAAGATACCCGCATGCCGGACTACCTGATCCTGCTTACTACGCTCGGCGGGCTGCAGTTCTTTGGCATTAACGGTTTTGTGCTGGGGCCAATGATTGCCGCGCTGTTTATTACCTCATGGAATTTGCTGGCGCAGTCGCGGGCGAATACAGAAAAACAAGCGTAATAATATTTAAAAACGCCGTCTGGAAATTTATGGCGGCGTTTTTGTTTGTCGTAAAGAAGTGCAAAGACTTTGAGTAAAATCTTAGCCTGTGATAAAAAAGGGCGGTGTTTAACTACTGAGGACAATTTATTTCCGCTACGATGAGAAGCAATTTGCGGATAATTGTAATTATATGGACATTCTGTTCAGCGTCTTAAAACCTGATTCTTCCCTCCCGTTTTCTTCCTGCTGCCTGCTGGCAGATGACCAGTACTGGCGCTCTGCGCTGTAGTTTTCTCTCTGCCTGAGCTGGCACGTTGTGCCCGGCTGACATCGTTGTTTTTCCGGTTTCCCGTCGTTCGGTAAGCCGCAGGAAAGTATGTTCTCAAGCAGGAGAAAAAAATGATTTACTGGATTTTATTAGCCCTGGCGATTGTTGCTGAAATAACCGGCACGTTGTCGATGAAATGGGCAAGTATTAGTGATAGTCACACCGGTTTTATTTTAATGCTGGTGATGATTGCGCTGTCGTATATTTTTCTGTCATTCGCGGTTAAAAAAATAGCCCTCGGCGTGGCGTACGCATTATGGGAAGGCGTTGGCATATTCATAATTACTATTTGTAGCGTCTTTCTTTTCGATGAACCATTATCGACGCTGAAAGCCGCCGGTCTGGCTACGCTGGTACTGGGCATTGTGTTGATCAAATCCGGGACGCGCAAAGCCGTGTGTCAGGAGCGTAACCATGCTGCAGTTTGAGTGGGTTCACGGCCTGTGGCTGGCAACGGCGATTGTGCTGGAGATCGCGGCGAACATCTTTTTAAAGTTCTCAGACGGTTTTCGCCGCAAGTGGTATGGTTTCGCTTCCCTTTTCGCTGTGTTAGCGGCATTTAGCGCCTTATCGCAGGCGGTGAAAGGTATCGATCTCGCGGTGGCGTATGCCCTGTGGGGCGGGTTTGGCATTGTCGCCACGCTCGCCGCCGGCTGGGTGCTCTTTGGGCAGCGTCTGAATTATAAAGGCTGGCTTGGCCTGGTTCTGCTGATTGTCGGTATGACACTGATAAAACTCGCCTAATGTTAAGTTGCCCACGTTTGTGGGCAATGAAATTCGCGGGCGGTATCAGGCTTAGGATACTATCTCCCCACACCTCTGTTTCCCTCGACACCAGTAAGGGACGGCCAATGTTTAATCCGTTAAGCTGGCGCAATCTCCCCACGGCAAGGACGCTGTTTGTCATGCTCTTTATGGCCGGCATCGGACTGATTGTTTCCGTCGTCGCGCTGCTCTATCTTTCGCTGCACCTCATTAGCACCAAGGCCAATGAAATTGATGAACACCGCACCGCGCTGTCTGTGCAGGGGGCGATTCAGACGGCGGTAAACCGGACCCGGTCGCTGGTCATTGATAACGCTGTCTGGGATGAAGCGGTTAAGGAAGCGTATCGTCCTCAGCTGGATAGTGCGTGGTTATACAGCACCTGGGGTTCGGGTTTTAAAATCAATAACCTGTACGACGGTACCTTTGTGCTGGATGAGAAGTTCGCTGTGCTGTGGGGGGCGTTTCGCAGCCAGCCTTTTAGCGGGCCTAATCTCGCGTTTTTTGGTGACGGACTGGCCGCGCTGATTCGTGATAACAGCGAGCCGCTGCGCGCGGGAAAAGAGGTTTTCGCGGGGATCACCCGCACCCGCGAAGGGGTGGCATTTGTCAGTATCGGACTTATTCGCCCGGCGAGCGGGCGGCTTAACGTTTATGACGAGACGCGCCGCTACCTGGTGATCACCCGCCATCTCAATGCGAAGCTCCTCAGCGATCTGGGAACGACCTTTCAGATTGATGACTTGCGCTTGCAGACGCGACATGCCGGCGTAGCCAGCATACCGCTGCGCGGTTCGGCAGGTGAAACGCTGGGATATCTGAGCTGGACGCCGCATTTACCCGGCGCGGAGGCCGCGCAGGCGGCAGCGGCCAATATCCGCCAGATAGCCGCGTTAGCGGCGGGGTTGATCCTGCTGTTTATCGCCCTCAGCAGCGCCGGGCTTTACAAACTGGCGCGTGGGGAAAAGCTGGCGCGCAAAATCGCCCTGACGGACTGGCTGAGCCGTTTGCCTAACCGCCGCGCGCTGATTGAACACCTCGATAACCTGAGCGCAATGGGCGATCCCGAAATGATCAGCGTGGTGTTTATCGATCTCGACGGCTTCAAAGACGTGAATGACATATATGGCCACGATGTTGGTGACCGGTTGATTGTGACAATCGCCGATACGCTACGGCAGAAAGTGCCGACCGGCGGCATGCTGGCGCGAATGGGCGGTGATGAATTCGCCATGACGCTCAGCGGCCCGTGGTCACTGGAAAAAGCCGACGATTTTGCGCATAACGTGTTGCGCTACCTTGAGATGCCCGTGCGCATTGGCAAACGTACTATCCATATTGGTGCCAGCATCGGTATTGCCAGCGGTACGCTGCTGGAGTGCTCCAGTTCAGAGTTGTTTCGCCGCGCGGATATCGCCATGTATCACTCGAAAATTACCGGCAAAGCGCGAATGACCCACTATGACGCAGAGCTGAACAGCGCGCGTGAACGGCAATTAATGATTGAGAATGACATCCGTGACGGACTGGAGCGCGATGAGTTTGATGTCTGGTATCAACCGATTGTCGACGCGCAAAGCCAGACGATGACTGGCGTTGAAGCGCTGGCGCGCTGGCCGCGCCGGCCGGATGGCGAACTCAAGCCGGATGACTTTATCCCGGTCGCCGAAACCAGCGGGCTTATCTACGCACTCGGACAGTTTGTGCTGCGCCGCGCCTGCAGCGATTTGCAGCAGCTTAATCATCTGAAATTGTCGGTTAATATCTCGCCTGCGCAATTTCGCGACCCGGAATTTGAAGACAAAGTGGCGCGGGTGCTGGAAACCTGCCTGTTTCCGGCGCACCGCTTACAACTGGAGGTGACGGAAACCTACGTGCTGGAAAACCCGGAGCGCGCCCGTTCGGCCATCGCCAATCTGAAAGCGCTGGGCACGGCGGTTGCGCTGGATGATTTCGGGACGGGTTATTCGAGTATTGGTTACCTGCGGCGCTTTAATTTCGACACCATCAAAATTGATAAATCGCTGGCCGGGCTGGTGGATGACGACGAACAAGCCTCGGCGCTGGTGAGCGGCACGATCCGTATTGCCAGCGCGCTGGGCATGCAGGTGGTGGCGGAAGGTGTGGAAAACGAGAAGCAGATGAAGCTGCTGCGGCTGGCCGGCTGCGACCAGCTGCAGGGGTACTATTTCAGCGAACCGATGCCGATTAAAGATATTTTGCAGTTACCTTTGCTGCGAAAGGGCTGAATTACTCGTCTGCCTCTTTTGCCAGCGCTTCCAGTTTGTCATGAAAACCGGTAACCGAAATGGCGCGGTTGTCGGCGCGCCAGCGATCTTTCGCCGCCGGCGCCGAGCTTTGCACGGCAATCAACTGCCAGCCCGCATCGGTTTTTAACATCAGTGGCGAACCGCTGTCGCCGGGCAGCGTGTCGCACTGGTGCGACAATACGCTATTTTGCGCCCAGCCGGTGACGACACAATCCTGGTGGCTGAACAGGCTATCAAGATGATCTTCCGGGTAGCCCGCCTGCGTGACTTTACGGTCGGTCGCTTTTAATGCAGCGGTGAGTTCATCTTTATCGCCGACAAAGATCGGCAGCGGGGTAATGCCGGAAGGGGGATACCGTAACACGATCAGCCCGAAATCCCAGGGCGCGGCAGAAGAGGGAACAATCCAGCCATCGCCGTCGGCTTTCAGGCGGTGGCCGAGCGACGGATCGACACGGCCTTCGATACCGTGAATTTCATACCGCCAGCTGCCTCGTTGCGAAACAAAGCGCAGCGCTACGGCTTTGTCCGCTTTGCCGCGCGGCGGTGTTAACAGGCAGTGTCCGGCGGTTAATGCCAGGTGCGGCGAGATAAGCGTAGCTGTGCACAGATTGCCGCTGGCGGTTTCCAGCTGACCAATCGCATCCCACGGCGCTTTGGTAGGGGTAGTAACAGGAACCCTGTCATCATGACCAAAAAAGAGCGTTTTCACATCACGGGCGCTTATCGCGTCATCGCCGCCATCGTCAGCATGTCCAACAGCGGAAAACAAAAACAGCGGTCCCAGCAACAGCACAACGGTTTTTCGCATATCACACTCTGGTGGGGTAATTATGATTATTAACGTAAGCCCAGGTAAACAAATATAGACGGGACGAGCAGAAAGTGGGAGTAAAATCAGCGTGCTACATTAATAAAGATAAAAGCGGACGGCAATCAGTGCGCAGATGATTAACATCGCCAGAATGACTTCAAAACGATAACGTCGCAGCATCATAGGCCCTCCAGAGAAAAACGGCGCTTCACCCTAAGGGTTCAGCGCCGACTTGTCACAGCGTTCTGATACGAACGCCGGTATCAGACACGTTTACTTATGCAGCCGGTTGTGCAGCCGGTTTGGTCGCAGTGTGTTTAACGTGTTTTTTGTGGTGTTTTTTCGCAGCCTGAGCTTTCTGCTCTACAGCTGGTTTAGCTGCTTTTTTGTGATGTTTTTTCACTTTTGCGGCCTGAGCTTTCTGCTCAACGGCTTTTTTGTGTTTTTTGTGCACTTTTTTAGCCGGTGCAGCTTTAGTGGTGGCAGCCGGTGCAGCGGTCGTTGCTGCCGGAGCAGCAGCCGGAGCCTGGGTAGAAGTAGCGGTGTCAGCAGCGAAAGCAGCAGAAGACAGACCCAGAGCAGCGGCAACAACCAGAGCTAATACTTTTTTCATTCCGATATCCTCGAATTGGTTTCTTCATTCAACCCCACTGCGGGGCCGTTGAAAGAACTATATCCCTGTAATTAAACGCCTTCCGTGAGTGATTGGTTTCGGCGTGTAACGTAATGTACAGAGCGAGGAACCGCGCCGGAACTGCCGCTCCGGCGCGGGTGTATCAGAGGTAACGGCGGAGAAGATGCTGGTGGAAATAGTCGGCGTTTAGCGCTTCGCCGGTGGCATTCTGAATAAGCTGCGCGGTACTGAAGCGGCTGCCGTGCTGCCAGATATTTTGTCGCAGCCAGTCAAAGAGCGCCGTAAGATCGCCTGCGGCAATCGCCTCGTCCAGTCCTGGCAGCGCGGTTCGCGCGGCGTGGAACAGTTGCGCGGCATACATGGCACCGAGCGTATACGACGGGAAATAACCAAAGCCGCCATCGGTCCAGTGAATGTCCTGCATACAGCCGTTGCGGTAGTTGCCTTCGGTGGAAAGCCCCAGCCAGGCCTGCATTTTTTCATTCCACAACCCCGGAATATCGTCAACCTCAATCTCGCCGTCGATCAGCGCGCGTTCAATCTCATAACGCAGGATCACATGAGCCGGGTAACTCACTTCGTCCGCATCGACACGGATATAACCCGGTTTTACGCGCTGGTTCCAGGCGACAAAGTTGCGCGCTTCAAACGCTGGTTGCATCCCGAAACGTTCAATAATGGCCGGTTGCAGACGGCGCAGGAAAGCCTCGCTGCGGCCTAACTGCATTTCAAAGAACAGGCTTTGTGATTCATGAATCGCCGTGGAACGCGCCAGCGCAATCGGCTGCCCCGGCCAGCTGCGCGGCAGATTTTGTTCATAACGCGCGTGGCCGGTTTCATGTACCACGCCGAACAGCGCGCTCAACAACTCATTTTCATCGTAACGCGTGGTAATACGCACATCTTCCGGAACGCCGCCGCAGAAAGGATGGGCGCTGACGTCGAGCCGCCCGCCGTTAAAGTCGAAACCGAGTTCCTTCATCGCCTGCAAACCCAGTTCACGCTGGTCGGCAATCGGGAACGGCCCCTGCGGTGCTATCAATGCTTGCTGCTCCTGTTTTGCCACCGCTTTTTTCAGCAGATCCGGCAACCAGGATTTTACTTCGCCAAACAGTTCATCAAGGCGGGCGCTGGTCATATCCGGCTCGAATTTATCCAGCAGCGCATCGTACGGTGAACACCCTTTCGCGGCGGCCCGCAGGCTGGCCTCTTCACGCGCCAGTTTAACCACCTCTTTCAGGTTGGCTGAAAAGCCTGTCCAGTCATTGGCCGGACGCTGTGTGCGCCAGGCGTGCTCACATTTGCTGCCCGCCAGCGACTGCGCTTCAACCAGCGATTCCGGCAGCAGTGCCGCTTCCTGGTAGTGCCGTTCAATTTCGCGCAGGTTGGCCTGCTCAATATCGTCCAGATCTTCTTGCCGCGCGTTGGCGATCCACTCGCCCACCTGTTTATCGGTCAGGATCTGGTGGCGCAGGACACTTAACTCTGCCAGCGCTTCGCCGCGTGCTGCGCTACCGCCTGGCGGCATCATGGCAAACATATCCCAGCTGGCAATCGAAGCGAGGTGTGAAAAGCGCGACAGGCGCAGGAAAGTGCGGGTGAGCTGGTGATAGTTATGCTTGTCCATAATGCCTCTGATTTTTAGCGTGTGATCGTGTAACCACCTAAAAGTAGTAGTTATTCAATACTTTTCCTGAACTGTATCATAATAGGAATAATCTATTTAAATAACCAATACCAACGCGTAACGCAGTAATATTATGAATCCTTTTATCTGGGTAATATTTGCTCTGCTGGCGCTTGATGCGGTGCGGGAATTAATGGGCGCGGCGTCGATTTTGAGTCTGTTTTAACACACACAAGCACAGAGTAAAAAAAAGCCCTGCATGCGCAGGGCCGTTAACTATCGCGGCATCAGTGCAGGCGAGAGTGGAGCCTGCTTCCTACCAGGATAGCAATCACCAGCATGGCGGCGATAAAACCGCCGACGCCGTTCCAGCCATAGCTGTGCCAGAACACGCCACCTAATGTCCCTGCCACGCTGGAGCCGAGATAGTAGCTAAATAAGTAGAGCGACGAGGCCTGGCCTTTGGCGCGTCGCGCGCGCGGGCCAATCCAGCTGCTGGCAACGGAATGGGCGGCAAAGAAGCCTGCGGTAAACAGCAGCATACCGATGAAAATCAGCCCCAGCGTTGAAAACAGCGTGAGCAACAACCCCAACAGCATGATGGCGGTAGCGCCAACCATCACCGGCCCGCGCCCATATTTATTGGTCATCACACCGGCTTTCGGCGAACTCCATGTGCCCGTCAAATAGGCAACGGAAAGCAGCCCCACCACCGCCTGGCTCAGCATCCACGGCGATTGCATCAGGCGGTAACCGATGTAGTTAAATAGGGTGACGAACGAGCCCATCAGCAAAAAGCCTTCCAGAAACAACAGCGGCAATCCCTGGTCGCGCCAGTGCAGGCGGAAATTGATAAACAGCGTTTTTGGCCGCAGCGAGGTTGGGCGGAAATGGCGTGATTCGGGCAGGATCCGCCAGAACATCAGCGCGGAAGCCAGCGCAAAGCAGCCAATTACCGCCAGCGCGATACGCCAGTTAAAAAAGTCGGTAAACACGCCGCTCAGCAGACGTCCGCTCATGCCGCCGATGGAGTTGCCGCTGATATACAGCCCCATTGAGAAGGCAACAAAACTGGGGTGGATCTCTTCGCTTAAATAGGTCATGCCAACGGCCGCAACGCCGCTGAGCGATAAGCCAATCAACGCGCGCATCACCAGGATGCCGTGCCAGCTGGTCATCATGGTTGACAATAATGTGCAGCACGATGCCAGCAGCAGCGCGGTGACCATCACTTTTTTTCGCCCGATGGCGTCCGAAAGCGGGCCGGTAAACAGCAGACCAATTGCCAGCATAGCGGTGGAGATCGAGAGGGAAATACTGCTGCTGGCCGGAGAGACGCCAAACTCCTGTGACAGCACCGGTAAAATGGGCTGAACACAGTACAGCAGGGCGAATGTCGCTAACCCGGCGGAAAAGAGCGCCAGCGTGACGCGCATAAATTGGGGAGTACCACGTTTAATAAATTGTCCCGGCAAAGAGACTGGTTTTTCGTCGACGACGCTTGCCGGCCCGGTGTCAACGGTTGTTGTACGACTCACTGGAGATCCTTAACGTTTTATACCCGTGATTTTGGTGACGGGCTTACCACGTCGCTAAGGGTATGAAAGTGGCAATATTCTGTCTAATATATTAATAATCTCAAATAATATGTATTAAATATGAATATTGAACTGCGTCATTTACGTTACTTTATTGCCGTTGCCGAGGAGCTGCATTTTGGTCATGCGGCGGCGCGGCTGAATATCTCGCAGCCGCCGTTAAGCCAGCAAATCCAGATCCTTGAACAACAAGTTGGTGCGCGCTTGCTTGCCCGCACCAACCGTAGTGTGTCACTCACGCCTGCCGGGCGGCAGTTTCTGGCAGATAGTCGGCAAATTTTAAGCCAGGTCGATGAAGCCGCCGCACGCGCCATGCGGCTACACCAGGGGGAAACCGGGGAGCTGCGCATTGGTTTTACCTCCTCCGCACCGTTCATAAAAGCGGTCTCCGACACGCTCTCTTCGTTCCGCCAGCGTTACCCGGATGTACATATCCAGACACGCGAAATCAATACCCGTGAACAGATCTCGCCGCTCAATGAAGGGTTGCTGGATTTGGGGCTGATGCGTAACACGCCGTTGCCGGAGACGCTGGCCTGGGATGTGATCCTGCGTGAGCCGTTGCTGGCGATGATCCACAAAGATCATCCTTTAGCGGCGCGTTCGGCGGTGTCGCTGGTGGAACTGGCACAGGAGCCGTTTGTCTTTTTCGATCCGCATGTCGGTACCGGTCTGTATGACGAGATCCTCGGCCTGATGCGCCGTTATCAGCTGGCGCCAACCATTACGCAGGAAGTGGGCGAAGCGATGACCATTATCGGCTTGGTGGCGGCCGGGTTAGGGGTGTCGATTTTACCGGCGTCATTCCGGCGTGTGCAGCTAACGGAAATGCGCTGGGTGCCGATTATTGAAGCGGATGCGGTATCAGAAATGTGGTTAGTCTGGTCAAAACATCATGAGCAGGGCAGCGCTGCCGCCCGCTTTAAGCAGCAGTTGATCACCGCGGCTGACGGATAAATTTTGCACATAAGTCATTGCAAAATGTGCTGTAAATCACACGCCGGGGTAAATATTTGACGGCGACCAGTGAAGTGTTTCACCATAGCCGAACGTTTATTTCGAAGCGTGAAAATAAGGGAGTCAGAGGTGGTTGCTGATAGTCAGCCTGGGCATATTGATCAAATAAAGCAGACCAATGCGGGGGCGGTATACCGCCTGATTGATCAGCTTGGCCCGGTATCGCGCATCGATCTCTCACGCCTGGCGCAACTTGCTCCGGCCAGTATTACGAAAATAGTACGTGAAATGCTCGAAGCCCACCTGGTGCAGGAGACGGAAATCCAGGAGCCTGGCAGCCGCGGGCGTCCGGCGGTCGGGCTGGTGGTTGAGACCGAAGCCTGGCACTACCTTTCTTTGCGCATCAGCCGGGAAGAGATCTTTCTTTCCCTGCGCGATCTGAGCAGCAAACTGGTCGTCGAAGACCGCCTTGAGTTAGCGCTGGTGGATGAACTACCGCTGCTGGATCGCATTATTCTGCATATTGACCGCTTCTTTACCCGCCATCAGAACAAACTGGAACGTTTGACCGCCATCGCGATTACGCTGCCCGGCATTATTGATACCGAAAACGGTATCGTTCATCGCATGCCCTTTTATGACGATGTTAAAGATATGCCGCTGGGTGAAGCGCTGGAAAAGCACACTGGCGTGCCGGTGTATGTCCAGCATGACATCAGCGCATGGACGATGGCCGAAGCCCTGTTTGGCGCGTCGCGCGGAGCAAGGGATGTGATTCAGGTGGTTATCGATCACAACGTTGGGGCGGGGGTGATTACTGACGGGCGTTTGTTGCATGCGGGAAGCAGCAGCCTGGTGGAGATTGGCCACACGCAGGTTGATCCCTACGGCAAACGCTGTTATTGCGGCAACCACGGTTGCCTTGAAACCATCGCCAGCGTCGAGAGCGTGCTGGAACTGGCGCAGTTGCGCATGAGCCAGTCAATGAGTTCGATGCTGCACCAAAAACCGCTGACCGTGGAGTGGCTCTGCCAGGCTGCGCAGCAGGGCGATTTATTGGCGAAAGATATCATTAGCGGCGTGGGTGCGAACATTGGACGCATTCTGGCCATCATGGTGAATTTGTTCAACCCGCAAAAAATACTGATTGGATCGCCGCTCAGCAAAGCGGCAGACGTGCTTTTTCCCGCCATTGCCGCGTGCATTCGCCAGCAGGCGTTGCCCGCATACAGCCAGCACATTAGCGTGGAAAGCACGCAATTTACCAACCAGGGCACCATGGCCGGTGCGGCGCTGGTAAAAGACGCGATGTATAACGGATCTTTACTTATCCGTTTGTTGCAGGGGTAACATTTTTACACTGTTGCCATAAAAATTGCGCTACCTCAATCTTGCCCCCAGGCAGTTATCTTAGACTTTCCCCACTGAATTATTTTCCTGGTTTATATTTTCGTAGAACAACGGTGGGATGAGTGATGCTTAAGCGTTTCTTTGTAACGGGTACAGACACTTCTGTCGGGAAGACAGTGGCGTCCCGCGCGCTACTCCAGGCGCTGGCAGCCAGTGGTAAAACGGTGGCGGGTTACAAGCCTGTTGCCAAAGGGAGCAAAGAGACGCCGGAAGGGCTGCGCAATAAAGACGCGCTGGTGCTGCAAAGCGTTTCGTCACTGGAGCTGCCTTACCAGGCGGTCAACCCCATCGCATTAAGCGAAGAAGAGAGCAGCGTTGCGCACAGTTGCCCCATCAATTACACCCTGTTATCGAATGGCCTGGCTGATCTCTGCGATCGCGTCGATCACGTGGTTGTGGAAGGCACCGGCGGCTGGCGTAGCTTAATGAATGACTTACGCCCGCTTTCGGAGTGGGTGGTGCAGGAGCAGATGGCGGTGGTTATGGTGGTGGGTATTCAGGAAGGGTGTCTTAACCACGCCTTGCTGACCGCGCAGGCCATCGCCAGCGACGGCTTACCGCTGATTGGCTGGGTGGCGAACCGCATCAATCCGGGGCTTGCGCACTATGCCGAAATTATCAATGTGCTGAGCAAAAAACTGCCCGCGCCGCTGGTCGGTGAATTGCCGTATCTGCCACGCCCGGAACAGCGTGATCTGGCGCAATACATTAATCTGCAAATGGCGACCGGCATGTTAGTTGCCGACCGTATTCTGGCCTGACGCGGGCCGTTCGCTCATAGCCCGCTGTTCCTGTTTCTCCGCTTATACTCTTTATTGCATTTGATGCAAAAGTAGACAATTTAAGCGGGGAATCTTATGAGTACATCCCTTTTACAGTAAAACTCCGTCGGTCACGGTGCTGGATAACCGTGGTCTGGCGGTGCGTGACATCGTTTATCACCGCCATCCGGAAACGCCGGACACCACCGACGAGCGCATCACCCGCCATCAGTTTGATGCGCGCGGTTTGCCGTCACAGAGCGCCGACCCGCGTCTGTATGCCGCCGGGCGGGCGAATTTCAGTTATCTCCCTGACCTGGTCCGCCGCCGGGCAGAAGCTGCGTGAGGAGCACGGCAACGGCGTGGTGACCACATATTCGTACGAAGCGGAAATCCAGCGCCTTGTTGGCATTAGAACGGAACGAGTCTCCGCCACAAAAGTGCTGCAGGACCTGCGCTACGAATACGACCCGGTGGGCAATGTGCTGGTGATTACCAACGATGCCGAGGAGACGCGTTTCTGGCGCAATCAGGAAGTGGTTCCCGAAAATCACTACGCCTACGACAGTCTGTACCAGCTGGTCAGTGCCAGCGGACGCGAAATGGCCAGTGCGGTACAGCAGAGCAGTAACCTCCCTGATGTCACCTCCTTCGATAACGCCACGTACACAAACTACACCGCACTTACACCTACGACAACGCCGGTAATCTGACGAAAATTCAGCACAGCGCGCCGGCGTCCGGCAATAACTACACCCTGAACATGACGGTATCCGACCGCAGCAACCGCGCGGTGCGCGCAGCACGTTTACGGAAAACCCGACCGATGTCGGAACGCTGTTCACTGCCGGTGGCCAGCAGAAACAGCTTTTACGGGCGCAGAGCCTGCTGTGGACGGCGCGCCAGGAATTACAGCAGGTCAGGCCCGTTACCCGCGACGGCGCAGCCGGGTAGCGGATCCACAATCACCGGGTTTGGCAGCACTGGCTGCACCTGATTACCGGTGTTCGGCGGCGTATTTACCCCCGAATTATCCGCTGTCCAGATGATGGTGATGTGGGCTTCGTGCAGTAACAAACATGCAGAGAGAAGGGGAGAATGATGAAAGAACGAGCGGAATCTGTTTCCGCTTACCTGTTACTGAACGCATGAGGACAAGTTGTGAAAGATGTGCGCTTATATCCTCTTGCGACGCTTTGCGGAGTACATCACCTCGTCGCTCTCTTTAATCATCTCCCCCAGCGACTGGTAACGACGCGCGTCACTATGCAACATTCCAAAGGAATAATTAATGTTGTACGGCTTACCCGATTTTTTGTTGTACTCATCCACACTCTTGCGGAGATTGTTCAAGAAAGCATCAGCATGAGCCTGCTGCGTAACGAGAACGGCGAATTCATCCCCACCAAGACGTCCTACGATATCTCCGGCACCAAGATGTTGGTGCAACAGCGCTGAGAATACTTTTAATACTTCATCACCTTCAGCGTGCCCCCAGAGATCGTTGATAGGTTTGAATCTATCCAGATCAAAAAAGATAAGGCTAAATGCCGCATTATCTTTAGCAAGGCTGCGGAATCGTTTTTCCCCCGTCCTGTAAAAGCCACGACGATTAGCGATACCTGTCAGGCTATCTGTCATGGCCATTCCAATCACCCTGAATTCATCTTCCAGAATAAAGGCTAAATCCTTGAGTGAGGCAATATCATCGTCGTTAAAGCCACGGGGGGTGGTATTGATCAGACAAAGCGTACCTGCTACCTGTCCATCAGGCAGATGTACCGGGTAGCCTGCATAGAATCTGATGTAAGGCTCACCCGTCACCAGAGGGTTATCATGGAAGCGTTCATCATTAGCTGCGTCGTTAACAATAAAGGGGCCTTCCTGCAAAATGGCATGACCACAAAAGGAGATGTTACGGGGCGTTTCCTTAATACCCAGCCCCTCACATGCAAGCAACCATTGGCGCTCGCGATCAAGCAGGCTTATTAGTACGACAGGCACCTGGAAGACCTTTTTTGCAAGGCGAGTTAAACGATCAAAACGTTCATCGGCACCTGTATCCAGCAGGTCTGCCAGATGGAGAGACTTTAATCGTTCTTCTTCATTTTCGGGGATTCCTGGAAATTTCATACGGCCTCGCAGAGATATACTTGCTTTGTGTCAGCTACGTTGACTGCATCCAGACTGGCTAAGCCTTCCACGTCATTAGAACAATATAGTTCAAACGATAATGGACAGCCTGCTTGCTACGCGGTGCACGACATGTGATCCCGCCTGCTTTTCACCTGTCGCAGCCTTTCAGCTCACAACCCCCTCTTTTAGTAGAAAGTTAAACATCACTGAATCGCAGACAAAACGTCGGGTTGGTGGGGATGGGGTGCCTGTTTAACCCGTGGCGATTCAATGAGCGGTTGTCAGGGCATTTTGACTGTTGACCCTGACCCCGAATATGATCCAGTCGTAATCAGGAATAACCGGCTTCATGATGGCTGCATATTCTGCCAACCGGCAGACTTCTCAGCGAATTCGGATGGCGTCATCCAGCCCAGTGCAGAATGGGAACGCCTCTGAAAATACATATAAATCAAATCCGACAAACTTTGCAGAGGCCGTCAACTATACTTTCGGTGACCATTTTGGTTGCCTAACATCTAACGGAGTATTCCATGAGTCTTTCCCTTTACAGTAAAACCCCGTCGGTCACGGTGCTGGATAACCGTGGCCTGGCGGTACGCGACATCACGTATCATCGCCATCCGGAAACGCCGGACACCACCGACGAGCGCATCACCCGCCATCAGTTTGACGCGCGCGGTTTGCCGTCACAAAGTGCCGACCCGCGTCTGTATGCCGCCGGACTGGCGAATTTCAGTTATGTCCCCGACCTGAACGGCACGCCGCTGCGTACGCAGAGTGCCGATGCCGGAACCACGGTTGCCCTGAATGACGCCTCCGGGCGGGCGTTTTTGCAGGTCAGCAATATTGGCTCAGGGAATGACCGCAGTGTCGCCGTCACCCGCACCTTTCAGTATGAAGCGGCAGACCTGCCGGGACGACTGCTCGGCATTACCGAGCAGGTTGCCGGCGACAGCGCGCGCGTCACGGAGCGGTTTGTCCGGGGCGGTCATTCCGCAGATGAACAGAGCCACAATCTTGCAGGCCAGCTTGTCAGCCACTACGACCCGGCAGGTTTGTTTTCCACGACCAGCGTTTCCCTGAACGGCGTGCCGCTTGCCGTCACGCGCCAGCTGCTGCCGGACGATGCCGACGCAGACTGGCAGGGTGCGGATGCTTCCGCGTGGAACGACCTGCTGGCGGGCGAAACCCACACCACAACCAGCACGGTGGACGCGGCCGGAAATGTACTCACCACCACCGATGCGAAAGGCAATATCCAGCGCGTGGCCTATGACGTGGCGGGTCTGCTGAAAGGCAGCTGGCTGACAGTCAGTGGCGGTTCCGAGCAGGTAATCGTGAAATCCCTGACCTGGTCCGCTGCCGGGCAGAAACTGCGCGAGGAGCACGGCAACGGCGTGGTAACTACGTACGCATATGAAGCGGAAACGCAGCGGCTGGTGGGCATTAAAACCGAACGTATGACACCGGCAAAAGTGCTGCAGGACCTGCGCTACGAATACGACCCGGTGGGTAACGTGCTGGTGATTACTAACGATGCTGAGGAGACGCGTTTCTGGCGCAATCAGGAAGTCGTTCCCGAAAATCACTACGCCTACGACAGCCTGTACCAGCTGGTCAGCGCCAGCGGACGCGAAATGGCAAATGCGGTACAGCAGAGCAGTAACCTGCCTGATTTCACTTCCTTCGATAACGCCACGTACACAAACTACACCCGCATCTACACCTACGATAACGCCGGTAATCTGACGAAAATTCAGCACAGCGCCCCGGCGTCCGGCAATAACTACACCACCAGTATCACCGTATCCGACCGCAGCAACCGGGCGGTGCTCAGCGCACTCACCGAAAACCCGTCGGATGTGGAGGCGCTGTTCACTGCCGGTGGCCAGCAGAAACAGCTTTTACCGGGGCAGAGCCTGCTGTGGACGGCGCGACAGGAACTGCAAAAAGTCACGCCCGTCACCCGCAGTGGTGCAGCGGACGACAGCGAACGTTACCGCTACGACGCCAGCAGCCAGCGCATCGTGAAAATCACCTCGCAGCTGACCGGCAACGGCCCGCAGACCAGACGGGTGGTTTATCTGCCGGGTCTGGAACTGCGCAGCAGCGCCACAGAGGCGTTACAGGTGATAACCGTCGGTGTTGCCGGACGCGCGCAGGTACGCGTTCTGCACTGGGAAGGCGGGCAGCCTGAAGGTATCAGCAATGACGCGGTGCGTTACAGCTACGACAACCTCACCGGCAGCAGCAGCCTCGAAGTGGACAGCAGTGGCGAACTCATCAGCCAGGAGGAGTATTACCCGTTCGGCGGCACGGCGTTATTCACCTCGCGCAGTCAGCTGGAGGCGGATTACAAAACCATCCGCTATTCAGGTAAAGAGCAGGACGCAACCGGGCTTTATTACTACGGCTACCGCTATTATCAGCCGTGGGCGGGACGGTGGCTTTCCGCAGACCCGGCGGGGACGGTGGATGGTCTAAACCTGTTCACAATGGTGAGGAATAATCCTGTGATATTGAATGACCATCAGGGGCTTAATAGTTTTAATGGAAATGACGATGACTTTACGCCGGTTGAAGATGTTGAAATAGAATATCAGCGCACCAATGCACTTGGTGTATTGGATGCTGCGATCGCAAAACTTAGTGATAAAAAAATATCAGGAGATACAAAACAAAGGATTAGAGAAGTTTTACAAGGTACAACCTCCAAAACTAAAGTGAAGACTTCAAGATTTAAAGATGAGTTATTAGGTAGGTTTAAATTTATGCGCGCAAAGCTGGCGAAAGCCTCATTTATATATGATACAAGTGAAGGTTCTGAACGCGTCAATGCATATGTGTATGCGGATCAGAAAGGTAAACATGCAGGGAATGTTTTTTTTACCAACAACTTTTTAGAAAAAGCAGGTGACATAAGGAATATACAAACTCTTTTACATGAAACTTCGCATTTTAGCGGTTTGTATCGTAGTGCTAAATGGAGTGAAGTATATAAATCAGAAGGAAGTATGGATTATTTTTATACAAAAAAGATTGCAACTAATGATATTAATAAATTTATAGAAAGTGCTATTCTTGGATTTCAGAAATGGTATGGGGAAATGGACAGTGACATTATTGGTAAAGGAGCAGATGTAAGACCTGCTGGGTTAAGTCGTTTGAAAACGGCTATTCATAATGCAGATAATTTAGCTGTCATAGCATTAAGTCTTGGTCGTGAAAAACTACATGCGCATGAGCATTTTAGTTTAAGATTGCGCCATGGTCGTATTAAACGCTTTTTGCAAAAAAACGAATTTTCATCCAGAGCTGCGGGTTCGAATACTCATATGTATATTGGCTAATTAATTCAGTGTTGAGTTGTTGGTTTGGAGTGCCGGTTAGGTTAGTAAACCTAGTCGGCATTATTTAATGCGGTTTGGCTATTATTTAAATAGTAAATGCTCGTTGCGTTTTTCTTTGGTTTAAATATTCCGCAACACGCTCCTGCCATAATGACAGCTTTCTTCATCGACAATCGACAATCGGCATCTGGCAAGTGTTACTTTCATATAATCATCTAAGCACGCGCAGAGTAGTTTCGCTTTGACGAATCCAGTGCTTCGTCTTCGATAACCGGCATTATTAGGTGCGTAACAGTGCATAAAGCCCGGCGATCTTTCCGGGCGTGTTATAGGGGGTAACATTTCCTGAACGGGTGTGGCGTAACCGCTGCTTTCTAAACGTCAGTGGCGGCGACGTTAGCGAAACAGCGTTTTTTGCGCCACCGGAATAAGCAACTGCTCTCGCCACTGCGCCAGCGTTAATTGCGCCAGTTGCCCGAGTGCCATGAAAAAAGGGTGCTGCGCGTTATCACAGAACTCGGCAAGAAACCGCCCGCTCCACGGCAGCAGATGCCAGGCCAGTAATTGATCGCAGGCGTTGTTTTTGCCTTGTTCCACCAGCCACGCCGCCATCAGCAGCAAGGTGCCGAAGTGATCTTCCGGCTCGTTTTGCCCGCTATTGAACGCAATATTGTTGTCGCGCATCCACTGGCGCAGCGCCAGCGTCGAGTCGCCAAATAACACGCTCTCTTTATCCAGCCAGACCGAACCCCACGGCGGCGCGGGTAGCACCCACGGGCCGATCAACAATCGTTGCCAGGCCTCATTAAGCGGCTCGTTACATGGTTGCGCAAACGCCTCTGCCAGCGGAATAAGCGCCTCTTGTGGTAAAGGCCACTGTTCCAGCCACTCGCGACTGCGTAGCGCGGCGACGAGCGGCGCGGAGGGTTCACTCTCCGGCGGATAGTAAAAAAGGGCGCCCAGCACGCGGGCGGTAAAAATAAAAGACTCGCGGGTTGCGTCCGTCATGCTTTCTCCTGAAAAGCGCGGGTTTCCCCGCGCATTGTGATTAACCCGCGACGGCAACGCCAACGGTCATATGCAGGCCGTAAAACAGACCACGGCCAATGATTTCACCGGCTACCACCAGCACAACGCCGACCAGCAAGCTGCTGGCTTTCGGCTGTCTGCGCATTACAAGCGGACAGATCCAGCAACCGAGACCGAGGGCGACCAGCAGTAAACGCACCACCTGCAACAGGCCGTAATCTGGCACCAGCGCGACAGCTTGCTGCACTGAGCTGTGGGTTTCGCCAAGCTGCATGCTCTGCAACATTACCACGGCAGCGCTTGCGATAAGTGCCGCAACGCTGATGGCGGCAAAACGCGGGGCCGGAAAACGCATACCCGCCAGCCGCAGCAGCAACGCCGCCAGCAGCGGCCCGCCCGTCAACATGGTGAGGAAAAATGCAGCAGTGGTGTAGCCGTTATGCCAGGTCGGCACGGTATCAATCTGGTAAACCCGCGTCATCGCCCAGACAAACAGCACCCCCAGCACCATGCTGATAATCAGCCAGCCGCGCCCCAGTGCAGCGGGCAGTTTGCCAAGCCAGGCCAGCAGCCACCAGAAACCGCCGACGGCGAAAAACAGCGATCCGGCGGCAATTTCATTACTCAGTGACGAGGCGCCAATGCGGTTTAGCGAGTTAAACGCGCGCAGCGGTGAACCGAGGTGCATCATTGAGGCGATAAAACCGATGCCCATCAACACCCAGAGCAAAAACTGGCTGCGGACAATCCGCACCTGACCGCTATTGTCATCTCTGGCGTTCATCCACACGAAGCCAGTCACAATCAATCCGCCCACCACGCACTGACCGAGCACAGTAAACAGAACCAGCGGCCATTCATGCCATCCGTTCCCCATCTCACACCTCCTGCGGGTTTGCCAGATAGCCGGTGGTATCCCCCGTCGGACGGCTGTTGGCGTTTGGTTTGATGACAATATTGGGCTTCGTGAAGTGCGATGCCGGAAGCGGGGCGATAGCGGCCAGTTCGCCATGTTGCTTACGCAATTCGTCAATCGGGCCGAAATCGAGCGCGCGCAGCGGGCAGGATTCCACGCAGATGGGCTTTTTCCCTTCTGCAACGCGGTCATAACAGCCGTCGCATTTGGTCATATGACCTTTTGCCGCATTGTATTGCGGCGCGCCGTACGGGCAGGCCATATGGCAGTAGCGACAGCCGATGCAGACATCTTCGTCCACCACCACAAACCCGTCTTCCCGCTTATGCATTGCACCGCTCGGGCAGACTTTGGTGCACGCCGGATCTTCACAATGGTTGCAGGAAATCGACAGATAATACGCAAAGACGTTTTGCTGCCAGACGCCGTTATCTTCCTGCCAGTTACCGCCCGCGTATTCATACACGCGGCGGAAACTGACATCCGGGGTTAAGTCTTTGTAATCTTTACAGGCCAGTTCGCAGGTTTTACAACCGGTGCACCGGGCAGAATCGATAAAAAATCCATACTGGGTTGTCATCGGCTACTCCTTAAACCTTTTGAATATCGACCAGATTGGTGTGCTGCGGGTTGCCTTTCGCCAGCGGCGAAGGCCGGTGCGTGGTCAGCGTGTTCACGCAGCCGCCGTGGTCAATGCGATCGCCGTCCATACTGGCCTGATGCCAGGCCCCCTGGCCCATGGCGCTGACGCCCGGCATGATGCGCGGCGTCACTTTCGCGGCGATACGGACTTCCCCGCGGTCGTTAAAGACGCGCACCATGTCGCCCTGTTTGATCCCGCGCCGTTCGGCGTCGATCGGGTTGATCCACACCTCCTGGCGACACGCTTCCTGCAACACATCGATGTTGCCGTAGCTGGAATGGGTACGTGCTTTGTAGTGAAAACCGAATAATTGCAGCGGGAATTTTTCGCGCGCCGGATCGTCCCAGCCTTCAAAGGTTGAGGCGTAAACCGGCAGCGGGCTAATCACTTCGTCTTTATCCAGTTCCCAACTGTTGGCAATTTCCGCCAGCTTGCTGGAGTAAATTTCAATTTTGCCGGAGGGGGTTTTCAGCGGGTTGGCGATTGGGTCGTCGCGGAATTTTTTATAGGCAACAAAGTGGCCGTTCGGATCTTTGCGCTTATAAATACCCATCGCTTTCAGGTCTTCATAAGCGGGCAGTTGCGGATCTTTGGCGACCATTTTGGCGTACAGGTATTTCAGCCACTCTTCCTGCGTACGACCTTCGGTAAATTTCTGGTAAATATCCGGTCCCAGGCGGCGAGCGATTTCGCTGGTTATCCAGTAAATCGGTTTACGTTCGAACTTCGGCGCGGTGACGGGCTGGAGGAAAATCAGGTAGCCCATGTTCCCGGCATAATCATTGGGGATGATGTCTTCCTGTTCGACGGTCATCAAATCTGGCAGCAGAATGTCGGCATACATCGCCGATGAGGTCATAAAGTTCTCAATGACCACGATCATTTCGCACTTGCTGTCGTCCTGCAGAATGTCGTGAGTACGGTTGATATCGCCGTGCTGGTTGGTAATGGTGTTTCCGGCATAGTTCCAGATAAATTTAATCGGCACATCAAGCTTATCTTTACCGCGTACACCGTCACGTTTGGCGGTCATCTCCGGGCCGCGCGCAATGGCATCGGTCCAGGTAAAGCACGAAATCGAGGTTTTCACCGGGTTTTCCGGCATCGGCATGCGTTCGATGGTGATGGTGTAGGTGGATTCACGCGCGCCGCTGTTGCCGCCGTTGATGCCGACGTTACCCGTGAGGATCGGCAACATGGCAATGGCGCGTGAGGTCAGTTCGCCATTGGCCTGGCGCTGCGGCCCCCAGCCCTGGCAGATATAAGCCGGTTTGGCGCTGCCAATTTCCCGCGCCAGTTTGATGATTTTATCGGCGGGAATACCGGTGATACGCGATGCCCACTGCGGTGTTTTAGCGATGCCGTCTTCGCCCTGGCCGAGAATATAAGCTTTGTAATGGCTGTTGGCGGGCGCATCGGCAGGCAGCGTTTTTTCGTCGTAGCCGACGCAATATTTATCCAGAAACGCCTGGTCGACGAGGTTTTCGTTAATCAGCACCCACGCCATACCGGCAACCAGCGCGGCATCGGTACCTGGACGAATGGGCACCCACTCATCTTCGCGTCCGGCGGCCGTGTCGGTATAACGCGGATCGATAACGATCATCCGCGCATTTGAGCGTTCACGCGCCTGCTCAAGGAAATAGGTAATGCCGCCGCCGCTCATGCGGGTTTCCGCCGGGTTGTTACCGAACATCACCACCAGTTTGGTGTTTTCGATATCCGAGGTGCTGTTACCGTCGTTGGAACCGTAGGTGTAAGGCATCGCACAGGAGATTTGCGCGGTGCTGTAAGTGCCGTACTGGTTGAGAAAACCGCCATACATCGCCATCAGGCGGGCAATAATCGACGCCGAAGGGGAAGAGCGGGTAATGTTGCCGCCGACAATGCCGGAGGAGTAATTAATGTAGACCGCTTCGTTGCCGTATTTTTGCACCACGTCTTTCAAACTGTTGGCGATAGTATCCAGTGCTTCGTCCCAGCTGATACGTTCAAACTTGCCTTCTCCGCGTTTACCGACGCGTTTCATGGGGTAGTTCAGGCGATCCGGGTGGTTAATGCGGCGGCGAATAGAACGGCCGCGCAGGCAGGCGCGTACCTGATGATTGCCGTAGATATCCTCGCCGGTATTATCGGTTTCGACCCAGTAAACTTCATTGTCACGGACGTGCAAACGCAGCGCGCAGCGGCTACCGCAGTTGACCGAACAGGCTCCCCACACCACTTTGTCTGGCGCGGGTTGCATCGCCTGTTGCACGGCAGCGGCGGCAGAACGCAGGCCAAAGGGCAGGGAAAAACTCCCGGCGGCCAGCGCAAGCGATCCTAAAGCGGTGGATTTCACCAACGTTCGTCGGCTGATCCCTCCCTGGTATTCACTATCGGACATAGCTCACTCCATTATTTTTTATAATAAAAAGAAATTGCCTGGTGTATTAAAAGCAGGCTAATGAAGTGATCATGTTAATCATTAGGGAGTAGAAGAATCTTAAGCGTGATCAAGTTGAGGGAAATCCCCCTGGAATGAAGGGGGATTTTATTTACTGCGCGCCGGCGCTTTCTTCGCTCTGCTGAGCGGCGCCGCTGTTGCGGGTGTAGAGAATTTTGTAGGTGTCATTGGCGCAATGACCGACGACCTGCGAACCTGCCTGGTCAGCCTGATCATTAGGCACGATGGTTAGCGTAAATCCCGTTTCCGGCACGCCATTATTGATAATACGTTGCTGAATATCGGTTTTAACCCGTTCGCATGAGTCCGGCGCGGCGAACGCCGGTACAGCACCCACCAGCAGTAATGCGCAAAGCCAACGTGAATAATGCATCCTCGTCTCCTTCTGTTTTACCCGCTCTAAGCTTAGCACCTGCGATGCCTGCAAAAGGTAAATATCTGAATCATCTGAATAAGCCGCTATCGCTGTTTTAATAGCTCCACCTCCGGCGGGAAATCGACCGGGACGGCAGTGAGGAGGAATTCGCCCAGACGGTCAATATTCTTTTTGCGCGGCGAATCTTTTGGCCATACCAGCCAGTAACTATCGCCAGTGCTTATTGCTTGCGGGAAGGGCAGCGTTAGCTGATTTTGCGCCAGGGCGGGCAGGCTGAGCAGCAGATCGCCGACCGCCACGCCATGACCACCGATCGCCGCCTGGTAGGCTTGTTCCAGCGTGTCAAAAACCGCGCCGCCGCTAGGGACGAGCGTGGGAAATAAACCGCTCCCGGCTTGCCAGCGCCGCCAGTCGCGGCGATCGCGCGACGGATGGATCAAGGCGCAACTGCTCAGATCGCGTTGCGCCAGCGCTTTAAGCGCCGGGGCGCAGAGCGGGATCAGCCACTCATCAAATAAGCGCAGGCTTTGCGTGTACTCACCAAAATGGCCATTGCCCAGCAGAATGGCGCAATCGAAGGGTTCGGTGCGGAAATCGACGGTATCGATATCCATCCAGACACTACTGATCTCAATCTGCGGTGTGCTGTGCTGCTGGCGAAAGGCATTTAACACATCTAATAACCAGCGCATTGTCAGTGTCGACGGGGCTTTGAGCCGCAGTTGATGCTGGTGGCTGCGCAGTGTCTGGCAGGCATTTTCCAGTTGCAAAAAACCGTCCTGTAAACGAACAGCCAGCTGGCTTCCTGCGTCGGTCAGGGTAATTTTCGGGCCATGGCGCAGAAACAAACGACACCCAAACCACTCTTCAAGGGTACGAATATGGCGGCTTACCGCACCGGGGGTGACATTGAGAAAAAGGGCTGCCTGGCTAAATGATGCCATTTGTGCGGCAACGGTAAACGCCCGTAGTGCGTAGAGTGGAGGCAGGTTTTGGTTCATTTGTTCGTTATCCATTGTGAGTTTTTTGCATAGCGAACGGCAGTTTAACTCGTTTTTCAGGCCCGCGCTTTCCGGTGATACTTCCTCAATAAATAAAAGGAGGGAGAGGATGGGATCACTGAATGTGGTGCTGCTGGGAACATACATCGGTGTGGTAGTGACGTTGCTGGCAACGCCCGGGCCGGTGGTGGCGCTGGTGTGCGCGGCGGCAGCGCGGGGCAACCACGCGCGCGCGTTTTTAACGCTGGCAGGCACTAATCTGGCCTCGCTGGTATTAATCGCACTGGCGGGGTTAACGTTGGCGGGCGTTGTCACGCTCTCGGGCTGGCTACTAAATCTGGTAGCAACGGCGGGTTCGCTCTTTATTGCGATTAGCGCTGTGCAGGCATTGCGCGCCTTGCGGCGTGAAAAAGGCACGGGGATGACCCACAATAGCGGGCAGGGCGGGTTTGTTGCGGGATTTATGACGGCCATCGCTAACCCAAAGGATATTCTGTTTTTTATCGCTTTTTTCCCGCAGTTTACCGGCATTACCGGTGATTTCTCCGCCAGCATCACGTTGCTTACCGCCATCTGGGTAGTGCTGGATTTTAGTGTCTTAACGCTCTATATCCTGGCCGTTAAACGCTGGTTACCCGCGAGGCAAAGTGGGCGTTTTGCTACCTTCTCATCGTTGATTTTATTGCTAACAGGTGTGGGTGGCGCAGGCTATTCGCTGTTGTTACTCGCCAGCCACCAGGCATAGCCACAAAGAAGTCATTGCCCTAAGTTATAAAGCTTTTGCTAATATAAGCGCATTACAAAAGAAGAATGTGGTGAACCCATTGAAAAAACAGCTGTTACTTATCTCTCTGGCGGTGGCGCTTGCCGGATGCGATAAGCCGAAGGGACCCGTTTCATTCACGCCGGAAATGGCGAGCTTCTCGAATGAATTCGATTTTGATCCGCTGCGTGGCCCGGTTAAAGATTTCAGCCAGACGTTGCTTAACGATAAAGGTGAAGTCACGAAACGCGTTACCGGAACGATGTCGAAAGAGGGATGTTTCGATACGCTTGAACTGCACGATCTGGAAAATAACAGCGGCGTGTCGCTGGTGCTGGATGCCAACTACTATCTCGAGGCGGAATCGAAGGAAAAACGACTGCGTTTGCAGGGCAAGTGCCAACTGGCGGAGTTCCCGGCAGCGGGCGTGACCTGGGATACCGACGATAACGGATTTGTGGTTCGCGCAACGGGCAAGGAGATAGAGGTTAAATACCGCTATGACGACGAAGGGTACCCGCTGGGAAAAACCACGACATCGAAAGACGCGACGTTGTCTGTTGTGTCTACGCCTTCGAAAGATAAGCGCAAAAAGCTGGATTACACCTCTGTCAGCACGCTGAACGATAAGCCGCTGGGCAATGTGAAACAGGCCTGTGAATACGACAGCCATGATAACCCGGTGAGTTGCAGCCTGGAGATTGTGGACGAAAGTGTTACGCCACAGGTGTCGCACAAATACAGCATCAAAAACACCATCGAGTATTATTGATGCCGCTGACCACCGTGCTTTACTGCGCGGTGGGTTTCAGTAGCGTCGGGCCGCTTGTTTTGTGGTTTTCAAGATACTGCTGCTGGAAAATACACATGCGAATGGTGTTGCGGTACTCACCGTTAATAAAGAACTCATGGATTAATTCACCTTCGACCATAAACCCCAGCTTGCGGTAAATGTGAATCGCTTTTTCGTTCTCTTTATCCACAATCAGATAGAGCTTATACAGGTTCAGTACCGTAAAACCGTAATCCATCGCCAGCTTCGCGGCTTTTGATGCCAGCCCTTTGCCCTGATATTCCGGGGAGATGATTATCTGAAACTCCGCACGGCGGTGAACGTGGTTAATTTCAACCAGCTCCACTAATCCGGCTTTTTCGCCATTGCACTCGACCACAAAACGGCGTTCGCTTTGATCGTGAATGTGCTTGTCATACAGGTCAGAAAGTTCAACGAAGGCTTCGTAGGGTTCTTCAAACCAGTAACGCATGACGCTGGCGTTGTTATCCAGTTGATGAACGAAGCGCAAATCCTCGCGCTCGAGCGGGCGCAGGCGGACGGTGTAAGCGTCACTCATGAAAAGTCCTTTTACGTAAGCGGAAATCGGGCGCGCGAGCGCCCGGGGCGGTTAACGAATTTGCTGTCCGGTGCGGCGATCCAGACAACGCAGGGTATTGGGTTCCCAGTAAGCGTTGAGGTTGCTACTTTTCTGGCATTTGTCCTGCGCATCAAACGCGACATCGGTTTTATCCCACTCTTTTTCCACGCGCTTGTTCACTTTTTTGCGCAGGCTGCGGGTGTCATTCCATTGCTCTTTTTCCATCGCTGCGGATTGGCGGCTTTGCGCGTTATCGCCGGATTCAATCACCAGACGATTGGTTTCGGCCAGTGCGGAGGTGGTGTACACGATGGCACCCAGCGTCAGCATTGCGGTGAGGCACAGGCGTTTGCTAAGTGTTTTAGTCATTGCGATTTCCTTAATTTGAGGGAGAAACAAGATGCCCATATCACTCTATTCTATGCGATCTCAGCCACACGGGATAGCCAGCCGGGACTCACTCTCAGAGCATTATCAGGTATGATAGTTCAACCAAGTTTGAATCAACGTGCCTCTGATGCTGAAAACCACACTCCTGTTCTTTGCCACCGCGCTGTGTGAAATTGTCGGTTGTTTTTTGCCCTGGTTATGGCTAAAACGCGGCGCTACGCCACTGTTACTCATTCCCGCGGCGTTCGCGTTGGCCATGTTCGTGTGGTTGTTAACGCTGCATCCGGCGGCCAGTGGGCGCGTTTACGCGGCTTACGGCGGCGTGTATGTATGCACCGCGTTGATTTGGCTACGTGTGGTCGACGGCGTCAAACTCAGTGTTCACGACTGGCTTGGGGCGCTCATCGCCATGTGTGGGATGTTGATCATCGTGGCTGGCTGGGGACGTGCATAATGTACGCCGTTTTTGATACTCAGCGTGACAGCACCGTTGTTCGCATGCGGTCTTTGTTTCTCTCCTGATTTCATTCTGTTAGCACAGTTTAAATAACCGCTAAGGCAGCACCGGCGCGTGAAATCGCGTCAGGCGCGTAGAACTTCTGAAGAAAATGGGGCACGGCGACAGCGTTTGACCTGGCAGGAATGTCTTCAACATGCCCGGTTCAGTAAGGCTGTTTAAGATGATATCCGTCACCTGCAAAGGGATTCATTTACTCTTCGAACGCTTCAGGTATTGTTCGCGGGCGCGAATATTTTTAAAACGCTTTTTGCCGGAACGCCGGAACGCCGGAACGCCGGAACGCCGGAACGCCGGAACGCCGGAACATCTGCGCTATCGCGTAATTTCATCTTCTCAACGCATTGCCTGAATCACAAAGGTAAATGTGTAGCGTTTTGAAACATTTGGTTACCATTCTAGTTGGTGTAGTCCGCAAATCCTGTCGCAAATCATAGTCTGGTTTACCGCAGTCCGTAATCTATTGAACCACTGTTTCACTTAATAAGATGAGTCTCACCATGGAAAACAGGCTATTAACGGCGAAAGCCACGCTACCCACTTATGACCGTAACAAACTGGTTGCGCGCATTGTGCATCTCGGTTTTGGCGCGTTTCACCGCGCGCATCAGTCAGTTTATGCCGATATTCTTGCCGCAGAGCATGGCAGTGACTGGGGCTATTGCGAGGTCAATTTGATTGGCGGTGAGCAGCAAATTGCCGATCTCAAGCAGCAGGATAACCTCTATACCGTGGCGGAAATGTCTGCCGACGCGTGGACTGCGCGTGTGGTTGGCGTAGCAAAACGCGCGCTGCACGCACAGGTGGATGGTCTGGAAACCGTGCTTGCCGCTATGTGCGAACCGCAGGTTGCCATTGTTTCGCTGACCATCACCGAGAAAGGCTATTGCCACTCTCCGGCGACCGGCAAATTGATGCTCGATCACCCGTTAATTGTCGGCGATCTGCAAAATCAGCAGCAGCCAAAATCGGCCGCGGGCGTGATAGTGGAAGCTCTGGCGCGCCGTAAAGCCGCCGGTTTACCGGCGTTCAGCGTGATGTCCTGCGACAACATGCCGGAAAACGGCCATGTCACCCGCAATGTGGTCTGCGCTTATGCACACGCGGTGAACGCAGAATTGGGCGACTGGATTGAAGCCAATGTGACATTCCCGTCAACCATGGTAGACAGAATTGTTCCGGCGGTGACTGCCGAAACGCTGGATAAAATCGAGCAACTGACCGGTGTGCGCGACCCCGCGGGTGTAGCTTGTGAGCCGTTCCGCCAGTGGGTGATTGAAGACAATTTCGTGGCGGGTCGTCCGGCGTGGGAAAAAGCGGGGGCCGAGCTGGTGGCAGATGTTGTGCCGTTTGAAGAGATGAAACTGCGCATGCTGAACGGCAGCCACTCCTTCCTGGCGTATCTGGGCTATCTGGCGGGTTATCAACATATTAATGAGTGCATGGAAGATGAGAATTACCGTCGCGCCGCGCACGCGTTGATGTTGAAAGAGCAGGCGCCAACGCTGAAAGTGCAGGGCGTGGATTTGGCGCATTACGCCGATCTGCTGATCGCCCGTTACAGCAATACCGCCCTGCGTCACCGTACCTGGCAGATCGCCATGGACGGTAGCCAGAAACTGCCGCAGCGTATGCTGGATTCTGTGCGCTGGCATTTAGTGCATCAGCGAGATTTCTCCCTGCTGGCGCTGGGGATTGCCGGCTGGATGCGCTATGTCGGCGGAGTCGACGAACAGGGACAAGCGATTGAAGTGTGTGATCCGTTGCTGACAGTGATCCAGAGCGCGGTTAACAGCAGCGCGCAAGGTGAAGCCCGCGTGCAGGCGTTGCTTGGCATTGAGGCGATTTTTGGCAATGAATTGCCGAAAGACGCAACCTTTGTGGCGCAGGTGAAAAAAGCCTATCTGACACTGCTGGAGAAAGGCGCGAAAGCTACGGTGGCGCAGTACGCTGCAACACTTTAACTGCGAGTCTTAACTCAACACAGAAACAGTGAATGCCGCCACGGCGGCATTCTTTTTTCACCACGCTTTTTTCAACCGCTTAGTGCAAACCAAGACGAATCAGTTCAACCGGTTCGAATTTACCTTCACAGCCTTCCACTTCCACCGTTTTGCTACGGCGCACCTGCGCGGGGTTTAACCCCTCGGCGTGAATCGCGACGATTTTACCGGTGCGGCCAGTGCCATTAATCATCACGCGCGTGCCGGTGGTGATAGCGTTACGGTTACGATCATACGTCATCATGGTGGTTTCTCCTTATTGAAATCCGCAAAACGAAACGGGGCAGAAGATGTCCCCGAAATGGACGCCTTATAAATACGCCCCTGAGCCAGTGAGTTTTTGTTTTTGATCAAAGTCACACTTTTTTGCCGGAAAAAAATGTGACCTGGCGGAGATAAGAAGGGGGAAGGATTACTCTTCGCTGAACCAGTCGCGGTTTTCCTGGCGAATAGTTTTTACTGACTCGCTGATTTCCTGCAAATGCAGCGTCATGGCGCGATCAACGGCGTCAGCATCGCGCTTTTCCAGCGCGGAGAAAATATCCATATGCTGGCGCAACAGCATCTCCGGCGGCGAAACATGATCAAGGCTCATATAGCGCACGCGGTCGATGGTCGCTTTAATATTTTCGATAGTGTCCCACGCTAACTGGCAGTCGGCGATGAGCGCCAGCTTCTGGTGGAAATTATCATCCAGCTCGAAAAAGTCATTCAGTTGTTTACGCTCAATCGCAGTGCGCTGCTGATTAAGGTTTTGCTCCAGCTGATAACAGGCGCTGTCATCAATCATCGTTGCGGCGCGGCGGGCGACGGCGCATTCAATGGCCTGGCGAACGAAGCAGCCGTTACGCACCTGCGTCATGGAGATCTTATTGACGTAGCTACCGCGTTGCGGGCGGATTTGGATCAGGCCGTTTTCAGCAAGCTTAATAAAAGCTTCGCGTACTGGCTGGCGTGACACGTCAAAGCGCACCGACACCTCTTTTTCAGACAACGGCGTGCCCGGTGGGATCAGGCAATGGACGATGTCCCGCCGTAAGATGCGGTAAATCTGTTGATTGACGGGCTGTGTAGGGTTGAGTTGCGTTTCAGCGGCCATTCGCTCTTACTTTTTAAGGGGTTAACCGGTCTACCATACCATTAATTTACCGTACATCCCATACCCGGCCCGCAGGCCGGGCGTGGAAATTACCCTTCGCGGTGGACGCTAAGACCAGCATATGTCTGGCTGACTGGCATCATTTCGAGGGTATTAATATTGACATGCTTCGGCAACGTGGCGACCCACCACACCGCTTCGGTAACGTCTTCCGGCGTCAGTGCTGTGGTGTTCTCGTAAGTTTTTCCGGCTTTCGCATCATCGCCTTTAAAGCGCACATTCGAAAACTCGGTGCCGCCCACCAGGCCCGGTTCGATATTGGTCACACGCACGGCGGTGCCGCTAAGATCGGTACGTAAGTTCAGGCTGAATTGCCGCACAAAGGCTTTGCTCGCGCCATAGACGTTACCGCCTGCATAGGGCCAGCTACCGGCGGTGGAACCGATATTGATGATGTGGCCGCGATTACGCTCAACCATGCCCGGCAGCACTGCGCGTGTCATATACACCAGACCTTTATTATTGGTGTCGATCATGGTTTCCCAGTCGTCGACATTCGCTTTATGTGCCGGTTCCAGACCCAACGCCAGGCCTGCGTTGTTAACCAGTACATCAATATCGCGCCACGCGGCAGGCAGAGCAGAAATAAACTCTTCAATCGCCGCGCGGTTACGCACGTCCAGTTGTGCGGTATAGAGGTTATCGCCCAGTTCGTCCTTCAGTTCCTGCAAACGTTCCTGACGACGACCTGTGGCAATCACTTTATGGCCGTTCTGAATAAAACGGCGTGTAATACCTTCGCCAAAACCCGCGGTTGCCCCGGTAACCAGAATAATCATCTCACTGTTCCTCAACGCATTTTGTGGTGTAGTGACATAGCATGCACCGCTTTATAGCGGTAACACAACTTATCCCGCATACAGTGTGGCAAAAATCGCCGGCTCATGTGCAAAAGCAGAGAAATGATTGCGATGCGCGCGGCGGATGCCTACTCTGAGAAGAATCACCGCATTCAGGAGCGAAATATGTCGGTCACTAATCCTTTCTTTTCTGCCAGCACACTGCCTTACCAGGCGCCGCCTTTTGACGTCATTAATCAGGAGCATTACCGCCCGGCGTTTGATGAAGGAGTACGGCAAAAACGCGCTGAAATCGCCGCTATCACGCAAAATCCAGCGCCAGCGGATTTCGACAACACCCTGCTGGCGCTGGAGCGCAGCGGTGCGCTGCTCACCTATGTCACCAGCGTCTTTTTTGCCATGACATCGGCCCATACCAATGATTTTTTACAACAGCTCGATGAGGCGTTTTCTACCGAGCTTGCTGAACTGGCGAACGATATTTACCTCGACGACGCTCTGTTTGCCCGCGTGGAAGCGGTATGGAAGCAGCGCGACGCGCTCTCTCTGGACGCCGAATCTTTACGTCTGGTGGAAACCACCTATCAGCGCTTTATGCTGGCGGGCGCAACACTGAGTGCGCAGGACAAAGCGACGCTGAAAGCGCTGAACACCGAATCAGCCACCCTGACGAGCCAGTTTAACCAGCGGCTGCTGGCGGCGGATAAAGCCGGTGGGCTGGTGGTGGATTATGCTCATCAACTTGATGGCCTGAGTGCAGAAGAGATTGCCATCGCTGCCGAGGCAGCAAAAGCCAAAGGGCTGGAAAATCGCTGGTTGTTGTCGTTGTTGAATACCACGCAGCAACCGGCGCTGGCGGCGTTGCGCGATCGCCAGACGCGTGAAAATCTGTTTAACGCGAGCTGGTTGCGTACGCAAAAAGGGGATGCCAACGACACCCGCGCTATTGTGTTGCGCCTTGTGCAGTTACGTGCGCAGCAGGCGAAACTCCTCGGATTTGCCGATTTTGCCAGCTGGAAGATTGCCGATCAGATGGCGGCAACGCCGCAGGCGGCGCTGGAGTTCATGCGAAATATCGCGCCCGCCGCGCGTGCCCGTGCTGAACGTGAGCTGGCTGATATCCAGCAGGTTATCGATACGCAACAGGGCGGTTTTACCGCGCAAGCCTGGGACTGGGCATTCTATGCCGAGCAGGTGCGTCTGGCGAAATATTCACTGGATGAATCACAAATCAAACCGTACTTTGCGCTCAATACCGTGCTCACCGAAGGCGTTTTTTGGGCCGCGAGCCAGCTGTTTGGTCTTCGCTTTACTGAACGTTTTGATATTCCTGTCTATCATCCGGATGTTCGCGTATGGGAAATTTTTGACGCGGATGGCGCCGGATTAGCGCTGTTCTACGGTGATTATTTCGCCCGCGACTCAAAAAGTGGTGGCGCATGGATGGGCAATTTTGTCGAGCAGTCAACGCTCAACGGCACGCGACCGGTGATTTACAACGTCTGTAATTACCAGAAACCCGCAGCCGGGCAGACGGCATTGCTTTCGTGGGATGACGTTATCACGCTGTTCCATGAATTTGGCCACACCCTGCACGGTCTGTTCGCCAGCCAGCGCTACGCCAGCCTCTCCGGCACCAATACGCCGCGTGATTTTGTCGAGTTCCCGTCGCAAATCAATGAGCACTGGGCCAGCCAGCCGCAGGTGTTTACCCGCTATGCCCGCCACTACCAAAGCGGCGAGCCGATGCCGGAGCTCCTTCGCGAGACGATGTTACGCGCCACGCAGTTTAATAAAGGTTACGACATGACCGAACTGTTGAGCGCAGCGCTGCTGGATATGAACTGGCATGCGCTGGCAGATGGTGAGAGCGTAAGCGATGTGGAGAGTTTTGAGGCACAAGCGCTGCGCAAAGAGCATCTTGATGTGGCAGCGGTTCCGCCGCGGTATCGCAGCAGTTATTTTGCCCATATTTTCGGCGGCGGTTATGCGGCAGGTTATTACGCTTATCTGTGGACACAAATGCTGGCAGACGATGGTTACCAGTGGTTTGTGGAGCAGGGCGGGCTAACGCGTGAAAACGGGCAGAAGTTCCGTGAAGCGATTTTATCCCGTGGTAACAGCGAAGATCTTGCCGCACTTTACCGCCAGTGGCGCGGTCACGATCCTGAGATCGAACCGATGCTGAAAAACCGGGGATTGAGTGAATAGCGCAAGAAAATTGCTTTAAAAACTTACATAACCCGCCAGAGCATTGACCTGAATATGCCCGGCAAATAACGTGAACGTGGTGATGAATCCCCCTGCGCGGAGGGGCTACCAGTCATACCTTTTTGGGGTGAAAGCGAGTTCTGCGGGCTGGAGCAGACTCACCGGGAGGCACCCGGCATCACCGAAATCTGTATCGCCAGAGGCTTTTTTTCTTAAAGGCCTCTGGCGTTTTTCTTAAATCACCACGGTTCAAATCCCTGTTTTTACCCACTTCATTTATTAAATTGCGGGCTGGTTCACACTTCCTGGCATAGCGTTATCCCTCTCATTAAGCCAAATTAAAGAACCTGATTTTACGGCTTAACATTCTGTGGCATTACGCAGGCATTGAGAAAGTGGCTGTGCTAATGTCGAGTGCTATTTAAGCAACTGAGGTAACCGACATGACCAAAAATGTAGTGGTAATACGCGCCGGTGGTAAGGTTGAAAACGTGACCGTGGAAGATAATGCAAAATCGGTCACGTTTAAAAATGAGCAAAGCTCTTTTCTTGAAATCCCAATTGAACCCTGGGAGCTTGACGGAGAAACCTTCCTCGTTGCCCGATTTTCTGACCTGGTCAGCCAGCAGGAAACTGAACAAGCCATCCGGAAATTCTATTGATCAACAACCGCCCGCGGGCGGTTTTTTCATGCGGTACGCGGAGGTGTAAATGGCAAATGAACGTGAAGTTTCAGAAACTGCCGCTCCCACAGTGAGCACTCAGGATAGCGCCTTATCCCATCTGGTTTCGTGTGCCAATCTCGGCGCGGGTATGGTGGTGACGCTGGTTGTTGGCGGCCAAGTGGTGGCGGGTGAGCTCGTATCCGGCCAAGAATATGCGTTATATACGGCGAAATCGATTCGATCTATTCAGGGGGATGACGCGTCGCTGAAAAATTCCATCGCGCTTTTCTTTGATGATCTGGCTAATGATTATCGCGTTGAAGAGGGACACGATATTCCGCTTAACTATTTACATATTAAAGATCCGTCGTGGATGACGGGAAATGGCGGTTGGACGAGCGTAAAAGGAACAATATTGCGCGTACATATTGCGAAAGTGAGCGGCTTTTCTTTAGGGAAAGCGAAAAACGCCTGAATAAAGGAAATTAAAAGGGCCTCAAATGAGGCCCTTCCTATAACACTTGTTTTGGCCACCGCCTTCTTCGTAGAACAGGTATACAGGATCTGGCTGTAAGTCTTGCGCCACAAACCGAGCAAATGGCCCCATGAGGCAAACGTTGACCCGGGCAGAATGTGGTAAATAAAAACTTCTGGCTGCTGCAAACCGGGCATTTAAATTTGATATTGGGGATAACCCCTCCGGTCTGTGAAATGGTGATCCGACGTTATCACAAACTTTATACGCCGGAAGATATATCTTCTGTAATTTCAATAGCAAAAGAGCACTCCCCGCAGAAAAACGTTTCGATGAAACCCGTTTCAGCCATGACGCGAGCGCCGCGCGTTAAGCACTTGTTTAGGTTTTATTGAGGAAGGCAATGCTAGATTGGTTGGCAGTCCGCTAACCCGTCGTTTAAGTTAGCGCGTAGAAAAACAGCAATCTATCCATGCAAGCATTGGCCGCCTTTTAAGGGCGGTTTTTTTTTGTCTGTTTGCGCAAAGCGTACAAAAATAAATGGCCCCTTACGTTTTTTCGCAAGGGGCCATATCGGCGGGGGATTATCAGCGATCATCAGTCATCCCATTTATGGCTGAAATAAGCAGCAAGGAACCCGGAAAAAACAATAATGCCCAGTACTGCGATAAAAACATGCATATTTGCCATGGTGTCAACTCTCCATTTAATTAACCAACTTGCCTCTCTTACCTTAATTGGTGGCCGCGATGGAGAAAGAATAGCCTGCTTAACCTCAATAAAAGATGAATAGCGTGAATTATTTCGCCGCGGCGCTAAATTTTTTGCGGTATGCCGCCGGGGATATTCCACGCTGCTGCTGAAAATGGTGGCGCAGTGATGCCGCAGTCGCGAATCCGCTGTGCCCGGCAATCAGCTCAATACTCATCCGTGAGTGAATGAGTAAATCTTCAGCCCGGCGTAATCGCTCCTGCAAAATCCAGCGGGCGGGGGTGGTTCCTGTTGATTCTTCGAAACGGCGTAAAAACGTACGCGGGCTCATGCCCGTTTGTTTCGCCAGTGACGCTACCGTATGGCTGCCTGCCAGATGTTGATGAAGGAAATCGAACAACTGTCCTAACTGGCGGCTCTCGCGCGTGCGGGCGACCGGGCGTTGAAGCTGCTGGGTTTGTGAGCCATCCCGGTGCGGCTGGACCACCAGCCGCCGGGCGACATTATTCGCGACGTCAATACCGAAATCCTCGCGCACGACGTGCAGGCATAAATCGATCCCCGCCGCGCTTCCCGCCGAGGTCATCACATTTCCTTCATCGTAATAGAGAGCGTCATCCAGCACGATAATCGCCGGGTAGGCTTCCCGCAACATGTCGGTATAGCGCCAGTGGGTGGTGGCCTTGCGACCATTAAGCAACCCGGCCGCCGCCAGCACAAACACCCCGGAACAGATAGAGATCACCCGGCAGCCGCGCTGCCAGGCTTGATACAGCGCGCTGCATAATGCAGGCGGAACAGGCACCTGGGCACCGCGCCAGCCCGGAACCACAATGGTGTCCGCTTGCGCAAGCAGTTCCAGCCCGCCTGCCGCCATCACGCGGATACCGCCTGTGGCGCGCAGTTCGCCCTCATCCACGGCGGCAACGGTAAACGTATACCAGTTATCGCCAAGCTCCGGGCGCGGCAGACCGAAAATCTCCACCGCGACGCCAAATTCAAAGGTGCAAAGCCCATCATAGGCCAGCGCGACTACGCGGTGGCGGGCAGGGGTGTGTCGTGAAGTTGTCATTATCCTGGTGTTATCTGGCATAGAAGGGGGCAGTGAGTTAGTCCTGTGTTGGTTAAATTAGTGTTAACACAAACAAGGAGAAAAAACGATGAGCTACGTAACTGAAGTTCCCGCAGCATCACCGGAAGAAACCGCCCTCCATTTTCTGCGCCGTTTGAGCGTGGAAACGGATTGCGCCGATGTCCACCATGCGATTACCCACGGCGAGCAGGATTTTGTGTTACTGCATGTGGTGGGCAACCCGCAGACTTTTGCCCGTCGCCACCTGCCGGGGGCATTGCATTTGACACATAGCGAGATGACGGCGGAGCGCATGGCGCAATGGCCCGCCGATACGCTGTTCGTGGTCTATTGCGCCGGACCGCACTGCAATGGTGCCGATCGCGCGGCGCTGAAACTGGCGCGAATGGGGCTGGCGGTGAAAATCATGATTGGTGGTATCACCGGCTGGGAAGATGAAGGCTATACCTTTGCCAGCGGTACGGGCGCGTTGTAAGCCATTTCTTCACCTTTCACGGCACTAAGTTGAAATTTTTTCATGTGCCGTGAAATTTTCTCGGTTGCTGCTTTTCCTGCGCTATGACATTTTCTTTGGGCATTTAGACATCCAGAAGTCTAAAGGTTCAAATAGTGAATTATCACGCCGGTCAATCATTCCGGCGCAGAGGAGAGCAATATGCAGCGACATCAGGCCCCATTCCGTGCAGACGTAGTCGGCAGTTTCTTGCGCCCGGACGAGATCAAGCAGGCACGCCAGCAGTTTGCGCAGGGTGAAATCAGCGCTCAGCAGTTGCGCCGTGTTGAAGATGATGCGATTCGTCAGGTGGTTGAGCAGCAATGTGCCTGCGGTCTGCATGTCGTCACCGATGGCGAGTTTCGCCGTGCCTGGTGGCATTTTGACTTCTTCGATGGCCTCGAAGGTGTGGAACGTTACGACGCCGATAAAGGCATTCAGTTTAATGGTGTGCAAACCAAAGCCCACGGCGTGCGCGTCACCGGTAAATTAGGCTTTGGCAATCACCCAATGCTGGAAGATTTTCGCTTCCTGAAAAGCATCAGCGGCACCGCGCAACCGAAGATGACCATTCCCAGCCCAAGCGTGCTGCACTTTCGCGGCGGGCGTAAAGATATCGACGCCACGGTTTATCCGCAGCTTGACGCTTACTTTGACGATCTGGCGACCACCTGGCGCGATGCGATCCAGGCGTTCTATGCCGCAGGCTGCCGCTATCTGCAACTGGATGATACGGTTTGGGCATATCTCTGCTCTGATGACCAGCGTCGCCAGATCCGCGAACGTGGCGACGATCCCGATGAACTGGCGCGCATTTATGCCCGCGTGATTAACAAAGCGCTGGAAGGTAAACCGGACGATTTAACCATTGGTCTGCATGTGTGCCGCGGTAATTTCCGCTCCACCTGGATCTCCGAAGGCGGTTACGAGCCGGTGGCAGAAGTGCTGTTCGGCAGCGTGAATGTTGATGCGTTCTTCCTCGAATATGACAACGATCGTTCCGGCGACTTCGCGCCGCTGCGTTTTGTCCGTCCGGGCAAACAGCAGGTGGTGCTGGGGCTTATCACCACCAAAAATGGCGAGCTGGAAAACCCGGAAGGGGTAAAAGCGCGAATTCAGGAAGCGGCGAAGTTTGTCGATATCAACCAGATTTGTCTCAGCCCGCAGTGCGGTTTTGCCTCCACTGAAGAAGGCAACACGCTCACGCCTGCCCAGCAGTGGGACAAAGTACGGCTGGTAACGAAAATCGCCGAACAGGTATGGTAAATAAAAAACGGCGCTCTGTGCGCCGCTTTTATTATTGCGCCTGCAATCCGCCGAGCGGCCGTGCCTGCATGCCTTTGAGCATCATCAGCCAGGCCACAATGATGGTCACCATCAGAATGACAAACAGTGAGGCCGCAGGCAGCGTGGTCAGGATAACCCCGGTAAGTAATGGGTTCATTGCCGCGCCGAGCCAGCCCAGCGCCTGCGCCGAGAAGTAGGTCGCTTTCATTCCCGGCGGCGCGATGTTATCGATCAACATATATTCACCGGGGGCGTAGATCACTTCTCCCAGCGTAAACACCGCGGCGGAAAGCCCCCAGAGCCACAGGTTATCGCCGGATAACATAAAACCGATAAGGCCGATAACAAAACTGAAAGTGCCAATGGCCATCGCCGGACGCAGGTTGGAGGCGGTGAGTTTACGGCCAACCGCATACTGCAAGGTGACCACAATCGCGGCGTTGACCGGCAGCACTACGGCCACCACGCGCTCGGCGAACTCGCTGCTGGCGACCGTCATCACATATTGTGACAGGCAGGAAGCAAAAGAACCGGCGACAAACGAGGCGAGAAAGTTCGATAAGGTAAACCAGCCGAGCGCTTTATCTTTCAGCAACACGGAAGGATCCCACGCCACAGAGTTATCGGGGCTTTCGCCAACCGCGACGCGGCGTACAAACAGCTGAATAAACACCAGCGGAAAGGCCGCACAGATAGCCGCCAGCCAGAAGGGCAAATTAATGCTCTGCATGACCAGCAACGTGCCAAGCGGCGGGCCAACGGTCCAGCCGACATTCAGCACCGTGTAGTTGAGCGAGAAAATTTTCGCTTTCGCCGCAGGCGCGAGTGTGTCGGCGAAATAGGCCTTCAACACGGTGGAAAACACCGAGTAAGCGCAATTAATCAGGGCAAAAAACAGCACCACTAACCCGGCATGGTGTGACAGCGGGATCGCCGCAAAACCGGCTATAAAGGCGATAATCGCCAGCAGCATATAGCGCTTTTTATCGAACTTGTCTGCCAGCATGCCGAAGCCAAGGCTGAACACCACGCCGATCGTCAGCGCAATAGACATCGCGTAACCGACCTGATCGACCGCCATCCCGTACTGGCGATTCAGGTAGATGGTCATAAACGGCAGCGTAGCACCGCGTCCGATGGTTAATAAAAGTGAAGATGCCAGTAACGCGGCGGTGGAGCGTGTTTGCTTGATGGTCATGTTCCTGCCCGACATGGTGTTGTTATATTTTTTTGTGATGGGTACAGCTTTAACATGCATAAAGTGTGATGTACAACCGCAGTTTTGTCGGGAAATGCCCAAACTGCCCTACCTGAATTAATGATCTGTCGCTGTACAACTTTTTGCGTTAACGTAAATTTTTTACAAAAGTTTAAAAAACACAAGGGCGAAGAATGACGCGTAAAGATGTCCTGCTGGCGATGCTGGTAGTTGTAGCGTGGGGGCTGAATTTTGTGGTGATCAAAGTTGGCCTGCACAATATGCCGCCGTTGATGCTGGCCGGGTTACGCTTTGTGCTGGTGGCCTTTCCGGCCATTCTGTTCGTCGCGCGGCCAAAGGTGCCGCTGCGGTTGTTGCTCGGCTACGGCCTGACAATCAGCTTCGGGCAGTTCGCATTTCTGTTTTGCGCCATCAAGTTTGGCATGCCCGCAGGGCTGGCGTCGCTGGTGTTACAGGCGCAGGCGTTTTTCACTATTATTCTCGGCGCCGGCGTGTTTGGCGAACGTTTACAGATAAAACAACTGGTTGGCATCACGCTTGCGGTAGTGGGCGTGCTGGTGCTGATCGAGTCCAGCCTGAACGGTCAGCATGTTCCGCTGCTGGGGTTCCTGTTGACGCTGGTGGGGGCGTTTTGCTGGGCCTGTGGCAATATCTTCAACAAAAAAATCATGCAGCACAGCTCGCGCCCGGCGATCATGTCGCTGGTGGTCTGGAGCGCGCTGATCCCCATCGTACCGTTTATGGTCGCTTCGCTGATTTTCGATGGTCCGGCGCTGATGCTGCAAAGCGTGGTCAGCATTGATTTCACCACGCTGTTGTCGCTGGTCTATCTGGCGTTTGTCGCCACGATCCTCGGGTATGGCATCTGGGGTACGCTGCTGGGGCGCTACGAAACCTGGCGTGTGGCGCCGCTGTCGCTGCTGGTGCCGGTGGTCGGTATGGCGAGTGCCGCGTTATTGCTGGGTGAGACGCTATCTGCGTTACAACTGGTAGGGGCCGTGCTGGTGATGGCGGGGCTGTATATCAATGTGTTTGGTTTTCGTCTGCGCAGTCTGGTGCGGGCGTAAGCATAAAAAAAGCCCCGCGTGATGCGGGGCAAGACGTTTAGCTGCGCTGATGGTAATACGGCACACCTAATGCGTCGGATTTGTCGCTACCCACGCCCATATGGTTAAAATCAAAAGGCGATGTTTGCTGGGCGGTGGGTAAAATCATCGCGTCACGGTTGTTCTGCTGTGCGGGATGATTAACTTGCTCCGCATAACTCTGGCCGGATAACAGCACCATCAGGGTGACAGCGGCACAGGCGATACGTTTCATACTTTCCTCGATACGTCTTTTTACTGCAGGCGATTAAATTAACAAGCGTGATTCAGCGGGAACAGATACCGGGACTCTGCCGGAATATCCGTCACGCGGAATTTATGCGGCGGCACGTCGAAATAGTTCTTAAACGTGCGCGTTAAGGTTTGTTGCGATTCAAACCCGTAACGCTCTGCCAGATACAGGATCGGCTCATTACTTCCCTTGAGCTTTTGCGCAATTTCCGTCAGCTTGCGGCTGCGAATGTACTGGCCCAGCGAATGACCAGTCTCTTTTTTAAACATCCGTTGCAGGTGCCACTTGGAGTAACCTGAACGCTCTGACACTTTTTCCAGCGACAGCGGCGATTCCAGGTTGTCCTCGATCCAGTCCAAAATGCTATGAATAGTGATAGCGTCAGTATTGCGTCTGGACATCGTCATACCTCTTTGTTTTTTTACGGCAAAATTTTCTTGAGCAAATACTCAAGGGTTGCCACTTCTTCTGTCGTTAAGTTTTTAGTTAATTCCTGGTGCAGGTTATGCCCTACTAATTGATGACATTGCTCACACAGCGCCGCGCCTTCGGCGGTTAACCGCACCAGCACGCCGCGCTTGTCATTCGGATTCGGGTTACGTTCGATCCAGCCTTTGCACACCAGTCTGTCCAGCATGCGGGTCAGGGCGCCGAGATCGACGGAAAGCACCTTTTTCAGTTCTACCGGGGTGATACACACTTCGCAGCGGATAGAGCAGAGCACCTTAAACTGGGTGGCGGTGATATCCAGCGGCGACAGGTAGTCGTTGAGTAAACGATCTTTTTTCTGGTTAACCATGTGGATCAAGCGGCCAAGAGGAATGATGTCGTTAAATAGATCATTCGTGCTTTTCACAATGGTTGCCCCGGCAAGTAGATTAGTCACGGCAGATATTATTGCTCAGGCAAATATAAGTCAACCGAATGAATCCACGATGCCACTATTTGCTAAAACGTTTCATGTCTGGAAAAAAATCCATTCGTAACGCACTGAAAGTAATCATTTAATCAAGACGCGAGCCGCGCGCGGGCATGCCATTGCCGCCGCGTTATGGCTATACTGGCGGGGTCTTGACCTTGCAAGGAGTGACCGTCAGATGCTGGAACTTTTTAAAGCCATTGGCCTTGGGCTGGTGGTATTGCTACCGCTGGCAAACCCGTTGACCACCGTGGCGCTGTTTTTAGGGCTGGCGGGCAATATGAACAGCGCGCAGCGCAACTATCAGGCGCGGATGGCCTCGGTTTATGTCTTCATTATTATGATGGTGGCGTACTACGCCGGTCAGGTGGTGATGAACACCTTCGGTATCTCCATTCCGGGGTTGCGCATCGCCGGGGGATTGATCGTGGCGTTTATCGGTTTTCGCATGCTGTTTCCGGCGCAAAAGCCGCATCAGGCGCCAGAAGTGAAAACCAAGTCAGAAGAGCTGGAAGAGGAGCCCGGCGCCAATATCGCCTTTGTGCCGCTGGCCATGCCGAGCACCGCCGGGCCTGGCACCATCGCTATGATCATCAGTTCCGCCTCGACCATTCGCCACGGCGCTGAGTTTCCCGAATGGGTCATCACCGTTGCGCCAACGCTGATTTTTGCCATTGTGGCGCTGATATTATGGGTAAGCCTGCGCAGCTCCGGGGCGATCATGCGGCTGGTGGGCAAGGGCGGTATAGAAGCTATTTCACGGCTGATGGGCTTTCTGCTGGTCTGTATGGGCGTGCAATTTATCATTAATGGCGTGCTGGAAATCATCACCACTTTTCATGCCGGAGCCTGATGCGCACATTTCTCTCCTGGCTGGTTGTGGCGCTGGTTGCGCTAACCGGCTGTCAGCAGCGTCCCGGCGTGCAACCGCCGCTGGCGCAAAAAAGTTTCACTGAGTATCAACAGCAAACGCGCGATTTTGTTGCCGCGCACCGGGCGTTTCAGACGCTGGATAAAGCGAGCGAACTGCGGCTCAACACACCACAGGAGTGGCGTCCGGCGAAGCCTGCGCATAAAGGCATTTTGCTGATCCACGGCCTGGGCGACGGGCCAGGAACGTTTGTGGATATTGCCCCCGAACTGGCAAAACAGGGCTTTCTGGTGCGCACCGTGCTGTTGCCAGGCCACGGTACGCGACCTGCGGATCTGCTGGATGTCGATGTTGCTCAGTGGCGGCAAGTGGTGCGCGAGCAGGCCGATATTCTGGGCAAAGAGGTCGATGCCCTCTGGCTCGGCGGTTTTTCCACCGGCGGGAATCTGGCACTGGAATATGCGATGGCGCATGACAACGTGCAGGGGCTGCTGCTGTTTTCCCCGGCGTTCAAATCCAGCACTGGTTACGATTTTCTCGCTCCGACAGTAGCGTTGTTTCGCGACTGGTTGCGTCCGCCGAGCGCTATTTTCCCGCAGCAAATCGCCACCCGCTACTTACGTGTGCCGACCAACGGTTTCGCCCAGTTCTGGCGCACCAGCGCCAGCGCGCAGCGGCTGCTTGCGCGTAAGCCGTGGACAAAACCGGCGCTGCTGGTGTTAACCGGACATGATTCGGTGCTCAACACCCGCTGGATCCTCGATCAGTTCGATCGCCGCTTTACCCACCCGGCCAGCCGTGTGATTTGGTACGGTACCCCCCCGGCGGAAGCGGCAAAAATGTCTCGCTTACGGGTAAAAACGGATTATCTGCCGCAGGATCGCATCAGCCAGTTTTCTCATATGTCGGTGCTCTTTTCGCCCCGTAATCCGCTGTACGGACGCAAAGGCAGCGTGCTGCTCTGTGCGAATGGCCAGTCAGAAGAGGCGGCAAAGCGCTGTCTGGCGGGTGAAACGGTGTGGTATTCAGACTGGGGGCTGGTCGAGGCGAACAAAATTCATGCCCGCCTGACCTGGAATCCGTGGTTTGACTGGCAAACCACGGTGATGGATGAGGTTGTCGCTGCCGCGCAGTAACCGGCGCGGTTTACACGTGGCTGGCGTGGGTTTGCTCTTCCAGCTTCACCGGCCAGCGGCGGAAAATCACCACCGCCCACACCAGCGCGGCAATCGCCGGGATCGCCCCGGCGTAACCGATCACGTTCATCGACCAGTGCAGGCTTATCTGGTTGCCGACCAGCGCACCCGCGCCGATACCAATGTTAAAAATGCCGGAAAACAGTGACATCGCCACATCGGTTGCATCCGGGGCCAGCGCCAGCACTTTGACCTGCATACCCAGGCCGATAATCATAATCGCGATGCCCCATACCACGCTCAGCACCGCCAGATGCATTTCGCTACCGGAAGCGGGCAGCAGCATCATCAGCGATATTACCAGCAGACCAATCGCGCTGCAGACCAGGCCAGAGGCGTGCTGATTCCCCAACTTGCCGAACAGTACGCTACCGATAATCCCGGCACCGCCAAGCACTAACAGCAGCAGGGTGGCGAAATTGGCGCTGAAGCCCGCCACATTTTGCACGAACGGCTCAATGTAGCTGTAAGCCGTGTAATGCGCGGTAACCACCACGGCGGTGAGCAAATAGATGCACATCAGCGCAGGGCGACGGAACAGCACCGGCAGGCTTTTCAGCGAACCCGAATGTTCGCTCGGCAGCGCGGGCAGCAGTTTCACCAGGCACACCAGCGTGACCAGTGCGCCCATACCGATAGCAAAAAAGGTGGTACGCCAGCCGAAATACTGCCCGACGATACGGCCAATCGGCAGCCCGAGCACCATCGCCAGTGCGGTGCCGGTGGCGATCAAACTCAACGCCTGCGCACCTTTCCCGGCAGGCGCCAGGCGAATGGCCAGCGAGGCAGTGATCGACCAGAAAATGGCGTGGGCGAAAGCAATGCCGATGCGGCTGATGACCAGCACCTCAAAACTCCAGGCGAGGAACGACAACACATGGCTGGCGATAAACAGCACAAAGAGCGCAATCAACAGTTTACGGCGCTCAATCTGGCTGGTGAGCAGCATAAAGGGCAGCGACATTAACGCCACAACCCAGGCATAGATGGTTAACATGATCCCCACCTGCGCGGTTTCCATGTCGAAGCTCTGCGCGATATCCGACAGCAAACCCACAGGCACGAATTCGGTGGTGTTAAAAATAAATGCGGCGACAGCAAGCGTCACTACCCGCAGCCACGCGACTTTTCGTGAAACGGTATTCGTAGTCATAAGGGTATTGGGGGGGTGGTTGGCGAAAAGAAGAGGTCACGATCTTACTGCCTTTGCTGGCGAAAATACAAACATTTTGTGATGTAGATCTCACTTTTTATTCATGGGGAAAATACCAGTTGCAACGTTTCCGAATAGCGCTCAAAAACAGAAGACGAAAAAGAGGAAATGCTATGCAAACCATCGATTTTTATATGGTCGACGCCTTTAGCGACCGCACTTTTGGCGGTAATGCCGCCGCCGTCTGTCCCCTGACCGAATGGTTAGCCGATGATGTGCTGCTGCGCATGGCGCAACAGCATAATCAGTCTGAAACCGCCTTCTTCGTGCGTAACGATAGCGGTTTTGAGCTGCGCTGGTTTACCACGCAGGATGAGATCAATCTCTGCGGCCACGCGACCCTCGCCGCCGCGCACGTGATCTTTGAATATCTCGATTACCCGGATACTGAAATCCTCTTCACCACCCGCTTTGTGGGGGAACTTAAAGTGAGCCGCAACGGCGACTGGCTGACGCTGGATTTCCCGGCCTGGTCGACGGAAACGGTAAGCCAGCCACCGGCGCTGCTGCTGAAAACGCTGGGTATTGAACGCGCGAAAGAAGTGCGCGTGGCGCGGGATTATCTGGTGGTGCTGGAAAACCAGGCGCAGGTAGAAGCCTTAACGCCGGATATCGCGGCAATGAAACCGCTTGGCAAGATGGTCTGCGTGACCGCGCCCGGTGAGAACGTCGATTTTGTCAGCCGCTTTTTCTGCCCGGGTGAATCGGTGGCGGAAGATCCGGTGACCGGTTCGGCGCACAGCATGTTGATCCCGTACTGGGGCGAAAAACTGGGTAAAAACAGCCTGCAGGCGCGGCAGGTCTCCGCGCGCGGCGGCGATTTGCGCTATGAATGGCGCGGCGATCGCGTCCTGATTGGCGGCCAGGCAACGCTCTATCTGTTGGGCAAAGTGTTCTTACGCTAAAAACCGTCCGGCAGTAACGCCGGGCGAGTTTCTTTCGGCTCATTGCGCTGTTTCCGTCGGAATTCAAACGGACAGAAGGGACGATCATCGGCGGGCGCAGCCAGTCCTGCATTGGCGAGCACCGGCGTAAACTGCCGCAAAATATCTGGCCGGATCTGGCGCTTTTCAGCCGTAACGGCTGGGATTTGCCGCGCGGTATCTCCGCGCAGACGGAGGAGAAAGCGGCGCTGAAACACGATTTGATTGTTAACGCCAAACGCCGGGGGGCGCTGGCGGACAGCAGTAAAGATGGTGTGAGGTCGCTGTTTAACGTGGCGAATCCCGATTCGCTGACCGATATCGTTACCGATACGCAGCGTAGCCCCGGGATCCGCCAGCAGCTTACAACGTTACCTGGCCGGTTAACGGCGCCAGTCAGGGCAAGCGGGCAATATTCGCTTTGATAACTTCGGCGGAGTGGTTGAATTTCGCCACTTCGTCACCTTCCAGTTGCAGTTCAATAATCTGCTGAACGCCGTTTTGCGCCAGCACGGCCGGTACGCCAATCGCCACGTCGCTGACGCCATATTCCCCGTCAAGAATGCAGGAGATTGCCAGCGCGCGGTGGCTGCCGGTGAAGATATTGCGGCAGATCTCGGCGATGGTGCCGGCGATGCCGTACTCCGTACAGCCTTTACGGGAGTAAATCTCAAAGCCGTGGCGGCGTACTTTGTCGGCCAGCGCGTCAACATCCAGCCGCTGGCCGGTTTTGCGCCGGTAAACATCGGCAATCGGCGAACCGTATACCGACGAGTGCGACCACACCGGAAACTGCGTGTCGCCATGCTCGCCGAGGATAAACGCATCGATACTTTGCGCGCCAATATCCAGCGCCTGGGCCAGCGCGCGGCGTAAGCGGGTGGTATCCAGCCAGACGCCAGTGCCAATCACCTGGTTGCGCGGAAGCCCGGACAGTTTCCACACCTGCCAGGTAATGATGTCGCACGGGTTGGTCGCCACCAGAAAAATGCCGTTAAAACCGTTTGCCATCATGGATGGCACAATATTTTTAACGATCCGCGCGGTGTTGGCCAGCTCATCAAGGCGGGTTTGCCCTGGCTTTAACGCGCCGCCGGAAACGGTGATCACCGCAATATCCACATCCGCGCAATCTTCAACCGGGCGGGTGGAAATGGTCATCATTCCGGGCATATACGCGGCGGCATCCGCCAGATCCTGGGCGTGGCCTTCCACCCGTTGCTGGTCTAAATCCACCAGAATTAACTCTTCACAAATGTTCTGGTTCAGCAGGGCATAAGCAGCAGATGCGCCGACATTGCCTGTGCCAATAATCATCACTTTCCGGGCTTTGGTGTTCATGAGTATTCCATTTTCTGCATCGTATGTTGCGTAAGGTACAACCTATATTCTCAGGAGCGCAATCTCAGGAGGCGTAGCTATAGGTTATTCATATGACGGCGGTAGCAAATTCTTGTTTATTTTTAACAGGCTAATAACAAGGAGCCTGCTATGTACCGCATTGTTGATGCTGCGGCCACGCAACCGGATCTGATTGCGCTGATCGCTGCTCTGGATGCCTACCAGAGCGCACTTTACCCGGCAGAGAGTAACCATCTGCTTGATCTCGCGGCATTACCTGCCGGAACGCTGATTTTGCGCAAAATTATGCATCACGACGAGGCCGTCGGCTGCGGCGCAGTGGTGCTCAACCACGACGGCAGCGGCGAGATGAAACGGGTGTTTATCGATCCCCGCCATCGCGGCCAGCGGCTGGGGGAAAAATTGCTCGCGGCGCTGGAACAGGCAGCCGCTGGGAAATCGTGTCATACCTTGCGGCTGGAAACCGGCATTGAACAGCACGCGGCAGTGAAACTGTATCAGCGCTGCGGTTACCAAATATGTGAGCCTTTCGCGCCGTACAGCGCCGATCCGCTGAGTATTTTTATGCAGAAGTCGCTGGTTGCGGAGCCGCATTCAGCAGGGCAATAAACGCCTCCAGATGGCGGGTTTTCGCGCCGCGCCGCCACACCAGCCAGGTGGTGAGCCAGCGCCAGTTCTCCGCCAGCGGCCAGGCTTCCACCTGGTGATGACCGGGCATACTTTCCAGCATACTGCGCGGGATCAGCGCCAGGCCCGCTCCGGCAATCACGCACGCCAGCATGCCGTGGTAAGACTCCATCTCGTGAATTTTACCGGGCGTGGCGCGATCGGCGTGAAACCAGCTTTCAAAATGGCGGCGGTAGGAGCAGTTGGCGCGAAACGCGTAAATGCTGGCGCCGTTTACCTGAGCAGCATGGGTAATCACCTCATGACCGACAGGCGCGACGATCATCATCTCTTCGCGGTAAACCGGAATGCCTTCCAGGCCGGGATGCATAATCGGGCCGTCAACAAACGCCGCGCTTAGCCGCCCCTCCAGCACACCATCGATCATGGTGCCGGAAGGGCCGGTGGCGAGATCGAACTGAATGCGCGGATAGCGCTGGTTGTACTGCGCCAGCGTCGCCGGAATGCGCACCGCGGCGGTGCTTTCCAGCGCGCCGAGCGAGAACAGCCCTTGCGGTTCATCACCGGCGACCACCATCCGCGCTTCATCGACCAGGGCGAGGATCTGCTGGCTGTAGCGCAAAAAACTGTGCCCGGCGGGAGAGAGGCGCAGGCGCTGATTTTCGCGGATAAACAGATCCACGCCGAGATCGGACTCCAGCTGGCGAATGCGCGTCGTCAGGTTTGACGGCACACGGTGCACCTTCTGCGCCGCCTGGGTAATGCTGCCGGTCTGCGCCACGGCGTTAAACATCTCAAGCTGGGTTAAGTCCATGCCATTCTCTCTTCGTGAACAGGGTGGTTAATATTATTCAGTTTTCAGAAATAACAAATTGCGCCATCCTTGCGCAAGTCCTGAACATATTTAGCGGAGTATTTATGCCTGTTTCCTCAATCACGCACGCGCTTTCCATCAACCCGGCCACCGGTGAAACCCTGCGCGCAACCCCCTGGGCCAGCCGTGAAGAGGTCGATACGGCAATTGAACTGGCTACCAGCGGTTATCGCCAGTGGCGGCTGTTGCCGGTCAGCGAACGTGCGCAAACCTTACGTCGCCTCGGCGATGCGCTGCGCAAACGCGGGGAAGAGATGGCGCAGATGATCCGCCAGGAGATGGGCAAACCGATTTTGCAGGCGCGCGCGGAAGTGAATAAATCAGCCGCGCTGTGTGACTGGTACGCGGATCATGGTCCGGCGATGCTTGGCAGTGAGCCGACGCAGGTCGAACAGCAGCGGGCAACCATTGAGTACCGCCCACTGGGACCGATTCTGGCGGTGATGCCGTGGAACTTCCCGCTGTGGCAGGTGCTGCGCGGTGCGGTACCGATCCTGCTGGCGGGCAACAGCTACCTGCTTAAACATGCGCCAAACGTGCTGGGTTGCGCGGCGTTAATAGGTGAGATCTTCGCTGAGGCCGGCGTTCCGCAGGGCGTTTTTGGCTGGGTGAATGCCACCAATGACGGTGTGAGCCAGGCGATTAACGATCCGCGCATCGCCGCCATTACCGTGACCGGCAGCGTGCGTGCGGGAGCGGCTATTGGCGCGCAGGCCGGGGCGGCGCTGAAAAAATGCGTCCTTGAACTCGGCGGTTCTGATCCCTTTATTGTGCTCAACGATGCGGATCTTGAACTGGCGGTGAAGGCCGCGGTAGCAGGGCGTTACCAGAACACCGGACAGGTCTGCGCCGCCGCCAAACGTTTTATCGTCGAAGAGGGCATTGCGCAGGCCTTTACGGAGAAATTTGTTGCCGCCGCCGCCGCGTTAAAACAGGGCACACCGGACGAAGAAGAGCATTTTCTCGGGCCGATGGCGCGCTTTGATCTGCGTGATGAGCTGCATGCGCAGGTCGAAGCCAGTATCAACGAGGGCGCAACGTTGCTGCTGGGCGGTGAGAAACTGGCGGGTGAGGGGAATTACTACCCGGCCACCGTACTGAGCGGTGTGACACCAGAGATGACCGCGTTTCGCCAGGAGCTGTTTGGCCCGGTCGCCGCTATCTCGACCGCACGTGATGCACAGCATGCGCTGGCGTTGGCAAACAACAGTGATTTCGGCTTGTCGGCTACCGTCTTTACCGCCGATCCTGCGCAGGCGCAACGTTTTGCCGAACAGCTTGAGTGCGGCGGTGTGTTTATCAACGGCTACAGCGCCAGCGATGCCCGCGTGGCCTTTGGCGGGGTGAAAAAGAGTGGTTTTGGCCGCGAGCTTTCCCACTTCGGTCTGCATGAGTTTTGCAATATCCAGACGGTGTGGAAAGATCGTCTGTAAGCTAAACGCGCCCCGCGCGGGCGCGTCATTGCTGGCTGTCATGGACCTGTCATGATCCTTTTGTAGACTCACGGCAACTTTGTGGTTATAGAAGAATATCATGAACTTAAAGCAAATTTTCCGCCGTATTTTGCGGCGTGTTTCTCCACGACAGTTTGGTTTGCTCGCCGGGATTTTCTGCATTATTGGCTTGTTTTCGGCCCTGCAAATCGCCTCCTCGTTTGTCCTTTCCGCGTCACTCCATAACGCCCAGCATAATGAACAACTCAACCAGCAAGCGCACCTGCAACAGGTGCGGGTCGATGAAGCGCGCATTGCGCTCCTGACGGCAAGCGATCTGCTCAACCGGGCGGGCGTCTATTTTATGCAGGATAAAGAAACCGGCTCGGAAGGGAGCTGGCACAGCCTGATGGATGAAACCCATAAGGCACTGGAGACCTCGCAAAAGGCCTGGCAAGCGTGGCTGGCGCTCAACCCGCCTAAAGATGAGGCGCTGATTAACAGCTATCAGCTTTTCTACGGCGCGCTAAAAGAGCAGGCCGACGGGCTGGTGAAAACCCAGTCGATTGACGCCTTCTTCGCCGTGCCGGCGCAGGCGTTCCAGGCTGATTTCAATGACAACTATGCCCGTTTCCAGCAGGCCAGCGAAGCGCGCGCCGAGCAGGGACGCCAGGCGCTGATGGCGAACCTTGCGCAGTTACAGCATGTGTTTGTGCTGGTGCCAGCGCTGCTGGTGGTGATTGCGGTGCTGGTCTGGTTTGGCATGTCGCGCTGGGTAATTACCCCGCTGCGCAGCCTGATAGCCCATATCAATATCCTGGCGGCAGGCGATCTGGGTACACCGCTTCCGCCGGTGAAACGCTTTAACCGAGAAGTTGACCAGCTCGGCCTCAGCATCGGCACTATGCAGCAAGGGTTGCAGCAACTGGTGATGCAAGTCAGCGATGCCACCTCGTCGATGGTCGATACCATTCGCCGCCTCGCTGAGGATAACCAGTCGCTGTATCAGCAGTCGGCGAAACAGGCGCAGGAATTGCTGGATGTGACCGAGCATATCGCCACGCTGGAATCCCATGTGGAAGGTAATACCGGTTTTGCTGAGCAGGCGCGCAAACAAGCCGATGAGGCGCGGGAAGTGGCCGCCGGTGGCGATCGAATGATGGATACGGTGAATCAATCGATGCGCGAGATTGTCGAGCGTTCGGCGGAGATGCGCAACATTGTAGCGATGATTGATGGTGTCGCTTTCCAGACCAATATTCTGGCGCTGAACGCGGCGATTGAAGCGGCGCATGCCGGCAACCACGGTCGCGGCTTCGCGGTGGTGGCGAAAGAAGTGGGGCTGCTGGCGCGCAAGAGCAGCCACTCCACGCAAACCATTCAGCAATTGATCAATCACTCCTTACAGGGCATCAACGACGGCACCCAGGCGGTGAGCCGCCTTGAGGATAACCTGCAGCAGGTCACCGGGCTGGTCGGGCATTTAAGCAGTGTACTGAGCGAAATTTCTGCCGCCACCCTCAGCCAGGGCGACAGCATTCACAAAATGACGCGCCGCCTGCACTCGCTTAACAACGTTGCCCGCCGCACCGGGGAACTGGTCTCGACGGCCACCGAAGCGTCGGAAAAATTGCACAACGATTCTCATCAGCTGATGCAAGCGGTTGCGCGTTTTCGACTTCCTGCCTGACGCAACGTATTCGCCTCTGTTATACTCGCAGGCCATTTTTGGCCTGTGGGTAGCAAGGAGTCAGAGTGGCAACGGTGATGGATAACGGCGTACTGGAGGCGGTGCTCGCTGAGGTACGCCCGCTGTTGGGGCGCGGCAAGGTTGCGGATTACATTCCGGCGCTGGCGTCGGTGAGCGGCAACAAATTGGGCATTGCCATCAGCACCGTGCAGGGCGAACACTTCCAGGCGGGCGATGCCGACGAGCGTTTCTCAATTCAATCAATTTCCAAAGTGCTGAGTCTGGTGGTGGCGATGAACCACTACGCGGAAGAGGAGATCTGGCAGCGGGTGGGCAAAGATCCCTCCGGCCAGCCGTTTAACTCCTTGTTACAGCTTGAAATCGAGCAGGGCAAGCCGCGTAATCCCTTTATCAACGCCGGGGCGCTGGTGGTGTGCGATATGTTGCAAAGCCGCCTTAGCGCGCCGCGTCAGCGCATGCTGGAAATTGTGCGCAAACTCTGCGCCGCGCCGGATATCGCCTACGACAGCATGGTCGCGCGATCTGAATTCGAGCACTCCGCCCGCAATATGGCCATTGCCTGGCTGATGAAGTCCTTCGGTAATTTTCATAACGATGTCGCCACCGTGTTACAGAACTACTTCCACTATTGCGCGCTCAAAATGAGCTGTGCCGAATTGTCGCGCACTTTTTTATTCCTCGCCGATGGCGGACACAGCGCCCAGCAGGCGGCGCCGGTGGTGACGCCGATGCAGGCGCGGCAGATTAATGCCCTGATGGCGACCTGCGGCATGTACCAGAACGCCGGGGAGTTTGCCTGGCGCGTCGGCTTACCGGCGAAATCCGGCGTCGGCGGCGGGATCGTCGCCATTGTGCCGCATGAGATGGCAATTGCGGTCTGGAGCCCGGAGCTGGATGAAGCGGGCAACTCACTGGCTGGTGTTGCGGTGCTGGAAGCGTTAACGCGAAAACTGGGGAGATCGGTCTATTGATGAATGATTTCGCGCCGTTGTTTGCCCGGCTGGGACGGTCAACATTCCGTTCGCGTTTTCGCCTCGGGGTGAAAGAACGCCAGTACTGTCTGGATAAAGGTGCGGAAGTGATTGCTTCCCACGCGGCGGATTTCGTTGCTAAACGCCTTGCGCCAGCGTACCCACAAAATGATGGCAAACAGACGCCGATGCGCGGCCACCCGGTATTTATCGCTCAGCATGCCACGGCTACCTGCTGTCGGGGATGTCTGGAAAAGTGGCACAACATCCCGCATGGTCAGGCGCTAACTGAATCGCAACAACACTACATTGTTGCGGTGATTTACCAGTGGCTGGTAATGCAGATGAATGCGCCGCGCTGATATGCGCCGTGTAAGCCAGCGCCGCGTGTTGCGGGCCGATAGCCAACGTTAGTGATATGGATTGAGATTTGATGCGTGCACTTTTTTCATCCCCTTTCCGTCCTTTTCGGAAAGAGACGCCGTACACCAATGCGGTCATGGTGTTTATCCTGACAACGCTGTTTTATTTGCTGGGCGCGATGATGCGCCTGGTCGAAGAGCTTTCCCTCTTCTGGCCGCTTAATGCGGTGATGGCCGGTGTTTTCGCGCGTTATGCCTGGTTGCAGCGCTGGCATTACTACCTGATTAGCTATGTTGCCATGCTGGTCTATGACGCCATCACCACGTCCTGGGGTATGGCGTCGCTGATTATCAACTTCTCCAATATGGTGTTTATCATCACCATGGCGCAGCTTATCGGGCTTGAACGTAACCAGATGACCAAAGCGCCGGAGCCGGTTAACGCGCTGAAACTCTTTGGCTACTGTCTGCTTGCCGCGCTGCTGTGTGCGTTTTTTGGCGCGCTGGGCTCCGTGGGGATCAATGGTCAGGGGTTTGGCCTGCTGCTGGCCGACTGGTTTGGCGAGCAGTTCTCAACAGGCGTGCTGATCCTGCCCTGTATGCTGACCATGAGCTGGCCGCGTAAACCGCTGAACGTCGAGATGCGCAATGTAATGCCGGTGCTTGCTGTTGGCGTATCGATTGTCGCCTCGGTCGTGATTGGCGGCGCAGGCAGCCTGGCGTTTCCGCTCCCGGCGCTGATCTGGTGTGCGGTGCGTTACTCGCTGCCGCTGACATGTCTGGTGACGCTGCTGACCGGCGGGCTGGAGATAATTCTGGTCGCCAGCGGCCAGATCAATATTTTCGTCAGTTCACCTCTGCAGATCCCGCATATGTTCTCCGCGCGCCTGGGGATTGCCACCATGGCCATTTGCCCGGTGATTGTCTCGGTCAGCGTTGAGGCGATAAACCGCCTGATGCGCCAGGTTTCCCTGCGCGCCGATTTCGATTTCCTGACCCGCGTTTACTCGCGCTCGGGTTTGTATGAGGTGTTAAACCGCGACGCAAAACGCTTTGCCGACAAACACATCACCGTGATGTTGCTGGATATTGATTACTTCAAAAGTGTCAATGACAGCTACGGCCACGAATGTGGCGACCGGGTGCTGACCTCCTTTGCGCGAAAAGTACAGCAGGCGCTGGGCACGCGCGGTGTGCTCGCCCGCATGGGCGGGGAGGAGTTCGCTGTCGTGGCGACAACGCAGGACGCCAGTGAAGGTAAACACCTGGCGGAAACGCTGCGCGAAAAAGTGGCGCAGTATCCGTTTAACTGGCAGCAACAGACGCTGCATTTAACCGTCAGTATTGGTATCAGCCATGGTAAAGCCGATGCCGGGCAATTAACGGCAACGTTCAATGCGCTCCTGGCGGTGGCGGATGAAAATCTCTACCGCTCGAAAAAACGCGGGCGTAACTGCACGACAGATGCTCAACATAACGCGCCGGAAATGGCGGGAAGCGCCATTGGAGGATAATTTCCCGCGCGTGTCGCAGCGGGTGATGACGATAGCGGCAATTAATATCGATAACTTATTAAATTGCTTGCTACTAATTTTTATCGTCAATACTATTATTGCGTATACGTAGCGGAATCATCGCGTTATGAGCGGATCGGATAATTTGAATAAACACGAGCGGATCCCAGGCAGGCGTTTTGCCAGGCGGATGTATCTGATGCGTATGCTGGGAACGCTACTCTGCTTTTTCCCCATTCTTTCCGTCCTTCTTGAACTGCAGCGCCCCTTGTGGAGCGTGGCGTTGCTGTGCGCCAATGCCTTTTTATGGCCTACCGTCGCGTTTTTACGCGCACGCAACGCGCAGATGCCGCTGCAAATTGAACATCAACACCTGGTCTTTGACGCTGGCGCAGGCGGGTTCTGGATTGCGCTAATGGCGGTCAACCCGCTGCCTTCGGTGGTGATTGCCACCATTTTGCTCTCTGACCGCTTATCGGCGGGCGGGTTTGTGCTGATGCGTAAAGCGGCACTGGCCATGCTTGCGGCGTTCTTACTTACCTGGCTGGCGCTCGGTTTACCGCTGGAGTTGCAGGTGACACAGCGGACGATGTTCGCTACGTTGCCGCTCATCGGCATCTATATCCTGGCGCTCAGCGCACTTACCGACAGCATTGCCGTCAGACTGCGGATAAAAAGCCGCGAGCTTGAGCGTATTGCGATGATGGATCCTTTGCTTGATATCGCCAATCGCCGCCTGCTGGAAAAACGGATCCAGTACGAGCTGGAAAAACTGCACGTGACGCCGCGCCACTCCTCGTTGATGTTTATCGATATTGATAATTTTAAAGAGGTGAATGACCGCTTTGGTCATAAAATTGGCGATGCATTACTGGTCACCGTGTCGAAAATTTTGCATATTGCCACCCGCACAACGGACACGCCCGCGCGCCTCGGTGGCGATGAATTTGTGATTTTATTGCCCGATACGCCAGCCGAAGAGGCGTATGCGGTGGCAACCCGGATCATGGATGCGGCTGCGGTAATGACAGTGATGCAGGAGCATGCGTTCAAATGTACGTTGAGCATCGGTATCGCCAGCGCGCTACCGGAAATGCACAGTGTTACCGACTGGTTAAAAGCCGCAGACGACGCGCTTTACCAGGCTAAACGGCTGGGAAAAAACCAGATCTACTCGCACTGACAAACGTAGCGAATAAGCTACGCTTTATGCTGTATGCCGTGAAATTAACGACACTTTTTATAGTGTTGCGCATTAACAGCCTGAGAATGGAAACGGCCCTTTATGAAAATACCTGCTATTCCTGCAGATGAGGAACAACGGCTGGCGTCGCTGCGCGACTCCGGGCTTCTGGAAACCGGCGTAACCGAGCGTCTTGACCGGCTTACCCGGCTGGCTAAGCGCATGTTCGATGTCCGCGCGGCGCTGATCACGCTGGTTGATGAAGAGATGCTTTTCTTCAAATCCACCTCAGGTACTGTGCGCGAACCGCTTCCGCGTAAGATCACCTTTTGTGGTCACACCATTTTGCATACCGAACCGTTGATTATTCCTGATACCCACGGCGATGATCGTTTTGCCGATAATCCGCTGGTCACCGGGGAGATGAACATCCGTTTCTATGCCGGGTATCCGTTACGTTTGCCGGACGGTGCGGTGGTTGGCGCATTTTGCCTGGTGGATAGCACCGCGCGGCAGTTCACGGACGCTGAGCGGGACTACCTGAAAGATTTCGCCATGATCGTTGAAGACGAGTTTGCGGTGATGAGCGCGGCGACCACCGACGAGCTGACCGGTTTATTTAACCGCCGTGGTTTTGAAAACCTGGCGAAGTTCGCCATTGTGGGCGCGCGTCGTCGCGCGGAACCGTTAACGCTGGCGTGGATCGATCTCGACAATTTCAAAACGATTAACGACACCTGGGGTCATGCTGAGGGTGATGAAGCGCTGAAAGCGATGGCGTCGGTAATGAGCGCCAGCCTGCGTGAAGCGGATCTACGGGTGCGCTACGGCGGCGATGAATTCGCGATCCTCTTTTCCGATACCGATGAGCAGGGCGCATGGATTGCGATGCAGCATCTGGTAGAACAGGTTGAGGCGTGGAATCAGACCTCTGGTAAACCGTGGCAACTGGCGTTTTCCTGGGGGATCAGCGAGTTTGATCACAATGGTTGCGGCGAGCTGAAGCCGTGGATGAAGGCGGCAGATCAACAGATGTATGCCATGAAAGAGCGCAACCACCGCGGCCGCTGAATCATCACAAAAACCTATGTTTGCCGGGCTTGTGTTAATAAGTTGTAAAGCTGATAGTGGTTGTTTTTAAGGAACAAAAATGACCACTTATCATATCCATTCGCTGGCCGGCGAAGCGCTCGCATCACATCTTCCTTCCCTTTGTGACGTGCTGGAAAACTGCGTTTCCGGCGGGGCTTCCGTCAGTTTTATGCATCCGCTTTCGCGTGAGAAATCCCTGCAATTCTGGTCCGGCGTCGCCGCAAGTGCCGCGCGCGGAGAACGCATTGTGCTGGTGGCGCAAGACGATACAGGGGAAATTGTTGGCACCGTGCAGGTGGTGCTGGAACAACCTGAAAACCAGCCGCATCGCGCCGATGTGTCAAAGTTACTGGTGCATGAAAAAGCCCGCCGTCAGGGGCTGGCGCGTCGTCTGATGGATGCGCTGGAACGTGAGGCGCTGGCGCACGGCAAAACCGTGCTGGTGCTGGATACTTCCACCGGCAGCGGGGCGGAACATTTTTACCTGCAATGCGGCTGGCAGCGGGTGGGTGAAATTCCGCGCTTTGCGCTGATGCCGGACGGAAATGTGACGGCGACGACAATTTTTTACAAGTTCTTATAATCCGCGCCAATAAGACATCCCATTTTGATCAAAACAGGGTTTCATGGTCTAAAAGTCTGGTAAGTTATTACACCAATCTTCCCAGGTTGTATGACTAATCAAAAAAGGAACCCACTGTGAACACATTAAACCGTCGCAACTTTCCCGGCGCTGAATACCCTGAACGTATTATTCAGTTCGGCGAAGGGAATTTTTTGCGCGCTTTTGTCGACTGGCAAATCGATCTGCTGAACGAGCACACCGACCTGAACGCCGGTGTGGTGGTTGTTCGCCCGATCCAAAGTGATTTCCCGCCGTCCCTGAGCACTCAGGATGGTCTGTATACCACCATTATTCGCGGTCTGAACGAGCAGGGCGAAGCGGTGAGCGACGCGCGCCTGATCCGCTCTGTGAACCGTGAAATCAGCGTCTATTCCCAGTACGACGAGTTCCTGAAACTCGCCCATAACCCGGATATCCGCTTTGTTTTTTCAAACACCACGGAAGCGGGCATCAGCTACCACGCGGGCGATAAATTTGCAGATGCCCCGGCCGTTAGCTACCCGGCGAAACTGACGCGCCTGCTGTTCGAACGTTTCACCCACTTCTCTGGCGCGGCGGATAAAGGCTGGGTGATCATTCCTTGTGAATTGATTGATTACAACGGTGACGCGCTGCGCGAGCTGGTGCTGCGTTATGCGCAGGAGTGGGCGCTGGGTGCGGAGTTTACCCGGTGGCTGGATAACGCCAACACCTTCTGTTCCACGCTGGTTGACCGGATCGTTACCGGTTACCCGCGTGATGAAGTGGCGAAACTGGAAGCGGAGCTGGGCTACCAGGATTCGTTCCTTGATACCGCTGAGCACTTCTATCTGTTTGTGATTCAGGGGCCGAAATCGCTGGCGTCTGAACTGCGTCTCGATAAATTCCCGCTCAACGTGCTGATTGTTGACGATATTAAACCGTATAAAGAGCGTAAAGTGGCGATCCTCAACGGTGCGCACACGGCTCTGGTGCCGGTGGCGTTTCAGGCGGGGCTTGACACCGTGGGCGAGGCGATGAACGACAGCGAAATCTGCGCGTTTGTGGAAAAAGCGATTTACGAAGAGATTATTCCGGTGCTGGATCTGCCGCGCGATGAGCTGGAATCTTTCGCCAGTGCGGTGACCGGGCGTTTCCGTAACCCGTACATCAAACACCAGTTGCTGTCGATTGCCCTGAACGGCATGACCAAATTCCGCACCCGTATTCTGCCGCAATTGCTGGCAGGGCAAAAAGCCCATGGCAAACTGCCAGCGCGCCTGACTTTTGCGCTGGCAGCGTTGATTGCGTTCTATCGCGGTGAGCGTAACGGGCAGGCGTATCCGGTGCAGGACGATGCGCACTGGATCGAGCGCTACCAGCAGTTGTGGAGCCAGCATGGCGATCGCCAGATCAGCACCAGCGAACTGGTAAAAGCGGTGCTGTCCGTAAGCGATCACTGGGAACAGGATCTGAGTAAAGTTACGGGGCTGGTGGAGCAGGTTTCGCTGGATCTGGATGCTATCCTGCTGCGCGGCATGCGCGATGCGGTTAAACCGCTGTGCTAATTGCACTTAATTAAATCAATGTCCAACCCGGCTCCGGCCGGGTTTTTCTTTTTTAATAATGGCTAACGGTGCAACCGCGAGCGGCAAGAGATGTAAAGGCGTCGGAATAGTGTGCTTGCCATTTATTAGTTACAACATATTATTAAATAGTTGTATAACAGGTTTCAGCAACTTCTGCGCCAGCCATCGTCGGGAAGGGCGACTTTTCGTCACAATTTATTATCAAACTTGCAACCGTGATTGCGATCACGTTTAATAGTGCCGCTCTCCCTTATGCACACAATTCAAGATGATCGTTCGACCTCAACAACACTGGCTTCCCCGTCTTTTCGTCTGGCACGGTTCCGTACTGCCAAAAATCACGTCGCGTTTGCTGATGAATTTCCTGCTCTCTATCGCGGTGATCTGGATGCTGCCGTGGTTCACCTCGCTGGGTATCAAGCTGACCGTCGCGCCGTTCAGCATTCTCGGTGTCGCTATCGCTATCTTTTTAGGTTTTCGTAACAACGCTTGTTTTGCCCGCTACAGCGAGGCAAGGGTGTTATGGGGACAGTTGATGATCGCCTCGCGTTCGCTGCTGCGTGAAGTGAAAACCACACTGCCAGACGATGAGGGATTACGGCACTTTATTCAGTTGCAAATCGCCTTCGCGCACTCTCTGCGCATGACGTTGCGCCGCAAGCCACAAGGCGACGTGCTGGCGAAATACCTGAGTCCAAACGATCTGCATAACGTGCTGAACGCGCACTCACCGGCCAACCGTATTCTGCTGTTAATGGGCGAATGGTTAGGCGAACGCCGGGCGCAGGGCGCACTTTCGGATGTTTTATTCAGCAGCATCAATCAGCGGCTGCATGATATGTCCGCCGTGCTTTCTGGCTGCGAGCGCATTTTCACCACGCCGTTGCCGTTTGCCTATTCGTTGATCCTGCATCGCACCGTGTACCTGTTCTGCATCATGCTGCCGTTCGCGCTGGTGGTGGATTTGCACTTTATGACCCCGTTTATTTCGGTGCTGATTTCCTACACCTTTATTTCGCTGGACACGCTGGCAGAAGAGCTGGAAGATCCGTTTGGCGAAGAGGATAACGACCTGCCGCTGGACGCTATCAGCAATGCCATCGAGATTGATTTACTGCAAATGGTGGATGCCGATGTGCTTCCGCACAAAATGACACCAGGCAAAAATTATCAATTAACCTAAACTTTGCTGTGGAGAGTCATCGATCTTTACGATTTTTTCAGTCTGATAGCGAAACCCACAACAGAGAGGGACGTGCGATGGAAAAGTCCGACAGAACTATCTCATTAGCGTTGACCCTGCTGGTCAGCTTCTCACTTCTCGCCACGGCGTGGGATCTCTCCTTCGTCAGTAACTTGCCTTAACATCATTGGTCGCCAGCAGCGCCCGTGTCTCCTCAGCCGGGCGCTGCAATAACGACAGCGCTTCCTCCGCTGAACGTACATTGGTATAACCGATAATCACGCCGTAGCGTTTGGCGGAGGTGTTATACCAGCGCGAGAGCGGGCTAACCTGCAACTGGTGCCGCTGCCAGATGTCCGCCAGCGCGATATCCTGCGTGCTGGTGCGTAAAAACGCGATGACATGCATCCCACCATCGCTCACTTCCACGGTAAAAAGCCCCGGATAAACCTGCTCCAGCGCGTCCAGCACATATTGTCTGCGTTGCGAATAGAGCGTGCGCATCTTTTTTAAATGCTTATAAAAGTGACCTTCGCCGAGAAACGCCGCGAGGATTTTCTGCGTCAGCACCGGCTGGCCGCTTTCGGTGAGTTCCGCCGTTTCACGAAACGCGGCAAGCGTCGCGCGTGGCATCACAATGTAGCTGATGCGCAGCGCAGGCATCACCGTCTTACTGAAAGTGCCCATATAGATAACCCGATCATCGATATCGAGACTTTTCAACGCCGGAAGCACTTTGCGGGTGTAGTGAAACTCGCCGTCGTAATCATCTTCAATAATCCAGCGATTATGCTGACTGGCCCAGGCCAGTAATTGCTGCTTGCGCGGGAGCGAAAGGGTTACCGCCAGTGGGCTATGATGTGACGGTGTCACAAAAACCAGCTGCGCATCGCGGTGGTATTGCTGCAAATAGTCGACATTCAGGCCCTGGCTGTCCACCGGGACAAAGTGCAGATTATTGGCGGCGCGTTTCAGCGCCTGGGTACCAAAATAGTAACCGGGATCTTCAAACAGCACTTTATCGCGTGTCGTGGTAAGCGCATTGAGGATCAGCCGCAGGTTGTTGCTGTACCCGCTGGTGATGAAAATCTGATCGGCCGTGCAGGATAAACCGCGCGACACATTCACATAATGCGCAATCGCCTCGCGCAGCGGCGTGTAACCCAGCAGCGGCGGGTTGGTCATCTCCATTGGTGACAGCGATCGCACCGCTTTGCCGCACAACAGTAGCCATTTTTTGTAGGGGAAGGCATCCAGAGACGGAATGCCGGGGCGCAAAAAACCGGGGCGATCGCGCAGTACATCCGCAATGCCTGGTGGCGCGTCTGCTGCCTGAGGCGTAATGTCCGGGGTGGGCGGTTCGCTCAGTACCAAATCCGGGTTGACCCGCGTGCCGCGCGCGCCCTGGCTTACCAGATAGCCTTCACCGATCAGAATCGCCCAGGCCGTTTCCACCGTTTTGCGCGCCACGCCTAATTCACTGGCCAGCACACGCACCGAAGGCACTTTATCACCCGGTTTCAACAACCCGCTGGCAATGCTGCGCCGATACTGCTCGTAAATGGCTTTATAACCCGGTTTCATGTCCTACCTCTATTCACGGTTTTTGCATCTTTTTACTATGGCATAAACGCGTACTATAGCGGCTGTTGAATCCATAAACGAGGCTAAAGACGATGAGCAATCGCGTAAATCTGTTCCAGACTGTTCCGGCATTAATTAAAACCCTCGGCGATGCAAGCCAGGCGTCGCACGCCAGCAGCCTGGATATTGGTATTAAAAATCTGGTCGATATCCGCGCCTCGCAGCTCAACGGCTGCGCATTCTGCCTGGATATGCATGTGAAACAGGCAAAACTGCACGGTGAGCGCGAACTGCGCATTTACCACGTGGCTATCTGGCGTGAATCGCCGCTGTTTACCGCCAAAGAGAAAGCCGCGCTGGCGCTGTGTGAAGCGCTGACCAAACTTGACGCGCATGGCGTGCCTGATGAGCTGTACCACGAGGCGCGGGAGCATTTCAGCGAAGTGGAACTTTCCGAGCTGGCGTTTTCCATTGCCATTATCAATAGCTGGAACCGTCTGATGGTGCTGTCGCAAACCTTACCGGGCGCGCTGGATAAAGCCTACGGGCTTGATCGCGCGCACCTCGAGTAGTTAACGCTCCGCCCGGATAAAGGCAATAAACGCCTGCAACCCCACAGGGATGTAGCGGTGTCCGGGATAGTACAAACACAGCCCTTTAAAGGGCTGTGTCCACTCATCCAGCACGCTGACCAGCGTCCCGTTACGCAAATCCTCTTCAATGTAAAACCCCGGCAGAAAGCCCACGCCCAGCCCCGCGCGCACGGCGGCAATCGAGGTAAAGAGATCGGTGGTCGACAGCCGTGGCGGAACGGCAACCGCTATGCGCTCGCCGTGTCGCGCCAGCTCCCAGCGGTAATTTCCGCCGCTGGACATGCGCATGCAAATCCCCTGGTGCTGGTGTAAATCATCCGGCGTCTGCGGCGTACCGTGTGCGGCAAACCACGCTGGTGTTGCCACTACGCGCATGCGGATATCCGGCGTGAGCGGCACGGCAATCATATCCTGTGGGATGGACTCCGCCAGGCGGATCCCGGCATCGTAACCGTCGGCCACAATGTCGATCATCTTCGCTTCAGTGGCGACCTCCATGCGCATCTGCGGGTAGCGCGCCAGAAAACGCACCAGCAGATCATCCAGGAACAGTTGCCCGACGGCTAGCGGGACGTTCAGGCGCAACGTGCCGGAAGGCTCATCCGCCACGCTGTGGATCTCCTCGTGCGCGTGCTGGATTTCACGCAGCGCCGGGCCAACACGCGCAACAAACCGCTGCCCGGCTTCGGTTAGCGCCACGCTGCGGGTGGTGCGGTGAAATAGCCGAATCGCCAGGCGACTCTCCAGCCCGGCAATGGCGTTACTCACCGCCGTTGGTGACATTCCCAGCTCCTGCGCGGCGGCGCGAAAACTGCCCCGACGCATCACCGCCATCACCACTTCCAGCTCAACCAAACCTGAACGATGCATAGATTATCCCGAATTTCGCAACAACCCTTGCAGCATAGCGTGGATTATCAGCGCGATAAAGGCGTGTCACACTGGCTTCATTGTGAACAGGAGGTGGTTATGCATGCGATTGAACAGATCTCAATTAATGGCGAATGGGTCACGCCACAAGGTACAGAACGTTTCGACCTGTTTAACCCGGCAACCGGCGAAGTCACCGGCCAGGTGCGGCTCGGCAATGAGGCCGACGCGCTGAACGCCATTGTGGCGGCAAAAGCGGCGTTTCCTGGCTGGTCGCAAACCAGCCGCGATGAGCGAATCGCCGCCCTGATGCGTATGCGCGATGCGATGGAGGCCTGCCAGCCCGCGTTGTTGCAGGCAATTGTCGAGGAGTATGGCGCGCCGGCGTCGCGCGCCAGCTGGATGGCGCATTATCCGGTGTCGGTTATCGAGGCGGCGATCGACGCGCTGAAAGCGTTTGAGTTTGAATCCGTAGTGGGCCAGGCGCGCGTAGTGATGACCCCGCTCGGCGTCGCCGGGTTAATTACGCCGTGGAACAGCGATGCCGGATTTATCTGCGGCAAGCTGGCGGCAGCGCTCGCCGCCGGCTGCACGGCGGTCATCAAGCCGAGTGAGATGAGCGCGCTGCAAACCCACATCGTCACCCAGGCGTTACATGAGGCGCAACTGCCACCGGGCGTGTTCAATATTGTTACCGGGCGTGGCGAGGTGGTGGGCGAGGTGTTCAGCCGTCATCCGGACGTGGCGAAAATCTCCTTTACCGGCTCGACAGCGACGGGCAAAGCCATTTTGCGTAACGCGGCAGAGACGTTTAAACGTGTCACGCTGGAACTGGGCGGCAAGTCACCGACCATTATTCTGGAGGATGCCGATTTAGCCGACGCCGTGCCGCTGGCGATCCAGGCCGGATTTATGAATAGCGGCCAGGCGTGTGTCGCGGGAACACGCATTCTGGTGCCCGCATCGCGCAAAGCCGAGTGTGAAGCAGCGCTGGCGCAGGCGGTCGCGGCGGTTAAATCGGGCGATCCGCGCGATCCCGCCACGGAAGTTGGCCCGATGGTCAGCGAAAAACAGTGGCAACGCGTGCAGTCCTATATCCGCCTTGGCCAGCAGGAAGGCGCACGCCTGTTAGTGGGTGGAGAAGGGCGCGCAGCCGGGTGCGAGCGCGGCTGGTCGGTGCGACCAACGCTGTTTAGCGAGGTCAAAAACAGCATGCGTATTGCGCGTGAAGAGATTTTTGGCCCGGTGTTATCGGTGATCGCCTATCGGGATGACGCCGAAGCGATCGCTATCGCCAACGACACCGATTATGGCCTGAGCGCACTGGTGCTGGGTCGCGATCCCGAACGCGCACGCCGTGTTGCCGGGCAAATCGCCGCCGGGCGGGTGTTGGTCAATACGCTGGCGCACGAGGCTGCCGCGCCATTTGGCGGGTTTAAACACTCGGGGTTCGGGCGTGAAATGGGGCGCTGGGGACTGGCGGCCTTTATGGAGCCGAAAAGTATTGTTATGTAGCAAGTAAACGCCGTGCCACCCGAAGCGAGTGGCACGGGTTGCGATTAACGCGCCAGCTGGAAGAAGCGCACGGAGTCGCGCAGCATCTCGCTCTGTTCGGTCATCGACTGGGCGGCAACCGCCGCTTGTTCCACCAGCGTGGCGTTCTGCTGGGTCACCTGGTCCATCTGATCAATGGCCACGCTAATCTCTTTGATCCCCTGATGTTGCTCGGTAGAGGCAGCAGAGATCTCAGCAACAATATCCGTCACTTTGTTAACCGAGCTGACAATCTCTTCCATCGCGCGGCTGGCGGTATCGGCGTAGCGGGAACCGTCGGTAATTTTCTCAACGGTGCCTTCAATCAGCTGTTTGATCTCTTTCGCCGCCTCGGCACTTTTCTGCGCCAGGTTGCGCACTTCACCGGCCACCACGGCAAAACCTTTACCCTGCTCGCCAGCACGTGCGGCTTCAACGGCAGCGTTCAGCGCCAGAATATTGGTCTGGAAGGCGATGCCTTCAATCACCGAAATGATATCGACAATTTTCTGCGAGCTGTCAGAGATTTCATGCATGCGTTTCAGCATGTCATGCACCTCTTTACCGCCTTTAACTGCCGTTTGTGACGTCTGGCGCGCCAGGTCGCTCGCTTTACGGGCGTTTTCAGCGTTACTCTTCACGTTCTCGGTGATTTGCTGCATGTTCGACGAGGTTTGTACCAGCGAGGCCGCTTGTTCTTCGGTACGCTGTGACAAATCGTTGTTGCCTTCGGCAATTTCGCCTGCGGCGTGGGAAATCGATTCGCTGCCGTCGATAATACCGGTGATGATTTCCGCCAGTTTATTGTTCATTAAATGAATGGTCGCCAGCAGGCTTTCGCTGTCGCCCTCGCGCAGCGCAACCTGGGTGCCCAGTTTACCGTCAGCGACTGCCTTCATAATCGACATCGCATAGGCCGGTTCGCCGCCGAGCTGGCGGGAGAGATTCCGCGAGATAAACAGCGCAATCACGCCGGTGGCAATCAGGGCCAGCAGCAGCAAGCCGCTCAGCAGATAAAGTGCCTGGCGGTAACCGGCCTGAGAATCTTCCCCGGCTTTATCACCAATGGCGACTTCCATATCCACCAGCGTCGCCAGATCTTTCATCAACTGGGTACGATATTTTGCTGATACCGCGCCGCTGATTTTGGCCGCTTCCGCCGCATCACCACGATTCATGGCGTCGATCACTTTGGCGTTTACATCAACAAAGTTTTTAAAGTTATCCACCACAGTCGCGAACAGGGCGCGCATTTCTTGCGGCTCATTGGCCGAGATTTTTGCGTACTGCTGCTGAGCATTCAGGAAGGTTGCCTGGTTTTGCAGCAATTCGCCGCGATGTTGATCCAGCGACGCTGGCGTGGTGGAAGCAATATACTGCACCTGTTGCAGGCGCATTTCAGCTAAGACGCCTCGCATTTCAAGGGTATAGCGAACTCCTGGCATTCTGCTTTCGCGGAACTGGTCAATATTTTTATTGGTGTTGTTAAGTTGATAAATAGAAACAACGCCCAGCAACAACATCATCACAATCAGGATGGAGAAGCCGATGAGCAATTTGGTTAATACAGTGGCCTGCGCAATTTTTTTCATAATCCACAACTAAGTAAAGAAAGGTAATATTAATAACGGCAATATTTTAGGAAAAATTGATCTATTTATCTGATCTCTATCACACATTGCTATGATTTTTGTGCAATGGCACACATCGGATTTTTAATTTGGATTAAGGGAAGGGCGGTTGTTAAAAAGGTTGGAGAATAATACTTCATTGAAGTGAAATATTGTTTCAAATGGTATCTTTGTGCTGAAGTTTATTTTCTGCACACCGTATTCAGTGTGCAGAAAAATTAATGGGAAATAGTTATCGGCAGTTCGTCCGCCCATTTTGTGGCCTGGTTCATCAGCTCTGAAATGGCCGAATTGGGTAAGCCAATTTCATGCGCCACGTCGCTGGCCTCATCCCACATCCGCTGCTCGTACAGGCGCGCCAGCCGCACGTAGGGGTAGAGTTCGCCGCTGTTGGCCTCAAGCGCTTTAGCCACTTCCGACGAGACGGCGATCTGCGCCATCAGCTCTTCCAGCGGTAGCCCGAGGATCACATCCAGCAGCGAGAAGAGCCCTGCCATAAAGGCATCATTAGAGATGTTATTGGACGACGTACGTGCCGCCACCAGTTCGCAAAACTTGGCGCGGATCAGGCTCAGGTAATAAATTTCAGTGTTGGTGACATCCTCGAAGGAGGTCAGACACGCCACCAGCACAAAACGGCGCATTTCACTGATGCCAAGGTAGACCACGATGTCGCGCAGCGATTGATTACGAAAACCGCTAATACCGCGCGTGTTATATAAAATGTTTTGCGCATAACGCATAATTTTAAACGAGAGAGAAACATCGCGTTTCAGCAGATCTTCAATTTTGTTTAAATTGGGTGATTCAACGTTAACTTCCTGCATTAGCTTCAGAGCAAATGCACGGTTTTGCGCCAGTTTATTTCGTTTAGTCACCACCGGTTTGCTGAAAAAATACCCCTGGAAAAGATGAAAACCTAATTTTTTAAAGGTCTCAAACTCTTCGTAGGTTTCCACTTTTTCGGCCAGAAAAACCGCATGGCGCAATAATTCCCGATTGGCGAGAATATAGTCGCTAATTTTTTCGCGCGGGCTTCTTCTTATGTCAAATTTAATCACGTTGACATAGGGCATAAAGGCTTCCCACTGATTTCCGGGTTCGAAATCATCGAGCGCAATGCGAAAACCCAGCGCGTGCATCCGTTTGACGGTTTCCAGCAGTTTGAGATCCGGTTCGGCGTCTTCCAGAATTTCAATCACCACGCGGTTTACCGGCAGCGTTTCCGCGAGACCTTCGACCAGCAACTGGTAGGGAAAATTGACGTAAACCGTACTGTTGTCGCTCTTCCGGCCCACCGGCGCGCTGAGAAACTGCTCTTCGATTAACTGCGTGGTGGCCTGTTCCGCAGAGATATCGGGGAAGCGGTTATCCATGCTGTTCCGAAAGAGGAGTTCGTAACCGACGGTGTTCAATTGCTTATCAAAAATCGCCTGTCTGGCCACAAAAGAATACATTCGCCACCTCGCACACCGTGTACTTTTGTATAAGTTTTCCAAATATATAAGCAACATTAACACCCTGGCTACCGGAACCGTGTGACTGCGGCAAAATATTTGACTTTTATTGTGAAAGGATAGGACAGCAAAGCGGTAAGTGTACAGGCGACGCGGGTTTTAGTGCGGAGTAAAAGCCTGATCACCCGCTATATCAGGCTGGTTACGTTACGAAGGCTCAAAACAGAGCGGGCGTTCGCAGCAGGCATCACAACTCGGCGAGCGGCACACCACTTCGCCTTCGCTGTGCAGACAACGCTGGCGGTAGAAAAACTTTTTCCAGCGCATATTGTTGCTGTTCATCTCAACTAAAGGCGCGAAGCAATCGCTCATCAGCTCCCGTAGCTCCGTGCGCGAGCTGAGCCCCAAATCCTGCCACAGGTGATTAAAAGCCAGTGAGACACTGGCAATAATGTGCTGCATCGGCGCGGCATCTGCCGACATATGGCACGCCAGCCACTGTGCCAGCTCTGCGCGCTCTGCGCCGCGCGTGGCGTTAAGTTCGCTCATAAGCTTTTGCCGCAAACGGCAGTCCGCCGGCATTTCTGGCGCAGGCGGGGCGAAACGCGCCTGCAGGTTTTCCCAGTCGCTCACGCTTAAACCCATTCTTTCCGGGTAGCAACCTTCACCGTGCAGATAAAGCCACAGCAAGCGCCGTAACCAGTCATCAACGGGCATCATGCCACCCCCTTGTTTTGCCCCTTTGTCGGCGCAGTCTGCCACCAGCGTAACAGCGAGGAAGCGATGGGTTGCCAGGCATCATCAACGCAGGGCTGAATGCCGCGCGATTGCAATTTTTGCCACGGTTCGTAGCCGATACGGGCGCAGAAAACGGCTTTCACATCGACCAGCAAGTCGAGCACGGTGTCCAGTCTTGCGTCGCTTTCCGGCGGCTCACAATTATCCGACCCCTGGCAATATTTCGGTGTGAAACGCTCGTTGACCAGCACAGCGCCCGCGGCCGATAAACTGTAAATACGAAAGCGATCCGCATGGCCAAAATGGCAGTCGATCAGCTCGCCATGCGTTGACGCCACCGCCACCAGACAGGCCTCTGCATCATCGGATTCGCCTTTGGTGACGATACTGGCGTGAAGCTGCGCACGGCGAAACAGCGTCGGCAACCACGGCTGCGGGGCGGATTCAACGGGTAGCAGGGCAAATTGCTGGCTGCGATCTTCGCCGAGCATACCAATCGCATCCGCGCGGCACTGCTGGCAGTGGGTCATTTGCGGCATCACTTCGCCACAGCTTTCGCGCACGCGCGCGACCATCTCTGCATCGGGTTCGGCCTGGCCGTTAAGGCCAAATACCGTGCCGTGTTCCGGGCGGGCTATCAGCGGCATAATGTTATGGATAAACGCGCCAGCTTCGCGCAGTTCGCGGCTGACATCGGCCAGCGCGAAATCGTTAATACCGGGGATCAATACCGAGTTGATTTTCACCAGCACGCCTTGCGCCGTCAGGCGACGAACCCCCTCCAGTTGACGGGCTATTAATATTTCACCCGCTTCGCGTCCGCTGTACCGTTCACCCTCGAGCCACAGCCAGGCGTAGATCTGCGCGGCAATTTGCGGATCGAGCGTATTGATGGTCACCGTTACGTGATCGACGCCGAGACTGACCAGCCGATCAACGGCGTCCGGCAGCATCAAGCCGTTGGTGGAGAGGCACAATTTCATATCCGGTAGCTGTTCGCGCACCAACTCCAGCGTGGTGAAGGTGCGTGCGATATTCGCCAGTGGATCGCCGGGCCCGGCAATGCCAACCACCGACAGTTGCGGGATAGCCGCCGCAACTTGCCGTACTTTCGCCACCGCCTGCTCGGGGGTTAAGAGCGAGGATGAGACGCCAGGCCGGGATTCGTTACTGCAATCAAATTTGCGATTGCAGTAGTTACATTGCAGGTTACAGGCGGGCGCTACCGGTAAGTGCATACGCGCAAAACGGTGATGACCGCTTTTCGAGTAGCACGGGTGCAGCGCCACTTTACCGGCGATGGCATCGGAAAGCGGTTCAGACGGCGTTGACTGACACCGGGAACCGCCAGCGGCGGATGAACAGGACATCATGGAAGGTACCTCCGTTTACGGAATTATCCCTGGTTGTTGCAAATCCCGTTCCTGTTTCAACCTATTGAAAAATAGTAATATTTATTTTATCAGGTTGTCGGTTTTGTGGCATTTGGCTGACAATGTACCGAATGCCACAACCGCTGTTATAGCCTTGGCAGGGTGATATCCATCGTCTGAATGCGATAGGCGACCTGGCGCGGCGTCATTCCCAGTAAGCGTGCGGCTTTGGCCTGTACCCATCCCGCTTTTTCCAGCGCCGCAATCAACCGCTGGCGCTCGTCAAGGGTGTTATCGAGCCAGTTATCGTCGTGCGTGACGCTGATAACCGGCGGTTTGGCTGGCTGGTCGCGATGATTAAACAAAATCACGTCCCGATCGATCAGACCGTTTTCCGACATCACCGCCGAGCGCTCAAGGCAGTTTTCCAGTTCACGCACATTACCGGGCCAGTTGTAGCTCATCAGCAGGCGGATAGCGCCCTCGCTAATACGCAGCGTGCGGCTCTGGTTGTGGGCGATTTTGCGCACCAGAAAGTGCGCCAGTTCGGCAATGTCCTCCTGGCGTTCCCGCAGCGGAGGCAGGGCGATGGGCATTACATTCAGGCGGTAATAGAGATCTTCGCGAAAGTGCCCCAGCCGGACTTCATCTTCCAGATTACGGTTTGTCGCGGCAATAATGCGCACATTGACTTGCAGTGTTTCGTCGCCGCCGACGCGTTCCATTTCGCCTTCCTGCAGGATGCGCAGCAACTTAGCCTGAAACGAAGCGCTACTTTCGCCAATCTCGTCAAGAAACAGCGTGCCGCCATCGGCCAGCTCAAAACGGCCTTTACGCTGGCGTACCGCACCGGTAAAAGCCCCTTTTTCATGACCGAACAATTCGCTTTCAAGCAGTGTGTCCGGCAGCGCCGCACAGTTGAATTTCACAAACGGCGCACTGGCGCGCGGTGAATTATGGTGAATGGCGTTGGCAATCAGTTCCTTACCGGTGCCGCTCTCGCCGCGTACCAGAACGGTGGTGTCCCAGCGCGAAACCTGACGAATAATCTCCATGGTCTGGCGCATCGCCGGGCTGTTACCGACCATATTCTCGAAACCGAATGCGCGTGAGGCAGTGCAGGATTTCGGGCTGACGGCCTGCGTTATCGCGGCGTGCGGGGAAGGGCGCGCTGCCGGTGGGGCCATCAAACGCACGGTCTGCGCCACCAGGTTGGCAACCGTTTCCAGAAAGCGGGTGCAGGCGGGTAACCGCTCTTCGTAACGCGCCATGGGTTGCGCCGTCAGCACACCAAACGTCTGCGCATCCGGCCCGATCAGCGGCACGGCGATAAACGGCAGGTTGTAATCATACAGTCCCAGCCGGTCAAGAAAACGCTGATCGTCGGCAACCCGTGCCAGCACTAATGATTGCCCTTGTGAAAGCACCGTCCCGACCAGCCCTTCGCCCGGACGGTAGCGAATTTGCGAGCTACCGGGGATTAACTGCTGATCGGCTTCCTGCAACGCTTCAATAGTCAAAATCGCCTGCTGGCTGTCGTACAGACAGATCATGCCGTGCTGCAAAAAGGCGTCATTGTGCAATACGCACAGCACTTGCTGGAGCGTCTGTTCGACTTCGGTCGCCCGGCTGAGTACCACGCTTATCCGCTGCATCGCGGTGAACTGCTGGGACAAATCGAAGCGCCAGACGGTATTACCCGACTCGGTTCGCTGGGTCATTTTGAACCTCCGGTCAGTGAATGAAATAGCGGGAATCGTAGGGTCAGGCAGCTTCCGCCTTCCGGGCGTGAAGTGAGTTCTATCGCGCCGTGGTGGTGCGCCACCAGCGTCTGGATCAGGCGCAGCTCCATGCCTTTGCCCGGCGCGTTAAGCGCATCCGGCGAGTGGGTATGGCGCACCGGGATCAGCGGCACATTGTCAGTAATATACAAAGAGAGCCAGCCCTCTTCTTCGCGGGCGAAAATCTCTGTTTCTGCAGTGAAATCACGCAGACCGGCGGCAATATCCAGCGTGCGATCGAGCCACAAACTCAGGCAGGCCAACAGTTGCGTACGCTGACCAAATCCCACCAGATGATGGGAATCCAGCGTGACCTGCAAATTTTTACCCTCTCCGAAGCGGGTGTGATAAAGCGCGTGCAAATCGTCAAAAAAGGGTTGCAGCGGCCAGACCGCCGCACTTTCCAGTTCCAGCGACGGGCGGCAACGTTTCAGCCGCGCCATCGCCTCTTCACCTTCGCGCCACGCGGCGTCCAGCGCCATGTTGTTGTTATCACTGCCGTTTAACCGCCGCGCCGCCGCCAGCATATTGATGGGGCAGTTAAGCTGGATCAGCGCGGCGTCCAGCGCTTCGCGGATCGCCGCCAGCAGTTTGCCGCTGGTCATCTGCTGTTTAAGGCGATCTAGCCGTCCCTGTTCCTGCTGCTGGCGCTGTTGGGTGTCGTCGGTGATGACCACCAGCGTGCGCGTCAGCGCGTTATCAATAAAGTAGCGACTGGCTTCTTCGCTGACGCCCGGCAGCGCCCAACAAGTGACTGATAACCAGCGCACCGCGCCGCGCAACACCACCGGTAAGACCTGGCCGTTCGCCAGCTCCGCTTTGCGGGCTGAAAAATTAAGTTCGCTCAGGAGCTCTTTTCCGCCGCAGTCGGCACAGAACGTTTTGTAGGCGAGGTTATCCATCACCACATGATCGCGTTCATCCACCACAACCACCGCCGCCGGAATGTTATTCAGCACCGCTTCGGTCAGCGTCATGTGGTTACGCAACCGCTGCTCCAGCGCGTAGCTGGCGCTGATATCACGCTGCATTGCCAGGTAGTGTTCCAGTTCGCCAAACGGGTTAATCACCGGGGTGATATCGATCTCGACCAGATACAGGCTGCCATCACGGTGGCGGTTGATCAGTTGCCCGCGCCACGGTCGGCGTTGTAATAAGGTGTGCCACATATCCTGGTAGATTTCCCGTGGGGTTTGGTGGCTTGCAAGCAGGCGGGGATTTTGCTGCAACAACTCCTCAAGTTCATAGCCGGTCTGGCGGCAGAATGCCGGGTTGGCATAGACAATGCGTGCGTCGGCATCAGTCAGCGAAATGGCGACGGGCGCTTCTTCAACGATGGTAAAAAACAGCCCAGGATGGTGTTGCGAAAGCGCACCGGCGATTGCCTCGGGCGCGCTGGCATCCATCATCATATTCAGGGTCATCGCACACTCCTGCGGTCAGTTAGTCGTGTCGTAGTTCTGACAATTTGTGCCACCTGGCGGCTTTCGCCCGGACAACATGTCAGGTACGTATAACCATGCAAAGAGTGCACCTTTTGGCCGCTAACCTGACAAAACCTTGATCCAGATCGGTATTAAGCGCGCTATCAGCGCCAAAGCCGCGCCAGGCGGGCGTCTGCGAGGGGAGGTCGAAGGAAAAAAAGCGCCAGACTGGTGCATTAATAACCATTGTGGTGCAGGTTTTGCCCGTCACTAAAACTGGCACACTCTTCGCAATATCAGATACGTTCACCGCAATTCCCGGCGGGATCTCTTTTTCAACAGGAGCGTGTGTTATGGCAAATATTGGTATTTTTTTCGGCACCGACACCGGCAAGACCCGCAAAATCGCCAAACAGATCCACCAGAAACTGGGCGGGCTGGCGGATGCGCCGGTCAATATCAACCGAACTGACTTAGCGACTTTTCTCTCGTATCCGGTGCTGGTATTAGGCACCCCGACACTCGGTGACGGGCAACTGCCGGGGCTGGCTGCCGGTTGCGAGGATGCGTCGTGGAGTGAATTTGTCACCCAACTGCAGGGCGATAGCCTGCGTGGTAAAACGGTGGCGTTGTTTGGGCTGGGCGATCAGGTGGGTTACCCGGATAATTTCGCCAGCGGTCTGCGCCCGTTATATGACACGCTGCAACGCTGCGGCGCGCAGATGGTCGGCCACTGGCCCAATGAGGGCTATACCTTTGGTTCATCGTCCGCGCTTGAGGCGGATAACTTTATTGGTCTGGTGCTGGATCAGGACAACCAGTACGACCTGACCGATGAACGTATCGAGGCGTGGCTGGAGACGCTCAAACCGCTGATCCTCTAATCTCTGAAGCCCGGCGGATAACCGATCACCGGGCTTTTCAGCGCGCCTGTAATAATGACGCCAGCCACTGGCGTTGCCACTGCTGTTGGGACTGACGGAACAAATACTCCCGCGCTTTCGCCAGCGCGTCTGCCTTCGCCATCAGCGTCGGTTGGCGGATCTGTTCACACCACAACAAATGCCAGCCCAGCGCCGTTTCGACCGGCTGGCTGACCTCGTCCGTTTGCAGCGCAAACAGCGCATTTTCCAGTTCCGGAAAGAGCAGGCCACGGCTTACCCAGCCCAGACGCCCCCCTTCCAGCGCGCTGGGGCAGTGCGAATGGCGCGCTGCCAGCCGGGGAAAGGCCGCGCGGTGGTCACGGATTTGCTGATAAAAACGGGTGATCTGTGTTCTTATCCCGGCGTGGTTTTGCTCTGTGGTCAGCAGCAGGTGCGAGGTTAAGCGCTGTTCTGGGCGCATAAATTGTGCCTGATGCTGCTGATACCAGCGCAGGACGCTCGCCTCGTCCGGGAGGGGGGCTGTGCGTGCAACCTCAGCAAACTGCGTTTCCAGACGGGCATGATGCGCAATCACCGCCTGACGCTCAGCAGAGGAAAAAGGGCACTCATCGAGCTGCGGCGCCAGCGATGCGGCCACGGCATTACGCAGCTCGTCAGTAACGCTTGCGTCGCACGCAATGGCAACTACTGCCAGTTCGAGCTGGCGCTGGCGCGCCCAGGCGCGGTCAAATGCCTGCTGGTGTGAAGCCGGGATGTTTTCCGGCTCGCAGTGCCAGCGGGTCAACGCCAGCCGTCGGCGGGCGAAACGCTCCCACGGCATCATTGTGGCGTCTCCAGCAAAATCATGGCGCGGGCGGGAACCTGAAACCAGCGCCCGGAAAAGGTGACAGTGTAACTCTCCGCGCCGTCTCCCTGGCCCGTGGCGGCGATCTGGCCTTGTTCTCCGGCGGCCACCACGATGTTATCGCCGATGGCCAGCGCGTGGCGGCAGGCGACGGTATCGCCATACTGAAACTGCCCGGCATGCCAGGGGGCGGAAAGCGGCAGCAGTTCCTGCTCACGGCAGCCCACAATCAAACCGCAATCGGGAAAGTGGATTTGATAAATCACTTTTTCCATCAGGAACGTGCCCCATTCACGGACAAAACCTGTGCTGCCCCGACGCACCAGCAAATCGCCGCGCCGGTAACCCGGCATGGTGCCATCGTTGCGGATGGCGCGGCTAACGCGAACTTCCTCACCGAACGCATACTTTGGTTTCATGATGTTGGCTCCGTTGTACAGTGTTCGTAGCTTTCCGCCAGCAGCCTGCGCGCCAGAAGCCAGTGCTCGCGGGGTGTAGCTTCAAGCAGATTCCGCAGCGGCACATGATCACGCAGGCGCTGGTGAAATTCGCGCAGCACCGGCAGGCAGCAACGGCGCAGCGTGAGCGGTTCATAAGGTACGGAGAAAAAGGTAAAAAAGGACTCGGCGCTGTCGAGTTCAGCCACGCCAGGGATCTGATAAAACCATTCCATCTTTAACCCCTCGCCAGGTGTGTGGCGCTTGTGCCACACAAGGTTGTGTAAAGCGCAATCAGTTCATCGTCTTGCGGCGTGCGTTTGCTGCTTTCCGCCACGCGGCGAATGGCGGGCAGCAGCAGGTCGACTTGCAGGGCATTAAGGTGATAGCCCAGCCGGGTAAACACACCTTCCACGGCCTGGCGACCGGAGTGCTTACCGAGCACCAGCCGGTATTCGCGGCCGATCAGCGCCGGATCAATGGCCTGGTAGCTTTCGCGATCGCGCAGCAGGGCGGCGACATGCACGCCGGATTCATGGGTAAATACCTGCGCGCCAACCAGCGGTTGCTGTGGGTCAATGGGGCGCCGGGCGGCATCGGCGACCTGCTGGCAGAGCATCGGTAATTGCGTGAAATCCACGCCGCTATCCAGACCCAGACAGCGGCTCAGACCGAGCGCGACGGTTTCCAGCGCGGCGTTTCCGGCGCGTTCGCCAAGCCCCAGCACGGTCGTATTCACACTGGTTGCGCCGGCGCGAACCGCCGCCAGCGTATTGGCGGTCGCCATACCGAGATCGTTATGGGCGTGCATTTCGATTTCACCGGGCCAGCTTTGACGCAGGGCGCTGATACGCCGGGCGGTGGTGAAAGGGTCGAGCAGACCAAGGGTATCGGCAAAACGCAACCGCTGTGCGCCTGCGCTGCGGGCGACGTGGGCAATCTCCGCTAATGTCCGATCGCTGGCGCGGGATGCGTCTTCGCAACCAATACAGACCTGCAATCCCTGCTGTCGCGCCTGCGCAATCAGCGTGGCCAGCTTATCCAGCACGACCGGCAGCGGTTCGCGCAATTTGTACTGGCGCAGTTTGTCAGAAGCCGGTAGCGAGATATCCACCCAGTTCATGCCGAGATCGGCGCTCTGGCTGATTTCATCAGTATTCATGCGACACCAGGCCATGAGCGTGGCGTCAGGCAGTTGCTGGCGAACTTGTCGCATCCGCTGGCGTTCTTCGCGGCCCATCGCCGGGGTGCCGATTTCCAGCGCGGTCACCCCGGCGGCAAACAGCGCTTCGGCAATGGCGATTTTCTCGCTGGCGCAAAAGGCGACGCCGGGGCTCTGTTCGCCGTCGCGCAGCGTAGTGTCATTGATCACAACCCTGGACATGTTGCCGCCTTAGCCGTAAACCGGCGCAAAGGTGGCGGGGGCAGAACCATCCTGCCAGTAAGGAGAAAGCGCGCGCAGACGGGTAATAATGGCTGGCAGCGTCTCGATCACATAGTCGATCTCCTTTTCCCGCGTATAGCGCGAGAGTGAAAAACGGATACTGCCATGCGCCGCCGTGTAGGGAATGTTCATCGCCCGCATCACATGCGACGGTTCCAGCGAGCCGGAGGTGCAGGCGCTGCCGCTGGAGGCGGCGATCCCCGCCTGGTTAAGGAGCAGTAAAATGGCTTCCCCTTCGATAAATTCGAACGCCAGGTTCGCCGTGCCGGGAACGCGGGGTTGATCACCGCCCATCACCATCACTGAGGGCACCTGTTTGACCAGTTCGTCTTGCAGGCGATCGCGCAGGCTGGCGATGCCCGCGCTACCGGGCAGGTGTATCTGCGCCAGTTCGCATGCCGCACCCATGCCGACAATCCCGGCGATATTCTCCGTACCGGCGCGGCGACCGCGCTCCTGATGCCCACCGCGCAGCAGCGGACGAAAGCGGGTGCCACGGCGCAAATAGAGGCAACCCACACCTTTTGGCCCGTGCAGTTTATGCGCCGAGCAGGAGAGCATATCGATCTGCGTGCGGGCGATATCCAGCGGAATTTTGCCCACCACTTGTACCGCGTCGCAGTGAAACAGCGCGCCATATTCCTGCGCCATCGCCGCCATTTCGATCACCGGAAACAGCACCCCGGTTTCATTATTCGCCCACATTATGCTGACCGCCGCCACACGCGTGCTCAGCGCGTGGCGATACTGTTCCATATCCAGTGCGCCGCTGGCATTAACGCCAATACGATGGATAAGGTAGCCCTGGCGTTCCAGATGTTCGCACACGGCGAGAGTAACCGGGTGTTCAACGGCAGTGGTAATAATCTCCCGGCGCTCCGGCATCAGTTCAACGCAGGCGTGCAGTGCGGTGCTGGTGGCTTCGGTCGCGCAGGAGGTGAAAATGATTTCGCTACTGTGATCGGCCCCCAGCAGCGCGGCGACTTGCTGGCGGGCGCGTTCAAGCGCGGCGCGGGAGGGGGTACCAAAGTCGTGAATCGACGACGGGTTACCGTAATGTTCGGTTAAGAATGGCATCATCGCTTCCAGCACCATCGGGTCGATACGGGTGGTGGCGTTATTGTCCAGATAGACCTGCTTCATATTTTCTCCCCCATCGGTTGACAAGTGGTGGCTCAGGCGGCCACGACGTCCATATAACAGCCGGTACGCTCCATCAGTTTTTGCTGGAGCCAGGCGAGTGTCATGTCGGTCATCATGCAGCCGCTGCAACTGCCGGAAAGGCTGACGGTTACGGTGTGATTGTTGACGCTAAGCAGCGACATATCGCCGCCATCGGCCTGGATATGCGGACGTAATTCAGTGATCGCATCGACGACCTCCTGCCAGTGCGGATCTTTCTCCGCAGTGACGGTAGTGGCGGCCTGCGGGTGCCGGGCGAGAATATCGGCCAGCGCCAGTTCAATTTTTTCATGGCACGCGGTGCAGCCGCCGCCCGCTTTGGTGTAGTTGATCACCTCTTCAAGGGTGGTCAGCCCGTTACTCAGCACCGCCCGGCGAATTTGCCCTTCATCGACGCCAAAGCATTTGCAAATCAGCGCGCCTTCTTCGTGCTCATCGATCAGCGTTTCGCCACGGTAGTGGGCAATCGCCGCCCGCAGCGCCTCCTGACCCATCACCGAGCAGTGCATTTTTTGCGGCGGCAGGCCATCAAGGTAGTCCGCAATCTGCTGGTTGGTCACCTGCTCAGCCTGCGCCAGCGTACGGCCAATAATCAGCTCGGTGAGCGCGGAAGAGGAGGCAATCGCGCTGCCGCAGCCAAACGTCTGAAACCCGGCTTCAAGGATGGTTTCACTTTGCGGATCCACGCGTAGCATCAGCCGCAGCGCATCGCCACAGCTTAACGAGCCCACATCGCCCACGGCGTTGGCGTTTTCCACCACCCGCGCGTTACGGGGATTAAAAAAATGATCTTTCACTTTCTCGGAGTAATTCCACATGTGCCTGGCTCCCAGGAGAGATGACGGAAAGCGCCGTGGCGCATTTCACCGCCTCAATCAACGGCGGGTGATGACAATCAAGCAAAAGCAATACCAGAAGGGAAAAGCGTTGCATTTCAAGGTAGTAGATTAATGTGCCAACATAAAACCCGGCGCTGTGTCGCGATTTTATGTTGGCTTTGTCACACAACCGACACGGCGTGTGGCTAACGCTCATCCTCTTCCTGCCAGGTTTGTTCCTGGAGCATGCGGGCGAAGCGTTGTGGATTGCGGGCGCTTTTGCGCTGCTCTTTGTCATACCAGTAGTGCTGAATTTCCTGCAACAGCCCGGCAATGGTAGTCGCTTGCGGCACGCGAACCGCGCGTACGCCGATTTGCAAAAGCTGGCGAAAAACCGCTTCGCCAATCGCCACGCAGTAGAGCGTGACGCAATCTTCCAGCGCGTGAATGCGACAATCGAGTTTCTCTTGCTGGTGTCCGGCGAGCACAGAAAAATCCACCACCCGCAACAGCGTGACCTCGTGCTCTTTCACGCCATAGATCACTAATTTGGGCGTGGCGCCAAAGTGTTGATCCACGTGGTGATAATCCGAACTGGCAAAGGCGACTTTCATTGACCATTCGCCCTGGCAAATGGTGCTGAACTGACGATTAACATGCGGCATACAGATCTCCAGGCGTAACGGTATTGTCGACGTGCTGGCGCAGCGGCGAGCGGTAGGTCGCAAGCGGGTGGTGGCGTTCGCGCATCACATTCGCCAGCTCAAACAGCGTGTCACGAATGCCGCTATACCCCTGGCGCAGGCGACGAAATTCTCCCAGCCGGTCATACACCGGGAACCCGGCGCGGATAAGCGACAGATCAAACTGCGCGGCGAGATCGGCGGCATGAGAATTAGCTACCAGTAACGCGGCAGGCGTCGCGCAAAGCTGATCCTGCATATCTTCCAGATCGCCGATGACCACGGTTTCCACCGGCAGATTTTGCAACCCCGGCTGGCTGACCGGCGCGACAATCGGGCCGGGGAGCATGCCCTGGCTGCGGGCGAAATCGCACCATGCTGCCAGGTGATCGCCTTCTGCTGCCATGGCGATAGCCACACCCTGCAGCCACATATGGCAATCGATCATCGCATCCTGCACTTGCCCGCGCTGGCGCTCAATCCACGCGGGGACGTCGCGCCCCGAGAGGGTTTTCAGTCGATGAATAAACGTGTCGCAGGCTGCAAGCGTCATCAGATGCGGCAGGGCGATCACCTCGCCACGGCTGCGCTGCGCCAGTAACGCCGCCGCCCGGCTCAGCGAGTTGCCAATGACAAAGGTGGCCAGGTTTTGCCCCATATGTTCAATCATGCGCAGCGATGTTCCCCCCTGGGTAACAGGCGAAAAATCACCGTTTGCCAGATGTCCGTCCAGCGACAGCGACAGATCCGGCACAATCACTGGTTGCAGGCCGAAGGCCTCAACGTAACTGCGCAACAGTTCGATATCGCCCGGCGTCAGTAAATGGCTGACCAGCAGGTTGACGCGGCGGTTGCGCAGGCTGGCGGCGGGCTGCGCAGGCACCCACTGTTCAATCATGCTTTCCAGCACGGCGCTGTAGCCGTTTTCCAGCGAGCCGTAAAAGTCCGGGGTGTTGACGGTGAGCAGCGCAACGCCTTTATGCCGGGGAAAATCATCACGAAACTGGCGTACCACCCGCGAAATATCGCTGCCCTGGGCTTCTGAAAGCCCGGTACTGAGCAGCACAATGGCTTTCGCGGCGTTGCGCTGACAGAGAACATTGAGCGCGGTAAAAATGTTTTCATCGGCACCCATAATGGTGGACGTCGGGTCCATCGCCGTCGATTGCAGCGGGATCGGGTCGTGAAAATGTTGAATAAAGAACACCTTTGCGAAGGCGCTACAGCCCTGGGCGCCGTGTACCAGCGGTATGCACTGTTCGACCCCCAGACTGGCGAGGATCGCCCCCAGCGGCTGGCCGCTTTTTATCGGGCTGACCGCCAGCGGTTTTTTACTGCGAAGAATTTCGGCCATTGAACGCTCCTTATTGCCACGGCGCGCGGGCATGCGTTTGCGGCCAGACCGGGCTTTCCAGGGTCTGACAAAGTTGTTCGGCAAGGGTAATGATGCCGCGATAACCGGCAAACGCGTGTTCACGCTCCTGGTTGATATCAAGAAAGGGCAGACGCGCTTTATAAGCGGTGTACATGTTGCGACCGCCTGCGATCATCATGTCGGCTTTGCAGCGATAAACCACATCCAGCAGGGCGCGGGCATTGCCTTCGTCCAGCATGATGGCGTCATCGCCCATCAGTTCACGGATGCGCTGTTTATCCTCTTCGGTGGATTTGCGCGTTCCGGTAGCCACAACCGTCATGCCGAGATCCTGCAGTGCCGAAACCACCGACCAGGATTTAACGCCACCGGTATAGAGCAACACTTTCCTGCCGCGTAAACGTTCGCGCAGCGGTGCCAGCGCCTGCTCTGCGGCGTGTTCTTCACGCGTGATTAGCTGTTCGGTGCGCGCCATTAAATCGCTATCGCCGGTGAGCGTTGCCAGCTGGCGCAGGGCATCAGAAGTGGCGCGAACGCCATAAAAACTGCCTTCAAACCACGGCGTGCCGTAACGTTGCTCCAGCGATCTGGCGACATTAATCAGCGCTCTGGAGCAAACCAGCATATTGACCTGCGCACGGTGCAGCGTCTGGATCTCGGCAAAGCGCCCGTCGCCGGACAGGGAGCCCAGGACGCGAATCCCCAGCTCATCAAGCAGCGGCTGGATATGCCAGAACTCGCCGGCGATATTAAATTCGCCAATCAGGCCAATGTCATGACGGTGCGCCGGGGCAAAAGGCGTATTGTCCGGCCACGGCGCGGGTTCGCGCCCGCCAATGACTTTTTTCACCATCACCTCGCCCGCCAGGCGGTTCCCCAGGTTTTTGCTACCGTAAAAACCGGCCACATCAACGGCAATCACGGGCACACCGGTGGCGGTCGCTGCGGCCTGGCAGACGGCTTCAATATCATCGCCTTCCATTGCCGGAACGCAGGTGTTGTAAATAAATACCGCCGCCGGATGATAGCGGTCGACAACGTGGCGCACCGCGTGAAACAGCCGCCGCTCACCACGCCCCATGATGACATCCTGCTCATTCAAATCGGTGGTGAATCCCAGCCGGTTGATCCGTGGGCCGGAACTCAGGCTGCCGCGGTTATCCCATGAGCTACCGGCGCAGCCAATCGGGCCATGTACCAGATGCGCCACATCGGAAAGTGGCAGCAGGGTGATCTGTGCGCCGTCGAAGGCGCAGCCTCCGGCAGTCGCACCGGGTTTTGGCGCGCTACAGCCGGATTTCTGTTTATGGTTATGCTCGCAGGCCGGTTCATCGAGCAGGGCCAGGATGTCGTTCCCCTTCATCATCACCTCATTTTCTGGTTGGGTTAGCGTTAAGGGTGCAAATCGCAAGCCAGAAAAGAGTGATTGATTTTTAAGGGGAAAGTGTTGTGCGCTTTGTGACAAAACAGACAATTGGCGCAATGCCCACGCCAAAAAACGCCCCCATCAGGGGCGGTTTAAAACACCCGCGCTTCCAGCGGATTAGCGCGTTCCAGCCGTTTCGCCAGCCACGGCGGTAACGGCCCGGCCAGCAGGTTCTGGATGGCGGCGCACTGGGACAAAATGGTATTGCCCGGTGACACTTTCATCGGGTGAATATTATGACGAATCAACCGTGCGGCTGCCGGGCCGCCGATCGCTTCACAAAACAGCAAATGGCAGTCGTGGAGTAACTGCGCGCGGATTTCGTTCGGTTCCTGGTTTTGCGGGTGAGAAGGGTAGCGGCGCAGATCATGGAGCCAGCCGCCCTGGTCATCAAACCCGTAAATAAAGAAAAGTCGCCCCTGGCCGAAATGACCATTGATGGTGAGCCCATCCTGTGAGCAGAAGGCGACAACCAATTGCGGACGGCGGCTTTGGGCTTCCTGCACCTGCAAATGCGCGGGCAGTTCGCCACGCAGACAGGCTTTAACCCGTGCCCAGCGGCCACTGGACATCAGGGCTTCCGCATACGGAAACCGGGCTTCCAGTTGCGGTAATTCGAGTGCTGCCAGCCCGTCGGGTGTCAGCACGTCCTCACAACTGTGGGTGAGCCAGGCCATGATTTGCGCGGGTTGCAGCTCCGGCAGGCACTGAAACAGCGCCAGCATCCGCCAGAACAGCGTATCGTTGTCGGACATTGCTCACCTCCTTATGCCTGCGCGTCGCGGGTGGCGCGCAGGCTGAGCGGAAAAGCCGGGCGGCCGGGTTGCAGATTGACGTAATAACGGCGTCCACCTTCAAGTTCAAGCGCGCCGCCCCAGTGTTCCGGCGTGTCGTGTTCAACCTGTAACACGCGGGCTTCCAGATCCTGTTTCGCGATATAGCAATAGAGATCCGCGCCGCGCTGGCGAAGAATAATGACCGGCATAGAGCCTCCCTGGCCCCGCGTGGCGCGGGGCGTGTGATGGTTAACGGATAAGATCGAAGCTGTAGTCGGTTTTGCCGAGCTTGATGGTCTCTTTGTCCACTTTCTCCAGTACCGCATTCACAAGGGTAGTGAGAATGCTCATGGCGCCCTCATAACCCCAGGTGGTCTGGCGGTGCAGATGGTGGCGGTCGAACAGGGGAAAACCGAGGCGGATCAGCGGAACTTCAAACTGTTCGCCCTTGGCTAAGGTGTCGCGCTGAATAAACTTGCCGTACGAGTTGCCAATCATAAAGTCCGGCTGGCGGGTAAACATCAGCGAGCGGAAATGCCACAAATCGCAGTTGATAAATACTTCGCTCTCCTGGCCGTACGGTGAGGCGTCGAGCATTTTCTTCATCGCTTTCTGCCAGCGCTTGTTACCGTTATGGCAGAGGATAACGGTCGGTTCGCAGCCCAGCTCCAGCAGGAAACGGGTCAATCCCATGACAAAATCCGGGTCGCCAAACAGACCGAATTTTTTACCGTGCAGCCAGGTGTGGGAGTCGAGCATCATATCGACCAGCCGCCCGCGCTCCAGCGCCAGCGAGTCGGGAATGGCCTTGCCGGTTAACTGACTGATCGCCATTAATAGTTCATCCGTTCCTGCCAGCCCAACGGGAACAGAAACCTCGGTGGCGGGCTGATTCCACATCTCCTGTACCACTTTTTTGCTTTTCACCAGTTGCCAGGGTTGCAGCAGCAGTGTGTCGATAGCGTCCGGCGCCTCGCGCATCTCTTGCTGCGTCGTCCCGCCCGCGTACATCTGGTAATGCCCGTTAGCAGGGGTATCCAGCACTTCTGATGGATCGGAGAGCACACTCGCCTGCACCTCCATTTGCGCCATCATGCGTTTCAGCACGCGAAAATTGCCGAGATAGGTTTCAAACCCGGTCACCAGGTTGATGCGTGAAAGTTTACCGGGCTGTGCCTGATGGTCTGCGGTAAAGGTACGGGCAAAACCTTCAAACATGTTGTCCCAGCCGGTGATATGGCTGCCGATAAAACTGGGGGTGTGCGCGTAGGGCACGGGGATGGCGGCATCAAGAAAACCATCTTTTTTAGCGTTGGCGATAAAAGCCTGCAAGTCATCGCCGATTACCTCCGCCATACAGGTGGTAGAGACGGCGATAATCTCCGGTTTATACAGCGCGCTGGCGTTTTGTAGCCCGGTATTGAGGTTGTTATTCCCGCCGAACACGGCCGCGTCTTCCGTCATTGAATCCGACACGCAGGCCACCGGTTCTTTGAAGTGGCGGTTAAAGTACGTACGGAAATAGGCCACGCAACCCTGTGAACCGTGCACATATGGCAGGGTGTTGGCAAACCCCAGCGAACAGAGCACCGCGCCCAGCGGCTGGCAGGCTTTTGCCGGGTCGATAGTCAGCGCTCCGCGTTTGAAGTTCAGCGCTTCGTATTCCGGGGTGGTGGTCCATTGAAAAACTTCCTGCACCCGCTCCGGCGAGTGCGCCTCTTCGAGTGCCCGTTTACCGGCAAACAGCGTCTGGTAGGCATCCTGTTCAAACAGGGGATGGCAATTCTGTATTTTCTCAGCAGTCTGGCTCATGGTGTTCTCCTCCCGCGCCACAAATCGGTGAACAAACGGGATAACAGGATAAAAATCAGGCGGATTTCAGCCACGGCGCGGTCAACTGGCCCCACGCGGGGTTGTTGAGCGTCATATCCATATCGCGGGCGAAGATGGCGAAGCCGTCATAGCCGTGGTACGGGCCGGAGTAATCCCAGGAGTGCATCTGGCGAAACGGCACGCCCATTTTCTGAAAGATGTACTTCTCTTTGATGCCGGAACCGATGAGATCCGGTTTCAGCGCGTTGACGAATGCCTCCAGCTCATAGCTGCTGGCATCATCAAACAGCAGCGTGCCCTCTTTCAGATCCGGCAGGGTGCGGTCGTAATCATCGTTATGAGCGAACTCATAACCGGCTGCGATGATCTCCATTCCCAGGTCTTCATAGGCGCCAATCACATGGCGCGGACGCAACCCGCCCATATAAAGCAGCACCTTGCGACCCTCCAGACGTGGGCGATATTTGGCGATAATGGCGTCGTTCTGCGCCTGGTATCGGGCGATCACCGCTTCGGCGTTGGCGCGAATGGTGTCGTCAAACTGGTCGGCGATTTTGCGCAGCGATTCCGCAATTTTCGTCGGGCCAAAGAAGTTGTATTCCATCCACGGAATACCGTGCTTCTCCTCCATATGGCGCGAGATGTAGTTCATTGAGCGGTAGCAGTGCACCAGGTTGAGTTTGACGAACGGCGTGTTTTCCATCTCCACCAGCGTACCGTCGCCGGACCACTGCGCCACCACCCGCAAGCCCATCTCTTCGAGCAAAATGCGCGAAGCCCAGGCATCGCCGCCGATGTTGTAATCGCCGATGATCGCCACATCGTAAGGGGTGGATTCGAACGGTTTGCCTTCGCGGTTCTCCAGCACCCAGTCGCGGATCACATCGTTGGCAATATGGTGACCGAGGGATTGCGACACGCCGCGAAAGCCTTCGCACCGCACCGGAATAACCGGTTTGTTGATGGCTTTACGACTGGCGTTCGCGACGGCCTCAATGTCATCGCCAATCAGGCCGACCGGGCATTCCGACTGAATCGAAATGCCTTTGGTCAGCGGGAACAGTTCTTCCAGCTCTTCAATCAGTTTGGCGAGCTTTTTGTCGCCGCCAAACACGATGTCGCGCTCCTGAAAATCGGAGGTGAAGTTGAGCGTGCCGAAGCTGTCCACGCCGCTGACGCCGGTGTAGTAGTTACGTCGCCCGGCGCGGGAGTACTGTCCGCAGCCGATCGGACCGTGGGAGATATGCGCCATATCCTTGATTGGCCCAAATACCACCCCTTTCGATCCGGCATACGAGCAGCCGCGCACGGTCATCACGCCCGGCTGCGATTTGCGGTTAGAGATGATGCACTTACCGACGCTTTCCTGCTCCGGGTCCGTCACCATCATGTGTTTTCTGCGTTCTTTGCGCGTCTTCTCCGGGAAAACCTCCAGCACCTGCTCGATGATCTCCAGGTTACGTTCGCCTGTTGCATTACTCATGGGTGTGCTCCTGTGATCAGACGGCGTTTTCTTCGGCGGCGGTTTTACCAATGATGCTGGTGTCTTCCACATCCATAATGCCGAACTCCATCAGCAGCGCTTCCAGCTCATCCATGGTGCAGGGGGTTGGCACCACCATTTTGGTGTTGTTGACGATTTTGCTGGCAAGGCTGCGATATTCATTTGCCTGATTGCAGGTCGGGTCATATTCGATAACCGTCATACGGCGGATTTCCGCACGCTGCACAATGTTGTCGCGGGGAACAAAGTGGATCATTTGCGTGCCGAGTTTTTCTGCCAGCGCAATGATGAGTTCATCTTCACGGTCGGTCTGGCGCGAGTTACAAATCAGCCCGCCGAGGCGCACTTTGCCGGATTTGGCATACTTCACGATGCCTTTGGAGATGTTATTGGCAGCGTACATCGCCATCATTTCGCCAGAGCAAACGATGTAGATCTCCTGCGCTTTGTTTTCACGAATCGGCATGGCGAAACCACCGCATACCACATCGCCCAGCACGTCGTAGAAAACAAAATCGAGATCCGGCACGTAAGCGCCTTCTTCTTCAAGGAAGTTAATCGCGGTGATCACCCCGCGACCGGCACAACCCACGCCTGGCTCCGGGCCGCCTGATTCTGCGCAGCGCACGCCGCCGTAACCGATTTGCAGCACGTCTTCTAATTCCAGGTCTTCCACGGAGCCAACTTCAGCAGCCATCTCCATAATGGTGTTCTGCGCTTTCGCATGCAGGATCAAACGCGTGGAGTCGGCTTTCGGGTCGCAGCCGACAATCATTACTTTTTTACCCATCTCCGCCAGCGCGGCGACCAGGTTCTGTGTGGTGGTCGATTTGCCGATCCCACCTTTGCCGTAAATGGCGCATTGACGCATGGTCATGGTGTTTCTCCTGTTGGTTATGTGTTTGCCACACTTCCTTGTGCAGGGAACATACCAGCCATGCCAGAGTGATTAATTTATTGATTTGTATTGATTTTATATTTTGGCGAAGAAGAGGGAAGGAACAAAGAGTTCACAATCATCTGACCAATTGTACGAAACAGCACAATTCTGTTTGCGGTCGTGGCCGCCCGCCACGGCGTGACACTTTGTCGGCAGTTCAACAAGCTGTCGCGTCCACTGTCTTATTCCACGCAATCCATTTCCAGCCCCGGTGACTAATTGCTTGTATTCACTGAAATAACTGAGATGGCACAGGCTGTGCAATAGCCAGGGCATCACCACCTCTAAGAACCGAGGAACGAGCAATGTCCGGAAAGATGAAAACGATGGATGGCAACGCAGCGGCAGCCTGGATCTCCTATGCCTTTACTGATGTCGCGGCGATTTACCCGATTACGCCCTCCACGCCGATGGCGGAAAACGTCGATGAATGGGCTGCGGCGGGCAAAAAAAACCTGTTTGGCCAGCCGGTGCGTTTAATGGAGATGCAGTCGGAAGCGGGGGCGGCTGGCGCGGTCCACGGCGCGCTTCAGGCCGGAGCGCTCACCACCACCTACACCGCGTCGCAGGGATTGTTATTGATGATCCCTAACTTGTACAAAATTGCCGGTGAACTGCTACCCGGCGTGTTTCACGTGAGCGCGAGGGCGCTGGCGACAAATTCGCTGAACATTTTCGGCGATCATCAGGATGTGATGGCGGTGCGCCAGTGCGGCTGCGCGATGCTGGCCGAGAGCAATGTCCAGCAGGTAATGGATCTCTCGGCGGTGGCGCATCTGTCGGCAATCAAAGGTCGTGTGCCGTTTATCAACTTTTTCGACGGGTTTCGTACTTCGCACGAGATCCAGAAAATCGAGGTGCTGGAGTATGACGAACTCGCGCCGCTGCTGGATAACGATGCGCTGAACCGCTTTCGCCGCAATGCGCTGAACCCGGAACATCCGGTGATCCGCGGGACGGCGCAAAACCCGGATATCTACTTTCAGGCGCGCGAAGCGGCTAATCGCTATTACGATGCCTTGCCGGAAATTGTCGAAAACTATATGGCGGAAATCTTTGCCCTCACCGGGCGCGAATACCATTTGTTTGATTACTACGGTGCGGAAGATGCCGAACAAATCATTGTGGCGATGGGGTCGGTGTGCGACACCATTTCGGATGTCGTGGACGCCCTTTGCGATAGCGGTGAAAAAGTCGGCCTGCTGACGGTGCATCTGTTTCGCCCGTTTTCGCTGGCGCATTTCTTTGCCCGGATCCCGTCCAGCGTGAAACGCATCGCGGTGCTCGATCGCACCAAAGAGCCGGGTGCGCAGGCCGAGCCGTTATGTCTGGATGTGAAAAATGCCTTTTACCACCACGATAACGCGCCGTTAATTGTCGGCGGTCGCTACGGGCTGGGCGGTAAAGATGTGCTGCCGGGAGATATTGTCTCGGTGTTTGAAAACCTGAAAAAACCGCTGCCAAAAGATGGCTTTACGCTGGGTATTTTTGACGACATCACCCACACTTCGCTGCCGCTGCCTGCCTGGGACGTGCAGGTTTCACGCGAGGGGATCACCGCCTGTAAATTCTGGGGGCTGGGATCGGATGGCACTGTCAGCGCCAACAAAAGCGCGATTAAGATCATCGGTGACAACACACCGATGTATGCGCAAGCCTATTTTGCCTATGACTCGAAAAAATCGGGCGGCATTACCGTGTCGCATCTGCGTTTTGGCGAACGGCCCATCACCTCGCCCTATCTGATTAATAAAGCTGACTTTATTGCCTGCTCGCAGCAATCGTATGTCGATAAATATGATCTGCTGGAAGGGTTAAACCCCGGCGGGACATTTCTGCTCAACTGTACCTGGTTTGGCGAAGAGCTGGAGGCGCGGCTGCCCAACGCGATGAAGCGCTACATTGCGCGCCAGGGCGTGCGCTTTTACACCCTCAACGCGGTGGACATCGCCCGCAGGCTGGGGTTGGGCGGGCGTTTTAATATGCTGATGCAGGCGGCGTTTTTTAAACTGGCGGGCATTATCGAACCCCAAACGGCGTCGCGTTATCTGAAGCAGGCCGTTGAGAAATCTTACGGGCGGAAAGGGCAGAAAGTGGTGGATATGAACAATGCCGCCATCGATCTTGGCATGGAGGCGCTGCAGGAAGTGATGGTGCCGGAGCGCTGGGCATGGCTGGAAGATAATGCCAGTGAGGATACGCGCCTGATGCCGGACTTTATTCGCGATATTCTTGAGCCAATGAATCGCCAGTGCGGCGACAAACTGCCGGTCAGCGCCTTTATGGGCCGGGAAGATGGCTCGTTCCCACCCGGCACCGCCGCCTGGGAGAAACGCGGTATCGCCCTGCAGGTGCCGGTCTGGAACCCTGAAGGCTGCACCCAGTGCAATCAATGTGCGTTTATTTGCCCGCATGCGGCGGTGCGCCCGGCGCTGCTGGATGAGGCCGAGCGGCAAGCCGCGCCGCCTGCGCTGTTGAGCAAACCGGCGCAGGGAGCGAAAGGGTATGAATACCATCTGGCGATTTCGCCGCTGGATTGTTCCGGGTGCGGTAACTGTGCGGATATCTGCCCGGCGAAAGGCAAGGCGCTGACCATGCAACCGCTGGAGAGCCAGCGGGCGATGGTTCCTGTCTGGGATCATGCGGTAGGTCTATCGCCCAAAGCCAATCCCTTCAGCAAAACGACCGTTAAAGGCAGCCAGTTTGAAACACCGCTGCTGGAGTTTTCCGGCGCGTGTGCCGGGTGCGGAGAGACGCCGTATGCGCGGCTGGTCACGCAACTGTTTGGCGACCGCATGATGATCGCCAATGCCACAGGCTGCTCGTCAATCTGGGGGGCCAGCGCGCCGTCCATTCCGTGGACGACAAACCATAAAGGCCAGGGGCCGGCGTGGGCGAACTCGTTGTTTGAAGATAACGCCGAGTATGGCCTTGGCATGATGCTGGGCGGTCGCGCATTACGCGAACAGATCGCCAGCGATGCGCGAAAAGCGCTGGAATTACCGCTTGGCGCAGACCTTGAGCAGGCGCTGCGCCAGTGGCTGGAGCATAAAGATCTCGGCGACGGGACGCAGGCGCGCGCCGGGCAGCTCAGCGCGTTACTTGAACAGCAGAAGGGGGATGACCCGCTGCTCAACCGGCTGTATCAAAACCGCGACTATTTCGCCAAGCGATCGCAGTGGATTTTTGGCGGCGACGGCTGGGCCTATGACATTGGCTTCGGCGGGCTGGATCATGTGCTGGCCTCCGGCGAGGACGTCAATATTCTGGTGTTTGATACCGAGGTTTACTCCAATACCGGCGGGCAGTCGTCAAAATCAACCCCTGCGGCGGCCATCGCCCGATTTGCCGCTGAAGGCAAGCGGACGCGCAAAAAAGATCTCGGCATGATGGCGGTTAACTACGGCAATGTGTATGTCGCGCAGGTGGCGATGGGTGCCGATAAAGCCCAGACATTGCGGGCGATTGCCGAGGCGGAAGCCTGGCCCGGACCGTCGCTGGTGATTGCCTATGCCGCATGCATCAACCACGGCCTGAAAACCGGTATGGGATGCAGTATGCGCGAGGCGAAACGGGCGGTCGACGCGGGTTACTGGCATTTATGGCGCCATAATCCGCAACTGCTGGAAAAAGGGAAAAACCCGTTTATTCTCGACTCCGACGAGCCGGAAGAGGATTTTCGCGAGTTTCTGCTCGGCGAAGTGCGCTATGCCTCGCTCGAGCGCATCTCGCCATCACTGTCCGAACAGCTATTTGCACAAACTGAACAGGATGCGAAGCAGCGTTTTGCCCGCTATCAGCGGCTGGCGGGAGAGTAAGGTGCTGAAGCCCGGTGGCGTCGCTACCGGGCTGATAGACACCCGTAGCCGGTATGGCGAATAACGCAGAGAACATTTTCACGCCCGCACACATTGTCGATGGCGAGTGGGATCATCCACGCTAATTTTCCCCATGAATTGACAGCCAGAAGGGGTGTTTCAATCCTGTACATCAGCCCCTTACTGGAACTGTTTATGAACGCGAAAACCCACCTGAGTTAGCGATCAGCAACGTTATATTTTCAGCACGAATTGACAGGCCGAACGGGCGTTTCAATACTAAACAGGAACTCTTTACCGGAACTGTTTATGAACGACGAAACCTCGCCTGCGTTTGTCATCCGCAATTTTAACCATATCGAAATGGAAAACTTCGTGCGCCCGCCGCTGTATGAATCACTCGGCGGCTCGCTGACCAAAGGCACCCTCGCCAGTAAACTCGGCGCGTCGATCGATATTTTGCCACCGGGCAAACGTGCCTGTCCGTTTCATCTGCATCACGCGCAGGAAGAGATGTTTATTGTGCTGAACGGCAACGGTACGTTGCGCATCGGCGATGAAGAACGGCCCATCCAGGAAGGGGATGTTATCTGCATTCCGCCAGGCAAAGCGTGGCCGCACCAGATTATCAATACCTCTGAACAACCGCTGCGTTATATCTCGATTAGCACTATGGAAAGCCCGGAAATCTGCGAATACCCGGACGCCGATAAATTCCTCGCGAGAGCACGTACAAACGGCCGGGATGACTTCCGGCGCGTCGAATTTCGCGGTGCAGGTGTGGATTACTGGGAAGGCGAGCCGTGAAAACCATCGCCCCGGCGCGAAGGGAAAACCGGCGCATGGGCGATACCCGCTACAGGCTGACAAAATGGCTAACGCGGGTATCACCGCGCAGTTCGTGAATGAGAAGTGCAGGTGGATCGCTTACCGCCGGGATGTGCTGAGCATTGAGCATCAGCGGGTTCGCCGGGCAGATGGAGCCGCAAAGATACGCCGGGATACCGGCAAAGGTGGCGGACATCGCGCGGTGGACGTGGCCGGCGCACAGCGCCAGCGGCGGATGCGGTAAGCGCGCCAGCAGTTGCGCCAGTGCCTCGCCGCCATCACACATGGCGTTATCCAGCGGGGCAATGCCGCTCGGGAAAAGGTGCTGGTGCAAAAAGACCATCGCCGGTTGCGGCTGCGCGCGCAGCGCCGCTTCCAGCCAGTGCAGATGTGGGCGGATATCGCCCCGGCTTTCACCGGTTACGGTCACATCCACGCCAATCACCGGCACGTTATTTATGTGCTCATGAAAATGCAGCGCGTCATGCGCAGATCGGTGAGCAAAAGCGGCCAGATTTTCACACATCCCGGTTTTATCATCGGCATTGCCGGGCAGGATCAGCGAGCGGCACGCCAGACGCTGTAATGCGTGGTCAATGGCGCGATAGCCTGCCCCCCAGCCGTCATCAGTTAAATCACCGCTCACCACCAGCAGATCGGGTTTAAGCTCAAGCAACCAGTCGATGGCGCGCTGCAGGCGCTGCAGATTGTCATTATCCGGCGCGGCATGAATATCGCTCAGTTGGGCAATCAGCATTCTCTCTCCGGGTTATCCGTTTTCACCGTCAAAGCGTAGCCTAACCAGGCTCACTGTAAAAACGGCATAAGTGACTGCATTGATGGTGTGGTATATGGCTCCGGCGACTGGGATCTGCCGGACGGCAGGTGCGATTTCCGCCTGGATCTGCACACCGGACAGTTAATTAACGACTGAGCGTTACAGCATGGCTTCGTTGGCCTCACGGATGGCGGCGATAAACGCCTTCAACGTCGCCGGTATTTGCCGGTGACCGGAATAATAGAGACATAAACCAGCAATCGGCGGGCTGAACGGCGACAACACCTGTTGTGCCAGCCCGTTGTTGATCGCCTCGCGGGCATAAGGTTCGGGGACATAAGCAATGCCGAAGCCTTTTACCACCGCCTCGACCATCAGCGCGCTGTTATCAAGACATAAATTGCCGGGCACGTTGAGCGTCAGCGGCTTGCCATGTTGCACAAACTCCCAGCGATAACGTTTTCCGCTCGGCAAACGCTGGGCGATACAGCGGTGGCGCAAAAGATCTGCCGGGCTTTGCGGTATACCCGCGCTGTGCAGATATTGCGGCGAGGCGATGGCGATAAAGCGGATCGGCCCGCCGAACGGTACCGCAATCATATCGAGCGGTACGGACTCCGCCAGCCGCACGCCCGCATCAAACCCTTCGGCGACGATATCCACCAGCCGTCCTTCGGTGACAATATCCAGCACCACCTGCGGGTGCGCCTGTAAAAAACCGTCAACCACGTGCGCCAGCAGCCAGCGCGCACCACCTTCATTGGCGTTAATGCGCAGCGTGCCGTGCAGCTCCTGCGGGCGAAAGCGGGTGGCATCCAGCGCCATATCTAACTGGTTGAGCAGGGGATCAATGCGCTGCAACAACGCCGCGCCTTCTTCCGTCAGCGAAACACTGCGGGTTGTACGATGTAACAGGCGCACGCCAAGCTGGCTTTCCAGCCCGCGCATAGCGTGGCTCAGCGAGGAACGGGACACTCCCAGTTCATTGGCAGCTTGTTGAAAGCTGCGGTGCTGCGCGACCAGCAGGAATGCTTTTAAATCTGCGAGAGTGACATTTTTCATTGTTGAGTATTTTTCACCGCTGCATGCCGATTGGTGCGTCTTATCATAGCAGTGCCGGTTGCTTACGCTATCCACTCACCGGAATACATGTGGAGGTATTTATGACGACATGGCTGATTACCGGCGCTTCGTCCGGGCTGGGATTACTGATGACGCAAACGCTGCTGGCGCGCGACGACCGCGTGGTGGCCTGTGTACGGCGCGCGGACGCGCTGAATGCATTACAGGCGCAATATGCGTCGCGGCTGCACGTCAGCTGTTTTGATATGACCGACAGCGCGGCGCTGCGCCGCGAAGTGGATGCCGCGTTTACCACTTTTGGTGTGATTGAACGGGTGGTAAGCAACGCCGGCTACGGCTTGTTTGGCGCGGCAGAAGAGGTCAGCGATGCGCAAATTGAGCGGCAGATCGCTACCAATCTTACCGGCTCCATTCAGTTAGTGCGTGCCGTATTACCGTGGCTGCGCGCGCAGCGCGGCGGGCGGATTGTGCAGGTCTCTTCGGAAGGCGGCCAGGTAGCGTACCCCAATTTCAGCCTTTACCACGCCAGTAAGTGGGGTATTGAAGGCTTTCTGGAATCGGTGGCGCAGGAGGTGAAACCGTTTGGTGTCGATATTGTGATTGCCGAGCCCGGCCCAACGCAAACCGGCTTCGGTGCCGGGCTCGATCACGCCACGCCGCTCGCGGTCTATGACGATACGCCTGCGGGCGAGGTGCGCCGGGGGATCGCCAACGGCAGTTTTGACATAAAAGGCGATGCGCAGCGCACAGTTGATGCAATTATCGCAGCGGCAGATGCCCCCGCGCCGCCGTTCCGGGTGCCACTGGGCAGCCTTGCCTGGGCGCACCTGGTGGCATCGCTCCGCGCCCGATTAGCGGAAATTGAGCGCCAGCGCGATGTGGCGTATTCCGCCGACCGGGATTAAAACGACAACAGCGGTTTGGCTATCCGGCCTGGCGTCTGATACAGCGTGATAGCCTGCCGCCACTGCTGAAAATCTGTCAGCGTGACCTCGCTCACGGGTGTTATGCGCAGCCGCTGCCAGAGTGTGCAAAACGCCTGCTGCCAGCTATCTGCCGTCATCGCGTCGAGATAGTTACGCACATGGAACCAGTGGACCGCGGGTAAGCGCTGGCGGATGCTGAATGGCTGCCCGGAGAGCAAACCGTAGCTGATAAATTGCCCCGTTTTCGGCATTGATTGCAGCAGCGTTTCTGCCAGTGTGCCGCCGGTGGCGTCATAAATAACGCTGGCTTTCCCCGCCGCCCGTTTGATGGCGGTGCTGTCCGTATCGGCCAGCGGTATCACGCCGCAGGCCGCCAGGCGGCTGGCATGAATGGCGGAACGATAAATACCGGTCACGCTTTTCGCCCCCTGAAGCCTGGCCCACTGCGCAAGGTAACCGGCGCAGTCAGAACCCGCCGCGGTGACCAGCACATGTTGGCCGTGAGCCGGGTAACGTTCCAGCATCATCTGCGCGGCCAGCGGATTGATGTAGGCGCGGGCGGCGAGCGTATCGTCAATATCATCCGGCACCGGCACAACCAGCTCCGCCGGGCAATCAACATACTGCTGCCAGGTGCCCTGACCGCGCAGCGGCAACACACGTTTGCCCAGCAGATGCGCGTCTGACCCGGACGTTTCTGTTACCACGCCCACGCCTTCATAACCCGCGACGGCGGGCAGGGTGATGCGGTGGCTGTAGGCGCCGGTGACCGGGATCACATCTGAGGCATTCACCGGCGCAAGGCGCATTTTGACGCGAACCTGTCCTGCCGGAAGCGGTGCCAGCGCGGTGGTTTCAGTTTGCAGAACAGTCTGCGGTTCGCCGAAACTTCTGTACACTAACGCGGTGTTATACATGATGCCCACTCGTGATGTTGCTCTGTCTGAACAAGGATTATACCTATGTTTTTCCCAGTGAAATCAATCTGTTCTTTACTGCTATTGAGCGCGTTTGCCGCCAGCGCCGCCAATATTGATAACGCCACGCTGACGGCGGTGGCTCGCCTGCAGGAAGAACATTTAGGCGCACGCATCGGCATTGCGGTAGTGGATACCGCCAGCGGTGAGACGGTGAGCTACCGCGGCGATGAGCGTTTTCCGCTTAACAGCACCCACAAAGCGCTGCTGTGCGGCGCGTTGCTGAGCAAGGCCGACAAAGGCGAACTGGCGTTAAATGAGACCACTCAGTTTGCGCAAAGCGAGCTGGTGACCTGGTCGCCGGTGACCAGCAAGTTTGTTGCGCCTGCTTCGATGAGCTGGCAGCAACTGTGCAGCGCGGCAATCACTGAAAGTGACAACACGGCGGCAAATGTGCTGGCGAAAAAGCTGGGCGGACCGGCAGCGGTGACGCGTTTCTTTGCTGATTCAGGTGACAGTGTCACGCGACTCGATCGCGCGGAACCTGAACTCAACAGCGCCGTGCCGGGCGATTTGCGCGATACCACCACGCCGCTGGCTGTCAGCCACACGCTGCAAAAGCTGGCGCTCGGCGAGCTATTAACGCCGCGTTCGCGCGCGCAACTGGTGCAGTGGATGAAAGAGGATAAAGTCGCCGATGCGCTGCTGCGTTCCACGTTGCCAAAAGGCTGGGTGATTGGCGATAAAACCGGGGCGGGCGATTATGGTTCGCGTTCGATTATCAGTATTGTCTGGCCGAAAAAAGGCGCGCCTCGTATTGTATCTATTTATATAACGGATACTAAAGCGACAATGGCGCAAAGTAATGACGCCATTGCCCGCATCGGCAAAGCCATATTCAGCGCGACGAAGTAATAAAAAGGGCAGAGAGAAAAATCTCTGCCACTTATTTTAGTTAAATAACTTCCTGCCCCAAATTACCCGCAAAAATAACCATAAATGGATAATGGTTAAGTGTTGAGAATATCCTTATAATCTCCGTCCCTTTTCATGTCTTAAGTTTAAGCTGGAGGACAAATGGAGCTCAACCGGAGGCAGTTCTTTCGGATCTGCGCGGGCGGTCTGGCAGGAAGCACTGTCGCATCTCTCGGATTTTTATCTTCTTTTTCCGTTCACGCGGAAACCCGTCAATATAAACTCTTAAAAGCAAAAGAGACACGAAATAACTGCACCTATTGTTCAGTCGGCTGCGGCATGCTGATGTACAGCCTCGGTGATAATGCGAAAAATGTCAGTGAAAGTATTTATCACATTGAAGGCGACGCCGATCATCCGGTGAGCCGGGGTTCATTGTGCCCGAAAGGCGCTGGCGTTCTGGACTATATTCACAGCGAAAATCGTTTATTACATCCGCAATATCGCGCGCCGGGTTCCGATAAATGGCAGCGAATTAGCTGGGATGAAGCAATTGATAAAATTGCGCGGTTAATGAAAAAAGATCGCGATGAAAACTTTATTGAAAAAAATGCGCAGGGCGTAACGGTCAATCGCTGGACCACTACCGGCATGCTCTGTTCTTCCGCCGCCAGTAATGAGACCGGCATTCTTGACGGCAAATTTACCCGTGCGCTGGGCATGGTGGCGATCGACTGTCAGGCGCGGTTGTGCCACGGCCCGACCGTTTCCGCGCTGGCACCGACCTTTGGCCGCGGCGCGATGACCAATAACTGGGTGGACATCAAAAACGCCAACGTGGTGCTGATCATGGGCGGTAACGCCGCCGAAGCGCACCCGGTCGGCTTTAAGTGGGTGGTGGAAGCGCAAACCAAAAACAACGCCACCGTGATGGTCGTCGATCCGCGCTTTAACCGCAGTGCGGCGGTGGCCGATTTCTATGCGCCGATCCGCGCCGGTTCCGACACCGCGTTTTTGCTTGGCGCGATCCGCTATCTGATTGAACATGACCAGATCCAGCATGAATATGTGCGCCACTACACCAATGCCAGCCTGATTATTCGCGAAGATTACGCCTTTAACGACGGCCTGTTCAGCGGCTACGACGGGCAAAAACGCCAGTACGACAAATCAAGCTGGTTCTACCAACTCGACGCCCAGGGCAATGCGTTGCGCGACGAGACGCTGAGCCATCCGCGCTGCGTGTGGAACTTGCTGAAAGCCCACGTTGCGCGCTACACCCCGGAAATGGTCAGCCGCCTGTGCGGCACCACGGTAAAAGATTTCACCCATGTTTGCTCGGTGCTCGGCAGCACCAGCGTGCCGAACCGTACCGCTACCATTCTTTATGCGCTGGGCTGGACGCACCACTCGGCCGGGGCGCAGATCATTCGCGCGGCGGGGATGCTGCAACTGCTGCTCGGTAATATCGGTATGGCGGGCGGCGGCGTGAACGCGCTGCGGGGCCACTCGAATATTCAGGGCTATACCGACTTAGGCCTGCTGTCGACCAACCTGCCGGGTTATATGCCGCTGCCGTCCGAGAAACAGCCGGATTACCAGACCTATATTTCGCAAATCACCCCGCCGTCACTGGGGGTGAACGAAGTGAACTACTGGCAGAACACGCCGAAGTTTTTCATCAGCATGATGAAGAGTTTCTGGGGCGATCGCGCCACGGCGGAGAACAACTGGGGTTACGACTGGCTGCCGAAGTGGGATCGTCTCTACGATGTGATGACCCAGGCCGAGCTGATGCTCGAAGGCAAAATCAACGGTTATATCGTGCAGGGGTTCAACCCGCTGGCGGCTTTCCCGGATAAGAACAAGTCATCACGCGCGCTGGCGAAACTGAAATACATGGTGGTTATCGATCCGCTGGCGACTGAATCCTCCACCTTCTGGCAGAACCACGGCGAGATGAACGACGTCAATCCGGCGGAAATTCAGACCGAGGTGTTCCGTCTGCCATCCTCCTGCTTTGCTGAAGAGGACGGTTCCATCGCCAACTCCGGGCGCTGGTTGCAATGGCACTGGGCCGCCGCCGAGCCGCCGGGAGAGGCATTGCACGACGCCAAAATCCTGGGACGCCTGTTTATACGCCTGCGCGAGTTGTATCAGGCCGAAGGCGGAGCCAACCCGGAACCGCTGCTGAACATGTCCTGGGATTATAACGATCCGTACGATCCGCATCCGGAAGAGGTGGCTCGCGAAGCCAACGGTAAAGCGCTGCGCGATCTGTATGACGACAAAGGCACGCTGATTGCCAAAAAAGGCGAGCAGTTAAGCAGCTTTGCGCAACTGCGCGATGACGGCTCCACCAGCAGCTTCTGCTGGGTGTACTGCGGTAGCTGGACGGAGCGCGGAAACCAGATGGCGAACCGTGATAACAGCGATCCGTACGGGCTGGGCTGTACGCCGGGCTGGGCGTGGTCATGGCCGGCGAACCGCCGCATTCTTTACAACCGCGCCTCTGCCGATCCGGCGGGTAAACCGTGGGATGCGAAGCGCGCACTGCTGCACTGGGATGGTCAGCGCTGGACAGGTATGGACGTTGCCGATTACAGCCAGGCTGCGCCAGGCAGCAATGTCGGGCCGTTTATCATGAACCCGGAAGGCGTGGCGCGCCTGTTCTCCATCGACAAGATGAACGACGGCCCGTTCCCGGAACACTACGAGCCGATTGAATCGCCAATTGGCACCAACCCGCTGCACCCGGAAGTGGTTTCCAGCCCGGTAGCGCGTATTTTCGCCGCCGACAACGCCAATATGGGCAAAGCGGATGCTTTCCCGTATGTCGCCACCACCTACTCAATAACCGAGCTGTTCCGCCACTGGACGAAACATGCCCGCCTTAATGCCATCGCGCAGCCGGATCAGTTCGTTGAGATTGGCGAAGCGCTGGCAAAAGAGAAGGGCATTCTCGCCGGCGACGACGTGAAGGTGATGTCGAAACGCGGTTTTATCAAAGCCAAAGCGGTGGTCACGAAGCGTTTGCAAACCCTGACCATTGACGGTCGCCGGGTCGACACCGTCGGCATTCCGTGCCACTGGGGTTTTGAAGGGGCCACGCGTAAAGGCTTCCTTGCTAACACGCTGACGCCATCGGTGGGCGACGCTAACTCGCAGACGCCGGAATACAAGGCGTTTTTGGTCAATATTGAGAAGGCGTAAGGAAGCGAAACCATGTCCATGCAATCACAAGACATTATTAAACGTTCAGCGACCAACGGTTTTACGCCGCCGCCGCAGGCACGGGATTTCCGGGCCGAAGTGGCAAAGCTGATTGATGTGTCCACCTGTATCGGCTGTAAAGGCTGTCAGGTGGCCTGTTCCGAGTGGAACGATATCCGCGATGAGGTGGGGTATTGCGCCGGGGTGTATGACAACCCGCTCGATTTAAGCGCCAAATGCTGGACGGTGATGCGCTTTAGCGAAACCGAGCAGAACGGCAAGCTGGAGTGGCTGATCCGCAAAGATGGCTGTATGCACTGCGCGGAGCCGGGCTGCCTGAAAGCCTGCCCGTCGGCGGGCGCGATCATTCAGTACGCCAACGGGATTGTCGATTTCCAGTCGGAGCACTGCATTGGCTGCGGCTACTGCATTGCCGGTTGCCCGTTCAACGTGCCGCGTCTCAACCCGGACGATAACCGGGTCTACAAATGCACGCTCTGTGTCGATCGCGTCAGCGTCGGCCAGGAGCCCGCGTGTGTGAAAACCTGCCCGACCGGGGCGATTCATTTTGGTACCAAAGCCGAGATGCTGGAGCTTGGCGAGCAGCGCGTGGCACAGTTGCAAAAACGCGGTTACGTCAACGCGGGGGTATACAACCCGCAGGGCGTGGGCGGTACGCATGTGATGTATGTGCTGCATCATGCCGACCAGCCGGGGCTGTATCACAACCTGCCTGCGGAACCGAAAATCGATGTGCCGGTTAATGTGTGGAAAGGCATCCTCAAGCCGCTCTCCGCCGCCGGGTTTATCGCCACCTTTGCCGGTCTGCTGTTCCACTACATCGGCGTAGGGCCGAACAAAGAGACGGATGACGATGAAGAGGAGCACGACCATGAATAAAAGCAAAATGATCCTGCGCACCAAATTTATCGACCGGGCGTGCCACTGGACGGTGGTGATCTGCTTTTTCCTGGTGGCGTTATCCGGTATCGCGCTCTTTTTCCCGACGCTGCACTGGCTGACGCAAACCTTCGGCACACCGCAGATGGGGCGCATTCTGCACCCGTTCTTTGGCGTGCTGATCTTTCTGATCCTGATGTTTATGTTCGTGCGCTTTGTGCACCACAACATTCCGGACAAGAAAGATCTGCCGTGGCTGAAAAACATTGTTGAGGTGCTAAAAGGCAACGAGCACAAGGTGGCGGATGTCGGCAAATATAACGCCGGGCAAAAAATGATGTTCTGGACCATCATGAGCATGATTTCGCTGCTGCTGGCGACGGGCGTGGTGATCTGGCGACCGTACTTTGCCCACTTTTTCCCCATCTGGCTGATTCGCTGGTGTTTGCTGGCGCATGCCACCAGCGCCATTATCCTGATGCTCGCCATCCTGGTGCACATGTATATGGCGTTCTGGGTGAAAGGGTCGATCAAAGGCATGATTGAAGGCAACGTGAGCCGCCGCTGGGCGAAGAAGCACCATCCGCGCTGGTATCGCGAAGTCGAAGCCGCAGAAGAAAAACAACAGCAGTAACGCAACTCACCGCCCGGTATGCGCGTGCATGACCGGGCGGCCCGCCAATGGCTTTGCAGATTATCGACTATGATTGTTCTTCGTGACATCGTGGAGAGGTAATTGCATGGCGTCGAAATCGTTTTGTAAAAGCTGGGGAGCCGAATACCTCGCGAATGGTCGCGTGCGTTTTCGGTTATGGGCCACCGGGCAGCAGCAGGTTTCACTGCGTTTACCGGCTGGCGAATTGCCAATGCAACGCCTTGATGACGGCTGGTTTGAACTGACCGTCGATAATATCGCCGTTGGTACGGCGTACCAGTATCTCCTGAGCAACGGCATGGCGGTTCCCGATCCCGCCTCGCGCGCGCAGGCCGCCGACGTTAACGGTCCTTCACTGGTCGTCGACCCGGATCATTACGTCTGGCAACACCCGCAGTGGCAGGGCCGCCCGTGGGCAGAATCCATAGTCTATGAGCTGCATATCGGGACATTCACTCCGCAGGGAACGTTTCGCGCGGCGATGGAAAAATTGCCGCACCTCGCGCAACTCGGCATCACCATGATAGAAGTGATGCCCGTTTCCCAGTTTGGCGGCAATCGCGGCTGGGGCTATGACGGCGTGCTGCTTTATGCGCCGCACTCGGCTTACGGCACGCCGGATGATTTTAAAGCCTTCATCGACGCGGCTCATGGCTACGGCCTTTCAGTGGTGCTGGATATTGTGCTCAACCACTTTGGCCCGGAAGGCAACTATTTGCCCGCGCTGTCGCCGGATTTTTTCCACGCCGAACGCCAGACGCCGTGGGGGCCGGGCATCGCGTATGACGTTGACGCCGTGCGGCGTTATATCGTTGAAGCGCCGCTCTACTGGCTCAACGAATACAACCTGGACGGGCTGCGATTTGATGCCATCGATCAGATTGAAGACAGCGCCGAGCCACCGGTGCTGGTGGAGATTGCCCGCCGTATTCGCGAGGAGATCACCGACCGGCCGGTGCATCTGACCACCGAAGATTGCCGCAATATTATTGCGCTGCATCCGCGTGAGCCGGATGGGCGTGCGCCGCTGTTTACCGCCGAGTGGAACGACGATCTGCACAATGCCGCGCATGTGTTTGCCACCGGCGAAACCCATGCCTATTACCAGGATTTTGCGGATAAGCCTGAAGTCTGGCTGGCGCGCGCGTTAACTGAAGGGTTTGCGTTTCAGGGGGAAGTTGCCCCGTCAACCGGTGAACCGCGCGGAGTGGACAGCCGTAACCAGCCGCCGGTGGCGTTTGTCGATTTTATCCAGAACCACGATCAGACCGGCAACCGCGCCCAGGGCGAGCGGCTCATCACGCTGGCGGGCGAGGAGAGAACGCGCGTGCTGCTCGGCGCACTGCTCTTTTCCCCGCATATTCCGCTGCTGTTTATGGGCGAAGAGTATGGCGAAACCAATCCTTTCCTGTTCTTTACCGATTTTCACGGCGATCTGGCGCGCGCCGTGCGTGAAGGGCGCGCGCGGGAATTCCAGGGCCATGCGGGACATGAGGGGGAAGCGGTTCCCGATCCGAACGCGCCTGAAACCTTTACCCGTTCACAACTGGACTGGGCGAAAACGCAGCAGGAGACCGGCCAGCGCTGGCTGACGCAAACCCGCGACTGGCTGACGCTGCGCCAGAAATATGTGGTGCCGCTGCTGACAAATGCGCAGCGGCAAAATGGGGAAGTGATCGCCACCGCGCCGGGGTTTATCGCGGTCCGCTGGCGCTTCCCGCAGGGGACATTATCGCTGGCGCTCAATATTGGCGAAGCCTCGCAACCGTTGCCGGAACTACCCGGCAAAACGCTGGTGGCCTGGCCGCGCGGGCAGGATGACTTACCGCCGAACGCGTTCATTGTTCGTCTGGCTTTGGGAGAGGGAATGTGAATACGCCAACCGCCACTTACCGCTTGCAGTTTCGTAACGGAATGACGTTTGATCGCGCCGCGGCGCTGGTTCCGTATCTTAAACACCTTGGTATCAGCCACCTTTATGCTTCGCCCATTTTTACCGCTGCCAGTGGCTCCACCCACGGTTATGACGTCACTAACGCCAATGAGATCGATCCGACGCTTGGCGGGCGCGGCGGGTTTGACCGGCTGGTGAGTGCGTTAAAAAACGCCGGGCTGGGGCTGATTCTGGATATTGTGCCAAACCATATGGCCGCCTCGCTGGAAAACGCCTGGTGGCGCGATGTGATAGCCAAAGGCGAGAAAAGCCCGTATGCCCACCATTTCGACATCGACTGGTCGCGGCGGCTGACGCTGCCGTTTCTCGGTGATGATTTTGACACCGTGCTTGCAAACGGCGAGCTGGCGATCAAAGCCGATCCGCTGACCGGTGAACCGGCGCTGGCCTATTACGACAACTTTTATCCGCTGGTGGCAGAGAGCTGGCAAGGGCGGGAGCAGGCACTCATCGGCGAGACCGATCACACGCTAATCGCTGACATTCATGCGCAGCAGCCCTGGCGGTTAATGAGCTGGCGCGATGCGGCGAATGACCTCTCGTACCGACGCTTTTTTGAAATCACCGGCCTGGTTGGCGTGCGCGTGGAAGATGAAGCGGTATTTGATGATGCGCACCGGCTGATCCTTGAACTGGTGCACAGCGGCGCGGTGGACGGTTTGCGAATCGATCACGTTGACGGGCTGGCCGATCCGCAGGGGTATCTGACGCGCTTACGCCAGAAGGTGGGGCCTGAGTGTTACCTCACGGTGGAGAAGATCCTCGGCAAAGGCGAGCATCTTCCGGCGGACTGGCCGGTTTCCGGCACCACCGGGTATGAATTTATCGCTGCGCTGTCGGATGTGCTGGTCGATGACGCCAAGCTCGCTAACCTGCGCAAAGCCTACGACAGCGTTGCCGGGCGGCGCGTGAATATGCGCGAGGAGCTGCGCGACGCCAAGCTGCTGATGGTCGATCGTAACTTTAACGGCGAATTCAGCGTGCTGGTGTCGCTGGCGCTCACTATTGGTCACGCGGAAATCCCGGTGCCGCATGAGGACACGGTACGCCAGGCGCTGCGCGAACTGCTGATCGCTTTCCCGGTTTATCGCACCTATGGCACGGAACAGGGGCTACCGGAGGCTGACACCGCGCTGTTAAACAAGGTGGTGGAGAACGTTCAGCGCAGTCCGTATGCGCCGGACGCTGCCGCGCTCGATTTTGTGCGCCGCATTTTAGTCGGCGATGTGGCGAAAAGCGCGCTCGGTGCGGCGGCACGTTTTCGTACCCGCTTTCAGCAGCTTACCGGCCCGCTGATGGCGAAATCCGTCGAAGATACGCTCTTTTTCCGCCAGCATGTCGATCTGGCGCTTAACGAAGTCGGCGCGGAGCCACTACCGCGCACCTTTTCGCTCGATCGTTTCCACGCAGAGATGCAAACCCGGCTTGAGCGCCAGCCGGATGCGCTTTCCGGCACCTCAACCCATGACACCAAACGCGGGGAAGACGCCAGGGCGCGGCTCTATACCCTGACGGAAGCGCCCGAGCGCTGGGCCGATTGCGTGGCGCGCTGGCGGCAGATGAACCATAGCAAAGTGCAACTGCTGGACGATGGACACGCCCCGCGACCGATGGTGGCGTGGATGATCTATCAGGCGCTGGCGGGCGTCTGGCCGGTCAACTTACAAGCCGATGACGTGGAAGGTTTGCGTGCGCTGGAAGAGCGGTTTGTGGCATTTGTTGAAAAAGCGCTGCGCGAAGCGAAACAGCGTACTGACTGGATCGAGACTAACGACGCCTATGAACAGGCGGTGCTTGATTACGTGCGTCATTTGTTGTCGCCGGAGAATCGCGAGTTTTTAACCGATTTTACCGCCTCGCTACAGTCCTTTATTCGCGCAGGGCTGGTCAATAGCCTGACGCAAACGGTGATCAAACTGACGGCACCCGGCGTACCGGATATTTATCAGGGCAGCGAAGCGCTCAATTTCAGCCTGGTCGACCCGGATAACCGGCTGGAGCCGGATTACGCCGAGCTTGAACGCCTGCTGGTAGACGAAGAACAGGCCGATCCGCATTCGCAGGAGAGCTGGTCGAGCGGGCAGTTAAAGCAATTTTTCATCTACCGGCTGCTGCATTTACGCCAGCAGATGCCGTCGTTGTTCCGCCGGGGCGCTTATCTGCCGTTGACCGTTGCGGGTGAAGAGGCGGAGCACCTGATCGCCTTTGCGCGCGTGGAAAACGAGGATGCGTTAATTGTGCTCGCCCCGCGTCTGCTGTTCGATGCCATCGACGGCAGCCTGGCGGGCGCCAATATTGCCCTGCCGGCGGAACTAGCGAATCGGCGTTACCGGGACATACTCAGCTCAGAGGAGGTTTTTCTCACCGACAAAGTGAATCTGCGATCGATAGGCGGTTTCACCTTTGCGGTACTGGTCAGTGCATGATTGCGAAGAAAAGGGTGCGGTTCATCAATCGTTATGTCTGGTGAGACTTTACAGGCGATCAAGGGGAAGCAATGTCTGACGGAAAACAGTTTTACATTACGGCGGGGCACGGCCAGCAACTCGGTGCGAATTACGACGGTGAGGGCGTTAACTTTGCCCTTTTTTCAGCGCATGCGCATCGTGTGGAGCTCTGTTTATACGCGCCCGATGGCAAGCAGGAGATCGCTCGGTTTGATCTGCCGGAAAACACGCACGAGATCTGGCACGGTTATGTGCCAGGCCTGCAACCCGGCGCGTTATACGGCTACCGGGTGCATGGCCCGTTTGAGCCGGAAAACGGCCACCGGTTTAACCCGAATAAATTATTGATTGACCCTTATGCCCGTGAACTGGTCGGGGATATCGAATGGAACACGGCCCATTACGCTTATGATTTAGGCCATGAAGATAAAGATCTGACCTTTGATACCCAGGACAGCGCGCCGTTTACGCCCAAGTGCCGGGTTATCGATCCCCACGCGTTCGACTGGCAGGACGGCGCACGGCCGAATATTCCCTGGCCACGTACGGTTTTCTACGAAACCCATGTGAAAGGCTTCACCCAGCTTAATCCGGCGCTGCCGCCGGAACTGCGCGGCACGTTTGAAGGGATGGGACATAAGGCCTCGGTGGAGTACATCAAAAGCCTCGGTATTACCTCTGTCGAACTGCTGCCGGTTCACTGGTTCCCGGACGACCAGCATTTGCTCGATAAGGGGCTGCGCAACTTCTGGGGCTATAACACGCTTGGTTTCTTCGCCCCGGCGTCGCGTTATTACGGGCCGCGCGGCATTCAGGGCTTTCGCGATATGGTGCGGGCGTTTCACGATGCCGGTATCGAAGTGATCCTCGATGTGGTTTATAACCACACGGCAGAAGGCAACGAACTGGGGCCAACCCTGTCGTTTAAAGGTATCGATAACTTCTCTTATTACCGCACATTGCCGGATCAGCACCGTTACTACATCAATGACACCGGCACCGGCAACACGGTGAACACGTCGCACCCGCGCGTATTGCAGATGGTGATGGATTCGCTGCGTTACTGGGCAGAATCGATGCATATCGACGGTTTTCGCTTCGATCTGGGCACCATTCTCGGGCGCGAGCCGGAAGGGTTCGACCAGCGCGGCGGCTTTTTTGATGCCATGACGCAGGATCCGCTGTTATCCAGGCTGAAACTGGTTGGCGAACCGTGGGACATCGGCCCCGGTGGTTATCAGGTGGGCGGTTTCCCGCCGGGCTGGGCAGAGTGGAACGATAAATACCGCGACACGCTGCGTGAATACTGGAAGGGCGATAACGTCTCGACGGACTTTGCCGCCCGCCTGCTGGGCTCCGGCGATCTGTACGATCAGCGCGGACGTCGCCCGTGGGCAAGCGTGAATTTTATTACTGCCCACGACGGTTTTACGCTGAACGATCTGGTGTCGTACAACGGAAAACATAATGAAGCCAACGGCGAAGACAATAACGACGGTCACAATGACAACCGCTCCTACAACTACGGCGCGGAAGGGGTGACCGACGACGAAGGCATCAACACCGTGCGCGAACGGCAAAAACGCAACTTCCTTGCGACGCTGTTTTTCTCCCACGGCACGCCAATGCTGCTGGCCGGGGATGAGTTTGGCCGCACCCAGCAGGGCAACAACAATGGCTACTGTCAGGACAGCGAAATCTCGTGGATCGACTGGGATGCGCCGCACAGCGGCAACGGGGAAGCGCTGCGGGAATTTACCCGTCATGTTATTGCGCTGCGGGCATCACAGCCGATCCTGCGGCGCGAAAACTGGCGCGATGGCATGGAGATCCGCTGGTACAACGCCGGTGGCGGCGAGCAGTTACCGGAGCAGTGGGATGAAGGTACGACGCTCGGTGTTTATATCGGACGCCCGGATTTGCAGGAAGAAGAGGGGATCTGGCATGACGTGCTGATGCTGTTTAACCCGTTTGAAGGCACGGTGCCGTTTCGCATTCCGCAGTTCGGCGAAGGCGGCTGGGTGCTGGAGCTGACCACCGCCGATAGCGCGAAACGCGGGGTTGTTATTACCAAAGAGAAGGATTTCGAACTCGAAGGGCGCAGCATCGTGCTGTTCCGTCGTCCGTAAGCAGTGATGCGCCAGGCGACATGCTAGCCTGGCGCGTTATATAGGTCAGTTTGTGGCCTCACCGACCTCCGTTTGCCAGGCGTTTTCCGCCACTTTTTTTCCTGTTGCATCGAAGATGTGATAAGTCACCGTCAGCACGCCGGTACTGTCAGGCGTCACCGTCAGATCGGCGATTTTCACGCCGCTATCCACCGCCAGCGTCTGCTGTTTTTGCCCGGTCAAAAGCGGGCGGTCGTGCTGTGTCACTTGCCATTTCAGCGTGCAATCTTCGCAGGGGGTATAGGTATCATTTACCGCCCACAGACGTAGCGTGGCGGGTTTTCCGCGCTGCCACTGCGCGCTGACCGGTTCAATGGAGGGTAACAACGGCTGATAGGCTTTTTGCAGTGCGTAATACCCGGCTTTCGGATGGCGTAAATAATCCACCACGCCCCAGTTTATCGACGGCCAGGTTTCGACAAACATGAACTGGAACAGGGCAGTCACAGGCTGATAGCGTTGACGTCGATAGCTTTCCGCCGCCATCGCGACAAGCTGCGCCTGGTATTGCTGGGTATTTTCAATAAACGTTTGCAAATCCTCGCCGCGCGGGATGTTGGCAAATTTAAAGGTCTGAAATGGCTGGAAGTTATGGTATTTCCACTTCACCCAGCCAGCATCGTCCGCCGCCGTGGTTGCAGGCCACAGTAGAGAAGCGGGAATAATGGTTTTCAGTGTGGCAAGGCGTGGCAGCGCCTGCGCGCCAAACTCGGTGATAATGCCGGTTTTCGCCGGGGCGAGCAGATCGCGCATCACGCCGAAATACCAGCCTTGCCAGTAGTGCTCTTCGACGGCGGAAAAACGATGTACGATCCGCGAATTATCTTCGGCCAGCGTGTCTGCCACGCGCGCGGTCAGCGTTTGGTTCAGATCTTTATGCCAGTCGGGAAAGCGTTTTTCCATCCAGGGGGAGTTCCACGGCGGTTCGTTATGCCCGCCCCAGACGATGATGGACGGCGAATTGCCAAACTGCTCGACCATCTCGCGGGTTTGTCGCGCGGCGTTATCGGCAAAGGCCGCGCTGTCGTCATATCCCCATTGCAGCGGCACATCCTGCCAGAGCATCAGCCCCAGTTCGTCGGCAACCTGGTAAAGCGGGCGGTTGGCTACATGACCATGCACGCGAATGGCGTTGGCGTTCATTGCCAGCACCATGTGCAGATCGCGCCGATATTTCTCCGCGTCCATGGTGCTCAACCACGGCGAACCGATGTAGTTGGTTCCTTTGATAAACAGGCGCTTTTCATTAATAAGCCAGCCACGGTTATCCGCTTGTTCTTCTACCTTACGCAGCCCGGTTCGGCTTGTAGCGCTATCCATTACGCCGCGATCGTCCGCGAGGGTGACGCGCACCTGGTAGAGATTCGGTTTACCCAGACTGGCGGGCCACCAGAGCTTTGCGCCTGCCATGGGCAGCGTCACCGTCATCGTTGCGGTTTCCCCGCCGGTGGCATTCAGGGTCACAGCCTGTTCAAGGCGGAATGCACGACCGTTGAAATTCGCGGGTTCGGCAAGCAGCTTCAGCGTTGCGGGCCCGCGGTTGCGCGACCGGTAGCGGATCTCTGCGCGTAAGGCAGGGTTCGCCAGGCTGTTTTGCCAGTCCGGGCGCAGAATAATCTCGTCGATCACGGCGCCCCGGCTCAGGTGCAGACGCACCGGCGACCAGATGCCGCCAGAGTTGGCATCCTGACCGTGCGGTGACCAGGCGCCACCGGGGCGGGTGTCGTGCTGATTTAGCACGCCTTTGATCAGCTTTTTGTGCAGCGGCCAGAGCGTTTTCGGATCTTCATATGGGCTGTCGACGCGCACCGCCAGGCGATTATGGCGACGTACTGTGTCGGTAATATCGACGGCAAAACGCTGGAAGTACCCTTCGTGCCGCGCCAGGTGCTGGCCGTTGAGCGAGACATCGGCATAGTAATCCACTCCGTCAAACACCAGCGTTGCCAGCGTATCCGGGGCAAGAGCGGGCAGGGTGAAGTCGTGTCGATACCACATTGCCCCCTGGTGATCGTACCCGGCTGAATACCAGTTGGCCGGAACCGTTAATTTTCGCCAGTCGCCGACAGGTGCGCGAATGCCGTCAAATTCAGCCTGATTGGCATCATGCACACGCCATTGCCCCGCCAGCGACCAGCTCACCGGCGTCGGATGCGCTTGGGTGAAGGCTGACAAAAACAATAAGATCGTGACGGTGTAACGTTTCATGATGAGGCCTCCCGCGTTTGTAACCAGTTGAGCGCGTGCTGGCGCTCATGTTGCAGTGGCGCAAGCAGGCGCGCCAGTTCCGCGTCGCTAAGGCTTTGCGACTGGCTTTCCAGTTGTTGGAGAACCTGGCTCAGGCTCCGGAAATCAAGCGCGATGGCTTCTCCGCGCAACTTATGGGCACTGCGGCGCACGGTTTCACGATCGCCGGAGCGTACCGCCTGTTCAATGGCGTCGCTGAGCTCCATCAGGCCTTCCCTGAAAATGGTCATAAGTTCGTTCAGTAGCGCCCTGTCGCCGCCCAGTTGTTCAAGCAGGGCGCTTTCGTTGGGCATTCCCGCTGCCATTTGCGCTGCGGCGTGGGGCGAGGGGGTTCCCACTACGCGGGTCAGTTCCGCATTCAATGCTTCACGCGTGACGGGTTTGGCGATATAGCCGTCAAAACCCAGTTCGAAGCAGCGCGCTTTGTCGCCCTGCATGGCATGGGCGGTCATGGCGATCACCCGCTGTGGCGGCACACCGCGCCGGGCTTCTTCTTCTCGCAGCAGACGAATAGCCGTTTCACCGTCCATGCCCGGCATTTGCAGATCCATCAGAATCACATCCCAACGGCTGGCCTGCCAGTGCTCAAGCGCGGCCTGGCCATCGGCGACGATTTCGCAGCGATGCCCAAGCTGCTCAAGCAGCCGGTAGGCCAGCTTTTGGTTGACGAGGTTATCTTCTGCCAGCAGAACATGCAGGCTCTGCTGCCGTGGTGGCGGCGCAGCGGCGGGTTCTGCTGCCGGGCTGACCGTGGGCGCGGGCGTGGGTACGCTGACCGGCAACAACAGGGAGGCGATAGCCTGTTGCAACTCGCTGTGATCGACCGGTTTATGCAGATAGTGCGCAATGCCAATGCGCTTGAGCATATTCCTGTCGAAATGACGATTCATGGAACTGAGCATAATAATGCGGCTCTGGCTGGCTTCCGGTAGCACCGAAAGTTCCAGCGCCAGTGAGATGCCGTCCATATCCGGCATTTGCGCATCCAGCAGGATCAGCGGAAACGGCGGCATTTGCGCCGCCAGCGCCAGCGCTTCCAGCGGTTTGTTGATACAGACCGGCGTCAGCCCCATGGCGGTCAGTTTGGCCTCCAGCAAGCGTAAGTTGGTGGCGTTATCATCGACGACCAGCACCCGTTCACCGTGAAACTGGTGCGCTTCTGTCGTTGTCATTTCGCTCACGGGCAAGTTTGCCAGCGGCAGGGTGAAGGCGAACTCACTCCCAACGCCCGGCGTACTGGTCACCGTTAAATTTCCCCCCATCATCGCCACCAGCCGCGCGGAGATGGTCAGCCCCAGCCCGGTGCCGCCATAGCGGCGTGTGGTGGAGCTGTCCGCCTGGCTGAACGCTTCGAAAATCAGTTGCTGTTTATCCGGGGGAATACCAATGCCGCTATCGCGCACCCGAAACCGCCACCGGGAGCCGTTGCCGGCGGGTTCAATTCCGAGCAATACCTCGCCGTGGTGGGTAAATTTCAGCGCGTTGCTGATGAGATTGGTCAGGATCTGGCGCAGCCGCACGCTATCGCCTCGCACCACCTCTGGCAAACGCGGGTCAATATCGACCAGCAGTTCCACCTCTTTTTCGCTGGCGGCAGGCATATGCGGGCGGATCAGCGACTGGATAAACGGGCGTATCTCCAGCGCCTCGTCATTAATCAGGATCTTCCCGGCTTCGATTTTCGAGAAGTCGAGAATGTCATTGATAATATGCAATAAAGATTGCGCCGAGCTCATCACCAGCGTCAGGTATTCGCGCTGTTCGGCGCTCAGCGGGGTTTCAAGGCACAGTTGCGTCATGCCGAGAATACCGTTCATTGGCGTGCGGATTTCATGGCTCATATTGGCGAGAAACGCGCTTTTGGCTTCGTTCGCTTGTCTGGCGACATGGGCCGCTTCAATGGCGAGCAGCTCTGCTTCTTTGCGGCGGTTGATATCCTGCAATGTGCCAATCACGCGCTCCATTGCGCCGCTCAAATTCAGGGTGGTAACCTGGCCGGAGAGCAGCATCCAGCGCCACTGATCCTGCTTATAACGGACACGGATTTCGCATTCAAACACCGGAAAATGGTGCGCGCGGGAGCGCAGCACGGTGCGGATCAGGTGAAAGCGATCCGCCGGATGCACCAGCCCAAGCATGGCGTTGACATTATGGTGCCAACTGTCGCGCGGTTGCCCCACCAGGCTTAACAGCGTATCGCTGAGCTGGAGGATATCCGGCGAGACTTGCCAGTCCCAGATCCCGATATGAATCGACTCCGCGGCCAGCAAAAAGTCAGCGTGCAGATCCTGGCGTGCGCGCTGCGCCATATCGAGGTGTGAAATGTCCGTATGCAGGCTGATGATGCCGCCATCGGGTAAACGCTGATGTTGAACAAACAGGCGTCGTTCTCCTTGATGACGTACCTCGTAGTGGCTTTCCAGCCGACAGTTGCGGATTACCGACTCTTTTAGCGCCTGTCGCCGGGCAGGATCGGTATTGAAGGCGGTATCGATAAACTGGCTGGCTAACGCTTCCAGCGTGACGCCGGGTTGCAGGCGGGTGGCCAGCGACGGGTAAAACTGGCCGATTTTGTCATTCCACGCCACCAGCCGTTCTTGCGCGTCATACAACATCACCGCAATCGGTAGCGCGTTGAGGTCGAAGCGCGAGGCGGCGGTCATGATTGCGCTCCCGCCTGGTAGTGCAGCTCCGCCTGACGGCGAAGATATTCCAGTCCAGGCGCTATCGCCATAGCCCAGGCGGTAAGGATCTCTTCATCGCACAGGGGATCGCGCTGGCGCACGGTATCTAGCATGGCTTGCCGCCAGAGGGCGAAAAAGCGGGGCGGCAAGTGCAAGCCGCTGTCGCTCTGGTCGCGGGCAAGTTTTTCCAGAAAATCGGGAACGAAGAGGGAGCCATCCACCGCCAGCATGGCAAAAAAGCTCTTAAATATAAGCTGGCGGCCTTGCTCGGCGTTACCGAGCAAAAAGTGGCGTTCGGTTTCCGGCGACATGCGCACAAAGGCGTCATAAAAAGCATTGAAAAAGGGCTTTTTGTCATCCTGCGGGAACACGCGGCCCAGACTGGCTTCAAAAAGATCGCGGTAAAATTTCATTTTTTCATCTCCACCCGGCGCTCGCCGGGTAAGCAGAGTCCCGGCGCGCTGAAAACATCAGTCGCCTGCAGGTAGAAATAGCTGCCGTTATCGATTAATCCATTGCGGAATAGTGGGCCGCCGTGTGCCTTATAAAACAAGCTTTCCAGCACCATGGCGTTAGTCGACAAGGTGATCGTGCGGTTAAAGTCGCCTGTGGCTTCTACCCGACCTTCAAACCAGCCGCGCTGTGCATCGTTCATCCGTCGGCTGACATTCATTAGCGCATCGGTAAAGGGGGTGTCCCACAGCACCCAAAGGGCGAAAACCGCTTTGGTGGAAACCTGCGCCAGACGCGGATAGTATTTCCCGTCGGCACCCAGTGTGTTCCAGGCGTAACCATTGCCCCACACCGTGTCGTCAACATGCCACGGAGCCTGGCCAAGCGCGAAGTCGGCCCTGGCGGTAAGCACTTTCTCTTTTTCCCACCGCGTTTGTTGGGTGAGCCACACCTGTTTGGCCCGCTCACGTAACGCCTTGCGGGTGGCGCGCTCTACGCCTGGCGGTTGCCAGCCGAACTCCAGCCCTGGCAGCATGTAAGGCAGTGTGGAGATGAGCGAGGGTTGCCAGGTGGTGCGCGGGTCGCGGGCATCCACTTCCAGCGCCCGCTGGTGGATGATCACGTTGCGTGCGGGCGGCGCGAAAGCCTGGTCTGGCGCAAAACCCCATAAACGAAAGGCGGTGGCCGCGTATTCGCTTTCGCCGAGCCGCAGCTCCTCGCGGATCACCGGTTTGCCATTCTCAATGGAGGAGGACCAGAGTTCGCCGTGGGGATCGATAACCTGGCAGAAGTTCCAGCGCAGAACGATTTTATCCAGATACTCCTGGTATTGCGGCGCCCATTCGCTGACGAGGCGTAAGGCCAGCATCAGGCGCGCCATATCCCGCGCCGACCAGCCGTTTCGCTGCGTCTGACCGCTAAAATCCACCAGCGAGGCGTTTGGCGTGGCGTAGAGGCGGCCCGGTGTGCGGGTATCGGTCAGCGCGAGGCGGTTCAGCGTGCCGAGCAGTTGCGTCAGCCGATGATCGAACTCATCTTCTTTCAAAAGCCCCAGTTCTCTGGCGGCCAGCAGGGCAATTAGCGTGTCGCCCATCTGCCAGAGCGTGGCGCGGGGCTGTTTATCGCTGCCGTTGACCAGCCCGGTTTGCGGCTGGGTATTGTTAACGAAGTAGCGCCACGCTGTTTGCGCCCACTGGCGCTCCTCCGGGGTCAGGGCACTGATTCGCGCGCTGGTGTTCCAGCCGCCTTTGCTCAGCCAGCGCCAGCCTGCGCCGCCATCTTTAACAAGGGCAAGCAGCGCCAGCGCAACCAGCAAGAAACCGAGCAGCGCGGCCAGGGTTTTGCGGCTTACTGTTTTAAGCATGACGCCGCCACCGGGGGTAATTTCACCGGCTCGTCCGCTTTACAGGACGCGCACTGGCATGCCTGACAACTGGATTTTGTGCGCAGGGCGGTGCCGGTCCGCTCACACCAGCTTTTCACGGCGGACGTCGGGTTCAGGAACGGGCGGTTGCGCCGGGTATTGTTTTCCTCAAACAGATCGACCAGTTTTTTCTCCCACAGCGAGGGGGCGAAATTCTTGTCTTTCGGATTGTTGGTATTAAAGCGCAGCAGCTTGCCGCTCTTTTTAAACATCAGGGCTTCAAGCATGATGCCGTTGTTGTTGGCGGTGAACTCTTTAATCGGCCCGCTGCCGTTCTCATACAGCCCTTCGTAGTAGCCTTTGCCCTCTTCGTTGGCATTTTCGATAACGCTTAATAACCGATCGGTGTAGGGCGAATTCCACAGCACCCACATGCCCAGCGCGGCTTTTAGCGATACGGCGGCGGTTTCCGGCACGTACTGGCCTTTGTCGGTGATGGTGTTCCAGTTGAAGCCGTCACTGAACACCGTGTCGTAAACAAAGTAAGGCGCTTTATCCAGTTGATGCTCGGAGCGGGCTGTCAGCATGCCGGTAATGGTGTAGCGGTTCTCCTGCGCTTGATACACGCGATCAGCGAAGTTTTTCATCCACGGATGTGAATAGTTGTTTTTGGTGTTACTGCGATCGTCGGCGGTATCAAAGCCCATCTCCAGGCCATACAGCAGATATGATTCTGTCACCACGTAGTTATGCTGAAAGGTTCGGCGCGAGTCGCGCGAGTCATACGGCACCAGCACGCAGTAGATCTCCGCCAGATCGTACGGTTGCGGGCGGCTGGCCTGGCAGGTATTAAAACCCCAAAGCTGGTAACCCGCCGAGGCGTACTCTTCATACCCCAGGCGTCCCTCCTGAACATATTTCGGCTGGCCGTTCTCCAGATACGCGCCATACAGCGTGCCGCAACCGTCGACCACATGGCTGAAATCCCAGCGCAGAACGACGTTATCAATACTGTTGCCATACTCCGGATAACGTTCTTTGATAATTTTCATCCACAGCAGCATGCGGCCAATATCCAGCGCGGAGAAGCCAATTTCGCCGGGTTTGTTCAGGTAGTCCACTTTCTGCGCGTTGATGGTGTTGTAGACCTTGTTGGGCAGTTCATTGCGAAACAACTGGATGGTATTGAGGGTGGCGAGGAATTTGATTAACCGCCGGTCAAACTCGGCTTTATCAATAATGCCCAGTTCACGCGCCGCCGTCAGCGCGGCCAGATAGGAGGCGCTGTCCCACATGGTGGTGGAGGGGTATTTATTAACCGCGTTCACCAACCCGGTGGTGGGCTGATAGTTTGCGACAAAGTATTGCCAGGCGTTTTTCGCAATCTTCATCTCCTGTGCCGTTAACGTGCCGCTGCGCACCGGATAGTCGGACGCGGGCAACCCCGGCGCGGCCTGGGCGCTGGTCATCACCAGCCCGAGAGCCATAATGCCAGCCCACCGGCGGAAAAGCGTCAAACAAATCAACTTCATGGCGTGGCTCCTGCTGCTGGGGTTGGACGGGCGGTGGTGTTCATACAGCTCAGGCACAGCATCTGGCCGTGCGCGATAAACGAAAGGCTTTCAAGCACGATGGCGTTGGTGTCGGCGTCAATAACGTTATTCACACTGGCGTTGAGGTTAAGCCCCTGCTGCCAGCCTTTACCCGGAACCTGCAACGTCAATACCTGTTCGCGCAGGGCTTCACTCCAGGTGTTACGAAACAGGGCGTACCACGCAAACGCCGAGCGGGTGGAGGTGATAGCGCGCTGCTCTGGCGGGGCGTTGCTGACGCTGGTCTGACTGTCCGGCTGGCGGTTTGGCTGCTCGGTTACATATTCGGGCGCGGGCTCGGCATAATCGGTGCTGATGGGGGGTTTACGAACCTGCAAGCTGTGGCGGCGCTGCTGAATTTGCATAATGCGCCAGGCGATCTCCGCGCTTTGCGCGTCAAAACCGGTCTCCAGTCCGGTGAGCAAATAGGGCAGGCTCACCAGCGACGGCTGGCGTCCCCACGGCGTGCGCAGCCCTTCGTCGGGCACCATAACGCCGTCGATATCAATCATCGCCTGGCCTTCCGGCGGATTGGTGACGGCTAACCCCGCATCGTTGTCAATAAGACGCAGCGTGTGGCTGGCGTACAGGCGGTAACCAAAGCTGTTACGCGGTTCATCTGTCGCCAGTGTCCAGTGATGTACCGGCAGTGAGGCGCGGGTGGTTTCGCCGCGTTCAATCAGCGCGCCGGTCTGCCACTGATTAAACAGATCGCGGATTTCCGCCGCGTGCTGCGGGTAGTGCCAAAGCAGGGTTTGCAGCGCCGTCAGCAAGCGTCCCATGCCGATGGCGGAACTCTCCGCCTTGCCGAGGATTTTCAGTGTATCGGCGTGGTAATAACTGGCGGGTATTCCCTGCGCATTAAGGGGTAACTGACCGAGGCTGAACAGCGCGGCAGTGATGCGCTCGTCAAACTCTCCGGTGGTGATAATGTCCAGACGCTGTGCGGCCATGGCAGCGAAGAGATAGCTGCCGGTGCTCCATAAGCTGAACCACGGTTCGGCGTCGCGGGCGTTTGCCAGGCCGTTTGGCTGGGTGTTATTGACATAATATTGCCAGGCGACCCGCGCCCAGATCGCTTCGTTAAAGGTTAAGTCGCGCGTGGTGGGCAACGGCGGAAACGCTTTGCTCAGCGCCAGACCGGACGTGCTCTCTACGCGGGTAGGCATCTGGCGTTCCACCCAAACGACGATGGCAAAGCCCAACAGGAAACCGAGCAGGATGGTGATATAACTGCGGGCGTTCAGCAGCGCATCGCGCATTCTCATGGCGTTGGCTCCTCATCGGGCGGCGTCCACATCGCCGCGAGGATCAGCGGCAGCATGGCGGCAATATTCACCGCACCCCAGAAAATGTTGATCACGTAACCTGAAGGGTCATCCACCTGGCCGCGCGCCACCTGAATCCCGCCCCATAGCAGGCCAAGCAGTGTCAGCACCACAATGGCGATTTGCGGCTTCACAAGGTAGAGAAACCGCCCGGCCTGGCGCTCTTTGGGCGTGACGTGGAATTTGATCTGTTCCCCACGCAGAACGGTATCGAGGGCGCGTAAATTCATCGAGAAAAAAGAGAGATAGGATGCCCGTCCATCCCAGGCGGAAATACCCCATGTCCCAAACATGAACGCCAGCTCCGAAACAATAAAAAACGGTAAGAAATGCAGATAAAACGGCGTGGACCACGCAGAGACGGGGGGGATGCCGGTAAACAGATAAATAATGGGCGAAATCAGGAATACGGTATTCCAGATACAGGCGAGATAAGACCAGAACGTGGTGGCGTACATCAGCGTCTGAGGCAGCGACAACTTGAAGCGGCGGCGGGAAAAAATGTTGTCGTGAAACAGAATATCCAGCGAACCAGCGGCATATTTAAAGCGCTGGATCATCCAGGTCAGCATATCCTGCGGTGAGAGCATTTTGGATTCGATACGCGGATGCATGACTGAACGCCAGCGATGTGCATCGTCGCCATGCAGAACAATGGAGGTATAAATATCTTCCGAGACGTGGAATTTGTAAGGCGTCAGTTCGGTGTCGTAAATCACATGCGGGCGCATCGCTTCCTGAAGCGCTGCACGCATGGCCGGATCGCGAATATCACGGGTATGACGGTCGATTTCGGCATCGACATTCCACACGTAGCTGCGCAATGCCGCCTGCATCACCGCTTCGCGGCGATGAATTGACGCTGCACCACAGCAAAACGCGGCATTTGCCCAGTTGCGGCGGCGCAAAATGACATCATAAAACATGCGCGGATCGTTGAAAAACGGGTCGCGGCCAAGGGTGACCGGGCCACAAATTTTTTCCAGCGTCCAGCCGAGCGCATACCCGGCTTTGCCAGTCCGGCGTGCGAGCCAACGCGGCAGCCGTTCTCCTTCCGGCAGATCGTAAAACCATTGGGGGGTTTGCACCCAGGCGACATCCGGATCGCGAAAATAGCCCAGCGTATGGCTGAGCAAGGTGGGAAAGACGCGGGTATCGGCATCGCAAATCACAATAAAGTCGCCGTCGGTTTGCTCCAGTCCGTTGCGCAGATTTCCGGCTTTGTAGCCCATATTGTTCTGCCGGGTGATGTAATTAACGCCTTCTTCATCGCAGACGGCTTTCATCTCAGCGCGCCGCCCGTCATCCAGCACATGAATGCGGTAATCGAGCGGGCAAGGGTAGGTGACGTTAAGCGCGTCGCGAATCGATAACCGTACCAGCTCGACATCTTCGGAATAGGTGGCGATAAACAGATCCACCTTGATTGGCCTGGAATCAATGGCTTCTTCTGCGCCATGACAATCGTTGATATCTGCCGGTGGATTTTGCGCCGGTACATCCTTTTCCTGCCACAGGTTAATGGTAAATAACGTGGTACCAATCCATGCCAACGTCTCTGCCAGCACAAGGGGAATGGCGTACCACAGCGCATCCATATTCAGCGATTCCATCCAGCGCCAGCGAATATAATTTGCCCCCAGAATCAACGCCGCCACCGCCAATATTTGCCATGCCTTTTTTACCCATCCGGGAGTGCAAAGGGGTTCTGGCGGGCGACGCGCTTCAAATCTGGAAAAATAAAAACCCATAGTCGCAGATATCCTGATCTGTTAATCATTCGCAAATGAATAATATGCGTCGTGAAGATAAATCTGAGTTGCTTTTAATAGCCTGTGGGAAATGCTTTTAAATTCATTGTAGAACCCCATCGGTAACTTTCAAGAATGACTACAATTGCCTTTAAGTAACGTCTGATTAACTGGAGTTTCTGTTTAAGGATATATTTTATAATCTGGCGAAGCGGATTCATTTTGCCGGTCAGAGTGTACTACGCTATGTAAATATTAACTTCGCAACCTCTTTTCAGGGCAACGTTTACGAGATGGAAATAAGCCAGTCTGCGCCTGTCGCTATAGCGAAAAACCGTGAAAAAACAACGTGGCGTTATGTATTAGCCGACCGTCGCGATCTACGTATTGATATGATGCGCGGTGTGGCGCTGGTGATGATGGTGGTGGCGCATACGGAAGTGATGTCGGTTTTTAATATTTTTACGTGGGAGCGATTTGGTCTGACAACCGGCGCGGAAGGCTTTGTCATTCTTTCCGGATTTATGCTCGGTATGCTCAATCGCGTGCGTCTGCAAAAAGCGGTGTTATTAACGATTTCCTGGGGATTATGGCGACGCGCATGGAAAATATATCAGGTTAATATCATCATCATAGTTTCTATTCTATTACTCTCGCATCTGCATTTTATAAATACCTTTGAAGTTACCCATTTTACCGATCGTTACTCAGGTACGCATTGGTCATTATTTCCGACCAGCCCGCAAATACGTGAAACCTGGTTTAATATCATCCTCTATTTGCAAATTGGTCCGCATCAAACCCAGATTCTGGGATTATATATTTGCCTGCTGTTAATAAGCCCATTATTTCTGGGACTACTGCATAACGGAAAAGTAGCCTGGCTATTGCTGCTCTCGCTGGCGGTTTATTGTTGCTGGCAAGTGTGGCCGATGCGCGTCACGGTCTCCGAGTTTGAATTCGCCTTTCCGCTGATGGCCTGGCAACTGATCTTTGTGCTCGGCATGTGTTGCGGCTGGTACAAAGAGGAACTGCTTTCGCTCGCACAAACGCACGCGGGAAAAGCCATGGTCGCAGCTCTGGTGGTGGTGGCGATAGTGCTGGGATTTGTGGCGCAAAACCATACCAATCCTTTTATCCCACCGGCGTTGTTGTTGCAGGTGATCCCGCCCGCCGATTTTAATGCCTTTTACCACACCTGGGCGGCAAAAAACGGGCTTGGCCCGGTGCGGGTGGTCAATGACATCGCCCTGATGGTGACCGTTTATCTGGTGCTGACCCGTTGCTGGACGCCGATTTACCGTGCCACGGGCTGGTTTTTTATCCCGCTGGGGCAGCACTCGCTCTACACCTTCATTTTGCATGTGTACGTAGTGCTGGTGGTCAGCCAGTTTGTCACCTTCGATTTATGGCGCCAGGCATGGCTGACCAACACGCTGATCCATGCGCTGGCGCTGGGCGCGTTATGGCTGATGGCAAAATATAACGTCGCCGGACGCTGGATACCCAATTGAGGGAACACGATATGCGGGAAAAAATAGGGCTGGTGGTCGTCCTGTGCGGTAGTCTTGCGCCAGCGTATGCCGCCGAGCATAGCCAGGACGCGGGTCAGCAGGAGAGAGCCGCCGAGCAGATCCCGGCGGGGGGCATTAACAGCCGCTGGGGGCGTCTGTTCGCCGGGAATAAAGATAAATTTTCTGCGGCGTTGAGCTTTAACTCAGGGCTGAAACAGCAGTGGGTAACGATACCGAACAATTCGGAATCGGCCTCGCAAACCAAAAAAATAAACCAGACGCTCAATCTGAGCCTGCAATATTCCCCCTACAGTTTCTGGTTCGCGAACGTCATCACCCGCATGCCGGTCAGGGATACCAGCCGCTATACCACCGATTTTCGCTACAGCTTCGGCTATGACGACTGGCACCCGAACACCGTTAGCCTGGTTTACAGTAACTACGGCGATAACCATTTCTGGACGACCGGCAGTAAACGGCACACCTATTTTGAGCAGGGGGCGTTTACGCTGGCGTATAAGTTCTCGTTGCCAAAGCCCATTGAAAATAAGCTTTTAATTAATAAAGGCGATGCGCTGACCTGCCAGCTCGGTTATAGCTGGGTGCCGCGCTACTACGACGCGCAAAGCGACAGCGTGAAAGCCAATAAAAACGTCATGCTTGGCGGCTGCGGCTACACCCTTAAACAGCACTTTTTCGTACGCGCAACTGCGTTCTGGTTCCCTGATAGCAGCCAGCAGCAGCCGTGGAATGGCGATTATAGTTACAGCTTTGGTTACGCCACCTATGCGCCTGGCTCGCTCTCTATTCAGTACAGCAACTACGCCGGTACGCGTTTTCCCGGTCATAAAAATGGCAATGCACGATTCCGGGAAGGCACGGTGAGCCTTATCTGGTTGTTACCGCTTTAGGAGCCATGAGGATGGAGCAGAAAAGGGTACTGATTGTCGATGATTCGCGGGTTTATCGCCGTTTGCTGGTTAATCTGCTTTCACAGTGGGGCTACCAGGTGAGTGAAGCGGAGAACGGCGAAGAGGCGCTGGCGATGATGGCGCGAACGCCCGTCAGTATGGTGATCAGCGACTGGGAGATGCCGGTGATGGATGGCCTGGCGCTGTGCCGCGCCATTCGAAACATTGAGTATGGTCACTATGTGTATCTTATTTTGCTGACGGCGCGCGAGAGCGCGGATGACATTACCGAAGGCTTTGACGCAGGCGTGGATGATTTTCTCAGTAAGCCGGTCAACCAGAGCGAGCTTCAGGCGCGTTTACATGCCGGGGCGCGCATTCTGGCGCTGGAAGCAAGCCTTGCCGCGCACAATACACGCTTAAGCGAGGCATTAAACCAGATAGAGCAGGATTTACTGGTGGCCGCGCGGTTGCAGCGTTCGGTATTACCCGCGCATCAACTGCGCTATGAACACTATTTTGCTGACTGGCTGTTTCTGCCTTCTGCCTGGGTCTCCGGCGATATCTTTAATGTGTTCCCGCTCGATGGCCATCTTGGGTTTTATTTTGTTGATGTCGCCGGGCATGGCGTTGGCGCGGCGATGATGTCGCTGGCGGTTGCCCGGCAGTTTCTGCAGGGCCGCGTGGTGGAACGTTTTCTGTTTAATGAACATGGCGAGGTGGCGTCACCCGCGAAGGTTGTGCAGATGCTGAATGCGCGTTTTTGCAGTGAAGATACGGAGATAGTCAGCTATTTCACAATGGTTTATGGCGTTATTAACCTGCGAGATGGCAGCGGGACGTTGTGCCAGGCCGGGCATCCCACGCCGTTTATCGTCTCGCCTGACGGGCAAGCCCGCCAGACGGGTAATGGCGGGCCCCCGGTCGGGTTACTGCCGGATATGCAGTGGGAAGACACTGTATTTAGTCTGCATAACGGCGAGCGGTTGTGCCTGTTCAGCGATGGCATTACCGAGTGTGAAGGGCCAGGCGATGAGCAGTTTGGTGAATTACGCTTACAACATTGGTTACAACAGCAGACCGGCAAGCCCATTGAGGCGCTGCTGCCGTTATTCGGCGAGCATTTGACGCGCTGGCGTAATCATGACGGCGGGAGTGAAAGAACCATGACGGATGATGTTTCGTTGTTAATTATCGAGCGCGGAGGGGATGGGCATGAATATTGAGATCGAACGGTTGCCGCAGGCCATCATTATGACGCCGGTTGTCAGACGTCTGGATGCGTCGGTGGCGGCGACATTCAGGGAGATGCTCTCACGTGAAATGGCAAATGAGCAGAAAGCGTTAATCATCGATTTTAGCCGCGTCGACTTTATCGACAGTAGCTGTCTGGGCACGCTGGTGTCGTTACTGAAAATGATGAATGGCAAAGGTGAAATGCTGGTTTGCGCCCTCAAGCCCGGTATCCGCAATATGTTCACTCTGACGCGTATGGACAGGGTGTTTCGTATCTGCGAAGACCGCGATGCCGCCTGCGCCGCGCTTGCCAGGTAAACATGATGCGTGAGGCGATTACCCTTGAGGCTACGTTGGGCGCATTAGCTCCGCTGGCGGAGTGGTTGCAGCGCAACATGGCGGCGCTGCCCGTTGATGATGCGTGGCGCTTTGCGCTCGATCTTGCCGTTTGCGAAGCGGCGACCAATGTTATTCGCCATGCGTTAAACGAAGACAGCCACCGCGAATTTTCTGTGACATTCAGTTGCCACAACGATGCTGTGCAGGTCGAGTTGACAGATGATGGTATCGCCCTTTCGCCAGACAGCCTGAACAAAGCACGGCGCAAAATTGGCAGCGACGAGGAGCAGGAGCTGGAAAGTGGCAGGGGGATAATGCTGATGTTGCTTAGCGTGGATAACGTGAGCGTTGAGCGGGAGGGTGGCTGTAACAAAACCACCCTCGTAAAGCGCCTGTGATGCGTTAGCTGTGCGCCGTGCGGATCAGTAACTTAGCCTGCAGTAACAGCGCGAAGGTTTTCACCATCAACAGCACGATCACCAGGTTAGCCGCGATAAACAGCGGGAATGACATCCAGTACAGTGCGCCGCCCGGCGTGCCGTGTCCCAGACGAATCGAGGTGGTTGCCAGCGACGCCACGCCGAATGAAAAACTCCAGAACGACGGGTTAAACGGCTGCGAACTGTACCAGGGGATCAGCCTTATCATGAACAGCATCTGTAACAGGCCATAACCGAATAACAGTTTGGCGAACACATCGGCCTGCCCGCCGTTGACGCTCAGCCAGGCGCTACAGGCCACGAATGCAGGCGCCATCTGAATGCCAAGCGATGTACGCACCGCGGGCGACATTTCATCAAGGTTGCGCATCCGGCTGAGAATAGCTGGCTCAAGACTCAGCCAGGAGAAGAGCCCGGCGCCGAGAAACAACATCCCGACATCGTTAAAACCAAACGCGCCACAGGCCATCGCGCTGATAAAATTATTGGCAACCGTAGGCAGATAAAGCCCCGGTGTCGTTGCTTCTTTCGGGTGTTGACCGCGCCATAACCCGGCGGTTTGCCAGGCGGAGTAGGTGAGCTGCGCCACAACTGCAATAAGAAACAGCCCCAGCGCCAGTTTGTGCAGCCACGGCGCAAGGCCAATGGCGACCAGCATCGAGGTTGCCGGTGCCAGGCTGACAAAACTGCTTTTCAGCGGATGGGCGATCTCTTCCAGCACGCTCGCGCCGTGGCGAAACATTCGGCTAATAAATGCCAGCATCAACAGCGCCCAGATGACCATCGCCAGAATGATTAAGCCATCCGCAGGCAATAGCGTGACCGGCCAGATAGTGGCGGCGAAACGCCAGGAAAAGCCCAGCCCGATAATGCCAAGCACGATGCCAAAGTAGCCCGCCGGCAGGTTGAGGTGTGAATCTTTCATCACCAGACTCCTGAAATGTGTAAACCCTGAAGTAAGACGCGCGCCATTATATATGACATTTCATATGCACGTTTCACTTTTTATTCAGCTTAATATGTTGATTAAATAACCGATTAATTAATGACATTGAATTATTGTTGGCTTGGTCTACCGTTAAAGAGTAAATGATCGACTGTGCTTTTCTGTTATTTACAGCCATCTCAAATCAATCCGGAGAATGCCTGATGAACAAAAAAAGTTTAGTGATTATTAGCGCGTTAACATTACTGGCGAGTAATGCCTGGGCCGCCAAATTAATGGAAAAAGCAGAATTTGATAAAGTTTCTTCTCAATATGAAAAGGTTGGCGAGATTGCCACATCCGACGAGATGTCACCCATGGATGCCCGCCATGCGCTGAGCAAACTGGCGGATGAAAAGGGCGGCGATGTGTATGTCGTCACCTCCGATCAAACAAGGAAAAAAATTCACGCAACGGCTGACGTTTACAAGAAAAAATAAAATACTAAAGCCTCCCGCGCGGGAGGTTTTTATTTGCGAAACAGCCTGGTCTGAATATATCGAATATCGCGTCAGTTAGGTTTTAAATTAATTTTTCTTTTTAACGAAATATATTGGTGCGCAGGGTAAATATACCTGCGCATCTGTTTTTGTTTTTCTACCGCAGTAATAGAGGAGTTTGTATGGGCGTCATCTCACGAATGACGATGCGTGTCTTTGCCATCGTATTATTTCTCTCTGCCAGCTCTGGCGTGTTTGCAGGTCAGTTAATCCTTAAAAATACCTCATCATCACCGATAACCTGTACGGTTGACGGCTGGACCCGCGCGTCTGGCGGCAGCTTTGACTGGTTTATTAAGGTTGAACCGGGGCAGAGTTTTTATGTCGGGCAAAATACCAGCCGGCCAAATCCGCCGATCATTAACTGGGCGAACTGTAATAACCTGCAAACCCGCGCCATGACGCTGACGCCGAAAGGGCCGAACTTCGGGATTATATTCTTCGACATGTTGCGTCAGGGACTTATCGGGAATATCGAACAGCCGGTATGCATGTTGAGGATCTTCTGAGGTTGCCTGTATCCCGCCCGCTTCCGGTGCCGCGTCTTAACCTGAGTACTTTCAGAAACATGACGTCAAGGATCCCCATCGGTTTGCGGTTGAGATAAATTAAATCATTATTTTTCAATGGGTTGTTTGCTTATTGCGCTGCGGCGGAATTTATTTGCATTTCCCTGGCAATATTTTTACCGCTCATCCGTCTACTTCATCACAAGCAATTATTCACCAACCTGATGGAGTAGAAAAAAGATGAGAGATTTTGATATGCATGAGCACAGACACGGACACCGTCACGGTTTTGGTCGGCACCGCATGATCAAACCGCTGATTATTGGCGTGGTGGTATTCATCGCGTTAGGGCTGCTGGTGATGTCGTTGTGGAACGCGCTGCTACCGGCCATTCTTGGCGTGAAAAGCATTGGTTTCTGGCAGGCGCTGGGGCTGTTAGTGCTGAGCCGCATTCTGTTTGGCGGGCTGGGATTCCACGGGGGAATGTTTGGTATGGCGCGTCGGCGTATGCACGAACGCTGGATGCAAATGACGCCGGAGCAGCGTGAAGCCTTTATCCAGCAGCGCCGCGAAGGGTTTGGTCGCCGCGATCGCTGCGGCTGGCGTGGACGCTGGGATGAAAGGGCAGATGACCGCCATCAGCCTGACGATAGCAGCGCCAAAAAACCGGACGCTGAGTGAGCACGGTGAAAACCACGGACGGCGAGTCTTTGCTGGTTAACGCGCTGAATGCCTGTCGCTCACGCCTGAAAGCGTTTATTCGTGGGCGCACGGCAGTGCGCGATGACGCCGACGACATTTTGCAGGAAGTGACTTACCAGCTGATGAATGTGGAACACCCGGTGGAAAATGTTGCCGCCTGGTTGTTTCGCGCTGCGCGTAATGAAATGACTGACAGAGCGCGTAAAAAACGTGAGCTGCCATTGTCCGGTTTTTTCAACGGCGATGATGATGAGGGCGATTTTGCGGAAGATGAGCTGGCGGAAACGCTGTTTGGCGTGCCGCAAACGCCGGAAGAGGAGTATCTGCGCGAACTGTTATGGCACGAGCTTGAAAGCGCGCTGGCGGAGCTTCCGCCCGCCCAGCGCGAGGTGTTCGAAAAGACCGAGCTTGAAGGTTTGAGTTATAAGGCGCTGGTGGAGGAGACGGGCGTCAGTATGCAGGCGCTGTTATCCCGTAAGCACAAAGCGGTGCTCTATCTGCGCAGCAGGCTGCGCAGTGTTTATGATGAATTAGTTGCAGAGTGAATAACGACGCAGAACAAACAAATAGTGACTAGAGGTTTTTAATAGCGCTCTGTTAACCAAGAATAGAAATAATTTAGTAGGTAAGGATTGTTTTTGCTTTCGAATAATGAGTATTATTGAGAACTTTCTCTAGAAAACATGTTTCTGGTAAGGATAACAGACATGCTTAGATATATTAAAGAATTCGCGTATCTTTTCAAAGACAGCAGAAAGGTTATTAATGTTGACGTTTTTGAATGGGATTTGAAGAATATTACATTAAAAAAATTACCTCATCATGCGAAATGGGATGATTTTGCGATACCGCATCCGCAACTCGAATTTACCCTATGGCAATTGGCTCACGCGGTAGTAAAAACAGATTTCCTTATTCAACGCAATTATAGCTTTCATAGCCTGGGACTTATCTTGTCTGCTCATGAACTGATTAAACTGGCAAAAAATGATAATCTGAGGCTCGTTGATGACATTGATACAGTTGTCAATGATGTGACATTAACAAGCCTAATAGGTCGGCTAGGGCAAGGTATATCGTTACTGCTAAGTAACAGATTAGGTTACGTTTTCGTCGGGCATCTGGCTTCCGATGTTAAGGTGAGGGCTCATATCGCTGCTTTGCCAGATTCTGAGAAGAGGGTGAAAATAGCGGATTTTTTATTTGAAAACAGTAAGAAAGAAAGAGTTATTTTTGAATCTAAAAGCTCCTACTCGTTGCAGATTAACGACCCTTCTGAGATTAAATCGTCGTTAAAACGTGCTTTAGATAAGCAGGTATATCCCTGGCTGAACAGCCCCACAACTAATATCAATAATGGTTATGCGATGCATTCTGCCCTACGTGGTGAAAAGCAGCCCGTTAACAGCGCTATCATTTATGTCGATCCTCCAGGGAAAAATATAGGTTACGAAATTGAGCTTTCAGCCGAATGGGTAAAAGTTAGAAATTATGCAGCATGGTTCAAGTTCGCTAATCTTTTCGCGCTTGCTGATAAATTAATGAGCGGTGGCGAAAGCGATTTTCAACAATATTCTTTCAGAGTTGAGCGGTTTTGGGGTGGTGAGTTTGTTATATTAAACAGACATAAAAATAAATATGAGCTGGCAATCATTGTGGGCATTGATTTGCAGTTAATGCGGGCAATTGAGAAATATTTTGCGGGTGAAAAAAACGATTTCATCAACTATGCCGGAATAGATAGTTATCAGAGATTCATGGAGAGCATTGCATATCAAGCATTTAACTACAGCGTGTTCCCCGACGGTACGCTAATTGGAGAATCTGAGTGCGAGAACCCCCGGGGAAACTATCAAAAATTTTTCCTGCCTGCTTAACCACCCCAGCGGCTCTTCAAATAATTCACTGCCTGCTGAGTTTGCGGCTGTTCCAGATAACTTTCGCGGAACAAAATCGTGCCGTTAATCTGCGGCAGCGATTCGTTTAAATCGAGCTGTTTTTTCAGCTCAGGCACGCCGCCGTTGACTGTCCAGTCGGGCTCATTCTTCGAATATTCCCCCACCTTATACAGCGCCACGCCGATGTAGAGGCGTGTTTTTGTCGGTTTCACGACATCCGCCCACCATTTTGCCAGCACATCGTAACGCGCCGCATCGCGTGCGAAAGGCCAGTAGATTTGCGGGGCAATGTAATCCAGTAACCCTTGTTGCACCCAGCGGCGCGTGTCGGCGAACGATTCGTCATACGCCGCGGCACCACGCGTATCGGAACCGGCGGCGTCAAATGAGCGGTTACGCCAGACTCCCGCCGGGCTCACGCCGAATTGGACATTGGGGTTGAGTTGTCGGATGGTGCGTGAAACCTGTTCAATCAACTGCTGCGTATTGTTGCGCCGCCAGTCTGCTTTTGAACTGAACGCCTGGCCATATTGCCGGTAAGTCTGGCTGTCATTCAGCGCAGAACCGGGAGTTTCAGAATAGAAGTAGTCGTCAAACTGCACGCCATCGACCGGGTAGTGTGCCACCACTTCTGCCACAATGCTGGTTATCCAGTCGCGCACTTCCGGAATGCCGGGATCGAGCACAAAACGGTCGCCTGCCGTGCGGATCCAGTCACGATGCAGCACGAAAATGCTGGCCGGATGCAGGGATAAAGTACGGTTGAGTTCCGCGGTGGTCGACGGTTTGGTATTAACCGAAACGCGGTAGGGGTTAAACCAGGCGTGCACTTTCATGCCGCGCTTGTGCGCTTCATCGAGAATAAACTGCAGCGGATCGTAACCCGGATCCTGTCCAATCGTGCCGGTCAGCATATCTGACCAGGGTAAAATCTTTGACGGCCATAGCGCGGTGCCGTCGGGTTTGACCTGGAAAAAGACGGTATTGATGCCAAGGCTTTTTAGCTTATCCAGCTTGTTTCTCAGCGCCTCTTGCTGCTGGCTAATGCGCAACGCAGCACTCATATTCACTGAATTTACCGGCGGCCAGTCGAGACGCGACACGGTCGCCAGCCAGATACCGCGTACGGGTTGTGTATTTTTTGCAGGCGTTGTTGCGAGTGGTTGTTTGGCCACCGGCGGCAACGGTGTGACGAGTGATTTCGGCGCTTTCGAGGCGCAACTGGCGAGTAAAAGCGCAGTGGCAATAAGCACGCCTGACTTTTGTAGTGACATCTGAAAATTAGCTCTTAGGCGTTCGACCGCGGGTCCACGGGTTAAACGCTGGTTCGTCTGATTTGGCCGGGGCGCGCTCTTCCAGCGATTCGAGATACAGCGCCTCAACTTCCGCGCGCGCCCAGGGCGTGCGTCGCAAAAATTTCAAACTGGATTTAACGCTTGGATCGTTTTTAAAGCAATTAATATTGATGCGTTTGCCGAGTTCGAGCCAACCGTAGCGGGCAACCAGCGCGTTAACCTGCATTTCAAGCGTCACGCCATGCAAAGGATCTTTTGAAATATGAACGACCATGTGAAGTCCGGTTTTCGGGAAAAGTTTTGCGGAAGGTTACAAGAAAGCCCGCTAAGCGTCACGGGCTTTGCGCCGCTAAACGTTACCGCCCAGACAGGCACAGGCGACTTTCTGCGTTCCGGTCACCTTGAGTAAGGCGGACTCTCAGCGTGACGGTACTAGTGGAAAAAGGGAGAAAGTGGCGGGTGATTGCTCTTGAGGTAAGTGCTGGCAGACGCGCTGCCAGCACTGAGCGTTGCCCGCGTGCGGGGCGCGTTAACCGCCGTTATTCTAACAAGTTACGGTGTAACATTTTCACGGCGCTGTCAGCGCATTCTGCGGGGAGCAGGAAGCAAAGATTATGGCTGGAGGCGCCGTGGCAAATCATCCGCACGGAATGGTTTTCCAGTTCGGCGAACACCTCTTTGCATACCGCCGGGGCCTGCGAGAGCGTGTTACCAATAAGCGAGACTAACGCCAGACCGGTCTCGATTTCGACATGGCAGTGCGATGACAGTTCGGTAAGCAGCGCAGTAGTCAGTGTGTCCGCTTCACCGGACGTAGAGCCGGTGGAGTTGAGGATAAGCGCAATGCTGGCTTCCGAAGTTGTCACCAGATCCATCGCCACATCATGACGCGACAAAATGTTGAACATCTCGGCTAAAAAGCGGTGTGCCGGCTGCGCATCAATGCTGGATAACTTTAACAGCGTTTGCTGGCGACGAACGGCCAGCGCACGGTAACGCGGCGGTTCGTGCGTGTCACGGCAGACCAGCGTTCCGCCCGCGCGCGGCTGGGCGCTTGAACCGACAAAGACCGGGATATTTTTACGCATCGCGGGCAACAGTGTTGCCGGATGCAGCACTTTCGCGCCGAAGGTCGCCATTTCACTGGCTTCAGAAAATGAGAGCGTATCGATGCGTTTTGCCTGGGCAACGATTCTGGGATCGGTTGTATAAATCCCGGCGACATCGGTCCAGATATCCACTCGCGCTGCCTGCAACGCTTCCGCCAGCAATGAAGCAGTGTAATCACTGCCGCCCCGACCGAGCGTGGTGGTTTGCCCCGCCGCGTCGCTGCCAATAAAGCCTTGCGTGATCACCAGCGACTGCGCAATGCGCGGGCGCAAATGCTTTTCCACCCGTTCTGCAATCTCGCTTATAACAGGTACCGCGCAGCCGAACGTGTCGTTCGTGCGAATCACTTTGCGCGCGTCAAACCACTGCGTTTCGACGTCGCGTTCGCGCAGAACCTCCACAAACAGCAGGGAAGACATCAGCTCCCCGTGGCTCACCAGTTCATCGCACAGCGCGTCTGACCGGGAATCAACGGCCATGGCCGCAAGATGGCTGATATTATCGAGCAGGCGGTCGATCTCCTGGCCGATGGCTTCTGGCTGTTTCAGGCGAGAAATAATGTTGTATTGCAGGGTGCGCAGGGTGTCGATCTTATCTTGTCGAACGCTGCTTTCCAGACCGCCTGAAAGTTCAACTAACAGGTTGGTGACGCCAGCGGAGGCAGATAAAACAACCAGACGAACGTCTTTATCAGCAAGGACAATGGTGGCGCTGCGGCTCATCGCGTCAAAATCGGCGACACTGGTTCCGCCAAATTTGGCAACGATGGTGTGTGGATAAATGCGAGTCATAACAATCTCATATCAGGGCGCCATAATTTTAATGGCATGAAAATTTTCATTCTCGGCATAAGGGAAGCGTGCTTCGCCTTACGAAATGTCCGCCCGCGAACATTTCTTTTTACAACCCAGGATTCTGCTCCCGTTGTCGATAACCTGTATTGCCTCTCACGAGTTACCGGGTGTGATACGCATTAATGATTAAATAGATGCTTCCTTTTTTTCGCCTCAGGGTTTTTATCGCGGGGCATAGTAAGTGATTTAACTCGCTGAATCGATATTTTCCTCAACATTTGCAATAAACCAATGGAAAATATCATGATTTATTCAGTGCTTGCTGGCGGAGTTTGGCTTAAATAACGTTCTAATAACATAAAAAGAGCACAAATATTAAAAAGCGAGGCTTATCATGGCATTGTTTCCGATGCTGCCTGGAATATTCTTGTAACAGAATTGGTTACAATTCATGCTGAACAATCCCCACGCATAAATATTTTTTGTCATTGATTTTTAAAGAAAATGACATAAATAGCCTGACAAAATAAAAGATTGAGTCCGCTGCTGAAAACACATATATTAGCCGCGTTTTTTACAAGCCCCCTTAAACCCTTATTCAACCCGGTGTTAAATCAACCCAGGTTGTAGGAGAGATATGATGACGGATAAAGTCCGTATTGATTCTTTGAGTGCTAAATCATTCCCGCAAAGCAATGAGACCTTTTTAGCAAGACAGGCCGAATTTGAATCCAATGTCAGAAGCTATCCGCGTAAATTGCCGTTAGCGATTGCCAAAGCGCAGGGCGTCTGGATCACCGATGTTGAGAATAATCAATACCTTGACTGCCTTGCAGGCGCCGGTACTCTGGCGCTGGGCCATAATCATCCTGATGTGATTCAAAGCATCCAAAGTGTCATTACCAGTGGCTTACCGTTACATACGCTCGACCTGACCACGCCGTTAAAAGATGAGTTTTCAGAATATCTGCTCTCTTTGCTGCCGGGTCAGGGCAAAGAATATTGCCTGCAATTCACCGGGCCTTCCGGCGCGGACGCCGTGGAAGCGGCGCTGAAGCTGGCGAAAAAAGTGACCGGTCGTTCCGGGATTATCAGCTTCTCTGGCGGTTACCACGGCATGACGCACGGCGCGCTTTCCGTGACGGGCAACCTGTCGCCGAAAGAAGCGGTAAACGGCATGATGCCGGAAGTGCAGTTTATGCCTTATCCGCACCAGTATCGTTGCCCGCTGGGTATCGGTGGTGAAGCCGGTGTCAAAGCGCTGACTTACTACTTCGAAAACCTGATCAACGACGTTGAAAGCGGCGTGCGTAAACCGGCTGCTGTGATCCTGGAAGCGGTGCAGGGCGAAGGCGGCGTGAACCCGGCGCCGATCGAGTGGCTGCAGCGTATCCGTAAAGTGACCCAGGAACACGGCATTATGTTGATCCTGGACGAAGTGCAGGCTGGTTTCGCCCGTACTGGCAAACTGTTTGCCTTCGAACACGCCGGTATTGAGCCGGACATCATTGTGATGTCCAAAGCGGTCGGTGGCGGTTTGCCGCTGGCGGTACTGGGTATCAAAAAACAGTTCGACGCCTGGGCGCCGGGCCACCATACCGGTACCTTCCGTGGCAACCAGCTGGCGATGGCTACAGGCCTCACTACGCTGAAGATCCTCAAAGAAGATCGCATTGCCGATAAAGTGGCAGAGCAGGGCGAATGGCTGAAAGGCAAACTGGCTGAAATGCAAAAACGTTTCCCGGTTATCGGTCACGTTCGTGGCCTGGGCCTGATGATCGGTATTGAGATCGTTAAGCCGCACGAAGCGCAGGATCACATGGGTTGCTACCCGGCAGACGGCGAGCTTTCTGCACTGTTGCAGAAAAAATGCTTCGAATCAGGGCTGATCCTGGAGCGCGGCGGTCGTGGCGGTTGCGTACTGCGCCTGCTGCCTTCGCTGCTTATCAGCAATGCTGAGCTGGAAATTTTCCTCGATAAATTTGAAAACGCGCTGCTGAGCGCTGGCGTGAAGCCTGTTTAATCGGAGTAAGTGAGCGAATGTCTGATTTAAATCCGATTCTCTCGGGTTCCGCGCAAAGTATTGCTGCCTATCAGGAAGCCATTGAGCAGAGCACGCTAGCTGTGGTGCAGTGGCTCAAGCAACCTGAAATGTATCAGGGCAAGACTGTCGCGGAATTACGTGAGCGCATCAATTTAGAATTCACGTCTCAGGGCCTGGGCAACCAGGCCGCTATTGAGCGCGCCGTTGAGTATTTCCTTAAAGACAGCTTGTCCGTGCATCACCCGCAGTGCGTGGCGCACCTCCACTGTCCGAGCCTGGTAATTAGCCAGGCGGCGGAAGTGCTGATCAACGCCACGAACCAGAGCATGGATTCGTGGGATCAAAGCCCGTCGGCAACCATCATCGAGATGAAACTCATCGAATGGTTGCGCGCACAGGTGGGTTATCCGGCCGGTGACGCAGGTGTGTTCACCAGCGGCGGGACGCAGAGTAACCTGATGGGCTTGATGCTGGCGCGCGATGCCTTTTTTGCACGCCAGGGTCACTCCGTTCAGCAGCACGGCTTAACCGGTAATCTCAGCAAAATTAAAGTGTTATGTTCTGAAAATGCACACTTTTCAGTGCAGAAGAACATGGCGCTGATGGGGCTGGGTTACCAGTCCGTGACGCTGGTGAAAACGGATGCGTTTTCGCGCATGGATGTTAACGATCTGGCGCAGAAACTGGCCGAGGCGAAAGCCAACGGTGAGCAGGTAATGGCGATTGTTGCTACCGCCGGCACCACCGATGCCGGCGCGATTGATCCGTTAGCAGACATCGCCGCGCTGGCCGCTGAACAGCAGATTTGGGTTCACGTTGATGCGGCCTGGGGCGGCGCGTTGCTGCTCTCTGAGAAGTATCGCCATTTCCTCAATGGCCTTGAGCTGGCTGATTCCGTGACGCTGGATTTCCATAAGCAATTCTTCCAGACCATCAGCTGTGGCGCGTTCCTGCTGAAAGATGCGCGCCATTATCAGTTGATGCGTTACCAGGCGGCCTACCTGAACTCTGACTTTGACGAAGAGCAGGGCGTACCAAACCTGGTGTCGAAATCCTTGCAGACAACGCGCCGTTTCGATGCGCTGAAGCTGTGGATGGGTCTTGAAGCGCTGGGTAAAAAGCAGTACGCCGAAATTATTGATAACGGCGTCACCCTGGCGCAGCAGGTGGCGCAATTTGTTGGCGAACAGCCGCAGCTGGAACTGGTGATGCAGCCGCAACTGGCCAGCGTATTATTCCGTTTCTGCCCGGAAAAGGGTGATACGGCAAGTGTTGCGTTGCTGAACCAGCGTATCGGCGATGCGCTCTTGGCCTCCGGGAGCGCCAACGTTGGCGTAACGGAAGCGGACGGTGTGACCTGCCTGAAACTGACGTTGCTGAACCCGACCGTTTGTCTGGAAGACGTCAAAGTTCTGCTGGCAAGTGTGGTTGCCTGTGGTCAACAGTTACAGAACGTCTGATTCGTCTCGCAAATAAAAAAAGCCGACAGCAGCAATGTTGTCGGCTTTTTTATTGTCTGCAAAACGAGTCCCGGTGCGTCACTCTTCGTCTGGCGCAGCGGGGTCGGGTTCCCAGGAAATAATGTCACATGGCCTGCGTTGTTGGGCTTTCGATCGGCTGGCAAATTGCGCAGCACTTTTCGTTGTTCTGAAGCAGGTACCAGGAGTGAACAAACAGCGCAGTAAATCCAGGACGCAAGGAGATGCTGCGCTGCTGGCAACGGTGTCGTTTTCAAACCACAAAACTCATCACGACTAAGCGCCGGGCAAAACCAGACCTATGTAAGGTGAAGGTCGCGAATCGACAGTGCGCTGCAAAAAGAGGTGAGTGTAGCGGGATAGCTAGCTCAGGCAAGACTGGCCTTGGCCTTGGGTTATCTGGTTGTACTTAATTTAACATAATATACATTATGCGAACTAAGGTGGTATTAGACAGAATCCAGCGGTTTGCCATCATCATTGCCGTGGTCATTCAGCTATCTCTGTTTTTCTTGCCTTAGTGCTTACGCTGTTACAGCCTTCATTCCGCCATGGGCGTCCCCTGATGAAAGCGCATCTGCCATCGACCTGGCATTGTTTTACACGCCTCCCACAACGATGTCCGCAATGTTTGCTTCGTCATCTGGCCTTGTCCGTCGAGGATAAAACTTCGATACGTCAACAATGCATAACCGTTGTTGTGCATCGACAATGCAAAATCATCTGACGCGATCGGCTCAGCGTCCTCATCTGCCAGTGCAGCAATCACTTGTTCTCTGCTGTATCGTTTACCGGATCGGCCAACCTCAAAAAAATCATGGTGTAAAAGTCTCTCGACAATGTCGGGCTGGCAGCGAATGTCAGGATCATGAAGCTGCTGTTCATATCTCACCAATATCGCCAGTAACGCATCTTCTTTGTTCATCGTCTTTTTCCCGGCCTGTTTGCATCACACATTTTTGAATGCATCGCTATGCACAAATTTTATTCGGATTATTCTTGATTGCTTACAAGGTTGAGCTCTTTACTCTTAAAATCTCAATGACATGAGAACATTAGCAGGCGTTTATCCTAAGCGTTATCCCTCAGAAGCATTGCAATTAGTTTTGCAACGCGAATTGATGAATGCCATAACAAACTCTTCTGCATTTATCGGCAGTGCGATTTCTGGCACCATTAGAAACCCACAGAATATAACGCAATCCGGTAAATATATTTTTGGTTTAATTCAGTCATTTTCATTTACAGGAAGTAATTGACCCGGCAATGATGAAATATATAAGAAAAAGTCTTGCGTTAAGTAATGTTATCGCAAAGAAAATAGCGACTAACGATCCACAACAACTTGAGTTGATAAAGGATCGGCTTAAAAGTCGTTTCGGTGTGCCTGTTGGCATGCATATGGCAGGTATTCCTTTAGGTATCAGTATGATACTTGCTATTTTTTGCTACGCCATGCCGCAGGTTTCTCTGTGGATGATTATTTTCAACTGGCTATCCATACCTGAATATAAAGTGCTGGTCGGCGTTTTCTTTGCAGCGGCTGTTTATTGTGTGCTGATGATGACCACCACGTTGTTTACCGCGCGTGGATCTCTGGCGGGACTGAAATCTCACCTGTTTATCATTGCGCTGACGGGCGTAATGGTCATTCTGTATTTTATTTCCGCCTTTTTCTCACTATTATTTGGCGCTGTGAATAATTACACGCCGCAGATAACATCAGTGCTGGGATTAGTCTTCTTCTTACTGAATGTTAAATGGATAAATTCCTCACTGTTTTACCGGTCAATCGCGCTGTCGTTACATAACCGAGTCTGGCGTAAACAATTAAAAGCAGAGGCGCGGCAAGCGCACATACTCAAACGCTAACGGCGTTCACATGGGGAAATGCTTTCACTTCCCCTTCTCATCCGGCACTAATCGCCTGCACACTCCCAGCATAAACTGGCGCAGCCAGCGATGCGCGGGATCGACTTCTGAACGTGGATGCCACAGTTGAGATACGGTAATGGTGCGCGTTTTTACCGGCAGCTCAAACATTGCCACTCCCTGCCTGGACGCAGGACTGAGAAGAAAAGAGGCCGGGATAAGCGCGATAAGATCGGACGCACGCGCCACGGCTAACGCCGCAGGAAAACCCGGCACCACAGCGGCGATTTTCCTGCGCACGCCCTGCTCTGCCAGCCCTTCATCAACCGGACCGCTTGTTAACCCCCGACGCGACGCCACGACATGGCCCCAGGCGACATACTCGTTGATCGTCACCTCATTAAGTTGCGCCAGTGGATGCGTATCCCTGACGACGCCGACAAAACGGTCTCTGAACAGCGCCTGCACGCGAATTTCTGGCCCCATTTCGCTCAGCACGCCAATTTCCAGATCGACCCGTCCTTCCCGCAAGGCACTGGAGCCCTTCTCTGGCTTTGGCGTAAACCGCAGCATCACGCCTGGCGCGACCGCCGCCATTTCCGCAATCAGCGTTGGGCCAAACGCTTCAACAAAACCATCGTTGGCGCGCAGGGTAAACATCTGCTGCAGCGAGGCAATATTAAGCTCGGGTTGCGCGGGTCGCAGCAACGCCCGCGCCTCGAAAACGGCGTTCTGCGTGCGTGTCTGAAGCGTTTCTGCATACGGCGTCAGCACCATATTGCGCCCGGCGCGTACTAATAGCGGGTCGCCGGTGGTTTCCCGCAGACGGCTAAGTGTCCGGCTCATCGCCGAGGCGCTCAGACCAAGCCGCCGCGCTGCCGCCGCCACACTGCGCTCGGCGATCAGCACATCCAGGGCAAATAACAAATTCAGATCGGGTTCACTCATCGTTTTCGTCCGCAACAGAAGGTTCAGATATGGCGTTTGCTGCAACGTATTAATGCAAATGCTGCGCCTTCCGCCATATATCCCGCGAAATTATAGTTACCGCAAGCACAAAATCAGTAGAGGTTGTTTATGACACTATTTTTGGATAAACCCGGTGATGAAGGATTGCCCGGACGCGAGCGGTTGATGGCCATGGTTGCGGTGATGACCAGCACCACAATGGCGGTGTTTGATGGCTCGATGGTGAATATCGCCTTGCCGCAAATTGCGCGGGCGTTAGATGTAACCGCCGCGGAAGCTGTTTGGGTAGCGAATGGCTATCTGCTCTCCGCCGCCATGACGCTGGCAATCTTTGCTGCGTTAGCGGCACATATTGGCTTTCGCCGATTATTCGCCGCCGGGCTGGGGCTCTTCACGCTGGCCTCGCTGGGCTGCGCACTGGCGCAATCGCTGGAGACGCTGGTCGCGATGCGTATCTTGCAAGGGATTGGTGGGGCGGCAACACTCAGCATTGCACCGGCGATTTTGCGCTCGGTCTTTCCCAATCGATTACTGGGGCGCATCCTCGGAATGAACGCGCTGTTAATCGCCTCCAGTACCGCTATCGCGCCGGTACTGGGCGGCACGCTGCTGGCAACGTTGAGCTGGCAATGGTTATTCGCCATTAACCTTCCGCTGGGCATCATCGCCCTGCTCTTCACATTACGGGTGATCCCGACTGCAACCACCGCGTTGCGCGGGCCCTTCGATACGCCGGGGGCGCTGCTTTCCGCTCTTATGCTGGGAGCGATGGTAATGGCATCAAGCGCCATTTCCCGTTCCGGATCAGGGCTTACCGCGTTGAGTTATGGGCTTGTTGGTCTGGCTGCCGGGGCATTGTTTGTTTTGCGTCAGCGCCAGGCACTGCAGCCGCTGATGCCGCTGACGCTTTTTGCCTCGCCGCGTTTTTCGCTGGCGGCACTGACATCGCTGGCCTCTTTTATCAGCCAGGGAATGACGTTCGTCGCCCTGCCGTTTCTGTTTCAGAGCGTATATGGTTACAGCGCGCTGACGTCGGCGCTGCTGTTTACCGCCTGGCCTGTTGGCATCATGCTGGTTGCGCCCCATGCCGGGCGGCTTGCCGACCGCTACGCACCTTCGTTGATTGCCACCGTTGGTCTGTGCCTTTTCGCGGTGGGGTTAATTTTGCTGGCGCGGTTACCGCATGATCCGCCGGTGTGGGATATCAGCCTGCGCAGCCTGATCTGCGGTATTGGCTTCGGTTGTTTCCAGAGCCCGAACAATAAAGAGATGATGGCGAACGCCTCAAGGGAGCACAGTGGTTACGCGTCCGGCGTGCTGGCGATTATGCGCACGTTTGGCCAGTGTCTTGGCGCGGCGCTGCTGGGTGGGATACTTTCGCTCTATGCCCCTTCCGGCAATGTGGAGCAGGAGGCTTTTGCGGTCCGGCTTGGCTTAGGGCTGGCCGCTGCGGCAACACTTCTGGCGATCCTGTTTAGCCTGAGCCGCATCCGGCAAATATCTTCACCGCCGCTTTAGCGAACGCGTTGCGCCAGCCATACGGTATGCCCGGCGCAGTGCGGATCTTCCTGAACCATCCCGATAACCTCGAAACCGTGATTTGCTAATAACGCGCGGTATTCGTCAGGTGCGAGACTGGCATGGAACAACGGTTCACCGGCAAACTGCCCCATTGCGATCCCGTGATCGGTTCCGCTGGTGAACATTAACGCGCTGCCCACATGGCTATGTTCGGCAAAACGAGCGAACATGTTGCGTTGATCCTCATGCGTCAGGTGAAAAAAACTGTCCCAGGCCAGCAGCCCATCGAAGGTTTCACCGAGCGACAGGTTGCGCATATCCTGCAGGATCCAGCGCTGAGCGGGAAACTGCTGGCGCGCGCGGTCCAGCATTGCGCTTGCGCCATCAACGCCGGTGAGTTGAAAACCCTGGCGGATAAACCAGCCCGCAATCGGCTGACCGTTACCGCACCCGACATCGACAATGTTGCCTGCAACCGGCAGCAGGCTGGCGAATTTTTCCAGCCAGCCTTTTTCGAAAAGCGCCTTTGAGCGCTGCTCAGCAAATGTCCGGGCGTGACGTTGATAGATAGAAAGAATATGTTGTGCGGCGCTGTTCATGTTGATCTCGCGTTAAGCCAGGGACCCGGCGCATACGGGTGTGATGAGAAGCAAAATGCCCGCGCTATTCCAGCATGCCTTTGAGCTTTGCCAGCAAATACGCGGTGACGGACGTTGCATCGCTGATCTTTCCTTCACACATCAACGTCTCAAATTCTTTCAGGGTAATTTTGCGCGTCGTCAGACCAAACTCTTCGGGATCCAGTTCCTGCTGCTGATGCACCAACGCTTCAGCAAGGAAAATATGGTAACCCTGGCTGGAGTAGCCTTGCGCCAGCTTCTGGTACCCGACATGACGTATCTTTCCTGCCACCAGCCCGGTTTCCTCGCGCAGTTCACCGGCCGCCACATGCAGCGGATCCGCCTGCGGCGCGCATTCCCAGGCGCCTTGCGGCAGTTCAATAGTGTGCTTACCCAGCGGATAGCGGAACTGCTCAACCACATACAGGCTGTCACCTTCGCGGGCGATAATCACGACAAAATCAGCTTTCTCAACAACGGAGTAAATACCTTCGTTCCCATCTGCCCGCAGGATTTTGTCTTCGCGCAGACGCATCCATTTGTTGCGGTACACTTCGGTTGTGGCAAGCGTTTTAATCGCCGACATCACGGCTCTCCCTGTTTGACCTCAGGCGTGAAGAGTAACATGTGAATAGCGTAAGCGGGGGGATCTATTTGGCGCAGGAATAGGTTTCAGAGAAATCGGCGGTGGAGAAACAGAGGGGATATTAACATTAATATCCCCTTTGCAATGTCGGCTTATGGCACGCCATCGCAATTACAGGCTGCGCCGCCCTCGCCCGCCTGGCACAAGATCTGGCACATGCAGTTCCAGTCTATTTCGCCGTTCACTTCACACTCCGTCTGGCTGGCGGCGAAGACATTCATTGATAAACCAAATAATAAAATGGAAAGTAAGGCACGTATTTTCATAAAAAGTCCCTTTCTGTGATGAATCATGAAATAAAGCCACGCGATAGCGCAGCCTTATTATTATAGGAGATGTTTTATGACGGGATGTTAATTAAGTTATTTATTTTAATAGGAGTTTTCTCCTCATCAATCCATTCTGTGAATAAATGCTCTTTATTTATTAACAGGGAAATTATATTCCATTTCAATACAGCGTAATTCCGCACGCGCCAGCGCAGAGGGATAAATACTTTCCCGCACTATGACAAACCCCTGCTTTTGATAGAAACCACAGGCGTTGGGCGTTGATGCCAGCGTGATGCGCCGCAAACCGCGCTGCGCCGCTTCCTGTTTAATGGCTGCAATTATCTGTGTCGCCAGCCCCTTTCCTTCCCACTCCGGCAACGTGAAAATGGCCTCCACGCTGGCGTTGGCGAGATCGAGAAAACCCGTGGCGACCGGCTGGTCATTTGCCGTGGTTGCCACATAAAAAGGGTTATTGGCAATCATCGTACGCTGACTTTCCGGCATTTTATCCGGAGTCCAGGCGGCGATAACCTTGTCCTCATAAACGCCTTTGCAACCGTGGCGGATAGCCTGGTTACGGATGTGCCAAATAACTTCTGCTTCTTCAGGCTGTGCCCGTCTGATCGCCATATTCCTTCCCCTAAATGCCACCACTCAGTCTAAGATTATTCTTATTTTTACTCTTGGACACCGTCAACGAAGCGCCCTTGCGGAGGGTTAACGGTACGATATATAAATTAACAAGCGGTTAAAATACATGCAACATTCAGTGATTTATAACAAATTTCATTCGAAAGTAATGCGCTAAACGTTGCCCCTTTTACCGGGCGTATATTCTTCACGCACTGGCACAAAAAGCCTACAGCATATAAGGAAAAGATCAGTTATTTCATCCAGTTAATTTTTATGTTATCAGTATCTGCCTGCATAGCTTACGGCCTGCTTTCTGGCATGCGCCCTACCGAGGCTGATAGATAATGGAACCTCTCGTATATGTTGTCGATGATGATAATGCCGTCAGACAATCAATTGTCCGGCTACTGGCAGCAGAAGGTTACCGCGCCATTGATTTCGCCTCTGCGGAATCTTTTCTCACCCACCCGCTGGTTTCCGTACCCTCTTGTTTGATTCTGGATTTGAATATGCCGGTCGCGGACGGTTTCGATGTCGCCAGCGCGTTAAAAGATCGCGGACGCGAATTGCCGATAATCTTTCTGACCGGTTATGGCACCATTCCGTTGACCGTGCGGGCAATGAAAGCCGGGGCGCGTGAGTTCTTAACGAAGCCGGTAGAGTCCGAACGCCTGCTGTCGGCGGTCGCTGACGCGCTGACGGTGGCGGCGCAAGATTTCGAGCAACAACAGGAAAACTTTGCTCTCAAGCAGCGCCACTTATCCCTGACGCCGCGTGAGCAGGAAGTTTTTGAGCTGGCGATCAGTGGCTTGCTTAATAAGCAGATTGCGGCGGAATTGGGTGTCAGCGAAATTACCGTAAAAGTCCATCGCCGCCGGGTGATGGATAAAATGCAGGCCCGCTCGCTGGCGGATCTGGTGCATGCCGCAAGTCACCTGCATATCGCCAAATCCCGCAGCCGCTAATCCGCGGACACCGGCAAGGTAAAGGCAAACACGCTGCCGAATGGTAGCCTCGACTTCGCCGTTAGCTTGCCTTTATGCCGCTCAATAATGGCATAACTGATGGTCAATCCCATGCCCATGCCCTGCGCTTTGGTGGTATAGAACGACTCAAACAGCCGCCCCTGCACTTCTGCACTCATCCCGCTTCCGGTATCCGCAATCTGGCAAATCACCTCTTGCGGGTTCTGCGTCAGCGTTGAAAGCGTTAACACGCGCGGGCGCGAGTCGATATCCGCCATTGCTTCAACGGCATTCATCACCAGGTTAAGCAGCACCTGCTGGATCTGTACGCTATCGCCATAAATAAAGCTGTTATGCGCATCAAGGGCATACTCAACAGCGATCTGCCGCCGCGCCAGCTCGCTGCGGGAAAGGGTCATGATATGGCGCAGTAAGAAATGCAGATCGATGCGCTCAAACACCGGCTCCTGCCTGCGCGTCAGCGATTGCAGGCTACGGATCACCTCTCCGGCGCGCTGCCCTTCGCTGATAATCTCCTCCAGACCAACGCGCACATTATCGACCGGGATCGGTGAGCGATTAAGCCAGCGCAGGCTGGCACCGGCGTTAGAGACAATCGACATTAGCGGCTGGTTAATTTCATGGGCAATCGATGAGGTTAACTGCCCGACGGTGGTGGCGCGCGACACCCGCGCCAGCTCGGCCTGAGCGACGCGCGCGGCATCTTCGCTCTGCCGCTGGGCGGTAATATCGGTAATGGTGCCAAAATATTCATGCACCTCATCACCGGAAGAGACCGGATCGCCGATGCCGAGGATATACCGGCACTCGCCATCGGTGCGGATAATGCGAAACTCCGCCTGCATGGTGAGACCCTGCGCGACACTGCGGGTGACCAGCGCGCTGATATGCGGATGATCGTCCGGGTGAACAAAGGTTAAAAACTCGGCCATGGAGATCAGTTTGCGCTTCTCGTCCAGCCCGAGGATGCGCGCATACTCATCCGACATATGCATCAAATCCTGTTCCAGTTCCCAGCGCCAGGTTCCGGTGTGACTGATTTGTTCGCCCAGCATCAGCGAGGTCTGGCTGGCGCGCAGCTCTTTTTCTACGCGCCGACGCTGCATGTTCTCTTCCACCAGCTTGGCATACAGCCGCGCGGTCTCCAGCGACACCGCAGCATGTGCGCCAAGCAGGTTCACGACGCGAGACTGGCCTGCGGTAAACATCTCCGGCATCAGGCGGTTTTCCAGATATAACACCCCCACCAGCCGCGCCTGTTTGAACATTGGCACACACATTACCGCCGCCCCGGAAGAGACAAGATACGGATCCTGGCTAAACGGGCTGTACTCTTCCGGCCGGCCGGTGCGGATCTCTTGTCCGGTGCGGATCACGGCCGCCAGCACCGATAACGGCATATCTGTCGCCAGCGGCATCTCTTTGATCACCCGCACCAGTACGCCCTCTTTACTGGTGTGTGCGCTGGCTTCGATTTCCGGAATGTTGTCATCAAGTACGCGAATCAGTAAGCCGCGCTGCGCACCGGCACGCTCCAGCAACATGGTCATCAGGATCTGAATCAGCCGTTCGAGGTTGATCTCCTCTGATAAGGCGCGGGAGGCTTTGATGATACTTTGCAGATCGCGGATTTCATCGTTCTGCGCAAAGGAGATGGTGTCATAGGGGGTACTTTCCACGGGCGTGAAAAGATGGGGATGCTCCTGCTGCAAATGGCGGACTTTGGCCTGCGCCCCGACGCGTCCCCAGGCGGCCATCGCGCCGCGAAAATACGCGTCGGCTGCGGTCTGGTATCCACAGGAGAGCGCAAAACGCCCGGCCAGTTCATGCGCCAGCGCATTGCTGGGGTTAAAACCGGCTTCGCGGGACAGCGTAATCGCCTTCTCATACTGTTCGAGCGCGATGCTGTTCATGCCGTCAAGGCGCACGATTTCCGCGTAAACCAGCGCTTCTTTATCGCTGAAGGTTCCCGGATTGACGCGCGCCCAGCGGGCGATTTTATTGTAGTGCTGGTTCAGCCGCAGGCGGTGCTCAGCGGAAAACGTCTCTGGCGTTAACTGCATCGACAGCGCAAGTGCGCTGTAAAGGTGATAATCCAGCAGACTGATATGCCCCGGTGCGGACCAGGCATGTTTCCCCGCCTCTTTCAGACACGATTCCGCGCGGGAACAGGCCCCGGTGAAAAAGTGCGCCATTCCGCGATAGAGCCAGAACCAGAACAGCATGGTGGCAGGCGGCGTCGGGGGCAGCAGCGATCGGGGGAGGATCGCTTTGCCGCTTAACATGCTATCCGGCTGTCGCAGATACTCGACAAAGTGACGTTGTAACAGCAGCAGGTGATCCATGTCCGAATACTGGGTTTCACGAATAAAAGCCAGACCGCGATCGATATGGCCTAATACCGTGTCGAGGTGATCGCCGCGACTCATGGCGTTGATCACCTGGCGAAAAGCGGCAAAACAGGCAATGGTCAGATCGCCATGCGCAACGGCCGCGGTAAAGCAGGCGTTAGCGCATTCCACGCTTCGTGATAGCGGTTGTGTCCAGACACAGCTACGCCCGAGCGGCACCAGGGCTTTCGCGGCAAATTCATGTAAACCGTGGCGCGTCACCAGCTCCTGCGCCAGAACGCTGTAACGGTAGCCCAGTTCATACTCTTCATAGCGTTCACCGAGCAGTACACCAAACCAGGCCAGTGCCGAGGTGGATGCGCCGGTCAGCCCACGTTCGAGCGTCAATTGTAGCATTTGGCACAGCAACAGGAAATGCAGGCGCGGGCAATTAAAGCTGGCATACAAACTGGCGCTCGCCAGCAGGTTCATCAGCGCGTCGGTTTCCTGATGATTCATGCGCGGCAGCGCAGTAAACAGATGCGCGGGATTATCTCCAACACGCGCATGCATCTCCTGCCACGCGTGATCACAGGCTGCATCGTCAGGATAACGGCTGAGGTGAATGCCAAACACGGTCAACCAACAGAGCGTTGTTTCCAGCGCCAGCTGATAACCGGACTGGCGAATATGCACTTCTGCCAGCAATGTCGCGGCCTGCGCTTTTTCCGTGAGCCCGCCAGGCGAGGCCAGTAACCGTTCGCACAGTCCGCGCGCGGTTGACAGGTTACCGAGCAAAAACTCACAGGCGGTCTCCTCCAGCGACAGCGCAAAGTCATGCCCTGTCCCGGTGCGAAGCCACTGCGCGAGATGTAAATAGCTCAGGGCCGACGTGTAGTCGCCGGTATGTTTTGCCCGTCTGGCGGCAAGCAGGCTAAGTTCACTGAAGTGCTGGCGTTGCGGCGGCAAAATGTCGTCGGCCGCGGCATTAATGTGGTGAATTGCGCGAAACAGCAGCTCATTGCCCGGGGCTTCGGCTGCCGTTTGCGCCAGTAGTGTGGCCGTGGCCAGATGCAACTGGCGGCAATATGCAGGTTCCAGCAGCGCGCAGGCCGCTTCGTGAATGCGCTCATGGGTAAAGGTGTACGCGGCGGCGTTAAGCGTGACCAGTTGTACCGTAAGCGCAGGATGCAGACGGTAATGCACCTCGCTGGCAGAAAGGTTCAGCACACGGCTTATTAAGGTGATATCCCCCGCGCTGCCAAGACAGGCCATGCTCCCGAGCAGGATGCGCGTTTCAGGCGGCATTTGCGCCAGCTGCTGGAGCAGCAGATCGGGGACGTTTTCACGGTGGTAGCGGGTGCTAATCGCCGCCAGATCATACTGCCATTTGCCCTGGTAACTGTTATGGCTCACCAGACCGTCTTCGGTAATGCGCTTAAAGAACTCATGGACGAACAGCGGATTGCCGCCGGTTTTTTCATGGATCAGTTTTGCCAGCTCAAGGGTGGATGCCGGGCGCGTCTGAAAAACGGTCGCCAGCCAGCGCGAGATTGCTTTCGCCGAACGCGGTTGCGGCACACACTCAATTACCCGGCTGGCGGCGCTACGCAAGCGGGCCAGCGCGGTGGCAAAAGCCGGATCGTCTAACGAGGCAACGTCGCGGTGTGAAACCACCATCAGCAGCGGCAAGGCATGGCTGTGCTGTAACAGGTATTCCAGTAAATGCAGACTGGCGTCATCGATCCAGTGCAGGTTATCGATAAGGATAATCAACGGGCAACCTGGTGTGGCAAAGACATTCACCAGCCGCAGCACCATGTGGTTGAAGCGCGCGCGTGAATCGAGTGACAAGGTGTCGACAAACAGCACGGGTTTACTGTTAATCAGCAGACCCAGCTCCGGCGCGAGGCTCACCGCCAGCGCTTCATAACCGGTGAGCGCACTGCTGAGCCGCGTCTTCCAGCGCGCCACTTCCTCAGCGGGTAACCCCAGTAAATGCAGCGCCAGCGAGCGGAAAGCGGCCGTCAGCACACCCAGCGGCAGAATCGACGAGTTTTGTTCCACCTTCCCGAGCGCGATAAGCGACGGGCGACTCTGAAAGGCCTTTAACGACGAGGCCATCAGCGACGATTTCCCCATCCCGACAGGACCGCTGATGGTGACCAGCGTTTGCGTACCGCTTTGCACAACCGCATCCAGCGCGTCTGCCAGCGATTTGGCCTGCGGATGGGCGCGATACAACGTGTTAGCAAAATGCAGCGCCGGTGAGCGATCCTGCAGACCTGGCGTAAAGGCGGCTATCTCGCCATCGGGCGTTAATGTCGCCTGGCAGCGGCGCAAATCCGCCATCAGCCCATCGACCGTCTGGTAACGTTTTTCCGGCGACTTTGCCAGCAGCTTCAGCACAATGGTGGAGAGCATCTCCGGCACCCCGTCGCGCAGGCTATGCGGCGGCGAAGGTTCAGAGGCGATGTGGTGCAACACCCATTCCGCCTGCCCGCCTTCGCTGAGATCGAACGGCAATGTGCCGGTCAACAGCTCATAAAAGACAATCCCCAGACTGTAGAGATCGCTGCGGTTGTCCACGGCGTGGTGGGTGCGCGTGGTGTGCTCCGGTGACATATAGGCCAGCGTACCGCCGGAGAGCGGCAGCCAGTTCTGCGCCGGTTCCCCGACGGTACTGGTCGTCAGTCCAAACCCGCCCAACCGGCAGCCTTCATCGGTGAGAAAAATATTGCCGGGTTTAATATCGCCATGGATCAGGTTGCTCTGGTGCATCTGGCGCAGCGGCGTGCAGATGCGCAGGGTCAGTTCAAGCCAGCTGGCGATACACGCCATCGGCTGGGTGATCATGCGGGTGAGCGGTTTAAAGGCAAATGTGGGGTAAACCAGCGCAACGCGGCCGTGATACTGCGTGCTGGCCACCGGTTTTACCGCCCAACGGCTATCAAGCTGCTGGCGCAACGCTAATTCGTTGTTCAGCAACTGGCTGGCGCGCGGCTCGGCATCGTCGCTTACCGCCGTGGCGAGAATAAACGCATCGCTCGCCCACGGGTAGTGGGCATTCATCCAGACAATGCCGCCCTCCTGCGCCAGCGGCGTGTAGATAGCATCATCCTGCAGCGTAAACGGTTGGTTTTCGGCCAGCATCGGCGGCCAGGGGGGTGATTTTGCGTTTCCGGTCATGGCGTCTCTTCACCTCCCGCCAGCGTGCGCGAAATATGATCAAGCAGCATGTCGATATCGATCGGTTTATGCAAAAAAGCAACGGCACCGGGTTGCCCCGCGAACCGTTGCCAGGTTTCATCGTCGTGACCGGAAATAAATATCAGCGGCGGCGGGCACGGGTTACATTGCAGTTTCTCGTACAGCGCCGCCCCGCTCATGCCTTTAAGTTTAATATCGGCAATCACCAGTGCGGTTTGCCGCTGCGCGCTACCATCGTTGAGGAAGGCCTCGGCGGACGCGAAGGTCAGCGTGGCGTACCCCGCCGATTGTAGCAAATTGCTTAACCCGCTACGCACGGACGGTTCATCATCAACAATGGCAATACGCAGGGTGTGCGTCATGGTTATCCTCGGGGCATTAATCCCGGCGCGGCGGTGCGTCCGGCGGTTCAGGTTGCGGCGTACCGCTAATCTTTGGCACACACTCATGGCGAAACCATGCCATGGTTAACGGTTGCCGGGCAAGTAACCGACGGGTAATCGGAACCAGTTGCTCTCCCACCAGCATGCCGAATAACCCCAGTAAGGCAATCACCGGCGGTGCGGGGGAACGCGTCCCCAGTAAAGCATAAATCCCCCCGGCCAGAAGACCGACCAGGAGGGAAAGGATCCAGGATTTCATAGGCTCACCCCGCCGCAGCTTGTGTGATCAGTGCGCTGACGAGCTGTTCGCCCATCAACATGCCAAGCAACCCGACCAGCGCAATCGCCGGTGGCGCAGGCGATCGCACCTTCAGCAAGGCGTACATCACGCCAATCAGCACGCCTGCGGCGAAAGAGACAAGTCCGACACTCATGGCATTCTCCTGCCGTTTAAAGGCTGACCGGCGTACACCGGCCAGCAAGAGACTTATTTCGCCGGAACCGGTGCCAGCGTGCGATGACCCGCTTTCGCGCGTGAAGGCGCTTTGTGCACCATGGTGTAGGCATAATCGACGCCCATGCCGTATGCGCCGGAATGCTCTTTCACAATATTCATGACCGCGTCGTACGTTTCGCGGTGCGCCCAGTCACGCTGCCACTCCAGCATCACCTGCTGCCAGGTCACCGGGATCACGCCTGCCTGGATCATGCGCTGCATGGCGTAATCATGCGCCTCTTTCGAGGTGCCGCCGGAGGCATCTGCCACCATATAGATTTCGTAGTCGCCTTCCAGCATGGCGCACAGGGCGAAAGTGTTGTTGCACACTTCGGTCCACAAGCCGGACACCACCACCTTACGTTTGCCGTTGGCCGCCAGCGCATCACGCACTTTCTGGTCATCCCAGGAGTTCATTGAGGTACGTTCCAGAATATCTTTCTCCGGGAACACATCCAGCAGTTCAGGATAGGTGTTGCCGGAGAAACTTTCGGTCTCGACGGTAGTGAAGATGGTCGGAATATTGAACACTTTGGCGGCTTTCGCCAGCGCGACGGTGTTGTTTTTCAGCACCTGGCGGTCAATAGACTGCACGCCAAACGCCATCTGCGGCTGGTGATCGATAAAGATTAACTGACAGTTTGCCGGGGTCAGAACTTCAAGTTTCGCGGTAGTCATACAAGCATCCTTAGAGGTTAAAGTGAGGAGTGTTACGTTCAGACAGCAACTCACGCGCCATCGCTATCGTTGGCTGTATGTTAGGTATCCCTCCCCGGCATAACTATTATCTGAAGGTATAACTATCCTTTCGTATACCTATACGTTCGTATAACTGTTCATTCTTTCCCAACGCTTAGCATAATCCGCCCAGACGCTTATCCGGCCCATGAGGCCGCCAGACTGGAGGAAGTATGGATTCGCTCGTACATGCAGAACTGATATTGCTTAATGGTCAGTTTCATACGGTTGATCGGGAAAACCCGCTCGCCGATGCCGTGGCTATCCGCGACGGAAAATTTGTCCAGGTGGGGACCGAAGCCGAGGTGATGGCTTACCGTGGTGAACGCACAAAAGTGGTGGATCTGAAAGGCCATACGGCGATCCCGGGGCTGAACGACTCGCACCTGCACCTGATCCGCGGCGGGCTTAATTACAACCTGGAACTGCGCTGGGAAGGGGTGCCGTCGCTGGCGGATGCCCTGCGTATGCTGAAAGAACAGGCGCTGCGCACGCCGTCTCCGCAGTGGGTACGCGTGGTGGGCGGCTGGACAGAGTTCCAGTTCGCTGAACGCCGTATGCCGACGCTGGACGAAATTAACGAGGCCGCGCCGGACACGCCGGTGTTTATCCTGCATCTGTACGATCGCGCCCTGCTCAACCGCGCGGCGCTGAACGTGGTGGGCTACACCAAAGACACGCCTAACCCGCCGGGCGGCGAAATTCAGCGCGACAGCAATGGCAACCCGACCGGGATGCTGATTGCGCGGCCAAACGCGATGATCCTCTACGCCACGCTGGCGAAAGGGCCAAAACTGCCGCTGGAGCAGCAGGTAAACTCCACGCGCCAGTTTATGCGTGAGCTGAATCGTCTGGGGCTGACCAGCGCAATTGACGCGGGCGGTGGTTTCCAGAACTATCCGGAAGATTACGAAGTGATCGCCGAACTGCACAGCAAACAGCAGATGACCATTCGCATCGCCTATAACCTGTTTACCCAGCGTCCGGGGCATGAGCTGGAAGATTTCGAAAAATGGACCGATATGTTAACGCCGGGCCAGGGCAGCGACTTTTTCCGCCACAACGGTGCCGGTGAAATGCTGGTCTTTTCCGCCGCCGATTTTGAAGATTTCCTTGAGCCGCGCCCGGATCTGGCGCCCGGTATGGAAGAGGAACTGGAGCGCGTGGTGCGCCATCTGGTTGAGCACCGCTGGCCGTTCCGCCTGCACGCCACCTATAACGAATCGATCAGCCGCATGCTGGATGTATTCGAAAAAGTGAACCGCGACATTCCGTTTAACGGTCTGCACTGGTTCTTTGACCATGCGGAAACCATCACCGAAGCCAATATTGAGCGTGTAAAAGCGCTCGGCGGCGGGATTGCGGTTCAGCATCGCATGGCCTTCCAGGGCGAATATTTCGCTGAACGCTACGGTTCGCAGGCCACTAAACAGACGCCGCCGGTGGCGAAAATGCTGGAAGCCGGGTTGCCGGTTGGTCTGGGCACCGACGCCACGCGCGTTGCCAGCTACAACCCGTGGACGGCGCTCTACTGGCTGGTTTCCGGGCGTACGGTTGGCGGCATGCAAATGTACGACCACAGCGCGCGTCTCGATCGCGATACCGCCCTGCTGCTCTGGACGCAAGGCAGCGCCTGGTTCTCCAGCGAACAGGGGAAAAAAGGCCAGATTAAAGTCGGTCAACTGGCCGATCTCGCCATCCTCAGCAAAGACTACTTCCGCGTACCTGAGGAGGAGATCAAAGGGATTGAATCGGTGCTGACGGTGGTCGGCGGTGAGATTGTTTATGCCGCTGGCGCGTTTGGTCCGCTGGCACCGCCGGCGATCCCGGTACTGCCAGACTGGTCGCCGGTGGTGAAGGTCCCTGGTCATTATCGCAGTGCGCCGCCGCAGGCCGCTCGCGTAGGTCAGGCGTCGGGCGTACACCACTGCTCTGGTCCGTGTGGCGTACATATCCATCAACACGATGTTGCACGCGGTGCCGCCATGCCGGTTTCCGATGAGAACGCCTTCTGGGGCGCGCTCGGTTGCAGCTGCTTTGCGTTCTGACATCATGAAAACATCCTCTTTCTCAGCTGTTTCGCCCCGCGTTGATGCGGGGCTGTTCTTCCTGCGCCTGACCGGCAGCCTGCTGTTGCTGTATGTGCATGGCCTGCCGAAGGTGCTGCATTTCAGTAACGAACTGGCGCATATCGAAGATCCATTTGGTCTCGGCCCGTGGATGAGTCTGCTGCCGGCGATTTTCGCCGAAGTGGTTTGCCCGCAGCTGATCATCGCCGGTGTCGCCACACGGCTGGCCTGTATCCCGATCATCGTGGTGCTGCTGGTCGCGATGCTGGTCGTGCATGCAGACTGGTCGCTGGCCGAGGGGCAATTTGGCTGGTTGCTGCTGATTATCTTCACCACCTTGCTGTTAACCGGGCCGGGAAGCTGGCGGCTGCGCGTGGCGGCGAAAGGAGCACTGGCATGACGCAACAAAACGAACTGCACGCAGCGGTGACAGTGTCACCTGATATTGATGCTGCTCCAGCCGCTTCTGCCTGGCAGCCGCTGCGCCAGCGCGTTTTTCGCATGCTATGGATAGCTACAGTGGTATCCAATGTCGGCTCATGGATGAGCGACATCGGGGTGAACTGGACAATGCTCTCGCTGAGCGCCGATCCGCTGGCGGTCGCGCTGGTGCAGGCGGCCAGCAGCCTGCCGATGTTCCTGTTTGTACTGCCTGCGGGGGTACTGGCGGATATCGTTGAACGGCGCAAAATCCTGCTCTTTTCGCAAGCCTGGACGTTCTGTGCGGCAGCCGGTCTGGCGCTGCTGTCGTTTACCGGCAATGTCACGCCGGAAGTGCTGCTGGCGGCCACTTTTTTACTCAGTACCGGCGCGGCGCTTAGCTCACCGGCTTTCCAGGCGGTGGTGCCGGATCTGGTTGAAAAACGCGAACTGAGTCCGGCGATTGCCCTTAATTCGCTGGGCATCAATATCAGCCGCGCGATTGGTCCGGCGCTGGGCGGGCTGCTGCTCTCTTTCGCCGGTCCGTGGATGGTGTTCTTCCTGAACGCCCTGTCGGTACTGGGCGTGGCGTTTGTACTCTATCGCTGGCAGCCGCAGGTGACCATTCAGCGTCTGCCGCCGGAACACTTCTTTACCGCCATTCGCGGTGGGCTGCGCTATGTTCACGCCGCGCCGGTGCTGCGCAATGTGCTGGCGCGTACGGTGGCGTTTTTCCTGTTTGGTAGCGCCGGATGGGCAATGCTGCCGCTGGTGGCGCGACGCGAGCTGGGTCTCGGCCCTGGCGGTTACGGCATCATGCTGGCCTGTATCGGGTCCGGCGCGATTTGTGGCGCGATGCTGCTGCCAAAACTGCGCAAGCGGCTGAATGCCGACCAGATGATGGTGGCCGCCAGTTTGCTGTTTGCCGTCACCATGGTGGCGCTGGCGTTTATTCGCCATGTCTGGCTGCTCAATGCCTTTGAGTTTTTTACCGGCTTCGCGTGGATTGCCGTGCTCTCGACGCTGAACGTCGGCGCACAGCGCAGCGCAGCCCGCTGGGTAAAAGCGCGCGCGCTGGCGGTCTATCTGACCGTGTTCTTCGGCTCAATGACGGTCGGCAGCGCCATCTGGGGCAAGCTGGCGTCGGAGTTCGGCGTGACGTGGGCACTTTGTGCCGCCACGCTGGGGATGGTGCTGGGAACTGCTACAGTTTTACGCTGGCGGCTGGAAAAAGACGCCGCGCTGGATCTCGACATGATTGATCCGGCGGGCTTCGCGACCGAAACCGACATTCCGCATGAACGCGGGCCGGTGATGGTCAGTTGCGAATATCGGGTCTCCCCGCAAGATGCGCATGATTTTGTCTGTGCGATGCAGGAGATGCGCCGCGTGCGCAGGCGTACCGGCGCGATGGGCTGGGCGGTGTATGAAGATGCCCACCATGCTGGCCTGTTTGTTGAAACCTGGGTGATGGGATCGTGGATCGAGCATTTGCGCCAGCATGAACGTCACACGGTCAATGACAAACTGATCAGAGAGCGCGTGCTGGCCTTTCATCAGGGCGACGAGCCGCCGGTGGTCCGGCATCTGGTCGCGCCCGCGCAACGATAAGCGTTATGCAGTTAAAAACCACAACACAACAATGAGGTAAACACATGAGCACAATCAAAACGCAGGATGGTACTCAGATCTATTACAAAGACTGGGGTGCGGGTAAGCCGGTTCTCTTCAGCCATGGCTGGCCGTTAGATGGCGATATGTGGGACAGTCAGCTGAATTTTCTTGCTGAACGCGGCTACCGTGTGATTGCGTTCGACCGTCGCGGTTTTGGTCGCTCCGATCAGCCGTGGAATGGCTACAACTACGATACTTTTGCTTCCGATATTAACGATCTGATCACCGCGCTGGATCTGCACGATGTGACGCTGGTTGGCTTCTCGATGGGCGGCGGTGACGTCACCCGTTATATCGGCCGCTACGGTAGCGCGCGTGTCGCCGGTCTGGTACTGCTCGGCGCGGTGACGCCGATTTTTGGCAAAACCGACGATCACCCGCAGGGCGTTGATAAAAGCGTATTCGACGGGATTCAGGCCGGTCTGCTGAAAGATCGCGCGCAGTTTATCAGTGATTTCGCCACGCCGTTTTATGGCCTGAACGCCGGGCAGAAAGTCTCTGACGGCGTGCTGACGCAAACGCTGAATATCGCCCTGCTGGCGTCGCTGAAAGGCACGCTTGACTGCGTTACCGCGTTTGCGGAAACAGATTTCCGCCCGGATGTGGCGAAAGTGGATGTGCCGACGCTGGTTATTCACGGCAGTAACGACCAGATCGTGCCGTTTGAAGCGACCGGTAAATTATCGGCTGAACTGATTAAAGGCGCGGAACTGAAAGTCTATGAAAATGGCCCGCACGGCTTTGCAGTCACGCATCAGGATCAGTTGAACGCCGATCTGCTGGCGTTCCTCAACAAACTGTAATTACCCCTGATATTGCACTCGCCCGGTACGCCATGCGCACCGGGCTTTTTTATCACTTCTTATGGAACAACTGGCTGGCGGTATCGCTCAGCACCTGAACTGCACCGCGATCCCCTTTCACCATTGACGCCATAAACGCTTTCGCCTGTTTGAAGGTGATGTGCGGCGGTAATGGCGCAACTTCCGGATCGGTCTTCACCTCCAGCACCACCGGGCGATCCGCCTGCAACGCCTGTTGCCAGGCGGCGGATAAGGCCTCGGGCGTATCGACAAAAATACCCTCCAGCCCCAGCGTGCGGGCAAATTCCGCATAATGCACATCCGGTAGTTGCTGCGTCGCTTCAAAGCGGGGATCGCCCTCCATTACGCGCTGCTCCCAGGTGACCTGGTTGAGATCCTGGTTATTGAATACGCAAATGATTAAGCGGGGATCCTGCCACTGTTGCCAGTATTTCTGAATGGTGATCAGTTCGGCCATATTGTTCATTTGCATGGCGCCATCGCCCACCAGCGCCACCACGGGTTTTTCCGGCGCGGCAAATTTCGCGGCAATGGCGTACGGCACCGCGGCACCCATACAGGCCAGCCCGCCGGAAAGCGAGGCGCGCTGCCCCTGCTTAACGCGGTAGTCGCGGGCGAACCAGTTCGCGCAGGAACCGGAGTCAGAGGTGACAATCGCATTCTCCGGCAGTAGCGGAGACATCTCCCAGACCACGCGTTGCGGGTTGACCGGTTTTGCCGGCGCCATGGCGCGCTGCTCCATCAGTTGCCACCAGTCGCGCACCTGACGGGCAATCTCTTCCTGCCAGCTACGGTCGTTTTTGTGCGTCAGCAACGGAAGCAATGCGCGCAGGGTTTCGGCTGCATCCCCGTGCAAATTGACTTCGCAGGGGTAGCGCAGGCCAAGCATTGCCGGGTCAATATCGATCTGTACCGCGCGCGCGTTGCCCTCCGGCGGCAGAAATTCCGTCCACGGAAAACCGCTCCCGATCATCAATAACGTGTCGCACTCCTGCATCAGTTTCCACGATGGTTCCGTGCCCAGCAGGCCAATGGAGCCGGTGACGAACGGTGCGTCATCAGGCAGCACATCCTTGCCGAGCAGGGCTTTTGCCACGCCTGCGCCCAGTAAATTTGCCGCCTGCACCACTTCCACCGCCGCGTTACGCGCGCCCGCGCCAATCAGTATCGCCACCTTTTTCCCGGCGTTGAGTACCTCTGCCGCCCGTTGCAGGTCGGCATCGTGTGGGATGACGCGTGGTCGCTGGTAACCCGAACCTGAATGGGTAAATCCGTGCGCGTGCCGGGGCGGTTGCCAGGCTTCGTCCTGTACATCTTTGGGAATGATCACCACGCCCACACCGTTTTGCGCCATTGCCACACGAACGCCGCGATCGACCAGATGCCGGACTTGCGCGGGCGATGCCGCTTCCTGCACGAAGTTGGCGACATCGGCGAAAACGCGATCCAGGTTCATCTCCTGCTGGTAACTGGCACCGCGCGCGGTGGTTTCTGCCTGCCCGGTGATGGCCAGCACCGGCGCGTGATCCATTTTGGCGTCATACAAGCCGGTGAGCAGATGCGTGGCACCCGGGCCGCCCGTCGATAAGCAGACCCCCAGTTCACCGGTAAACTTTGCGTGACCGACCGCCATAAACGCGGCCATCTCTTCATGGCGAACCTGGATAAATTCAATCCCGTCGCCCGCTTTATTAGCGCGCTGGATGGCGCCCAGCACACCGTTGATGCCATCGCCTGGATAACCGTAAATGCGAGTCACGCCCCATTCTTTCAGACGCTGAACAAAGAAATCACTGGTTTTCATGCTCACTGTACTTTCTCCTTGCGAATTGGTAACAGTCTTTAAGGGTAGACGACGCTCGCCGCTGACCAACCTGTTATCATTCTGATAAATACAAAGAGGAGAAAAGAGAAATGGCGCTGATAGTTAAACATGAAGTGACCGAGCAGGATCAGCAGGAGCTTTTTACCGGTTTGCGCCGCTACAATCAGCAGTTTGTTAATCTCAGCGAATGGGCGCATCTGGGCGTCTATTTTCGCGATGATAATGGCGTCATGCAGGGCGGTTTGATTGCCCACCAGCAAGGTGGCTGGCTGAATATCCACTATTTATGGGTGCATGAGGATCGGCGTGGCAGCGGGCTTGGCAAAGAACTGATGCAGCGCGCCGCGCAGGAAGCGGTCGCACTGGGTTGCCACCATGCGCTGGTGGATACCTTCAGTTTTCAGGCGCTGCCTTTCTATCAAAAACTCGGTTATGAATTGCAAATGTCGCTGCCGGATTATCCGCACACCGGTATGCAGCGCCACTATCTAACGAAAGCGCTGGTCTGAAATTCAATCCACTTGCCGTAACAGCGCTTCTGTTGCGGCAACCGCGCGATCGCGCCCTTCTATTTTGGCCTGGTAAAGCGCTTTATCAGCGCCCTCTTTTAGCCGGATGGCATCGTCAAAATTCGCATCGGCGATCAGGCTGTAACAGCCTGCGCTGATAGTGACCACATTTTCCTGACCGCTGGTTTTGGTGTGCGGAATTTTGGCGCTGCGCACCATTGCGACAGCCTGACGCGCGACAAACAGCGCGCCTTCCGGGCCGGTATCGGGCAGGATAATGGCAAACTCTTCGCCGCCGTAACGGGCAATCAGATCGTGACTGCGTACTTTCAGTTTGGCAATAATTTCGCCGACCATTCGCAGGCAGTTATCGCCGGCAACATGGCCGTAAAAATCGTTATAACGCTTGAAATAGTCGATATCGAGCATGATAAGCGAGACGGGTTTTTGCGTCACCGCAGAGGCTTTCAGGCTTTTTGCCAGAAACAGATCGAACTGGCGACGGTTGGCAAGCCCGGTCAACCCGTCAGCCAGCGCCATCAGTTGCAAGGTGTGGTTGATGCTGGTGAGTTCATCGCGCAGGACGGCAAGTTCCGTCTGGTTGCGCACATTAAGCCTGACCTGGCGGAAGATAATCGCCCCCATCAGCAGCGTACCCAGCAGCAGCATGGCATTAAGCACCAGATCCGGCAGGCTGTCTTTTAGCCAGCTATGCCACAGCGCGGGTTTGTCATAACCCGCTGCCACCACCAGCGGATAGCGCTCCAGGCGGGCGAACCCATAAATGCGCTCAATATGATCCAGTGCGGAAACCCAGGTGCCATTCCCCCGGTCCTTTTTCGCCAGTTCGCGGGTAAATAACGGGCTGGCAGAGAGATTGCGGTTGATGATTTCATCGCCATAGGGGCGCACATACACGGCGGTGCCGTCGGTATTTACCAACGCCAGCATATCGCGGCTTTGCAACTCAAAATAGCCATAGAAATGGCGGAAATAGTCGACTTTTACCGTTGCCAGCAAAACACCGGCAAAACCGCCGGAACTGTCGCTGATGCGCAGCGACACCGGGATCACCAGATCGCCGGTCGAACGACTGCGAATAACATGGCCGATGTGAATACTGCCGTGGCCGTTACGGCGGTGGTAGACAAAATATTCGCGGTCACTGTTGTTCGACATCACCGGAATTTTGCCAAACGAGGTGGCTTTCATATTGCCCTGGGTGTCGTAAACCATCAGCCCATGCAACTGCGGTAACCGCTCTGCCAGCTCTGCGAGATAAACGCCGAACTGGTTGACATCAATGCCTTCAATGCTGTCTGTTGGTAGGTTGCGGCGAATGTCGCGCAGCACCAGCTCCGTTTGCAAAAAGGTATCTTCCGCCTGGCGCGCCTGTGAAACGGAAAGGTTAATCGCATCCCGTTCGCTGTCTTCGACGACACGTTCCCATGCCCGGGATAAGGTCCATGCGCTGGTCGCGCTGCCAGCCAGTAACAGACCAACCATAAAAAAAGTGATACTGCGCCCGAGGGAGGAATGGAGCGCCAGCGCCCGCGCGACACGTCTTTTGAGTTTCATCATTCCCCCGCAACCACATCCACTGTTATTCAGTTAAGCATAGAAGAACGATGATTTATAAGCCAAATAACGCAGGTGTTTGCGCTATTTCCGGCGTAATACGCGCGGCGTTGGCATAAAAAAGGAGAATACCGTGTGGATCCTCCTTAGCAGTGAGGCTTGCCGGAAAAGATTAGATTTTGTGAAGGATGCGCTGGGGCCAGTTAATTGCCGAAACACCATTAAGCATCGGGCGGGCAAACAGAAACCCCTGGAAACGCTGAATGCCAACGGCTTCCAGCCAGCACCACTCTTCCACCTTCTCCACCCCTTCGGCGACGACGGTAATTTGCAGTTCGGCGCAGCAATCGATAATCGCTTTCACAATCGCCTGTTTCGGGCCATGCAGATGAATATCGGTGACGATGGTGCGGTCGATTTTCAGCTTGTCTGGCTGGAATTTCGCCAGCAATGACAACCCGGCAAAACCGGAACCAAAATCGTCAATCGCCAGACCAATACCGGCGGCGCGCAGCTGGCGGATGGCCCAGGTAAATTCTTCATAACCGGAAATCACTTCATCTTCTGTCACTTCGACGATGATCTGCCCGGGATTAAGCTGGTTACGGGTGATGTGATTCAGCAGAATGTCCACCGCGCCGGGAATTTTGACCAGCGACATCGGCAGCAAATTGATGGCGACTTTGTGGTTACCAATGCCGAGGCGACGCGCCATTGCCAGCGCCCAGCCTTTCGATGCGAGGTCGGCTTCGTGCAGCTTGTTTGGCGCAATCGTTGAGAAATAGTCCTGCGGGCTGCCGCCGTCGGGTCCACGGATCAGGGCTTCCAGCGACGAAATATTGCCGCGCAATGGTTCGATAATGGGCTGGAAGGCAAACTGGCACGGTTGTTCGTGAAATAACGGGGTATCGCTGGCGAAAGGCGATGTTTTGATGGCGAAACGCCACTGTTCAGGCGACGTGTTACGCACCCCGCCGTTAGTGTTCGGCGAGGCGATAAACGTGCGGATAAATTTGTAGACCCGATCATTGCTGGCCAGCTTATATTTCAGCGTGCCAAAGCGGAGGATCGCGCGTAGCACGACGTGGGGTTTCATCACCCGCAAATCGAACAACACCATTCCTCTGTCAACAAAGCGACGGCGCGGCGCGAAATCGCGCAGCAGTTCAACCACGTTACCGTGGCGGGGATCTTTGCCGATCCGCTCATACACCGCGTTGACCGATGCCTGCGGTCCCTCAAGGACCTGTAAAAAATGATCGCCGTCGAACAGTAAAATTCCCGTTACATGCAATTGCGCGTTGCGCAGGCTTGCTCGCTCGACAATGCCTGCCAGTTGTGAGGGATCTAATGTTCGATTCAGTCGGCTACGGTAAATCAAAGTCGCTAACACGAAATGCTACCCTCAGAATGCCCACAGAAAGCCCGATTAAAAATACGCCATTCCGGAGTCTATCAGCGGTTGAGGATTTCCGTCCGTCAAATAAGGGGCAATCTGTTAGCGTTCTCGTTGGCTTAAAATTGTCAAACGTGCGCGATAGCCGTGGCGAATATGCTCACAGGCGATTTCCTGCGCCGCGGCACTGTCACGTCGCGCCAGCGCGTCAACAATGGCCTGGTGTTCGCGTTTCGACTCTTCGGTACGCTCTTTCAGTTCGTAGGTGGTGCTGCGCAATAACGACAAATGGATGCGTAAATTGTCCAGCATTTCATTGAGATAGGGATTATGTGTTGCGCGGTAGATTTGACGGTGGAACATGCGGTTGTGATCGTGAAGGGCTTTGCTGTCGGTCAGAGAGGCTTCGGCGTGAACCATCTCCTGTAGCAGGGCGATCTCCGCGTCAGAAGCGGCATTAACTGCCAGTGCCATCGCCAGCCGCTCCAGCCCTTCGCGCACATCGAACAACTGACGCAGACGCTCGTAACTGATGTGGGCGATGATAAGACCGCGTTGCGGTCCCGGTTCGGCAAGCCCGAGCGTTTCCAGGCGGTGAAGCGCTTCACGTATCGGCGTTCGGCTCAGGCCAAACTGCTCTGCCAGCCGCGTCTCCTGTAGACGCTCTCCCGGCAGCAACTCTCCCGCTTCGATAGCGGAAATAAGAATTTCAAACGGCGTTAAGCCCGCGTCGCGACCCGTCGATTTCACGTTTTAGCTCCTTTCGTATGTACTGATGATGGCTTTGCAAAGTCTGCACCCTGCCGTCGTTCATCTTGCCACAGGAACGGGGAGGCTTTTGCATTTTTTATTCTTTGCTTATTTAAAAAACATCTTTTGACGTTTACGAAATCGCTGCTATGTTTATTTTAAATTCATTGTATACAAATGAATTCAAATATACACAAAACGAATATTTGCTTTTTATTTTGTAAGCCAACACCGTATTTGCAAGTCAACACCAGGGAAACTGTGTTTTACCATGACAACGAAAGCAGAAACTGCATTAACCCGTGGAGAACAGCTAAGCCATTTTATCAGCCATGCTAATCAACTCGTTGTGCCAGCTGCCGTTCGGCACGAAGCAAAACGCGCATTAATTGATTTTCTTGGCGTGGCGATTGGCGCCGTTAATGACGATGCCGTTAACGCTGTTCGCCAGGTGGCGAAAAAATGGAATGCCGCCGGTGATGCGCGAATTTTCCTTTCTACTACCACCACTCCGGCACTTGCCGTATTAGTTAACGCCACCATGGCGCACGCCGCCGATTACGACGATACCCACCCAGCGGGCGCAGGCCACCCCGGCGGCCCGTGCTGGTCAACGGCGCTGGCGATGGCGCAGGCGCATCCGGTTGACGAGGAACAGATCCTGCTGGCCTTTATCACCGGTTTTGAAGTGATGGCGAAACTGGGCGGCGGCTGGGTTCCGGGCGTTGGCCGCAACCTGCAACGCCGTGGTTTTCACCCTACTTCTGTTGTCGGTCGCGCCGGCGCGGCAGCTGTTGCCGCAGCGATTTTGCAGCTTTCCGAAGAACAGGTGCGCAACGCGTTAGGCGCGGCGGCAACCATGATGGGCGGTTTGCAGAAATCTTCCGGCACCCACGGAAAACCGTTCCACGCCGGGAAAGCGGCAATGGACGGTATTCTGGCGGCTGAACTGGCAGCGGAAAATTTTGTCGGTGCCCACCATTTTTATGAAGCTGACGGCTGGGTAAAAATCTTTATCCAGGACGGCAGCGCGGAAATTCCCCCGCTTGATTTCGGCGAGAGCTGGGAACTGCTCACCAACGGCTACAAGCTGTATGCCAGCTGCCGTGGTACGCATGCGTCCATTGAGACCGCACTTAAACTTTATCCACAATTGCAGGGGCGCACTATCACCCGAATTTCGGCAAAAGTGCACCCGATGGGCATGGTTAACGCCGGGATTATGGATCCGCGTACGCCGCTGGAGAGTAAATTCAGCATTCCTCACTGTATCACTCTTGCATTAAGCGGCTACGCTCTGACAGATACCGATTTCACCCAGGCGACGGTTGACGATCCGCGCCCGCGTGCGCTGTTGCCGCTGCTGGAAGTGGAAGCGGTTGATGGACAGTCCGCCAGTTCCGCCTTTATTGATGTCTGGCTGGATGATGGCAGCGTGTTGCATGCGCATACGGACGTCTATCGCGGTCACGCGCAAAATCCACTGAGCGACGATGAGTTGCGCGCCAAATTTGACGCCCTCACCGTTCCTGTCCTCGGCGCGGCGCGAAGCGCACAATTATATGACGCCGCCCTGCACTTCGAGCGCCCCGGATCGCTGGCGCGCATCACCGGATTACTTGCCGGCGACTACTAATTCTTTTTTTGTACAGGAAATCTGTTCATGACTATTGCCCGACAACTTGCCGGTAATTTACTGGCGTTCTCCCGGCAGGCTTTCCCGCAGGCCGCGTACGCCCAGGCGCGTACCGCGATAATTGATACGTTAGGCGTGACGCTTGCCGGCGGTGTGCAGGATGGCTCGCGCAAATTGCGTGCAGTGATTGTCCCTTCTGCCGCGACCGGCAACAGCCGCGTATTTGGCACCGACCTGAAGCTGAACGCGCTCGATGCCGCCCTGTTAAATGGCGTCTCTTCGCACCTGCTTGATTTTGATGATTCCAACTCCTGGCTGCACGGCCATATTTCTGTCGCCGTTTTGCCTGCGCTGCTGGCGCTGGCGGATGAGCTGGATATCAATGGCGAAGCGGTGCTGCGCGCGTATATTACCGGCTATGAAACCGCAGTGCGCATGGGTAAAGCCGTGAGCCCGTTTCAGTACCGCCATGGCTGGCATCCGACTACCACGGTCGGCGTTTTCGCCGGTGTGGCGGCCTGCGCGGTGGCACTCGATCTTAATGAAGAGCAAACCGCCACGGCGCTGGCGATGACCGCTTCACTCGCCAGCGGCATTAAATCGAACTTCGGCACGGAAACCAAAGCCCTGGCGGTCGGCCAGGCGGCGCGGAGCGCGGTAATGGCCTGCAAACTGGCAAAAGAGGATTTCAGCGCAGGCGCGAATGCCTTCGAGCATCATCAGGGATATTTCCACGTCTATAACGGCCAGGCGAATGTCGACCCACTCCCGTTAACGGAAAACTGGGATGCAACGCCGTTTATTCTCGATACCGTGAAGAGTAACAATTACAAATACTTCCCATGCTGTTACGCTATTTTATCGCCGCTGGATGGCGTGCTGGCGCTGCGTGAGGAAACCGGGTTGCAGCCGCATGAGATTGAACATATTGAGGTGAAAGTTCACCCGATCCGTTTCCCGCATATCAATATTCCGCAGCCGGAAAACCCGCTGGCGGGTAAATTCAGCCTGCATTATTGCGTGGCGCGTGCGTTTGTCACCGGCACCCTGACGCTGGATGATTTTATCGACGACGCGCGTTTTCAGGATCCGGCGACACAGACGTTAATGCAGAAAGTGACGCTGGAGCGCCATGACGAAGAGATTACACACAGCGCCTTCGTCACGCTGACCACCGTCGACGGACGGCAGTTTGCCTTGCGGGTCGCCGGGGCGCGGGGGTCCAGCCCGGCAATTCCGCTGCCGGATAACTTGATCGAACAGAAATTTCTTGATTGCGCCAGCCGAATTCTGCCAGCGGCAGAGGCTCAGGCGCTGTATCATCGCCTGCTGCAGGATGATTTTCGTTAAACGGATGTGAGTATGACACTGACGTTGATTCCGCCGGAGATTTCCCCGCTATTTGCCGGGGTGATGGTGTTTTGCAGTTTCCTGACCTCGGCGCTGACGGCCGCCATGGGGCTCGGCGGCGGCACGGCTTTGCTGGCGATCATGGGGCTGGGGATGCCGGTGAGCAGCCTGATGCCGGTACACGGCATGGTGCAGCTTGGCTCCAACTTTAGCCGGACGCTGATTCAGCGAGTCCATGTGGTGTGGCCGCTGGTGCTGTGGTTTTTACTGGGTAGCGCGGTCGGCATTGCCGTTGGCGCACCGGTTGCGGCGGTGATCCCGGACAGCATCGCCCGTATCGCACTGGGGTTGTTTATTCTCTGGTCGGTGCTGCGTAAACGCGGAGAACAGAAACCGCTGAGTCGGCCGTTGTTTATTATTGGCGGCGCAGTGAGTAGTCTTGGGACGATGATTGTTGGCGCAACCGGGCCGATGGTCGCCGGGCTTATCAGTTCACAAGGGCTAAAACGCCAGCCGCTGATTGCCACACATGCGACCTGCATGGTGTTGCAACACGGGTTAAAGATCCTCGCGTTCGGGCTGATGGGCTTTGCCTGGGCCAGCTGGTTACCGGTGCTGGCGGCAATGATTATCAGCGGTGCGCTGGGTACGTGGCTCGGAACGCGCGTACTGGATAACGTACCGGAGCGGCTGTTCCGCATACTGTTTCGCATTACCATGATCCTGCTCAGCGCGCAGTTGCTGTGGCAAGGTGTGCGGGGATGGCTGCAATAATTCCATCGTCGGTTTTCTGGATATGCTTTACTGAATTCGTTCTTTGCTAAGGAGGTCATGGATGAGGAACATACGTATACAAACGGAAATGTTAGTGAAATCAGTAATAAATACAGTTAATTAATCGGATAGCAACTTTAAAAAGGATCGGTCATGCTCAAAAAATCTCACCTTGCCGCCTCAGCCTTGCTGCTGGCGCTCGGCAGTTTCCTGGCGCCTGCCCAGGCGGAAAACGCGCCTGCTGTTAATGGCGATACCGTGAAAAAAATCAAAGCGCGCGGTGAACTGGTGTGCGGCGTTCACCCTGCCCGTCACGGTTTTGCCGCGATTAACAGCAAAGGCCAGTGGGAAGGTCTTGATGTTGATTTCTGCCGTGCGCTGGCAACGGCGGTGCTGGGCGACGCGTCGAAAGTGCGTTTTACCCCGCTCTCGACCGCACAACGCTTTATGGCGCTGCAGTCTGGCGAAGTGGACGTGCTGTCACGTAATACCACCGCGACGCTCACTAACGATGTGTCGCTCGGCATCAGTTTTGCACCGCCTAACTTCTACACCGGCACCGGTTTTATGGTGCGCGCCAACAGCGGCGTGAAAAAACTGGAAGATCTCGACGGCGCAACCGTTTGTGTCACGCCAAGCAGTACCGAACGTAACGTCGCGCAGATTTTCGGCTCGCGCAACATTCACTACACGCCAGTGGTTATTGAAAACAACAAAGAGTATGTCGCCGCCTACCTCGCGGGTCGCTGTGATGTGATTGCCCGCGATAAAGTGGCGCTGCCCGGTATCCTGGCGTTTGATACCGACAAACCGCAGGATCATGTGATCCTGCCGGGGATGTACTCCAAAGAGCCACTGGCGATGGCGGTGCGCAAAGGCGACAACCAGTGGTATGACATTGTGAAATGGGTGGTTTACGCCACTTTCGATGCCGAAGAGATGGATGTTAACCAGAGCAATGTCGATGAAAAACTGAAATCCAGCGATCCGGATGTTCAGGGCCTGCTTGGTGTCACCGGCGGCTTCGGTCAGAAACTGGGGCTGGATGACAAATGGGTGTACAACATCGTTAAACAGGTGGGCAACTATGGCGATATTTACAACCGCCACTTTGGCCCGAAAAGCGCTGAACCGCTGGATCGCGATTTGAATAATCAGTGGAACAAAGGTGGCCTGCTTTACGGCCTGCCGATCCGTTAATCGCCGGGCCGCCTCCGTCTTGCGGGGCGGCCCTTCTCCACTCCTGCCACAGTCGTAATTTTAATGATGAAACAGTCTGACAACTCCGGTGTTCTGGCGTCGGATGCGACGCGCGAGGCCACCGCGTTTCGCCTTTTCACCTTTTTTGGCAGTCAGTCCGTGCGCAGCGCCTGCTACCAGTTGCTGCTGGCGGCGCTGCTTGCAGGATTTAGCTACTGGCTCTACAGCAACGTGGTGGAAAACCTGCATGCGCAACGCATTTCTACCGGTTTCGGTTTTCTGCACCAGCCTGCGCACTTCGCTATTGGGGAAACGTTAATTCCCTACTCCGCGAATGACACCTACACCCGCGCGCTGGTGGTTGGATTTCTTAATACCCTCTATGTGACGCTGTGCGGCATTGTGCTGGCGACACTGCTCGGATTTTTGGTTGGTATTGGCCGGGTTTCCAGAAACTGGCTATTGATGAAAGTGTGCGTCACTTACGTGGAGCTGCTGCGTAATGTCCCGGTGATCCTGCATGTGATCTTCTGGTCGATGGTGATCCGCAACCTGCCCGCGCCGCGCCAGGCGATAGAACTGCCGGGCGGTTTTCTTACCAACCGGGGCTTAACGTTCAGCGTTCCGGCGGCGCACAGCGGCTGGCAGTGGACATTGCTGGCGCTGCTGGCTGGCTGTGTGTTAAGCCTGCTGGTTTCACTGCTTGCGCGTTACTGGCGCGAGCGGCGCAGCAAAGTGCTGCCCACTGGACGTATTCGCCTCGCGCTGATTATCGGCCTGCCGCTGCTGGTGTGGTGGTTGTCCGGCGCGCCCCATGCGCTGAATACGCCGGAGCTGCGCGGGTTTAACTTTCGCGGTGGGTTTACCATCAGCCCGGAATTTACCGCGTTGCTGCTGGGCATCTCGCTCTACTCGTCTGCCTATATCGCCGAAATTGTTCGCGCGGGGATTCAGTCCGTGCCCAAGGGGCAACTGGAAGCGGCGCGCGCGCTGTCGTTTTCATCGTGGCATGTCATGCGCTATGTCGTCATTCCGCAGGCGATGCGGGTGATGGTGCCGCCGCTGGCTAGCAAATATGTGAGCCTCGCGAAAAACAGTTCGATAGCCGTGGTGATTGGCTACCCGGAACTGGCGAATATCAGCAACACCATGATGAGTCAGACCGGCCAGGCGCTGGAGGCTATAGCCATTATGATGGTGGTGTATCTGGTCATTAGCGGTACCACCTCGCTGTTGATGAACCTGTTTAACCGCTACGTCGCCATTAAAGAGCGCTAAGGAACCGTTATGCAAAATCCTGTGGTTTTCTGGCTACGACAGCATTTATTTAGCAGCGTTGCACAAAGCGTATTGACGCTGCTGTTATTAACCGTGCTGGCGCTGGTGGGGTCAACGATCCTGCGCTGGGGCGTGATAGACGCGGTCGGTTTTAACGGGACGGCCGAGCAGTGCCGGGCGGCGGCTGGTGCCTGTTGGGCGGTGATCGGCGAGAAGTATCGTCCGATCCTCTTCGGGCTCTATCCGTATGATGAGCAGTGGCGTGCCGCCCTGGCGGTGCTGGTGTGGTTTGTCACCGTCGGGCTTTCGCTGTCGCCGATGTGCTGGCACTCGCGCCTGTTGTGGCCGCTGTGGATAGTCTCGCTGGTTGTGATGTCAGTGCTGATGAGTGGCGGTCTGTTCGGGCTACCTCCGGTCTCTTCTGCGGACTGGGGCGGTCTGCCGCTGACGCTGCTGCTTTTTTCCGGGACGGTGATTATTGGCATGCCTGTGTCGGTGGCGCTGGCGCTGGGCCGCCGCTCTCCGCTACCGTTTTTGCGCGGTTTGTCGGTGGTGTTTATTGAAGGGTTACGCGGCGTACCGTTGATCACGATCTTATTTGTCGCCGTGAACGTTTTTCCGCTGTTTTTACCGGCCGGGATGGAAGTGAACAAGCTGCTGCGGGTGATTATTGGTATTGCCCTGTTCTTTGCCTGCTATCAGGCTGAAGTGATCCGTGGTGGTTTGCAGGCGGTACCGAGCGGTCAGTATGAAGCGGCCGCGGTGCTGAATCTGGGTTACTGGCACACCACCACCAAAATTGTGCTGCCGCAGGCGCTGCGCATCTGCCTGCCGGCGGTAACCAACCATATTATTGCGGCGATGAAGAACTCGTCATTCGTGATCATTATCGGCCTGTTCGATGTTCTGACCGCCACCACCGCAGTGATGCAGGACCCGGTATGGCGTCGTTATTACATTGAAACCTATGTGTTTATCGCCGGCCTGTATTTACTGTTTGGCTTTTCGCTTTCCCGTTACGCGGTGTGGATCGAAGGACGCATCGATGAACGCCGCAACCCTGAAGGAGTTTCCTGATGCAAACCACAACGCCCCCGCACGATGCGATCATTCAAATGACCTCCGTCAGCAAATGGTACGGGAAATTTCAGGTGCTGGATGATGTTTCGCTCAGCGTAAAAAAAGGCGAACGCGTGGTGATTTGCGGGCCATCCGGTTCCGGTAAATCGACGCTTATCCGCTGTATTAACCGGCTGGAAGAGCACCAGAAAGGCCAGATTCTGGTGAACGGTATCGAAATGAATGACAACGTGCGCAACATCAGCCGCATTCGTTTGAGCATCGGCATGCTGTTTCAGCAGTTTAATCTGTTTCCGCATTTAAGCGTGCTGGATAACCTGATTATCGGCCCCACGCTGGTGCGCAAGATGAGCCGCCCGCAGGCAACGGAGCTGGCGATGCACTATCTGGAAAAAGTGCAGATCGCCAACCAGGCGCATAAGTTCCCGTTGCAGCTCTCCGGCGGCCAGCAACAGCGCGTGGCGATTGCCCGCGCGCTCTGTATGCAACCGGAGATTATGCTGTTTGACGAGCCAACCTCGGCGCTGGACCCGGAAATGATCAAAGAAGTGCTGGATGTGATGCTGGATCTGGCGGACAGCGGCATGACGATGATTGTGGTCACGCATGAAATGGGCTTTGCCCGTACCGTGGCGGATAACGTGATTTTGATGGCCGACGGTCGCATTGTTGAATCCGCGCCGCCGGAAACGTTTTTCACGCAGCCTGCGCATCCGCGTACCCGTCAGTTCCTCGATCAGATCCTCAGCCATTAATTGCAGTGCGGCGGTTTTCCGCCGCACTGCCGTCGCAATCAATATTCTGCTGCTGCATCGTTAATAACCATAAATAAATTACTGGTATTGTGGTTTTCTTATACCTGGGACTTTATCTAAAAGTAAAAATGTTAGCCTGCGATGTTAATGTTTCTATTTTTGATCGTCTATTTATTCGCCTTTGCTGCATCACTGGCTATTAATTTGACTTAAGAATGTACTTATGGCTGGTTTGTTTTTTTGTCGTCATTTTTCTTTCGCAAAATCATAACAATATTTATAAATTGAGTCGTAAGTATGACTAAAAAAATATTTAACGCAGCTACTTTCCGTTGCCGATAACTTTGTGGAGAATGCACTGGTAATAACAAAAACTCACTGGCCGGTAAATTATAAAAAAGCCTATTACCGCGTCAGCAATTTATTGATCGCGGTACATTACGGGGTTTTTCATGAAGCGTAACACTCCTGTTACACAGAAAGAGTATTTGCTTAACGATGGGGCGACGCTGTTGTCGACCACAAATACGCACAGCCATATTACTTATGCCAATACGGCATTTATTGACGCCAGCGGATTTACCGAAGACCAGTTGATGGGCGAAGCGCACAATATTATTCGCCACCCGGATATGCCCGCCGCCGCTTTTGGTGATATGTGGTTTACCATCCAGCAAGGTGATAGCTGGACCGGGATGGTGAAAAACCGCCGCCAGAACGGCGATCATTACTGGGTGCGCGCTAACGTGACGCCGGTTTATCAGCAAGGTGAGTTGACCGGTTATATCTCGGTGCGGAATATTCCACAACGCGATGAAATTGACGCCAGCGCCGCGCTTTATGATCAAGTGAATGAAAACAAACTTCGCGGTTTCCGTTTTTATAAAGGTTTAGTAGTTCGCCGTGGGTTATTTTCTTTCCTTTCAATTTTCCAGCGGATTAGTGTTTCAAAACGGATTAACCTGGGCGCCATTATTACCGCTGCCCTGTTAGTGGTATTGCAATTCCTGCCATTTAATGCTGCTGAAAAAGCCGGTGTAACGGTTATTGCATTGGGATTACTTTCCGCTTTTTTGCAGAGCCAAATATCACGCCCGCTCAAAATAGTTTTGTCACAAATGCAAAAAGTGGTCTCCGGGCGAAAAGCCGACTACCGCCATTTTAACCGCGTGGATGAAATCGGTTTGCTGATGCGCCTGGTAAACCAGTCCGGGTTGAACCTTAATTCGCTGGTGGGCGATGTTTCCGCGCAAATAAAAGGCATTCGCGTGATCAGCGGGCGCATTTCCAGCGAAGGCGACTCTCTGCGGCAACGTACGGAAGAGACCTCCGGCGATCTGCACCAGACTGCGGCGGCAGTTGAAGAGATCGCCAGCGCGGTAAGGCAAACGGCGGAAACCGCAACCGAAGCGATGGCGCGCGCGGATGAGACCAGCGCGAGCGCGATGGAAAGCGGCGATGTGATGAAAAAGACCATTGCCATGATGCAGTCGGTTTCCGCAGACAATAATAAAATCGTCGACATCATTGGCGTCATCGACAGTATCGCTTTCCAGACCAATATTCTGGCGCTGAATGCGGCGGTGGAAGCGGCGCGTGCCGGTGAATCCGGGCGCGGTTTTGCCGTGGTTGCCGCGGAAGTGCGTAATCTGGCGCAACACTCCGCCTCTGCCGCGCGTGAAATTCAGACGCTTATCGAACACAACGTGGCTAACGTGAAAAGCGGTGTTGAGATGGTCGAGAACACCGAAACCCACCTGACAGCGATGATCGAAAGCGTGATCAATATGTCGGCGATGATTAAAGAGATCGGCATCGCCACCCACGAACAGACCCAGGCGCTGGAGCTGATTAACCAGTCCGTTTCACGTATTGGTGCCATGACGCATAACAACACCGGCATGGTGGAGCATGTCACCAGCGCGGCGGAAGATCTCTCTGAACGCGCCGCCCGCCTGCATCGCGCGGTGCATGTTTTCGGCGGTAGCTGATAGTCCAGGACACCATGCTATAGTGCTGCTCCCGGTCGTGGAAAACAGGACATAGCATGGTGTTTCTAAGAGCAGTGCTGATCTTCATCTTTTCGGCAGCCGCCCATGGCGCCGATCGTCTTTCTCCTCCCGCCGGGTTTATGCAACCGCCGGAACACCACCCAGCAAAAGCGGTTAACTGCCCCACAGCCCCCGCGCCTTTTACTGGCGTGCTGGATTTTCAAAGTAAATATGCAGGCTCCGACAGCGCGCGTGCCACGCTCAACCCTGAAGCCGACGCCGCTTTCCGCCAGCAAACCAGACCAATTACCGATATGGAGCGCTTTGTCAGCCGCCAGGTAACCGCCTGGGCGCAAAACGGGAACCCGTCGAATGTCGCCTGTGTGGTCAACGCCCTGGCAGACTGGGCCAGCGCGGGGGCGTTAACCGGCGATGCGAAGAACCATACCGGCAGATCAATGCGTAAATGGGCGCTGGCCACCTTCTCTTCTGCCTGGCTGCAGTTGCAATATTCGCCTCAGCATCCGCTGCGCGCTTATCCGGCTCAGCAGGCAAATATTGAGCGCTGGCTCAGCACACTTGGCGATTTAACTGTTAACGAATGGCATGATTTACCGCTGAATAAAGTCAATAACCACAGCTACTGGGCGGCCTGGGCCATTATGGCAACCGCGGTCGTCACGCAGCGGCGCGATCTCTTTACCGACGCGCTGGATATTTACCGTACGGCGATGCAGCAAATTGATCCGCAAGGTTTTTTACCCAACGAACTGCGCCGTCGTCAGCGGGCGTTCTCTTACCACAATTACGCTATCCAGCCGCTGGTGATGATTGCGCTGTTTGCCCGTGCGAACGGTGTCGATCCAGAAGCGGAAAATCACGACGCGCTGCGGCGTCTGGGGGAAGTGGTGATTGGCGGGTTGACCGATGCGCAGCCGTTTGCGCAAAAGACAGGCGCGGCGCAGGATGTGTCGTTTTTACAGCACCCGACCAATCTGGCCTGGCTTGAAGGCTGGTGCCAGCTTTATAGGTGTGATGATCCGCTGCGCCAGCGTATAGCGTCCCTGCGCCCGCTGCAAAACACCCGTCTGGGCGGTGATCTCAGCCATCTGATGGCCGCCACCGCCCGACAGGAGTAAGTGAGGTTAACCGGCGTTTCCGGCTATCGCCAGATAGTCCGTATAGAGTTGTGGCGCACCGGAAAACGATGCGAGCGTGCGCCACTCGTCATACATCCGTTCCGTATCCTGATGTGCGGCGACAAAGGCCAGTGATTTTTCCGTGGAGACATCCAGCCCCGGATGAAAGGCGTTCAGCGACGCCAGACTCTCGATTTCCAGCATCACCGCGTACTGATCGAGACGATTACCGCCCTGACCTTTCAGCATGTGGAATTTCCAGCCGGGGTAATCTTCGACGCGGTGGATATTGTCAGTAATGAATTTTTCGAACGTCTGCGGCAGCACGCCCGCACGCAGGGCGAGGTTGTGGAAACCGACGACGCGCGCCACCGTTTCTTGCCCGGCTTTGGCCTGGTAATTCGGCCCATCCGGCAACGAGCTATGCGTATTTTCCGCCACCAGGGAATAAGTGGTGAAAATGGTCGGCAGCTCGGCAAACGTCGCGAAGGTTTTCCACTCAGCAATCAGCGCCAGCGCCTGCGGGTGTTGCTGCCAGAATTGCTGCGCTTCGGCGGTCTGCTCGCCACTGGCTGTCACATAGCGGGCATACTGCTGCGCATCCGGCGCTTCGTACAGCATCAGATACTCGTTTTCTCGCTCACCGCGCAAACCTTTAAGCAACGTCCAGCGCCAGCCCGGATACGCCGGGATCTGCACACCGCGCTCGCAGGCGAATTGCTCAAAATCGCCCGCCGTTACCCCTTTTTTCAGGTTGAGGCCAATGTAATGCACGCTAAAAACTGCATGAGATGGGTAATTCATAAAGACTCCTTTCTTTTTTTCAATTTTCACAACACGGGCGTGCCCGTGGTTAATGGATAATGTTGCGCGCCAGCAGGCTAACCAGCAGCAGAAGCACAATGCCGGCGCTGAACACCGCGCTCAGGCTGAAATGTTGAGCCATGGCGCCAATCAGCGCCGGGCCGCTCAGCAATCCCGCATAGCCGAATAACGTGACGGCGGGCAGCGCGAAGTGCGACGGCACACCGGGCTGATTCCCCGCACCGGAGAAAAGCACCGGCACAATGTTCGCCAGCCCCGCGCCAACCAGCACGAACCCGGCAAGAGAGAGCATGGCGCTATGCAGTGAAACCATCACCAGCAACCCTGCCGCGGCACACACTCCGCCGAAGAGCAGCACGCGCACGTTGCTATACGTGTTGATTAAGCGATCGCCATATACCCGCCCCAGCGCTACGGCAATGGAGTAGAGCGTAAAGCCCAGGCCCGCCTGCTGCGCGGGCATCTGCCGTTCGCTGTGCAGGAAAACGGCGGACCAGTCCAGCATCGCGCCTTCGATCAGAAAGATAAAAAAACAGACGATGGCGATGAAAAGCACATGCGGATGCGCCAGCGTTCGCAGCAGGCTTCCTTTCGCGTCGGTTTGTTGCGGGCGCCTGGCTAATAAATGGCCGGATGAAGCCAGCGCGATCGCCAGAATCAGCAGCGCAATCAGTAAAATGGCGTGTCGCGGCGCCACACCTGCCCACAACAACAGGCTGACGCTTCCGGCACCCGCGATGCAACCCAGGCTATAAAAGCTATGGAAACCGGCCATTCTTGCCTGTCCGGATTCACGCTCAACCACCACCGCCTGGCTGTTCATCGACACATCGAGCAGGCCATTTGCCGCGCCGAAAAAGAGCAGAACCCCGCCCATCACGACGGGGGAATCGATAAACAACATTACGGGCAGATCGAGACACAACACCAGGGCGCAGCAGAGGATCACGGCCCGACAGCCAAACCGGCTGATTAAGCTACCGCTGAACGGCATTGCCAGCATCGACCCTGCGGCAATGCAAAACAGCAGCAAACCCAGCGCGCCGTCATCAACGTGCAGCGTGGCTTTCACCAGCGGGATCAGCGGTGCCCACGCGGAGACCGCCAGACCGGCGATAAAAAATATCCCCCGCGTCGCATGCTGTGCGCCGGTATTTGTGGCCGGGTTAGGCGTTGTCATTGGCTACACTCCTTGTCCCTGGCTTTCGGCCACGGCCAGATAATCGGTGTAGATTTGTGGCGATCCCGAGAAGGACGCGAGCTGTTTCCACTCCTCGTACATCTGTTTGGTGTCCCGGTGCGCGCTGGCGAAAATCGCTGCCTGATCGGTGGCGATATCCGGTTCAGGATAGAAAACATCCAGCGCCGCAAGACTTGCGATCTCCATCATCACCACATATTGATCCAGCCGGTTGCCGCGCTCGCCTTTCAGCAAGCGGAATTTCCAGTCCGGGTAATCTTCAATACGCTGGTAATTTTCGGCGATAAAGGTCTCGAAGGTCGCGGCTTCGACATCCGGGCGCAGCGCCAGGTTATGGATGCCAATCACCCTGGCTTCCGGTTCCTCTCCCGGCCGCTCGCGATAACGGGGGCCATCCATCACGGTGCTTTTTTTGTTTTCTGCCAGCAGACGATAATCGGTGTAGATCGTCGGTAGCGCGCTGAATGTCCCTAGTTGTTGCCACTCCCGCAGCAATTGCTGAGCGTGCGGGCGATCGCGCCAGAACTGACGCGCCAGTTCGGTGAGATTGCCGTCCGCGCGCTGGTAACGATCGCGAAGGTCGGCGTTTTCGATTTCATACAGCATCAGAAATTGCCCGGCGCGCTCTCCCCGCAGGCCGCGCAGCAACGTCCAGCGCCAGCCGGGATAACAGGGGATCTGACACCCTTTCTCACGAACAAACTGCTCAAACTGTTCATTGGTGACCCCGGCTTCGGTATCAATGGCGATGTAATAAAGGCTAAAAACCGGTGTTGATGCGTCAGTGTGTTTCATGCGCGACCTCCTGGCTGTCGGCGAATGTGAATTGGGTATTAATGATCGCTTCCACCAGCGTGACGCCATTTGGCGTAAGCGTGACGTTATCGCCAGTCACGGTGATGAGCGCTTTTTGCGTTAACGTTTCTAACGCGCGGTGAATAACCGGGTTGTGGAAAAAGCTGCGACCGTCGAAGCGCTGGCGGAATTCGCTATCGTTGACCGGACGCAGAGTGGAGAGCGCCATTTTGAAGGCATTAACTTCGCGCTGAAGCGGTGAAAAACCCTGTTGCGATTCAATGGGTAAGCGCCCTTCTTCCAGCGCCTGGGAGTAGTGTTTGTAATCCGTAATGTTGATCGCCTCCGACTGCGTGCATTTCGAACTGCCGCCAAGACCAATCGCCACTTCCGGATACTGTTTATCAAGATCAGTAATCAGCCCTTTCCACTTCTCCGCAGGCTGGGTGCGCTGATGGAAATACATGGTGGGATGCTCAGTGTACTCATCGGCGAAGTAGCGCTCGATCAGCTCACGCATCTGGTACTGCTTACCCAGCCCCGGAAAGCGGCTGGTCGTCCCTTTTTTCTGCCATAAACTCTGGCGCTGCCCCGATACCCCGGTGCGCTGCTTCATCAATTCCGCCATATGCAGCTTTGTGCAGACGACATGGGAAAGCGCCAGTTCGCGGCACTTCTCCATATCATATTTCACGTCATCGACGCTTTGCCCTGGCAGGCCGTAGATCAGATCCACACTTATCCAGTCGAAACCGACTTCGCGCGCGTTCGTAATCGTCTGTTCGCAGGTTTCCGCGCTATGTTTGCGTCCACAGGCCTCGATAAGCTGGTTATTGAATGACTGGACGCCAAAACTGATTTTGCTGAATCCCAGCGTTTTGAGCAGCTGCAGATAGGCATTTGTCAGCGTTGCCGGTTCCCCTTCAAAGCGCAGCGTGGCGGCAGAAAAGTTAAAATTGTTGCGGTAAAACTCAATCAGACGCCGAAGTTCCGCTTCCGGCAGCAACGACGGCGTGCCGCCGAAAACGTTAAATTCGCCCACTTCCGCGTGGGCAAGCGCGGGCACGTTTTGCAGCCACAACGTTGCTTCCTGAATGTTCTGATCCACCACCCGGTGAAAAACGGCCCGCGAGGGGGCGCTCTGCGGATTAATGATAATGGTCGGGAACTGGCAGAAATGGCAGCGGTAGCGGCAGGTGGGAATCGACGCCCAGAGATGGATCTGCGCTGCCTGTTTAATGTCGTGTTCCATCTCGCGGAAAAAGGCGTCCTGTGGGTAGTCTTTGATGTCGCCCGGAAACACGTGGCAACCAAAAGGATCCCGGTAGACGTACTCCAGCAAGGTGTGATTTTCCGGCGCCGCCAGAAAGTCGTACACGCGTGGCACCGGGTAGTGCGGGTCGAGATCGTTCAATGAATCCAGAAGTGCGCTGTTCATCAGAAGACTCCCCCGTTGGCAAAGTAGTTATGCGCCATGCCGGACTCGCGATCCTCACAGAAATACCAGACGAAACGCTGGAAATCGCGCTCCTGAACCTCGTCAAAACAGGCTGGCAGCGGCGGCGGGAAACCAATGTCTTCGCCCATCGCGCGGCGCATGGCGCTGAAAATCTCGTCGCGAAATTCGAAATAGAGCCGGTAAGCGGGCGTTTTATAGGCGTGGATGGGCGTGAAATCGATAATGCGTGTTTCGTGTTTGATGGCCTCGATGCGCCGGAACAGGCGATCGGCTACCACCGGACCGAAGAAGTCACGCACGGCGTCGCTGTCTAACAGCAGGTGCGGGTTGAGAAGCACCGGCAGCACAATGTTTTTCGGCACGTAATCTTTTATGGAGTAGTGCCAGGCCTGCAACGACTGCGCCGGTGTCGTGTCGCTCAGCGAGGTTTGCTGTCCCCCTTCCGGACGGACATCTTTCATGATGATGATGCCATCCTGTCCATAAGCGACACCGGTTATCACTTCCTGCAGAATGGTGTCCACGCGGCGGCTGTTGATTTCAACATGGGAATCGCGTGCGTAGACAGGTTTTCCGCCCGCGGCGATCACGCGAATACCGAAATCCCAGTCATCGGAAAGGTGCTCGACAAACCGGCCGTTATTGAGTTGGTAAAAGATCTCAATGCCGCCGACTTTGTCGTACATCGTACGTTCAACGGCAAAACCTTTGCCATCCGGGAAGCCGCCAAACAGCGAGAAGGAGACATCGCGGCAGCGCAGCGTTTTCTGGATCTCCGCAAACAGGTTCGGGCGCAGCCGGAAGTCGTTTTCGTTGTAGTAGTAATTACAGGTGCCTAAATCCCCTGCTTCCTCGACCATTTTTTCAATTAGCGTGTGCAGCCACCAGCTGTCCACGGTACAGTCCGCATCGGCCGAAACGATATAGTGCTTACGGTTTATGCCAAGGCGTTTATCACGCGCTTTTGAACGCAGCGAGGCGTAGTCCATTCCGCATTTTCGCGCGGAGGAGACACCCTGCGTGGTTTCCTTGATGATATGAATATCCATTGCCGGATTGAGCCGATGAAAATCCTCTATTTGCGCTACTGAATCGTCGGTGGAATTATTATCCACCACGATCAGCTCCCAGTTATCATGTGTCAGCATGTTATTACGCGTTCTTTGATGAAGTAACGAGACAAGCACAGAATTAATTCTGTCGCTCTCGTTATAAACGGGTAAGACAATCGAAACATAAACATTGTTACGCATATATACTCTCCCTGAGTATTAATTAAGACTCAATGCTCTTACTGTTAAGTATTTTCTTACCAATAAGAAAATTTTGATAAGCCATTTCTGACATTAACGATTTGTTAGTGATGAGTTTATAAACATTGAGAATAAACTCATCGTCAGGTAAATCATCTTTCTCGGCAGAAATATCCATGACTGGCGCAAAGAAACCATATTGCCCATAGACTTCGTCATAATATTCGTAACGTGTCGAAATGTAACAGCGCCGGTGACTAATCGCTTCACCAATTGGATTTCCATAACTGTCGTAATCCCATGACGTCAGAAAAGAGACGACATCACACGAGTAATATAAATCTTCAATGGTGTAGGTGTTCCTGCCCGGAGGCATGTAACCGTGCTGCAGCCAACCAATAAAGTGTATAAACGGTTCAACCTGTAATGTCCTTGCTAAATCAACCAGCGATTGATAACACTCTGGCGCCTCATGGGGATCGCCTGCGATAACAAGAAATACGTGCCCCTCGCGACCGTGTTGTTGAAATAGCTGGTTGAGTTTTGATACCAGGTAAATATCCCGGTCAAGCCGTTTTTGTGGGATGAGGCGTGTGGTTCGGGCAATCAATATATCATTACAACCTATACCAAGGCTGCGCCGCATATCACTATGACTTCGCGCCTCGCTAAAGTTGTAAGCGTTCTTTTTAACTTTAACTTCAACAGCATAGTTACACCATTCTTCAAGTTTTGCTTTCAAATCCTCATTAAGCGTAACGTAGGTGATATAGGGGGATTTTATGGGTTTGATGGCATATGGGTATGGATAAGCACCATATTTCATCACCGTTTTTTCGCTGTTCCACATTAAATCATGGTCGCGCCAGGTGACGAATTTCTCTAAATCATATCGCTTCCCATATACATCTATTGCAATATATAGAGCCTTTGTATAAATAATATTTTCCGGAAGCGTGCCGTTTTCAACATAAACCGTACCGATATTGAGTTGCTCCCATTGCAGCACGATTTTTTTTGCCAGTTGGCATGCTGTTTTATCAATCACAGAAAGAATTCTTTCACGTTCCGCTGATGAAACGGTTATTTTCTGGCTAATCAATACATTATGCGAGTACTCGATAAAACCGGGGTTGTAGTCAGGTAGGCTGGTAATGTCATTTATTCGTACAAGCGTAAATCCACCTTTATATATAGCATTCTCCCATTCATATGGTTTATTGAATTTGCCTTTATCAATCTTGATGTCGTAACCAAGATCAAGATAAGGCTTAATTCCCTTGTGCACTAACTCTTGTGCTGTTTTGAATGCTTCAACAGTAATTCCTGAAAAAGCAACAGCATCAAAAGAAATAAAAATTACTCCATTTCTAACGTCCATGGAATTACCTCTTTCTCATTGCGAAGATATTTTTTTAATTATTCCATTGATGCTAAGAAAAGCATATTACGGCCTGGGTTTAAAGTGGTTGGTATCGCAATGTTGAAGATAATGTCATTTTTTTACTTTTCGTCACATAAAAAAGCGAAATGATGTTTCATCCGTAATATATCAATTTAATTATTGTAACCATTAAGCAACTTTGTGAAGGCGTTTAAACTCAAGAATATTCTACTTTAATTGAGGCCATTCGGAATTTTTACTCGCAAACCCTATAGTGTGCAGGAATTTAATCTGTTAGAGAGGCTTTATTATTTATCGCGATAAAACCTAAAGGTAACTTTTCTTATTGCACTTTATACCGGGATGTCCGAGGATAACAGTTCGGTATGTTTTTTGTACCGCGCAATGATGAGATTGAATTTCGCCCGGTCAGTCACCGGGCTTGTCCTTGAAACATTGAACTGGATTAAGGAGTAAGCATGAAATCGAACCGTCAGGCACGTCATCTTATGGGGCTGGATTACAAAGTGTCGAACACCCGCAAAGTTGTCACGAAAGACAACCAGGAAGAGACGGTGGTCACTCACCGCTCCGGGCGTCATCGCCGCGCAGGCTGATTTGTCCACCCTCACCACCCCGTCCGGGGTGGTGTTTTATCCCCCCTCTCCTTGTTATTGCTAAAAATTCAATCAACGAATACCGCGATCGGGAAGTATTTGCTGAAGCGATGCTTTATACTTGCGCCCGCCGCTGTACCTGCCCGTGACTCACCCCCACGGGAGAAAGTTGATCAAGGAGCTGTAAGATGAATGCAAAGCATAATAAAAACCGATCGTTATATATCCCTTACGCTGGACCCGTGTTGCTGGAGTTTCCGTTGCTGAACAAAGGCAGCGCCTTCAGCATGGAAGAGCGCAGCAACTTCAACCTGCTTGGCCTGCTGCCAGAAGTGGTTGAAACCATTGAAGAACAAGCCGAACGCGCCTGGTTGCAGTATCAGGGCTTTAAAACCGACATCGATAAGCACATCTATCTGCGCAATATTCAGGACACCAATGAAACCCTCTTCTATCGGCTGGTCGAAAATCATCTCGAAGAGATGATGCCGGTGATCTATACCCCAACCGTCGGCTGGGCGTGCGAGCGTTTCTCTGATATTTACCGCCGCGCACGCGGGGTGTTCATCTCCTGGCAGAACCGCGCCAGCATGGACGACATCCTGCAAAACGTGCCGAACCACAACATCAAAGTGATCGTGGTGACCGACGGGGAACGCATCCTCGGTCTTGGCGACCAGGGCATCGGCGGCATGGGTATTCCGATTGGTAAGTTGTCGCTTTACACCTCCTGCGGCGGTATCAGCCCGGCTTACACCCTGCCCGTCGTGCTGGATGTTGGCACCAACAACCAGCAGTTGATTAACGATCCGCTCTATATGGGCTCGCGTCATCCGCGTATCACTGGCGATGATTACTACGCTTTTGTGGATGAATTTATTCAGGCGGTGAAACAGCGCTGGCCGGACGCGCTGTTGCAATTTGAAGACTTCGCGCAGAAAAATGCCATGCCGCTGCTGAACCGTTATCGCGATGAAATCTGCTGCTTTAACGATGACATCCAGGGCACGGCGGCAGTCACTGTCGGGACGCTGATCGCCGCCAGCCGCGCGGCGGGCAGCCAGCTCAGCCAGCAGAAAATCGTCTTCCTTGGCGCGGGTTCCGCCGGTTGCGGTATTGCGGAACAAATCATTGCGCAGACTCAGCGTGAAGGGTTGAGCGAAGCGGACGCCCGTCAGAAGGTCTATATGGTTGACCGTTTCGGCCTGCTGACGGACGAAATGCCGAATTTGCTGCCGTTCCAGAGTAAGCTGGTACAAAAACGCGAAAACCTGCAAAACTGGGACACCGGCGCGCAGAATGAAGCCCTTTCCCTGCTGGATGTGGTGCGTAACGTGAAACCGGATATTCTGATCGGTGTTTCTGGACAGACCGGGTTGTTCACGGAAGAGATCATCCGTGAAATGCACAAACACTGCCCGCGACCGATTATCATGCCGCTGTCAAACCCGACCTCGCGCGTGGAAGCAACGCCGCAGGATATCATTAGCTGGACGGATGGGATGGCGCTGGTTGCCACCGGCAGCCCGTTCTCGCCCGTGCAGTGGAAAGAGAAAACCTACCCGATTGCCCAGTGCAACAACGCCTACATCTTCCCGGGCATCGGTCTGGGGGTTATTTCCAGCGGCGCGTCACGCATTACGGATGAAATGCTGATGGCGGCAAGCGAAACGCTGGCGGAATACTCCCCGCTGCTGCTTAATGGCGAAGGGTTGGTGCTGCCGGAGCTTAAAGACATTCAGCAAGTTTCACGCGCCATAGCCTTTGCCGTTGGCAAAATGGCGCAACAACAAGGTCTGGCGGCAAAAACCTCGGCCGAAGCGCTGAAGCAATCCATTGACGAAAACTTCTGGGAGCCGAAGTACCGCAGCTACCGCCGTACTTCTATTTAATCTCCGCACCCGGCGCCGCAGTGCGCCGGGTTTTTCCCTGCTGGTAAAACATTCATTTCCCCGCTAAACTCCTTTTCACCCATTAACTTACTGAATATAAAAAAGGAGGCTACTTATGCTGTATTGTGAATTGTTTGACTATTCACATGCCTTTGGCGATCGCGCCAGCTCAAGCGTTATCGGTTTCGTGCTGCGATAACTTCGGCTTGAGCGAAGACAACAATCCCTTCCCTTGGGCTTACCAGGTTATCGTCAGCGATGTTTGACGAGGCACGCTCGTGCCTGTAACTCTTGAGTAAGCAATGAGCACATTACTATCTGCACAATCCATCCGTGTTGAAACGGCGTTTGGTCCGTTATTTTCCGATCTCTCCTTCACCCTGAAAAAAGGCGATCGCCTCGGGCTAATTGGCGACAATGGCTGCGGCAAAAGTACGCTGCTAAAAGTGCTGGACGGTTCGCTGTCGCCGCTTTCCGGCAACGTGACGGTGGCAAACCAGTGCCTGCTGGCGCGCGTTGAGCAACATCTGCCCGATGCCCTGTTATCGATGACGCTGCTTGATGCAGTACTGGCACAGCTCCCGTCGACGGAGCGCGACAGCCAGCGCTGGCGCGGCGAAGCATTACTGGCCAGCATGGGGCTGAGTCCGCAGGAAATCGCCTTAACGGCCGCCACGCTGAGCGGTGGGCAACATACCCGCTTGCTGCTGGCGCGGGCGCTTATCCGCGAACCGGATCTGCTGCTCCTGGATGAGCCGGGCAACCACCTCGATCTGCCCACATTGCTGTGGCTGGAACAGTTTCTGCAAAGCTGGTCCGGCAGTTTCGTGATGGTGTCGCACGACGCGGCGTTACTGGATGCGGTGACCAATGGCAGCTGGATCCTGCGTGACCATACGCTGCACAGCTTCGCACTCCCCTGTAGCGCGGCGCGGCAGGCGCTGGAAGCGCGGGATGAGAGCGATGCCCTGCGTCACAAAGCGGAGCAAAAGGAGATCGACCGCGTTACCGCCAGCGCCAAACGGCTGGCCACCTGGGGGCGCGTCTATGACAACGAAGATCTGGCGCGCAAAGCGAAACAGATGGAGCGCCAGGTTGAACGCCTGAAAGAGAACCAGACCGAACTGACCGAGGGCAGCCAGTGGCGGCTGGCGCTGCATGGCGAGGAACTTAGGGCGGACCGTCTGCTGGAGATGGAACAGCTCGCTGTTCCGCCTGCGCCCGGATTACCGGACTTGTTCCGGGTGCCGGTTGCGCGGCTGAAAAGCGGCGATCGGGTCGCCATTGTCGGGCGTAACGGCTGCGGGAAATCCTCGCTGCTGCGTCTTATCTGGCGGGCTTACCAGCAGGAAAGCGCATCCGGGTTGCGTCTGCATCCCCGGCTGAACGCCGGTTACTACGACCAGACGCTGCATCAGTTGCCGGATGACGCCACGCTGTTTGACGCGCTAGAGCCGTTTGCCCCCACGCCACAGGATCGCAAAATGGCGCTCATCAGCGCCGGTTTTGCCTGGGCGCGTCACGGGCAACGCGTGGCGACACTCAGCGGCGGTGAGCGCTCCAGGTTGCTGTTTGTCGGTCTGTCGCTGGCGCACTTTAACCTGCTGATGCTGGATGAGCCAACCAACCATCTGGATATGGCAGGCAAAGAGGCGCTGGCGCAAACGCTGCAACAGTTCAGCGGCGGTGTGTTGCTGGTCAGCCACGACAGATCGCTTATCAGCAGTAGCTGTAACCGCTTCTGGCTGGTGGAAAACGGTGAGCTGAGCGAATGGCATGATGCTGAGGCGGTGTTCGAACGCCTGCGCGAAAGTGTCCGCCACGAGCAGACAGCGCCGGAGGCGCTTAGCGTCGCCGCTGAGCCAGAGGATATTGATGCCCTTCTGGAGCGGTTAATCAAGCTTGAAACCCAACTGGCAGAAGACCTGGCGCGTAAAGCGAAGCACCAGAAACCGCAACTTCAGGCGCAGTGGCGCGAGGAGATTGCCCGCCTGCAACAACGGTTGTAATACCACAGCAAACAGGCGCCGTAAGGCGCCTGTTTTTTAACACCAGCCTGTGCTGCGGGTCAGCAACAGGTGCTGGTTTATTCTTTTCGCCCGGAGGAGACACCCTGCGTGTCCTCGGATCGACATCATGCAGAACCGGCAGAGACTTTTTAGTGAGGACGTCACTCAAAAAGCGCAACCCATGTCAGCGGTATGCAGGCGGTTTCTTACTGCTGCGTTTTTTTCGCTTTCCAGGCCTCCCATGCCTGTTTGATTTCCTGCTTTGCGGTTGCCGCGTCGTTAAAACCGTTCAGCTCCACTTTTTTACGTCCGTCCGGCAACTGTTTGTAAACGCGGAAGAACGCTTCCAGCCGTTGCTGCTCGATTTTAGGCAAATCGGTGATGTTTTTAATGTCGTCATAGGTCGGGTCGATTTTGCTGGCCGGTACGGCAACAATTTTGTCGTCCGTTTCGCCGCCATCAATCATTTTCAGCACGCCAATCGGGCGCAGCTTAATCAGCGTTCCCGGTGCCAGCGGCGCGCGTGTGTAGAAAATCACATCCAGCGGATCGCCATCCCCCGCCAGCGACTGGGTGAGCGAGCCGTAGTTCGCCGGGTAAGCCACCGGCATTGACTGAAAGCGATCAGCCACGATAAAGCCGGTTTCGGCGTCCGTTTCATACTTAATAATGCCGCCCGCCGGGATTTCCGTTACCGCGTAGAACTCTTCCGGGTTATTTTCCGGCTGCGGAAACGCAAGAATATTGTGTGCCTGAACCGAGGCGGATAAGAGAACGCTGACGGCCAGCAGTTTTTTCACCAGATGCATTGTTAATCACTCTTTTGTTATAGAAAGCAACAATTTGGCGGCATTTGATGACAGTAGCATGACATTGATGCTGCGAACTCTATAACCTTATTAACAGAGTGGTTACTGATTATTTACCCTACCTAAACCAGGGGAAAGGCGCTGAAAGTATTACAGCATGTTGCCCTGCTCTTGAATGTCCATCCTAAACCATTAATTCTAAAGACGTATATTACGGATGAAGCCATACGCCACACCCGGATCTCAGTTCCATGCCTCATCACAGGAGAAACACCATGAAGGCTGCTGTTGTTACAAAAGATCATCAGGTTGAAGTGACTCAAAAAACATTGCGCCCGCTGAAACATGGCGAAGCGTTACTGAAAATGGAGTGCTGTGGCGTTTGCCATACGGACTTGCACGTGAAAAACGGGGATTTCGGCGACAAAACCGGTGTGATCCTCGGACACGAAGGCATTGGTATTGTCACTCAGGTGGCCGAAGGCGTGACCTCGCTGAAAGTGGGCGATCGCGCTTCTGTGGCGTGGTTTTTTCAGGGCTGCGGCCACTGCGAATATTGCAACAGCGGCAACGAAATCTTGTGCCGTGAGGTAGTCAACGCCGGTTACACGGCCGATGGCGGCATGGCGGAAGAGTGCATTGTGGTCGCGGATTATGCGGTGAAAGTGCCGGACGGTCTGGACTCCGCCGCGGCCAGCAGCATCACCTGCGCGGGCGTGACCACCTATAAAGCGGTGAAAGTTTCGCAGATTAAACCGGGCCAGTGGATTGCTATCTACGGTCTCGGCGGGTTGGGTAACCTGGCGCTGCAATACGCCAAAAATGTGTTTAACGCCAAAGTCATCGCCATCGACGTAAATGATGAGCAGCTTAAACTCGCTGCCAGCATGGGCGCGGATCTCACCATCAACTCGCGCAGCGAAGATGCGGCAACAGTGGTGCATGAAAAAACTGGCGGTGCACATGCCGCCGTAGTTACCGCGGTGGCAAAAGCAGCCTTTAACTCGGCTGTTGATGCCGTGCGTGCCGGTGGGCGCGTGGTGGCCGTGGGTCTGCCGCCAGAAGCAATGAGCCTCGATATTCCGCGCCTGGTGCTGGACGGCATTCAGGTCGTTGGTTCGCTGGTCGGTACGCGTCAGGATCTGCACGAAGCTTTCCAGTTCGCCGCCGAAGGCAAAGTGGTGCCGAAAGTGGCGCTGCGCCCGCTGGAAGATATCAACGCCATCTTTAAAGAGATGGAACAGGGCCAGATCCGTGGTCGTATGGTGATCGACCTCCGCCATTAATCACCGGGCATTGCCTATAATCGGGGGGCATGACTGCCCCCTTTTTTCTGACACAGAGGTGCTTATGACCCCCACTATCCCTGGGCTTGAAGTGCTGTTTATCGCCGGTTTCGGCCCCATTCCGCAAAACGTTGCCGACAGCCAGGCGTTTTACCAGCACACCCTTGGGCTGCCGTTGAAACCGATGGAGGGCGCGAGCGATTACCTCGTCGCCGACCACGATGCGCTCGACGGCGCAAAACATTTCGCCCTGTGGCCGCTGCATCACGCCGCCGCGTCGTGCTTTGGCGCAGATAAATGGCCGGATTCCCACCCCGTTCCGCAAAGCTGGATTGAATTTGAAGTGCAGGATTTGGCTACCGCTACCGATGTGTTGGTCAACAAAGGGTATCAACTGCTGGTTGCTAACCGTCTGGAACCCTGGGGGCAGAGCGTCACGCGCCTGCTTGCGCCTGAGGGGGTACTGGTCGGGCTGACCATTACGCCCTGGCTGCGTTAACAGGTGGGTTTACCGGGGCATGCCCCGGTTGTTCGCTTTGCTGAGTGTTCACGCGTACCGGATGAATCCGGATAAAGACGCCGATATGCTTTTTTCGCATTTAACCCGGCGGATGTTCACCGGGTTGCGCCTTAGTGCTGAACAGCCTGTTGCGGTTGATGCTTTGTTTTTCGGTGACCATAGATCAGAAGCGAGGTCATGGCGGCAAACGTCAGCACCGCCGCCGGTAACGTCAGGTAGCTGTAAGTGAAACCAAACGCAATAATCAACCCGCCAAACCAGGCACCGACTGCGTTGCCGAGGTTAAACGCCATCTGTCCCCCCGCCGCGCCGAGCATTTCACCGCCCTTCGCATTTTGCAGCAGCATGATTTGCAGCGGCGCAGAGAGCGCAAACAGCCCGGCGCAGCAGACAAAACCAAGCGACAACGCCCCCACTTTGCTTTCACCGGCGACAAACAGCGCCAGCATCGCCAGCATAATCAGTAATTCCGTTACCGCCGCGATGCGCACTGGGCTGAATTTCACCGAAAGCCTGCCGCTGAACATATTGCCCAGCACCATGCCGAGCCCCATCAGCATCATGATCAGTGTCATCGCGCTTTCGCTGAAACCGGAAACATTGACCATAAACGGCTTCACATAGCTAAACCAGGCGAATACACCCGCATTGCCAAACATGGTGGCGGCAAAAATCAGCCACGGTTCTGGTTTTTTCAGGAAGTGAAACTGCTCGCTCAGGCGGCTTTCGCTGGTATCAAACAGCGACGGCACCCAGGCAATCACCGAGACGATCACCAGCGCGAAAAAGACGGCGATCAGCAAGAAGGTGTAGCGCCAGCTGAACGCGTGTCCGATCCACGTGCCGAGCGGAATGCCAATCAGATTGGCGACGGTCATTCCGGCGATCATCCCGGCTACCGCCATGGTCACTTTTCCCGGCGGCGCGATTTTAGAGAGGATTATCGCCCCCACGCCAAAAATCGCCCCGTGCGGGAAACCGGAAATCAGGCGCGCGATAATCAGCATGGTGTAGGAGCTGGAGAAGGTAAAAATGGCGTTACCGGCGAGACACAGCGCCACCAGAAACAGCAGCGTATTTTTCAGCGAAAAGCGGTTCGAAAAGAGCGCCATGATCGGTGCGCCAATCACCACGCCAAAGGCGTAAGCGGAGATCATGTGCCCCGCCGAAGGAATTGAAATGCCGACATTGTTCGCGAGTTCGGTCAACACGCCCATAATGCCGAACTCCGCCATGCCCAGACCAAAGGTCGCAAGTGCCAACGAAAAAACGGTTTTTTTCATACCACTAACCACTTGTTAAAAGTTTGCGACAGGCATTATTGACTATTCATGCCACAGCGACCAGTTGAAATGGCCGGGCTGACATATAAATCCATGCATTCGGGCAGATTAATGAATAAAGCGCAAAAGGGGGAAACGCAGGTGTGAGGAAAGAAAAAACCGCTCCGAACGGTTATCCGGAGCGGTTTGCAGATTATTTAATGCCTTCGGTGCTCTCTTTTTTCGCTTCCAGACGCTCCACATCGCGATACCAGCGCGGGTGGTGTTTCTGCGCCCAGCGGCGGCTCACTTTCCCTTCAACCATCCCTTTGATGGAGCCTTTCACCCAGAACGCCATATACATATGGATCAGGATAGCGTGCAGCAAAATGATCGCCGAAGTGGCGTGCAGCAGCAGGCTGTAGCGGATCACCTGAATCGGGAAGTAGTGCGCAAAGTACGGGCGCCAGATAATCACCCCGGTTACCAGCAGCACAAAAATCATGCTCATGATTGACCAGAACATCATCTTTTGCCCGGCATTGTATTTGCCGACTTTCGCCACCTTGTGCTCGTTGCCTTTCAGCACTTCGACAATGTTTTTCAGCCACGGCAGATCCTGCTTGTCCGGGATGTTGTGATGCACAAAACGCACAAACATAAACATCAGCGCGAGGAAGACAACCACGCCAAAGAACGGGTGCAAAATGCGCCCCATCTGCGGCGTGCCGAAAGTTTCCGTCAGCCATTGCAGCGTCGGGAAGAAAAACGAAATGCCGGACAGCGCGACCAGGAAAAAGCAGATCACCACCGTCCAGTGACAGGCGCGGTCGATAAACGTGGTGCGCACAATCATTTTTGACTTACTCATGGTGCTCCTCTTCATCGTCATCCACCTCTTTGTTCGGCCCGATGCCGATGTAGTGGTAAATCAGCCCGGCGAAGGTGGCGAGGAAGCCCGCCGCCGACAACGGTTTCAGTACCCCTTTCCACAGGTTGACCGAGGTATCTATCTGCGGATCTTTCGGCAGGTTGTGGTACAACCCAGGCTGATCGGCGTGATGCAGCACATACATCACATGCGTACCGCCCACGCCCTGCGGGTTGTAGATGCCCGCACTGGCGTAACCGCGCGCCTTCAGCTTTGCCACGCGCTGCTCGCCAAGCTCCAGCATTTCGGCTTTGGTGCCGAAATGGATAGCGCCGGTCGGGCAGGTTTTCACACACGCGGGCTCCTGGCCGACGCTGACGCGATCGACACAGAGCGTGCATTTGTAAACGCGGTTATCCTCTTTGTTGAGGCGCGGCACATTAAACGGACACCCGGCGATGCAGTACCCGCAGCCGATACAGTTCTCCTGCTGGAAATCGACAATACCGTTGGCGTACTGAATAATCGCCCCCGCCGACGGGCAGGCTTTCAGACAGCCCGGTTCCGCGCAGTGCATACAGCCATCTTTACGGATCAGCCACTCCAGTTTGCCGTTCTGCTCGGTTTCGCTAAAACGCATCACCGTCCAGGATTTGGCGCTCAGATCGGCCGGGTTATCGTAAACCCCGACGCAGTGCCCCACTTCGTCACGAATATCGTTCCACTCCGAACAGGCCACCTGGCAGGCTTTGCAGCCCACACAGGTGGAAACGTCGATAAGTTTGGCGACTTCCGCTTTGTAATCACGCGCCCGCGGGGGCGGCGTGACCGGGTTGGTGGCGGAGCGTTTCAGAATGTCCTGCGTTTCCATAGCCATTATTTCGCTCCTTTACGCCTTCTCGATATTGACTAAAAACGCTTTGTACTCCGGCGTTTGCGAGTTTGCGTCGCCCACGTTCGGCGTCAGGGTGTTGGCGATATAACCTTTTTGCGCCACCCCTTCAAAGCCCCAGTGCAGCGGAATACCAATGGTTTCCACCGGCTGACCATGAACCTGCAAAGTCCGCAGACGACGCGTCACCACCGCGACCGCGCGAATAAAGCCGCGCTTGCTGCTCACCGTCACGCGATCGCCGTTGGCGATGCCTTTTGCCGCCGCCAGCGTTTCGCTGATTTCGACAAACTGCTGCGGCTGAGCGATGGCGTTGAGACGCGCATGCTTGGTCCAGGTGTGGAAATGCTCCGTCAGGCGGTAGGTGGTGCCGACATACGGGAACTGATCTTTTTTCCCCATCCGTTTGGCATCGTCCTCGAACAAACGCACTACCGGGCTGGAGATCACGTTCGGATGCAGCGGGTTGGTGCCCAGCGGTGTCTCCACCGGCTCGTAGTGTTCCGGGAATGGCCCTTCCGCCAGCTTGTCGAGGGCGAACAGCCGACCCAGCCCCTCCTGCTGCATGATGAATGGCCCGGTATTGCTGCCCGGCGGCGCGGTGTTGAAGTCCGGGATGTCGTTGCCGACCCACTTCGCCCCGTTCCACTGGATCAGCATCCGTTTCGCATCCCACGGTTTACCCTGCACATCCGCCGACGCGCGGTTGTAGAGCACGCGGCGGTTTAGCGGCCACGCCCACGCCCAACCGAGCGTATTGCCAAGCCCGGACGGATCGGCGTTATCGCGGTTCGCCATCTGGTTACCCTGCTCCGTCCAGCTCCCGCTGTAGATCCAGCACGATGAGGCGGTGGTGCCGTCATCGCGCAGCAGCGCAAAGCTATTGAGCAGTTGGCCTTTTTTCGCCAGCAGTTGCCCGTTGGCGTCATAGAGATCCGCCAGCGCGTAGCCGTTGTTCTCTTTCGCCACCTCTTCCGAGTGCGGGTTGTGCGGCTGACGGTAGTTCCAGGACATCTTCAGCAGCGGCTCGGCGCCTTTGCCGCCTTCGGTGCGGTACATCTCGCGCAGGCGGTGGTAAATCCCGGCGAGGATTTCGCCATCGTTCAGCGCTTCGCCCGGCGCGTCCTGGCCTTTCCAGTGCCACTGTAACCAGCGGCCGGAGTTGGCGATCGAGCCATCCTCTTCGGCAAAGCAGGTCGATGGCAGACGGAACACTTCGGTCTGGATATCCGCCGGGTTGACGTCGTTCATCTCACCGTGGTTCTGCCAGAAGGTGGAGGTTTCAGTCACCAGCGGATCGATAACCACCAGGTACTTCAGCTTGCTCAACGTGCTGACCACTTTGTTTTTGTCCGGGAACGACGCCACCGGGTTAAAGCCCTGGCAGATATAACCGTTGACTTCGCCTTTCGCCATCTTGTTGAAGTACTTGATCACATCCCAGGCCTGATCCCACTTCGGCAACCAGTCAAAGCCCCAGTTATTCTCTTTCTGCGCCGCGTCGCCGTAGAACGACTTCATCAGGCTGACAAAGAACTTGGGATAGTTGCTCCAGTAGTTCACCTGGTCCGGCAACAGCGCTTTTGGCGTATTCGCCGCCAGGTATTGCTGTAAATCGGTCTGTTTTTCCGACGGCAGCGTCAGGTAACCCGGCAGGCTGGTTGATAACAGCCCCAGATCCGTCAACCCCTGAATGTTGGAGTGCCCGCGCAAGGCGTTTACCCCACCACCGGCCATCCCCATATTGCCGAGCAGCAACTGGATCATCGCCATGGTACGGATGTTCTGCGCGCCGACGGTGTGTTGCGTCCAGCCCAGGGCGTACAGGAAGGTAGTGGTTCTGTCCGCCGCGCTGGTTGAGGCCAGCACGTCACACACTTTCAGGAAGTCCGCTTTTGGCGTACCGCAGATGTTTTCGACCGTTTCCGGCGTATAGCGGGCCACGTGCTGTTTCAGCAAGTTCCATACGCAGCGCGGATCGGTCAGCGTGTCATCACGTCTGGCGTAGCCGTTTTCATCAAACTGGTAGTTCCACGAAGTTTTATCGTACTGGCGTTTTTGCGCGTCGTAGCCGCTGAACAAGCCGTCTTCAAAGGCAAAATCGTCCCGCACCAGCAACGCGGCGTTGGTGTAGTGTTTGACGTATTCGGCGTTGATTTTGTTGTTTTCGATCAGGTAGCGCAGCACGCCGGAGAGGAAAGTGATGTCCGTCCCGGAACGTATTGGCGCATAAATATCGGCAACTGATGCCGTGCGCGTAAAGCGCGGATCGACGACGATCAACGTGGCGTCGTTATTGTTTTTGGCTTCCATCGCCCAGCGGAAACCGACCGGGTGGGCTTCAGCGGCGTTACCGCCCATCACCATCACCACGTTGGCGTTTTTGATATCAACCCAGTGGTTGGTCATCGCACCGCGACCAAATGTTGGAGCAAGACTTGCTACCGTTGGTCCGTGTCAGACGCGCGCCTGGTTATCTACCGCCAGCATGCCGAGAGAACGCACGAATTTTTGCGTCAGCATGCCGGTTTCATTACTCGCCGCTGAGGCACACAACATGCCCGTTGACAGCCAGCGATTGACTTTTACGCCTGCGGCATTGTTTTCAACAAAGTTGGCGTCGCGGTCGTTTTTCATCAGACGGGCGATGCGGTTAAAGGCGTCTTCCCAGCTAATGCGCTGCCATTTGTCAGAGCCTGGCGCGCGGTATTCCGGGTAGCGCAGGCGGTTTTCACTGTGTACGTAATCCAGCAGACCGGCCCCTTTCGGGCACAGCGCGCCGCGGCTGACCGGATGATCCGGGTCGCCTTCGATATGATAGATGGCCTCTTTCGCGTTTTTCGCACCATCGCCCAGGCTATACATTAATAACCCGCAACCCACGGAGCAGTATGTACAGGAATTTCGCGTCTCTTTGGCGCGCAGCAATTTATAATTTCGCGCCTGCGCCAGCGCCATTTTGGGAGCAAATCCCAACGCGGCCGCCGTGGTTCCTGCCATTCCGCCCGCGCAGATTTTAAAAAATTGTCTGCGGCTGACGTCCATTGTTTTCCTCAATTATTGTCTTCGACTGCGGCCGGAAAACTAAACATTCCACGCGGTGAATTAATTGCGGTAAATCAATAACGCCTGGCGCTTGATACCTAATAGTCTCGAGCGTTCTCTTTTCATGACTCGAAAGGAGTAGATGGCATGCGATTCATTTCGTTTAAGCATTCACGCGTGTTATACATTGAGGCTTTGTTTCAGGCGGTTAAGTGCGGTAATGAATAAAAATAAAGCAACGCTGATTGGTTTACTGGCGGTATTACTCTGGAGCACGATGGTCGGTTTTATTCGCGCCGTCAGCGAAGGGCTTGGCCCGGTTGGCGGTGCGGCGATGATCTACACCTTAAGCGGGTTGCTGCTGGCTGTCATCGTCGGTATCCCGGATTTACGCCGTTTTTCAGCTCGTTACCTTATTGCCGGAAGCGTGCTGTTTGTCAGTTATGAACTGTGTCTGGCGCTCTCGCTGGGCTTTGCCGCGACGCGCCAACAGGCGATTGAAGTGGGCATGGTCAACTATTTATGGCCGAGTCTGACGATTTTTTGCGCAATATTATTCAACGGTCAAAAAGCCAGTTTATGGGTTATTCCCGGTTTATTACTGGCGTTATTGGGCGTGAGCTGGGTGCTCGGCGGCGAAAGCGGTCTTAATATCGCTGAAATCCAGCACAATATTATCTCCAGCCCGCTGAGCTATGCGCTGGCATTTGCCGGGGCGTTTATTTGGGCGATTTGTTGCACTGTTACTACCAAATACGCCAACGGCGCGAACGGCATTACGCTGTTTGTATTGCTGACAGCCGCGACATTATGGGTGAAATTCGCGCTCACACCGCAGCCGGAAATGGTTTTTACGCTGCCGGTTGTGGTGAAATTATTGATGACCGGCATTGCGCTCGGTTGTGGTTATGCCGCGTGGAATATTGGTATTTTGCACGGCAACGTCACCGTGCTGGCAGCCGCGTCCTATTTCACGCCGGTGCTCTCTTCCGCGCTGGCGGCGGTGGTGTTAAGCGCCCCGCTCTCGTTCTCTTTCTGGCAGGGCGCGCTGATGGTGTGCGCCGGATCGCTGCTCTGCTGGTACTCAACCCGCCAGCGCGCGTGATCCGGCCAAACGCTACGCTTTTTCCACTCGCGCCAGGCTAAACCAGATCCCTACCGCCAGCAGCATTAACAGTGCGCTGGCGGTGCTCAGTGCAATGCTGTGCGAACCGGTAAACGCCGTTTTCGCCGCCGAGATGATCCCTTCAGCAAGTGCGGGTGGTGCTTCCTGCGCCAGGCGGAATGCTTCGCCAATGGAGGATGAAGCCTGCGAGGCGGTCTCGCTGCTTAACCCCTGCGGAAGCTGGATCGAGGCGGAGAAACTGCGGCTCAAAATCAGCCCAAACACGGCAATGCCCAGTCCGGCACCCAGCTCGTAAGACATCGCTTCTATCGCCCCGGCGGCTGCCGCTTTCTCTTTGGGCGCAGCGGCCATAATCGCCGCCGTTGAAGCCAGTAACGCGCTCGCCGCACTGAAACCGAGCAGCGCCATCAATACTCCGGCCTGCCACGGCTGGGTGGCAAAATTGGTCGCGGAAAGACCAAGAAAACTCAGCGCGCTGAGCGCCATTCCGCCTGCGGCGACGCGGCGTAAGCCCAGTTTTGACACCAGAACCCCGGCAATCGGCCCGCTAAACCCGCTTGCCAGCATCACCGGCAGCATAAACACCCCGGCGGCAAATGGCGTGAAACCGTGGACAAATTGCAGCTCCTGCGCCATCAGCAGTTCAAAACCGACCAGCGTGACCATCGCGGTGATCGCCATCAAGACACCGCTCAAAATGACGCGATGCGTAAACAGACGCATATCGATCATCGGCGTGCTGGCGGCCAGCTGAATGCGGACAAATCCGGTCAGCAAGGTGGCACCAACCAGTAACGTGCTCGCTACGATCCACAGCGGAAGCGTGCCTTTCATTGCCGTTTTGGCACTCCACACCAGCAGTAAGATGGCGACAATTAAGCTCAACGCCTGGTTCAGGTGTAACGGCTGATCGGCGCGGCCCTGCTGGCGCGGTACAAAGCGTGCGGTCAGCGCCATCACGACAATGACGATCGGCACGTTAATTAAAAATACCGACCCCCAGTAGAAATGCTCCAGTAACATACCGCCAATTAATGGGCCGAACGCCGCGCCGCCGGAACCAATTGCCGCCCAGACGCCGAGCGCCGTATTGCGTTGCTGTGCCTGCGAGAAGGTATTACGGATCCCGGCAAGGGTTGCCGGCACGATCATCGCTGCGCCCACAGCTAACAGCGCGCGCGTGGCAATCAGCCAACTGGCGCTCGCGGCAAAGGCCGCCAGTAACGAGGCCGCGCCAAACAGACCGCTACCGACAAGCAGCAGCCGCTTAAAACCAATTCTGTCGCCCAGCGCGCCCATTGGCAGCACCATACCGGCCATCACCAGCGAGTAAATATCAATTATCCATAACAGCGCATTTCCGCTGGCATTTAACTCCGCGCTCAGTGTGGGCGCGGCAACATGCAGCACCGTCGCATCAATCGCGACCGGAATATAAACCAGCACAATGATGACCAGCGTTAACCACTGACGAAACATACTCCTCTCCATCGTTTTTCATTCCTGGACAGATGTCCAGAATCGCGATCCTACGTAAAGTTGAACGCATGTCCAGTTTTTTGTTAAACTCCGTTGACGCTCTATTTAACCGAGGTTTTATGCGCTATCTGAACAAGGATGATCGCCGGGAGGTGATCCTGAAAGCCGCGATGCGCGTAGCGCTGGCGGAAGGTTTTTCCGCCATGACCGTTCGCCGCGTGGCAAGCGAAGCCGGGGTCGCCACCGGCCAGGTCCACCACCATTTCACCTCGGCGAATGCATTAAAAGCCGAGGCGTTTATCCGCCTGATTGCGGAACTGCTGGAGGTGGAAGTGGTACCCGCAACCGCGCCATGGCGCGAGCAGTTGCACGCGATGCTGGGCAGCGATGAAGGCGGTCTCGAACCTTATGTGCATTTGTGGCGTGAAGCGTTACTGCTGGCGAGTAAAGAGCCGGAATTCAAAGGCGCGTACCTGCTGACCATGGAGATGTGGCACGTCAAAGTGGTGCAACTGATTGAGCAAGGCCGTGCGGCAGGTGAATTTACGGATACCGATACGTCGGCAAACATTGCCTGGCGCCTGATGGCGCTGGTCTGCGGGCTGGACGGGATTTGCATGCTGGGCATGCCAGATGTCGATGAAGCTGCCTTCAATCGCCATCTGGCCGTCATGATTGACAACGAACTCCGTTAAACTTTTTCGCCGTGCAAATCGAAACCGGCCATCACCGTTTCCAGCTGTTGCAGGCTAAAGCCATACTGTGCATCGTTCACACCAAGCCCAAAGCGCTGTTGCAGCGCGTCATACAGTGCCGGAACATCCGCAAAGGTCACCTCTTCCAGCACCTGACCGTTTTTCCAGTGGGTAAAATGGAAGTTGGTTAACGTCAGTTTTACGCCGTCCGGCAGATGGCGGCACATCAGCAAGTGATGGCGAAAATGGGATGCCGGCCAGTGTGCGGAGTGAAAATTCCCCATCACGAAATCGGCCTGGTACTGCTGCCCCATCTCAAACTGATACATCGACTGCCAGCGTTCGTGGTGACGGAACTGGAGCACCCAGTCTTCCCCCTTGCGCTGCAAGCGGTAGACGCCATGCGGCGTGGCCTGCTCAATATCCTCCTGTAAGCGGATTGGCGCGGTCAGTGTCTGCCCGCCAAATCCGACATCGCCGATCCACGGCTCGCCCGCAATCTGCACCAGCAAAATACGGTGCGTGCGCGGTGGCATCTGGTGTGGATTAGCAATCACCACCCGTCCTAACAGGCTGCGCACCGTAAAACCCACCTCTTTCAGCACGCGCTCAAATAGCCCGTTCTGCTCAAAACAGTAGCCACCGCGACGGGCAACCACCAGTTTATGGAAAATCGCCTCATCGCTCAGTTCAATTTCGCGCGGCAGTACCACATCGAGGTTTTCAAAAGGGATAGCGCCGTTGTGATGTAAATGCAGCGCCCGCAGCGTTTCCAGTGAGACATCGGGCGTTTGCTCCCAGCCAATACGGGCCAGATAAGCGGTCAAAAAAGGGGTCATACAGGCTCCTTGCGAATGGTGTCCCGTTGTTATAGCGCATTTTTTTCGCGTTACCGTCGATTTCGTGCCCTCGATTTATCCCTTTGTGCTGCGCTGCATAATGCCGAGCGCGGTGAGCATCAACACCAGCCCGGTGAGCAGCGTCAGTGTCGCCATCGCCATCCCCTGACCTACTGAGCCTTGCTCGAATTGCCGCCAGATAAATACCGCCACGGTTTGTGTACCCGCCGGTGCCAGCAACAGCGAGGTGACCAGCTCGCGCGAGGCAATGGCGAACACCATTAACATGGAGGCGAGCATCGCCGGGAAAATCAGCGGTAGCACAATCAGACGCAGTGCCTGGAACGCGCTGGCACCGTGAACCCGGGCGGCAGGCTCCAGGTTGCCGCCTAGCTGACGCATGGCGCTGCCGATATAACGCACCGGCCACGGCAGCAGCAGGCAACAGTAAGAGATAAGCAAAATTGCCCAGCTGTTGTAGGGCGAAATCGGCCAGAAGCTGCGGTTCCACAGCAATATCAACCCAACACCAACCACCACGCCGGGCAGCGCGGCTGGCATCAGCGATAGCGCATCAATTACCGTGCGCCCTTTTATCTTCTGCATCACCACCAGCCAGGCGGCGCACAAGCCCAGCGCGCCGGTAATCAGCGCCGCGCCGAATGCCAGCGATAAACTGGTGCCCAGCGCGGGTAGCGCATCACCGCGCTGTTCGAACAGCGCCGCAAAATGCTTCATGGTGAGATTATCCAGCGACACGCCGCCGGAAAGCGTAGAGCTAAAGCCGGTGAACGCCATCGATAACCCCGGTAGCACCACGGCGAGAAAACCGACCGCCGCCATCACCAGCAGCACCGGTAAAGTGGCAAAACCGAGTTTCGCCCCGACAAGCTCGGTCGGTTTCCCGGAAACACTAGTGACGTCTTTATCGCCGGTCAGTTTGCGTTGCAGCCACCATCCGCACAGCGCAATGGCGATCAGCACTACCGACAGCAGCGCCGCGCCGGGCAAATCGATCGGCCAGTCGGCGAGTTTCTCTTCGATACCGACCGTCAGCATCACCACGCCGGAACGGGTACCCAGCGCGGCGGGCACGCCATACTCTTCCACCGCCAGTGTAAAGGCCAGCAACATACCTGCCGCCAGCGCCGGGGAAAGTAACGGCAAGGTGATATGGCAAAATGCGCGCCACGGCGTGGCGCCATGAACGCGGGCGACTTGTGCCAGGCGCTGCCCGCTGGCGAGCAAACTGCGCGATACGGCAAAGTACACCACCGGGAAGATATTCAGCGTCATCACCAGAATGATGCCGCTCTTGCTAAACAGCAGATTGTTGAGATCCAGCCCGGTGAGCTGCATCAGGTAGCCCTGGGTTTGCAGCACCAGCATCCACGACAGCGCGGCAATATAGGGCGGAGTTAAGAACGGGATCAAAAACAGCAGATCCCACAGTTTCGGCCACGGTAAATTAAATAACCCGCGCGCGACGCCAAGCGGCAAACCAATCAGTGCGCTGCAAAGCGCCACACCGCAGGCTATCTGTAGTGTCCCGCCGAACATGGCCGGCAGTTGCGGCTCTGACAATAAGGCGGGAATGGCGGTAAATGCGCCACTGAATTTCCCGGCGCTAAAGTGCGGAAATACCGCCTGCAACACAATAAACAGCAACGGCAGCGCCACCAGTATCAGCAGCAGCGCCAGCGTCGCTTGCGCAATCAATCTCTGGTTCACAACGGGTATCCTGAAAGCGGGGTTGCCCCCGCAAAGATCGAAAGGATTACTGAGCAAAGAGCGCGTTAAAGCGCTTCAGAACCTCGCCACGTTCACTGGTGCCGCTGCTCTGGGTTGGCAGCACTTTCAGTTCGGTAAACAGCGGTCGTTTCGCTTCCACGTCCGTGCGGGCAGGCATCAGCCAGGCGTCGGCGACCATTTTCTGCCCTTCCGGCGACAGCACATAATCGATAAACGCTTTAGCGTCGTCAGCGTGTTGGGTGGTTTTGAGGATCATCATCGGGCGCGGCGCGATGACGGTGCCGCTGGCCGGGAAGATCACTTTCAGCGATTCGCCCTGCGCGATATTGCCATAGGTGACATAGTCGACCGCGCCAAACACCGCCGCTTTCGCCCCTTGCATCACCGGCGTTACCGCCTGGGCGTTCGGGCCGCTCACCACCATGCCGTTCTTTTTCAGCGCCCCGAACAACTGCCATGCGCGGTCGCCCATGCCATTTTGCAGACCGATCAGCAGATCAAGCGAGGCGCCGGAAAGTGACGGATCCGGCGTAGTCACTTTGTCTTTAAAGTCAGGAGATGTCAGATCGTTCCACTCTTTCGGCTCCGGGGTGCCGCTCTTGGTGTTCCAGACAATCCCCAGCGCGGAGATGCCCTGCGCCACATAGTCGGCGCTTTTCAGTGTCTGCGGGACATTTTGGGCATTGGCACTGGTAAACGGCAGCAGCCAGCCGCGATGATGCAGATCTTCGGCGGTATCCCACGAGGCAGAAATCAGAATGTCGGCCTGCGGATTGGCCTGCTCGGCTTCCAGCCGCGCCATCACTTTGCCGGTAGTGGCCTGGAAAATATTCACTTTAACGCCGGTTTTTTGCTCAAAGCCGCTGGCCAGGCTTTTTGCCAGCGAGCCAGGACCTGCGGTGTAAACAGTCAGCGCGTGCGCGCTGGAGATCATCATCGACGACAGCACCATGGCTAAAGCGACTCCTTTTTTCACGGACAGTAAGGCTTTCATGCAATTTCCCCTGAGGTTGAAGTAACGGTTCGTACAGATTCAACGGTCCCGGACGCTAAATGCACAATGCGGTCGGCAAGAAGCTGTGCTTCGCGGTGGTCATGAGTGACATACACGGCGGTGGTGCCGAGCTGGCGCAGCAGTCGTGCCATCTCAAGGCATAAGGATTCGCGCAGCGCGGTGTCGAGATTGGAGAGCGGCTCGTCAAACAGCAGGACGCCGGGTTCGGCGACAATGGCGCGTGCCAGCGCGACGCGCTGCTGCTGCCCGCCGGAAAGGCCTGCCGGTTTGCGCCCGGCAAATTCCGCCAGCCCAACCCTTTCTAGCGCCTGCGACACGCGCTGTTCGCGCTCTGCGCGCGGCACGTTGCGCATTTTCAGCGGGAAAGCGACGTTTTGCGCCACGCTCATATGCGGCCACAGCGCGTAATCCTGAAATACCATGCCGATATCGCGCGCTTCCGGCGGCAGCGTCCAGCCCGCTTTCGCCACCAGGCGATCGCCAAACCAGATCTCACCTTCCGCCGGTTCACTCAGCCCTGCCAGCAAGCGCAGCAACGTGCTTTTGCCGCAGCCAGACGGGCCGAGCAGCGCGACAATGCTGCCAGGTTGAATATGTAAATCGATGTGATTAAGAACGGTATGTGCGCCAAAGGCGTAGGAAACGCCTTGTAAGCGGATGTCTGTGAATGCGCTCATTCACGCCCTCCCGTAACAGAAAGTCGTGACGTACCCGCGGTCTTCATCCGACGGGGCGCATCCACCTGCACAAAAGTCAGGGGAGCAAACATATTGTTATCCTCTTTGGGATTTGATTGCGGCTGACTATAGGCAGCGAATATGACGAAGAAATGACGTCAATATTGCGCATTGATTTTTAACTGAATGTCTAAACTGATAGGCATATTCCCGCACTCACGTCGAAAAGGATCCCCCGTGCGCATCGCTACGATCACCAATTTTGCTTATACCGCGACCGTGGTATTAACGCTGACCTCCGGCGTGGCGCTGTTTATGGCGTCGAATGCGGAACGCGCCGAGCGTGACGCCGTGGCGCAAAATCGCGTTTTCGATACGTTGACGGACGATCTGGAAAAAGAGGCTTATGCGTTAACTGAACTGGCGCGTGAAGCGGTGATCAAGAAGCAGCCGGAAGTGATTCAAAGCTGGAAAACCCGCCAGCAGCAGGATATCGCTCTGGAAAATCATCTGGTCGCCCTGCGTGACCGTGGTGCTTCCGATGAAGAGTTACTGATCCTGCGCGATGGGCTGTCGACGCTGGACCAACTCGAAGATGAGCAGCGCATCGCCATCGCCGATATCGAAGCCGGGAAAACGGACGAGGCGATGAATCTGTTGTACAGCGCCAGCTATGAAGAGCGACTTTCCGAAGCGGAGTACCGTTTCGCCCACTTCCGCAGCTTGTCGGATCAGCGTGTCCAGAGCGCGATAAGCGAAGCAACCGATCGCTCTTTACGTTTACGCACGTTATCAGAAATTATGGTCGGGCTGACGGCGCTGCTGTTCCTGTTTGTGCTTGGTTTTATTATCAAACACCGCATTTTGCGCCCGGTGGTGACGCTGAGTGATGTGGTTAACCGCCTCGCGACCCAGGATTACAATGTGGAAGCGCCGGTACTGGCGCAGGTGGATGAAATTGGCGATATGGCGCAGGCCATTCGCATATTTCGCGAAAACGGCCTGACCCGGCAGCGGCTGGAACAGGAGCGCGACGCGGAGTGGGCCACGCGCACGTTGCTGGCGCGAATGACGCAACGACTTCAGGGGTGTGATTCCCATAGCGCGATTTTTCGCGTGGTCAGCCGCTTTGCGCCACAAATTATCCCGGATATGGGTGGACGGTTGTTTGTACTTAATCCCCGCACTAAGCGCATGAAGTGCGTGGCGCGCTGGGGTTTGCCGCCGGGCGAAGACGCCCCCTTCCCGGCCGAACATTGCTGGGCACTGAAACGCGGGCAGTTGCATAGTCCCGCCAAAGGTGGCGTTGATATGCCCTGTGAACATATCAAGCCAGAGCTCGCGTCACGCGCGATTTGTGTGCCGCTTAATGCGCAGAATAAAAGCATTGGTTTGCTCACTTTCGATAATTACACGCCGGGCAAAGAGCCGCCCTATATCTACCTTGAGCTGCTGGCAGAAACGCTGGCCCTGGCGCTGGCCAATCAGATCCTGCGCGATACGCTGACGGAACGCGCCATGCATGATTCGTTGACCGGCCTGCTCAACCGCCACAGCCTGGATGAGACGCTGCGCAATATGCTCGACCAGGCGATGGTGGAAGGCACGACGCTGAGCTGTCTGATGGTCGACGTGGATTATTTCAAGAAACTCAACGACCAGTACGGCCACGACGCGGGTGACAAAGTGCTGCGTGAGCTGTCACGGTTGATCACCGAAACGCTGGATGACAACAGTGTTGCGTTCCGTTATGGCGGCGAAGAGTTCCTGCTTGTGCTGCCCGGTGCGGATGAAGTGCAGGCGAAAAAAGTGGCTGAGACGCTGCTGCATAATGTCCTCAATCATCACATGCTGTATGAATCACAGGATATTGGCCCGGTATCGGTTTCCATTGGGCTGGCGACATGGCCGCGCCACGCGCGCGCGGATAATCTGGTCCGGGCAGCCGACCTGGCGCTCTACCTGGCGAAAGAGCAAGGCCGCGGCCAGATTGTGGTGGCCAGAAGCACCGGATAATGCGCCACGTCTTGATTTTGCCGCCTGTTCGGCCATTTAATGGCAGAAACGTTTGCACAGAGGAACCGCTATGAGCTATTTCCGTCCGGTGGCGTTAGAACATGCCAGCCGCCTGCTAAACCACGGTCCGACCATTCTGATTACCAGCCGCGATGAGCAGATCGACCGGCGCAATATCATGGCGGCGGCGTGGTCAATGCCGGTGGAATTTTCCCCGCCGCGAATTGCGATAGTGGTGGATAAAAGTGCCTGGTCGCGCGAGTTGATTGAACACAGCGGCATGTTTGGCATTGTGGTGCCAGGTGTTGCGGCAACGAACTGGAGTTACGCGGTCGGCAGCGTCACCGGTCGCGATGAAGATAAGTTTAATTGCTATGGCATTCCCGCTTTCGCCGGGCCGGTGCTCGGCCTGCCGGTGATCGAAGAGAAATGCCTGGCGTGGATGGAATGCCGTTTGCTTCCGCCGACCGCCGCGCAGGAAAAATATGACACGCTGTTTGGCGAAGTGGTTTCCGCCGCCGCCGATGAACGTGCGTTTATCAACGGGCGCTGGCACTTTGATGACGATAAGCTGAACACCATTCATCATCTTGGCGGCGGCACGTTCGTCACCAGCGGCAAGCGCATTACCGCTGGCGAATAACGAAGCATTTACTCAGGCAGCACCTCGATCCAGTTCATCGCCAGTTCTGGCCAGACCGCTGCCGGCAGGTGTTTTACACCGCGTACGCCAAACCCATGTTGCCCCTTGCTGAACAGATGTAATTCAGTGAGCACATGATGCGCGTGCAGCGCGTTGAACATCACCAGCGAGTTGGCCACCGGCACCGAAGGATCGTCCACGGCATGCAGCAAAAAGGTTGGTGGTGTTTGCGCGGTGACATTCTGTTCCGGCGAGTAGTGTTTAATCTGCTCCGCCGTTGGCGTTTCACCAATCAGCGCTTTGCGTGAGCCGGGATGGGCAATCGACTGATCCATTGAAATCACCGGGTAACCCAGCACAACAAAATCTGGCCGTGCGTGCTGGTTATCAATGTCGTCCACCGGTGTGTACACCTTCTCGTCATAGCGCGTTTCCAGACTTGCCGCCACGTGCCCGCCTGCGGAGAAACCCATTACACCGATTTTTTTCGCATTGAGATGGCGTGATCCTGCCTGCGCGCGCAAGGTGCGCAAAGCACGTTGTGCATCCGCCAGCGGTGCGTTTGAACCTTCGGCGTGACCATCTTCCGGCATGCGGTAGGTCATTACAAACAAGGTGTAACCGCGCGCATTGAATGGCGCGGCTAAATCACTGCCCTCTTTATCCAGCACTACGCGTTTATAGGAACCACCCGGGATCACGAGGATGGCGATACCGTTGGGTTTTTGCGGTTTGTAAACGGTGATTTGCGGCGCTCTAATGCCGGTTACGGCGCGGTCGGGAAGCGCAGGATCTGTACTGCGCTCGGTTAATACAAAACTGACCGGGCTACTTTGGGCGCCTGGCGCATCGCCTTGCGGCCAGACGGGAAAATGCTCTGGTGCGGCAACGGAAGGGTGCGAAAAAAGGAGCAGCGCGAATGTCAGTGAACTGAGTTTCCGGAACATAATCATCTCCATGTCAAAGATGCTTATGTAACATTAACCCGGCAAATGAAATTCGAGCCGCTCCACAGAACAATGTTTTACTAAAAATGAAAATCACTTCAGGGTAGCGCTAACAACAAACCACTAATAAATCGCCACAGGGTTGATGTTGACCTGTGTTGAACCGGTGTACAGCGGTTGGCCAAGGACGAACAAGAATTCCCAAACTTGCTTGCTGACCAGTGGACGTGTATCGATCAACTCCAGGTTGTAGATACCCCGCTTCGCTAACAGATAGTGATTGATCGGGAATTCCTCCTTAGTTGCCGGGTTTGGATACACTTCAGACGCCCAGGTATCACCGCCAAACGCGACGATCTGCTGGTCCGCCAGCCATTTTGCTGCTTCCATGCCAATGCCAGGCTCCTTTTCCAGAAACTGTTTATTGTCTTTACCAACAAGTTCCAGCCATCCGGTATTGAATAAAACGATATCGCCCTTCTTGAGGGTTAATCCCTGGTTTTTTAATACCGACTGAATATCCGCGACGCTAAACTCTGTACCGCCGGGAACAATCTTTTGTTGATAAAAAGCGGTCATATCTAATACCACACCTCGCGTTACCATCGGCGGGACTTTTTCAATACCTAATTTTTTAACCCCATCGATAGTGACAAAATCGGCCGCTTTATTACCGTTGTAATAGATATTATTAATGTCGATATGGCCAATATCATTTAACAGCGTGCCCACGCCTGTCCGTGCATTAACCTGTTCGTCACTAAAGGTGGATGTATTCGGGCCATGTGTATTCCCATCCTGCTGGTCGGGTTGAATATTGTAGAGATGAAAACAACAGTGTTGAAACGCCGGGAAATTCTTATCAACCGCTACCGACAGCGGCACCACAACGCCCTGTTTTACAAGGCGAATAGCTTGTAAAACACCCTCAGGCGTGAGCAAGTTGGCGGCACCTGTTTCGTCATTTTCACCATAAACAGAGGGATACCAGTTTTGTGATTCCGCAGCGGGTTCTGTGGCCTGTAACGGCAGTGCTGCAAACAAGGGCAATAATAATATGAAAGAACGAGATGGCTTCATGAATGACGTTCCTTGTTTAGTGCGTTGCTGCCGCAATTAATCCAACCAGCGCTTTCCGTGAAAATTATATTGCTCTATTCTTTAATCCAAGCCAGATAATAAAAACTCTAGAGTTGTATTTAAGAACGCGCAAATATGAATTTTCTGAAAGCGAAAATAATGAAAAAAGTGATGTGCTTACATTCACAATCAGAATGCTGCGTATTATATATTTCGGGCGGTTGTTCAAAAAAAACAGGATCTTTTTTTACTTATTGGTAAAAAAAAAGCCCGCGCAACAGGCGCAGGCGACAGGAAATTTACAGTGAATAGCCAGGCTTCTTGATAAGCGTGTCGATATGCGGCGCAATGTCGGTGTCCCACACCTGCGCTTTCCAGTCGTCCGGCGTGACTTCGTTAAGGGCGACGCTGACAGCGCTATCTTTGCTGTTCAAATGGCGAATAATTACCTCAGCGATATCGCTCGCCAGTGCGGTTTTTTGCTCCTCAGTCAGATCGCGTGGAAAACATTTGATATCAACGTGCGGCATAGCAAACTCCTTGTTTTATAAAGAGAGTGACAGTAGCACAAGTTACTGCTCATTGCGCCGCATTCAGGTTATCAAAGTGTGACAATTCTGGCAGCTATCTTTGATCTTTTCAGCAACGCACAGAGGCCATATGCAAGGATAAAAGCCAGCAAGGAGTAAGCAATGATATAAAGATAACTCTTCGCCCCCGGGATGCTTCCTAACAGCTTTTCATGAATAAACACGCTATGTACTTCCACCACAAAAATGTTATGAACAAGGTAAATTCCTAACACACTGTCACTCACATTACTCACCCAGCGCGGCAAGGCGTTAATATTCAGGTTAACCACAAATAAAAACAAACCGACCGATGTGATAAGTAATAATAAGTTATAAAACTTGCCATAAAAGATGGCGATCCCCGCGCTGGACGAAATGAAGGCCAATATTAACAATGCGGCAATCGCCATTATTAACGTCATAATATGCGCCACGGAGAATGGTCTGAGCGCTGGTTTAACCAGCCCGAGATAGCCGCCAATTAAAAAACAGATCAGCCCTTCCGGTTGAAAGGGAATAAGCAAGTTAAATGCAAATAGCGAGAAATGGAAACTGGCTTCCGTCCATGCATTGATTAATGTCAGATTGGCGATAATTACCATTAACACAACTACTTTCAGAATTTCACCCGCGCGCTCTTTCTTAAATGCATGGCGCATTAAAGGCGTAAAAATGTACAGCGGAATAATGGCAAATATAAACCAGAGTGGCGTTGCTTCTGTAGTGGCTTTGCTGACATTCAGGTAATTAAGAAGATTTATTTCCGGCACGTCGGTAAATCGGCTTATCCACCAGGTGTCATAGGCGTAATAAAAGAGTAACCAGAAAATCAATACGCCAACGATGCTTTTAATCTTGGCAATAACATAGTTCGCTTGATTTTCGTGTTTGTTATTTAATAAAAAATAGCCGCTACAGATAAAAAAAAGGGCAACACCAGATAGCCCCGCCTGTCTGAAAAAGCACAACACGACATCGCTTTCGTCGCGATTCAGAAAAAACAACGTCACGTGCGCCAGGATGACAAGAAAGATCGCGAGTATCTTGAGAAGGTCGATGGTTGCAATTCTCATAGCCACCTCTCCTACAGCGATAAGATAAAGTGCGTAATCTTAGTCGCCAGCCTTTCCATGCCTAATTTTGAAGGGTGCAAACCATCGGGAATCACGCCAGCTGTATTACTGGTCATAATATCCATATTGAGTTCGTTGAAGCCGGAGTTTTTTTGCAGGTCGAGATAAGGTATGGAATATTCCTCACACTTTTCTCTACTCACGTTGCAATAATCGGCCAGATAATATCCTTTGGCATTTTTTTGTCCATGACCACGCGCAATTGAAACAGGTGTCGTAACAACAAACCCTACTCTGGCCAACGGATATTTTTTTATGACCCCAGTAAGCAGTAGATCCATTGCGCCATAAAAAGTCAGTGACGTTTTATCGTGTTTATCGCCTATTTCAGTGCCGCCTTCCGAGCCGAAGTTAAAACCGAAATCGTTGCCACCGCCCCAGATAGTAATAAGATCAGGATTTTCCCCCATGGTTTTATAACGTAAACAGATGGCTGAATTATCTTGCTCATTTTTTTGTGCGATACAGGTTCCACCAATTCCGTAGTTTGTCCATTGCGCCAGCCCTAAATTCTCTGCGACGATAGGTTGATACCATCCCCGTTCTGTTATGCTGTCGCCAAGCGTAAACCATGAACCACCTTTCAAATACGAATGAATATACTCCATCATTTTCACCCTGTTAAATTACTATTCCGATTTTGCTATAGAGATCCAATATTGCGTCAACCACGAAAATTCGCCAAATGTTGTCTCATATAAATGGGGCGATTTCAAATTATTTTTTCCTCGCCCCACTTTTATATACCGCTTCAACTTATGCGAGATACTAAGAATATTAAAATAATCCGAAATAAGCGGTTAACGGATAATTTCATTATTTCGCAGTACAGTCTGTAATTGCGGTAACTGACATACCGCATCCGCGATGGCGGTAATATTTGGCGTGTGCCCGGCGAACCACGCATGACGCGGCCCCCATGTGCGCATGACGCAAAGATAAATATCCAGCAGCGTCAGTTGTTGGCCAAAAGCGTACGGTGCCGCGTGCAATTGTGTGTCGAGCCACAGATAGAGCGATTTACGGTACTTCTGGCAATTTGCTACTAATTGCTCCGGCGCATCCGCTGCCCAGCGTTCCGGGTAATCGGCGTAGGTAAAAGTGGGATAGACATTCGCGACGAGCCATACCAGCAGCCGCCAGAACTGCTGCCGTTGCGCGGTGCCTGCGGCGGGCGCGAAATCCGGGCGCTGGTCGAGGATCATCAGCGCCACGGCGGCGGATTCCGTCATCACGCTGCCATCGTCCAGTTGCAACGTTGGCACCTGGCACAACGGGTTTAATTTGCGCAGGGTATCTTGCTGTGGGCCAGGTTTGTCGAAGCCATCAACATTGACGAAGCGATAAGGGATCTCGGCCAGCGTCAGCATCACTTCGCTGATGGCCGATCCCCAGCCGGGAACACCATAAACCGTAATCATAAGGGCTCCTTATGTTCAGGATGAGCCTTAAGCTTAGGTCAGACTGGCGAGAAATTCGTCAACTTGTTGCGGCGTGGTAAGGCGGACAAAGCGCAGATGCTGATAGCGCGGATCGGCCATATCCTGCGCATAACGTTCGCGGTTTTTGCGCCAGGTCTTTAACGACCAGAGGATGATCGACTCGCGGCTCAAAAAAACACGACGCAGGCTTTCGCGATTGCCGGTTCCCGGCCATAACTCCTGTTGGCTTCTGGCGCGCGCAATAGCGCGCAGCGTCACCTGGCGCAACGTGCGCCAGAATCCGTAATCGACCCATACCACCAGATCAACGTGCCGCCATTTAATATCGCGGCTGCGGTTATAGTTGCCATCAAGCACCCAGCCGGGTTGTTCGAGCAATTTTTCCAGGCGCGCATACAACTCTTCATCCGGCGTCCCCTGCCAGTTGGGGCGCCAGTAAAGCAGATCCATTTCGATATAAGGCACATTGAGCTGGCTGGCCAGACGTTTTGCCAGCGTCGATTTTCCGCTGCCGCTGGTGCCAATAACGTTAATTCTCATGAGATCACGCTGATTCCCGTTCAATAAAATGAAAACCGATATCCACGATCTCCTCCCCGGAACGTGTTCCTTCGATGCGTTCCATCAGCAGGGTTGCCGCGCGCTGGCCGATGATTTTCCTGTCGACGCTCACCGTGGTGATGGCTGGATTATTCCCGGCGGCGAAATCGAGATCGCCAAAACCAATGAACGCCAGATCCTGCGGTACGCGCATGCCACGCGCCTGCGCCTCGACAATAGCCCCCTGCGCCAGCGTGTCGGAGCTGCAAACAATGACATCGGACTCACCCAGCGCCAGCAACTGCGATAACCCTTCGCGCCCTGAGGTAAATCGTGCCGGCAGCGCCACATCCACACTGAGCGGATCGGTAATGCCATGCCGCACCAGCGCTTCACACAGCCCGGCTTTACGCTGTGAGGCGCGTTTATCCACCGTCCACAGCAACCCCGGACGGCGATACCCTTTGCGCAACAGATACTCTGCGGTAGCCTGCCCCACTTTTTCATGCGAAAAGCCGACCAGCATATCGAGCGGTGTGGGCGTTAAATCCCAGATTTCCACTACCGGCACACTGGCGTTGAGGATCACCTTTTTCAAATCGGTTGAGTGGTGAATACCGGTCAGCACAATGCCATCCGGGCGGCGCGACAACAGCGCAGCGACCAGCTCCGCTTCGGTTTGCTGGGTATAACCGGCGACACACAGCAGCATATGGTAGCCGCGCATCGCCAGTTCATCGCTGATGGCCTGAATCGTATCGACAAACATATTGTTGTTGATCTGCGGGACGACCACGGCAATCAATTTACTGCGCCGCGATGCCAGGCCACCGGCCAGCGCGTTCGGGATATAACCCGTTGCTTTAACGGCGGCGAGCACTTTTTCCACCGTTTTCGGGCGTACCAGTTGCGGCGTGTTAAGCGCCCGACTTACGGTCATTGAGGAAAGCCCCGCAGCACGGGCAACATCTTCCAGCGTGGGCGCGCGCGGTAGTACAGGACGGGCGGTTTTCGACATGTTCACTCACAGAGAACCAGACGGTTATTGGCGATGATTAGTTTCAGTGTTTGTATTATACCCCTTTCTTCTTTCATTGCCTGTCTGCCCTCATAAATCAGTGAGTTAACTCGCATACCATCCTGTAAATGTTATCGCTATCATTTTATTGCGTGAGGCGATCTCATCAACGGGGAAATGTGATTAAGGTAGCAATACCCCCCTTTTTAGCGCCGGGTTTGTGATCGGTTGTACAAAATTCCCTCCTTTTTCTGGTGAATGTTTTCCTGTCGTTCTACAAATGTTAGCGCAAACATTATTGTTGTTCACAGGAGCAAAACCATGACCGTAAGTGCTAATTCCGATGCCGTAACCTACGCCCGCGCCTCCGGTGTCAAAACCGCAGCTGAAACCGGCGACCGTATCGAGTGGGTAAAACTCTCCCTCGCCTTTTTACCGCTGGCGACACCGGTCAGTGATGCGAAAGTGCTGACCGGGCGGCAAAAACCGCTGACAGAAGTGGCGATTATTATTGCCGAAATCCGCAGCCGCGACGGTTTCGAAGGCGTCGGTTTTAGTTACTCCAAACGCGCCGGCGGCCAGGGGATTTACGCCCATGCCAGAGAGATTGCCGATAACCTGCTCGGTGAAGATCCCAACGATATCGACAAGATTTACACCAGGCTGCTGTGGGCGGGTGCCTCCGTGGGGCGCAGCGGGATGGCGGTGCAGGCCATCTCCCCTATCGATATTGCGCTGTGGGATATGAAAGCCAAACGCGCCGGTTTACCGCTGGCGAAGCTGCTCGGCGCGCACCGAGATTCCGTGCAGTGCTACAACACCTCGGGCGGTTTTCTGCATACCCCGCTGGATCAGGTGCTGAAAAACGTCATTATTTCGCGTGAAAATGGCATCGGCGGTATCAAAATTAAAGTCGGCCAGCCGGACACCAAAGAGGACATTCGTCGTCTCACCGCCGTGCGCGAAGCGCTGGGCGATGACTTCCCGCTGATGGTGGATGCCAACCAGCAATGGGATCGCGAAACGGCGATTCGTATGGGACGCCAGATGGAAAAATTTAACCTTATCTGGATTGAAGAGCCGCTCGATGCCTACGACGTTGAAGGCCACGCCCAGCTTGCGGCCGCGCTGGATACGCCGATCGCCACCGGCGAGATGCTCACCAGTTTTCGCGAACACGAACAACTGATCCTCGGCAACGCCAGCGATTTTGTGCAGCCGGACGCACCGCGCGTTGGCGGGATCTCGCCGTTCCTGAAAATCATGGATCTGGCGGCCAGACACAACCGCAAGCTGGCACCGCATTTTGCCATGGAAGTGCATTTGCACCTGTCTGCCGCCTACCCGCTGGAGCCGTGGCTGGAGCACTTCGAATGGCTCAATCCGCTGTTTAACGAACAGCTTGAACTGCGCGATGGCCGGATGTATGTCTCCGACCGCCACGGTCTGGGCTTCACGCTGAGCGAACAGGCACGCGCCTGGACTCAGCAAAGCTGCGAATTCGGTAAACGCCCATAATCATCGATTCCGGACGGGAGGCCCCTTCCGTCTTTTTTGTACCCTACACTCGACATTCAACCCTGTTAAAGGAGTTGTGATGAATACAATAATTAAACGCACCAATGTGCGTTACGGCATTCTGTTATTTTTATTTCTTGCTACGGTATTTAATTATGCCGACCGCGCGACGCTTTCGGTTGTCGCGCCAATAATGAGTAAAGAGTTAGGTTTTGATCCCGAAGCGTTAGGTCTCGCATTTTCCGTATTTGGTATCTCCTATGTGGTAATGCAAATTCCCGGCGGCTGGCTGCTGGACAAATATGGTTCACGGTTAGTTTATGGGGCGGCGTTGATTGGCTGGTCAATCGTCACGATGTTTCAGGGTACGATTTATCTCTATGCCAGCCCGCTTATTGTGCTGGTTGTGCTGCGCCTGATGATGGGGGCCATTGAAGCGCCCGCCTTCCCGGCCAACAGCCGTCTTAGCGTGCAGTGGTTTCCTGATAAAGAGCGTGGTTTCGTCACGGCGGTTTACCAGGCTGCGCAATATATTTCGTTAGGTATTATCACTCCGCTGATGACGATTATTTTGCACACCCTGAGTTGGCATTATGTTTTCTATTATATTGGCGCGACTGGCGTAGTGCTGGGGATATTCTGGTTAATTAAAGTGCGTGACCCGTTATCCCATAAAGAGATTAACCAGCAGGAGATTGATTATATTCGTGATGGCGGCGGCGAGCCGGAATTAGGCAGTAAAAAAGGACCGGCGAAAATCAGTTTCGCGCACCTAAAAAGTGTCTGCGTGAATCGCATGATGATCGGCGTTTATATTGGTCAGTTCTGCGTGACGTCAATTACCTGGTTTTTTCTCACCTGGTTTCCCACCTACCTTTATCAGGCCAAAGGGATGTCGATTTTAAAAGTGGGCTTTGTCGCCAGCATTCCGGCTATTGCCGGGTTTATCGGCGGCCTGCTGGGCGGCGTAGTATCCGACTGGCTGCTGACGCGCGGCTACAGCCTGACCACCGCGCGTAAATTCCCCGTTATCTGCGGCATGCTGCTCTCCTGCGTGATTGTGCTCGCTAATTACACCGATTCAGAAGTGGTGGTGATTGCAGCCATGAGCGTGGCGTTCTTCGCCAAAGGGTTTGGCAACCTTGGCTGGTGCGTGCTCAGCGATACGTCGCCAAAAGAGGTGCTGGGAATAGCCGGTGGCGTGTTCAATATGTGCGGCAATCTGGCGAGCATTGTTACACCGCTGGTGATTGGTGTGATCCTCGCCAATACCCATTCCTTTGATTACGCGATCCTCTATGTCGGCTCAATGGGGCTGATTGGTCTCTTCTCGTACCTGTTTATTGTTGGTTCGCTGGCGCGAATTACGCTTACGCCGACCACAGCCTGAAACTGGCGACCCGATGCGCCACGCTGTTCCGCAAGTTGTACTCCCGGCGGAACAGCGTTTTTTGTTTAATCGTAAGTGATCCCCGGTGGGTTGACCTGCGAATGTTCAACCGCTTCCCCCTGCTCTCCCCAGCGCGCCAGCACCTGTTGATATTCACCGCGCGCGATTGCGCCATCCAGCGCCGCCTGCAAGGCATACACAAGGCCGTTCCCTTTTTTCGTGGTGGTTGCGACCCACGCTTTTTTCGGCCCCAGGCCGACGACTTTCGTGTTGCCGTTAAGCGCCGCTTTGTAGGCCGCGACGGACTGCGGGCCAAACACCACATCCGCGCGACCGGACTGAATATACAAATTCCCCGAGGCGTCATCTGTCAGATAAACCGGCTGCGCTAACGGGCGACCGGCGGCCTGGTTCTCTTCATTCCAGCGCAGCAAAATACGCTCCTGATTGGTGCCGGAACCAACAATCACTTTACGCCCGGCGAGATCGCCTGCGGAGCGGATCGCCTGAATTGCGCTGGAGGATTTCACCGAAAACGCCAGTGAATCCGCGCGGTAGGTGGCGAAGTCAAACTTCTGTTTGCGCGCTTCGGTAACCGCGATATTCACCAGCGCGACATCATAACGCCCGGAAGTAATACCCAGCGGCCAGTCTTCCCATGCGGTTGGCACCAGCCTGAGCTTTAAACCGAGGCTTTGCGCCAGTAAACGGGCGATATCCGGATCGCTGCCGATGCGTGTGCGATTATCGCTGGCGACCAGCGCCAGTGGCGGTGAGTTAAGCGCCGAGATCGCCACGGTTAATGTCCCCGGTTCGACAAAGCGATAATTCGCCGGGATTTTCGCAATCGCCGCGGCGTTGCGCTGCACGGTAACCGGCTGTTCATTAGCCTTTAAATCCAGTTGTCCGGCGGCGAAACTGCCCGTGCTGACCAGCAGCAGCGCCAGTAATCGTTTCATGGTGGCTCCTTATAAGACCTTCGATAAAAACTGGCGTGTACGCGGATGCTGCGGGTGATTCAGCACCTCGTCGCTGCTTCCCTGTTCAACAATTTTGCCCTCGACCATAAACACCACCTGATCGGCGACTTCGCGGGCAAAGCCGATTTCATGCGTCACCACCACCAGCGTGGAACCGGCGCGCGCCAGCTTTTTGATCACATCCAGCACCTCACCCACCAGTTCCGGATCCAGCGCCGATGTCGGCTCATCGAATAACATCACCCGCGGGCGCAGCGAAAGCGCGCGGGCAATGGCGATGCGCTGCTGCTGTCCGCCGGAAAGATGGCGTGACCAGGCATCGGCTTTATTACGCAATCCCACCACATCCAGCAGATAGTATGCCTGTTCGATGGCCTCTTTACGGCTCAGCTTTTTGTGGGCAATCGGCGCTTCAATCAGGTTTTCCAGCACCGTCAGGTGCGGGAACAAATTGAAATTCTGAAACACATACCCGACGTTAACGCGCTGGCGCAAAATCTCCTTCTCTTTCAGCTCATACAGTTTGTCGCCGTGCAGGCGATAACCGATGTATTCGCCATCAATGCGTATAAACCCTTCATCCACGCGCTCAAGGTGATTAATGGTGCGCAGCAGCGTCGATTTCCCGGAGCCGGATGGCCCCAGGATCACCGTGACCGAACCGGGCGGGATCTCCAGCGACACCTCATCCAGCGCTTTATGGCGACCAAAATATTTGCTGACGCCGGTAATCGAAATATGACCATTAAGAGAGGTTGGCATGAACAGCCTCCTGCGGTTGCGCTACGCGGGCAGTGGAATATGAACGAATCCGCGAGGGTGAAATGGCTGAACGCCGTTCGCTGCGCGCCAGCCAGCGTTCAACCAGATACTGAATGGCCGACAGCACGCTGGTGATCACCAGATACCACACTGCGCCAACCATCAGCAGCGGGATAACCTCCTGCGTGCGGTTGTAAATCATCTGAATGGTGTAAAACAGCTCCGGCATCGCCAGCACATAAACCATCGCTGTGCCTTTGGCGAGGCTGATGATCTCGTTAAAACCGGAGGGTAAAATCGTGCGCAGCGCCTGCGGCAGAATAATGCGCAGCGTGCGCCGCCAGGCGGGTAACCCCAGCGCGGCCGCCGCTTCGTACTGCCCGTGATCGACCCCAAGAAAGCCGCCGCGAATAATCTCGGCGGTATAGGCACTTTGCACCAGCGTCAACCCGACAACCGCCGTGGAAAACTGCCCAAGGACATTGATGGTTTGATAGCTCGCCCACTCAATGCCGGTAAACGGAATGCCGAGCGATAAGGTGTCGTACAGATAGGAGAAGTTATAAAGAATGATCAGCACCACAATCAGCGGCAGCGAGCGAAACAGCCAGATATAACTCCACGCAAGACTACTCAGTAGCCACGACGACGAAAGCCTGGCTAGCGCCAGTAAACCGCCGAAAATCACGCTCAACGCCGTGCCGAGCAAGGTCAGCAACAGCGTCTGCCCTAACCCTTCGAGGATCACCGGGTCGAAAAACCAACGGGCAAACACTTTCCATTCCCAGCGTGGGTTAAAAGCCACGGACTGAACAATCGCCGCCAGCACAAACAGGGCGACAAGTGCGCCGACCGTACGCAGTGGGTAGCGCGCGGGCACCACCTTGATGGTTTCTGTATTCTTCATCGTCGCTCCTCAGGCGGTTTTGCTTAAACGCTCAACCGACAACGCTTTGCTAAAGCGCAGCCGACCGTCGAACGGCGGCTGGCTGTACTCTTCCGGATCGCGATGGATATCAAACTGCGGCTGATAGCCCTGGCTGAGATACAGCCGCACCGCTTCCGGCTGGCGAAAACCGGTGGTCAGGTAGATGTGGCTGTAACCGGCCAGTACCGCGCGCCGCTCCAGCTCCTGCATGATTCTGGCCGCCAGCCCTTGCTTACGCAGTTCATGCTTCGTCCAGATACGTTTGATCTCCGCCGTATGGGCATCAAACGGTTTGTAGGCACCGGTCGCGATAATTTCTCCCTCACGCTCCAGCACAATAAACAGCCCCTGCGGCGCCAAATACCACTCGGTGAGTTCCACTTCGGCGCTGCGGGAAAAATAGTCGCCATAGCGGGCAGCGTATTCGCCAAACAGCCCGTCTAAAATCGGCTGCAATTCCGGTGCATCTGGCGAGACATCGCGGAAACGTTCACTCATGACTGCCTCCTTAATCGCCAAGCCCCGCCGGATTCACCTCCGACGCCGGAATACGCTCGACGCCCTCGCCCCAGCGATTGAGCACCTTGTCGTAGTCGCCGGTTTTGATCGCGCCATTGAGCGCCGTTTGCACCGGTTCAACCAGCCCGCTGCCTTTACGCAGGGTCACCGCGATATGCGCCGCTTTCGGCCAGCCGCCGTCCACGCTGCCAACCAGTTTGGTTTTGCCGGTCAGCGCCGCTTTCCATGCGCCGATGACGTTCGGGCCAAAGTAAGCGTCGGCGCGACCAGATTGCAGCGCCAGCGTCTGGGCGGCATCATCTTTGGTGTAGACCGGCGTAAAGGGTTTCAGCCCCTTTTTCACGTTTTCCGCGTTCCACGCCAGCAGGATCGCCTCCTGGTTCGTGCCGGAGCCGACAATAATGCGCAGCCCGGCAATGTCTTCCGCTTTTTTAATCGATGTCAGCGGACTGGTGGATTTGACGTAAAAACCGAGGGAATCCTTGCGGTAAGTGGCGAAGTCGAACTTCGCTTTGCGCTCTTTGGTGACGGTAATATTGCTGATCGCTGCATCATATTTGCCGGAGGTGACGCCGAGCGGCCAGTCCTCCCACGATGTCGGCACCACGTTCAGCTCCAGACCTAAGCTGCTGGCCACCAGGCGGGCAATGTCCACTTCGCTGCCGAGCAGAGTTTTATTGTCATCCGCAAAGACCGTCAGCGGCGGCGAGTTGAGCGCTGCCACGGCGACGGTCAGTTTTCCCGGCACGACAAAGTGGTAATCCTTCGGCAACTGCGCAATGGCTTGCGCGTTTTTCGCGGTGGTGATCGGCGTCTTGTTGGCTTCCAGGCTCACGCCCGTCCCGTTGATATTGACATCTTCGGCCCAGGCCAGTGGTGTCAGGGCCAGCGTTGCCGCCAGCAATAGCGATGTTTTCTGCATAGCGTTTTCTTCTTTTATTGTTGTGAGGACGGATGAACAGGCAGCGGTAAACCTAAACTCTCGCGCAGCGTCGTGCCGGGGTATTCCGTGCGGAACAGGCCGCGGGCCTGCAGCAGCGGCACCACTTTTTCGACAAAGCGCGGGAACGTATCCGGCGTACCGCCCTGGATGATAAAGCCGTCAGCGGCGTAGCTTTCGAACCACTGTTGCAGCCCATCGGCCACTTGCTGCGCCGTGCCGTAAAAGCGTGGGCGCGGCGAGGCGCTCTCCAGCGCCACCTGGCGCAGCGTTAACTGACGCTCGCGCGCATTACGCTTGATCTCATCAGTGGTGCTGCGAAAACTGTTTTGCCCCAAATCGCCGATATCCGGGAACGGCTCGTCGAGCGGGTACTGGCTGAAGTCATGGTGTTCGAAATAGCGCCCGAGGTAGTTCAGCGCATCCGTAATGGAGACCAGCGCGGCGGTGGTCTGGTACTGCTGTTCAGCATCTTCTTCGCTGTCGCCGACAATCACGCTGACGCCCTGGAAAATATGCAGGTCATCATGGCGGCGGCCATATTTTTCCAGCTGATTTTTCACATCGCGATAAAACGTTTTAGCTTCATCAAGCGTCTCCTGATGCGTAAAAATGGCGTCGGCGTGACGGGCGGCCAGTTGTTTTCCATCGTCTGAAGCACCGGCCTGGAAAATAATCGGTCGCCCCTGCGGTGTGCGGCCAATATTAAGCGGCCCGGCAACCTGGAAAAAATCACCGTGGTGATTCAGCGGGTGTAATTTAGTGGCGTCAAAGAATTGTCCGGTCGCTTTATTGCGCACAAACGCGTCCTCTTCCCAGGAGTTCCATAACCCTTTCACCACATCGAGATATTCATCGGCAATGCGGTAACGTAAGGCGTGATCCGGGTGCTGCGCGCGGGAGAAGTTTTTCGCCGAACCCTCCAGCGGCGAGGTCACCACGTTCCAGCCCGCGCGCCCGTTGCTCAGATGATCAAGGCTTGCGAACTGGCGCGCGACGGTAAATGGCTCGCTGTAGGAGGTGGAAAGTGTGCCCACCAGACCGAGGTGCGAGGTCACGCTGGCGAGCGCGGATAATACTGTAATGGGTTCAAAACGATTTAAAAAATGCGGGATCGATTTTTCGTTGATATATAAGCCGTCGGCGACAAAGAGAAAGTCCAGTTTCCCCTGTTCGGCAATACGCGCGGTTTCCTGCACGAAGCCAAAATTAATGCTGGCATCGGCGAGCGCCGCCGGATGTCGCCACGCGGACATATTTCCCGACGCACCATGTAATATGGTGCCAAGCCGCAGTTGTCGTGCTGTAGACATAAACGATCCTCATATTCAGGCAACAGGTGGCCCGGAGCGTGCGCCCCAGGCAGACAAATTTCACATCAGGATTGCAGCAGTGCTTTTTCTGCCAGCAGCGCGAAATAACGCGCCGCCTCTTCGATTAACGCTTCATCGGGGTTAAACGCCGGGTGGTGCAGGCCGTAATCGCTGTCGCTGCCGATGCTGACAAACGCGCCGGGAATATGCTGCAAATAGACGGCGAAATCCTCGCCACCCATGTGCAGATCCGCCTCCTGCGTCTGGTAACCGTGCCAGTCGGCGACATCGCGGGCGAACGTGGCCCAGCGATCGTGATTGACCAGCGCGGCAGGTCCTGCAAACCAGCGCACCGTGATATTGGCGTCAAACGCCTGCGCCAGACCGGCGGCAATATCGTCGACGCGGCGTTTCACCGTGTCGCGCACCGCCGTCTGGTGAGTACGCAGTGTGCCTTCCAGCTCGACATGTTCCGGCAGCACATTCCACGTATTGCCCCCCTGAATGCGGGTGACGCTCAACACCACCGACTCCAGCGTATTGACGTTACGGCTGGCAATGCTTTGCAGCGCGACCACCAGTTGGCTGGCGAGCAAAATGGCGTCGTTACCTTCGTGCGGGCGTGCGGCGTGCGCGCCTTTGCCGGTGACGGTCAGCGAAAAACGATCCACATTGGCGTAAAACGCGCCGCCGCGCGTGGCAAACGATCCGACCGGTAAGCCAGGTTCGTTATGCATGCCAAAGATGGCGCTAACGTTGTCCAGTGCGCCAGCGTCGATCAGCCGTTTCGCGCCGCCAAAATTTTCTTCCGCGGGCTGGAACAGAATGCGTACTCTGCCCGGCAGTTGCGGCTCTTTCTGTTTCAGCAGCAGCGCCGCGCCGAGCATGACGCTGGAGTGAATATCATGCCCGCAGGCGTGCATCACGCCAGGGTTGCGCGAGGCAAACGGCACGTCGACCGCTTCTTCTATCGGTAAGGCATCGATATCGGCGCGCAGGGCGATCACTTTTTCACCGCTGCCCACTTCCGCAACCACGCCTGTCGGCAGGCTTAACGGCAGCAATCTCAGCCCGGCGCTCTCCAGCCAGTGGCGAATGCGCCGGGTGGTTTCAAACTCCTGCAACGACAACTCTGGGTGCTGGTGTAACTCGCGTCGCCAGTCGATCAGTTGTTCCGCAAAGCTCATCCCGCCACCTCCTGCGTTGCTTTGGTGTCGGCGTGGGCCTGCGCCAGCCGCAATACAGAGGTCAGCCGCGCGCTGCCTTCGCTGATCGGCGTATCGATAATAAATTCATCAATAGCGAACTGCTGGTGCAGGTGATCCAGCCCCGCCAGCACCTGTTGTGGCGTGCCGGCGATCAGTGACGGTTCGCGTTTTGCGATGCGCACTGCCGGGCTGCCTGCCTGGCGGGCAAACGCCTGACCTTGCGCCTCGCTGGCGACGCTCACCCGCTGGCCGTTTGCCAGCTCAACGCCCCAGACTTCAACCTGTTGCGCCAGCGCATTCGCCTGGGCTTCGGTTTCCGCGACGATCACCTGCACAGCAACCAGCGTGTCGCGCTGGCTCTGCTGCTGCCACTGTGTGACAACGTCACGCAAAAGAGCTTTGTCACCGTTGAGATGGGCGGCAAAAACGAAATTCCAGTCCAGCTTTGCCGCAAGCGCCGCGCTTTCGAGGCTTGCGCCGAGCAGAAAACTGTCTGCACGCTGCGGGGGTAACGGCGTTGCCAGCACGGTTTCTTCCGCGTGGTCATCTTTTGCCAGGGATAACCAGTTATCCAGCTGCGCGAGTTGATCGGCAAAACTGCCCTTTTCGGCGCTGTTTATCCCTTGCTGCAGTGCGCGGGTGGAGAGCGGCAAGCCTCCGGGGGCTTTGCCAACGCCAAGATCAACGCGGCCCGGCGCAAGCGTGGCCAGCAGGTTGAAGTTTTCTGCGACTTTGAACGGGCTGTAATGTTGCAGCATCACCCCGCCGGAACCGACGCGAATTCGCCGCGTTTGACCCAGTATCCAGGCGATAACCAGCTCCGGCGACGGGCTGGCCAGCTGGGTGGTGTTGTGATGTTCGGCAATCCAGAAGCGGTGATAGCCCCAGTTTTCCGCCTGCTGCGCCAGTTGCAGCGTGCGGGCCAGGGCGTCCTGTGCGGTTTCGTGCTCCGCGATGGGGCTTTTATCCAGCAAACTCAGGCGATAAGACATGCAATAGACTCGCGTTAGAGAAGATAACCCCATTAATAGGGCGACGCGCGCATGCTGTGAAACAATTAATTTACATTAAATAAGCAAAAAATTTGCAAAGACGTTGTTCCCCGGCGCTGCACTTACTTTCTGTGCGAAAGACAATCCGGCAATATGTTTGCAAATTTGTTACATATTCGTATTACTGATGGTGGTTTTTTCTGTTGCATTTTTCAGCAAGTTGAATCATTTGCACTGCTTGTCCCTGCCAACCTCACAATTTCCGCTAATAGTCGGCTGCGATGGCACTGGTATGTTTTGCGTCGTATATCGATTGCGGTTACGATGCTGCGCCATGTTTGGTCTTATCCATACGAAGAAACACTGGAAAGACAGAACATTTTCCCGCGCCAGGCAATCGATTGGTTTTCTGCCTGCCGGGTAGAGGAATTCCGCAAGGTTCAGACAGGTAAACAGGTAACGCAATGAAAACAGACAACAACGTCACGGATCATCACGCCGCGAAACGACGCTGGCTCAATTCTCACGAAGAGGGCTACAACCGCGCGATGGGTAACCGCCAGGTGCAAATGATTGCTATCGGCGGCGCAATCGGTACGGGTTTATTTCTGGGCGCAGGTGCCCGACTGCAGATGGCGGGGCCGTCGCTGGCTATCGTTTATCTGGTGTGTGGTATTTTCTCCTTCTTCATTCTGCGCGCGCTGGGCGAACTGGTATTACACCGCCCTTCCAGCGGCAGCTTCGTCTCTTATGCGCGTGAATTCCTTGGCGAAAAAGCCGCGTATGTCGCCGGCTGGATGTATTTCATCAACTGGGCGATGACCGGCATCGTGGATATCACCGCCGTTGCGCTTTATATGCATTACTGGGGCGCGTTTGGTGATGTGCCGCAATGGGTATTCGCCCTTGGCGCGCTGGCGATTGTCGGCACCATGAACATGATCGGCGTGAAGTGGTTCGCAGAGATGGAGTTCTGGTTTGCGCTGGTCAAGGTGCTGGCGATTGTGGTGTTCCTGGTCGTCGGGACGATTTTCCTCGGCAGCGGTAAACCGCTCGATGGCGGCGCGACCGGCTTCCATTTGATCACCGATAACGGCGGTTTCTTCCCGCACGGTCTGTTACCGGCACTGGTGCTGGTGCAGGGCGTGGTGTTCGCATTCGCCTCTATTGAACTGGTTGGTACGGCGGCGGGCGAATGTAAAGATCCGCAGACCATGGTACCGAAAGCTATTAACAGCGTTATCTGGCGTATCGGTCTGTTCTATGTCGGCTCCGTGGTGCTGCTGGTTCTGTTGCTGCCGTGGAATGCTTATCAGGCGGGGCAAAGCCCGTTTGTCACCTTCTTCTCCAAACTGGGCGTGCCGTATATCGGCGACATTATGAATATGGTGGTGCTGACCGCCGCGCTCTCCAGCCTCAACTCCGGGCTTTATAGCACGGGTCGTATTCTGCGCTCGATGTCGATGGGCGGTTCCGCACCGAAATTTATGTCGAAAATGAGCCGCCACCACGTACCTTACGCGGGCATTCTGGCGACCATTTGCGTCTATATTGTTGGCGTGTTCCTGAACTACCTGGTGCCATCGCAGGTGTTTGAAATCGTGCTTAACGTTGCCTCGCTGGGGATTATTGCTTCCTGGGGCTTTATCGTGGTGTGCCAGATGCGTCTGCGCAAAGCTATCCACGAAGGCAAAGCGGCGGATGTCAGCTTTAAAATGCCTGGCGCTCCGGTGACCTCATGGCTGACGCTGCTGTTCCTGCTTAGCGTGCTGGTGCTGATGGCGTTCGATTATCCGAACGGCACGTACACCATCGGTTCTATTCCGCTGATCGCGGTGTTGTTGGTTGCGGGCTGGTTTGGCGTGCGTAAGCGCGTTAATGAGATCCATAGCACCGCGCCGGTTCACCCGGATTCTGCACAGAAGACACGGTCGTAACACGTCATAAAAGCAAAAAGCCGCAGCGGAAACGTTGCGGCTTTTTTGTTGGCGCGAAAGTTACGCCTGCGCTTGTTTAAAACGTTGCCAGGCGGCAGTAATCTGCGGCGCAATCAACGCATAGTTTTCCTGGGTATTAGCCACGTGGTAGATCGTTGGCAGCCCTGTCGCCAGCACGCGCTCGTAATCGTCAAAATACCCTGCCGTCTCAGTGGTGTAGTAATAGTCAGTGAAAGCCTGACCCTCTGCGTTTAAATCCTCTTTCCAGAATTTTTCATCACACATATTGATGAGAAAATCGCGACCCGTGATCGCGCGGTTGCGCACTGCGGCCAGCTCATCAGCAGACTCTTCCCGGTGAAACTCCCCTTCGAGCTGGTTGTCGATAATCCACGTCAGGTAAAAGCCGATATGGGTACCGGCGTTCTCCATCGGCAGCTCGTCCGGATATTGCCCGCCGTAGTGCCAGTCCATTCTATCGATAGCCATCTTATCCCCTTGGGAATGTTGTTAATCGGGACACGCGCCATTGCGTATCCAGCCTGAAATCATGTCCAGCGCGCCGGCTGCATACGCCTTACGCCCTGATAACAGAAATACCCCTTGTTTCCACGCTGGCCACTGGGACGCTAATTGATAATCGTACCAGCGGCTGTTGAGCAGCCCGTGCGTGGCCGCCGGGATCAGGCGCAGGCAATGTGGCGTTTTCACCGGTAACCGCGCCCGCCAGACAGCCAGCGTTTCCTTTGAATCAACATTGCGATCGTCTTGCCCCATCAACACCATGACCGGCGTTTGCATGCTGCCAATGGCAACACGCGCATCGGCAAGCGCGTTACGGCGTTCAAAATCGTCGCGCGTGCAAACTGCGGCGCACGGGCGGGACGTGATTTCTTGCGTATAGTGCGCATCAAACGCGGCGGTATCGCTCGCCACCTCACGGGCAATTTCATTCGCAGGTTGACCGGCAAGCTGCAAACGCTGGCGCAAATAATATGCCCCCTGGTTACGCCAGTTTATTGCCGGGCCCACCAGAACGGCAAAATCGGCCTGCGCCAACTGGCTGGCCTGCGGCACCACCCAGCCCGCCTGAGAAAAGCCAACAAAACCTAACCGGCTGTGCGCCAGCGCCGGTTGCTGTCGCAATTGTTGCAGTATAAAAGCGGCTTCCAGCGCGCGATCGTCCATGGTTTGCGCCAGCCAGTTTCCTGTGCTCTCACCAACACCGGGTTTATCCCACGAAAAGACCGCAATCCCCTGCGAGACAAGATGGTTCACCAGCGGCAGATAGCCACCATCAGACCAGCGATCCTGCGCGCCATCGCCATGAACCAGCAGCGCCACCGGCGGCGGCGAGACACCTGCGGGCAGGATCAACGTTCCAGCCAGTGAATCGCTACCGTGGGTGATGCGCAGGGTTTGTTGCCCGCCCGCATCGGGAACGTCAAATTCGCTCAGGCGGAAAAAGAGAAAAAGCGCCAGCAAAAGAGCGGTCACGATCGTGGCAAGCAATGTACTGCGCATGGTATTTCCTTGCTGTATAAGAAAAAGCTCCCCGCAGGGAGCTTAAGGTATCAAACGATTACAGCGCAATACGTATCACATCATCTGGCTGCGTGGCCTCTTTCTCGCGCGTTGAAGCCTGTTTCACACTGACGTACAGCGTGTTGCCGTCCGCTGAAAGCGCCAGGCTGTTCGGATGGGTTGGCGTGGCGAAGGTTTTCACTACGCTATAGGTTTTGGCGTCGATAACGCTTACCTTCCCCGCCTCGCGGTGCGTCACGTAGACTTCATTGCGCGCCGGATTAAACAGCACCGCCAGTGATTCTGGTACCGCGATTTTCTCCACTACCTTGCCGTTACGGGTATCGACAACCAGCACTTCCGGCGCTTTTGAGTCGGTGATAAACGCGCGATGACCGGCGGTATCGAGGCTCAGGTTGAGATAGAAGTGCTCTTTGCCGTCATCCTGCAATTTTTTGCGTTCCAGGATGCGATTGTTGCGGGTATCAATGGCAATTAGCTCGCCGTCAGCATTGGTGGTGTAGAGACGTTTTGCCGCAGTATCGATGGCAAGGCCGGTGCTGTATGTCCCCGTACTGGTAATAGTCGTTTTCAGCTTCAGCGCAGCACCATCCACCACCCATATCGCACTCTCTTTCCCGACGCCGGTGATGTAAACGGTATTGGTCTCTTCATCCACCGCCAGCTCGCGCGGGCTGAGCGGGCGCACCGTTTCCGAACGTTTACGCGCATCCAGCACCACGCGGCCTTTAATGACGCCGGTTTTAGCGTCTACCGCCGTTACGCAACCGTCTGTGGTGTTGCCGAACCAGAGCGTCTGCGTGCGGTGATTAAGCGTTGCGCCGAAGGGTTTTACATCGCTGTGAATAGCTTGCGTAATGGCAAGCGTGGCCGGATCAAGACGGTAAATCACCCCGCCTTTATCCGTTTTGCGGCTTTGCGCAGTGGCTAGCCACAGCGCGTTTTCCTGCTGGCTGATGGCCATTTCATAGGCACCTTTGCCGACGGCTTTGCGCAGCATCTCCTCTGCGGCGTGGGTGTTAAATGAACCCGCCAGCAGTAACGATCCCAGAACCAACGTACGGCGCAAGCGCGGTGAGCATAATTGGCGTAAAGACATGACGACTCCCTTTGTTCAACTTAATGGTTACGTTTTCACATGCGTCCAGTGCACGAAACGGCGGTTTCGCTTATTGTTGTAGTTGAGAATAGTAATCATTAATGACAGGAAAGTGGAGTGTTAATCGTCGCGACGCAGGATCCCGTTTCCTCCGTTACACTAATCATTAACGTAATGTGCGTTTAAAGTTTTCAAATAATTTACATACGCTTTAACATATTGGCGTATTTCCTTTTTTTGGTTCGTCTTTTAACTTGGTTCCGTCATGAATATCATTTCCGCCACAAAGGCCACCTTGCCGGTGTTATTGCTACCGGCTGCGCTCTCCACGCCCGCTTATGCGGCCGACAACGAACAAACCATGATTGTCAGCGCCACACCGCAGACCGTTTCCGAACTGGACAGCCCCGCCGCCGTGAGCGTCGTGCAAGGCGACGACATCCGCCAGGCTGCGCCGCGCGTCAATCTTTCGGAATCGCTGAACAGCGTTCCCGGTTTACAAGTGCAAAACCGGCAAAATTACGCGCAGGATCTGCAACTGTCGATTCGCGGCTTTGGTTCGCGTTCTACTTACGGCGTGCGCGGCATTCGCCTGTATGTGGATGGCATTCCCGCGACCATGCCGGATGGCCAGGGGCAAACATCGAATATCGATTTAAACAGTGTGGAGAGCATTGATGTGCTGCGCGGCCCGTTCTCGGCGCTGTATGGCAACGCATCTGGCGGGGTAATGAATGTCACCACGCAGACCGGGCGTGAACCGGCAACCATTGAAGCCAGCAGCTATTACGGCAGCTTTGGTAGCTGGCGCTACGGGCTGAAAGCCACCGGCGCAATGGGTGACGGAACGCACGCGGGCGATGTCGATTACACCGTGTCCAGCACCCGTTTTGTCACCCAGGGTTATCGCGATCGCAGCGGCGCGCGGAAAAATCTCGCCAACGCGAAACTGGGCGTGCGCATTGATGACGTCAGCAAACTGAGCCTGATTTTTAATAGCGTTGACATTAAAGCGAACGATGCAGGCGGGTTAACCGAGTCCGAGTGGAAAGATAACCCGCGCCAGTCACCGCGGGCGCAGCAATACGATACGCGCAAAACCATTAAGCAAACCCAGGCGGGCCTGCGCTATGAACGCCAGATGAGCAGCCAGGATGATTTAAGCGTGATGATGTACGCCGGTGAGCGTGAAACCACGCAATATCAATCGATTCCGCGCGGCCCGCAGCTCAACCCCACCCACGCGGGCGGCGTGATTGATTTAACGCGCCATTATCAGGGTATTGATACCCGCTGGACGCACCGTGGCGAGCTGGGTGTACCGGTGACCTTTACCGGTGGTCTGAACTACGAAAACATGAGCGAGGAGCGCAAAGGTTACGAAAACTTCGTGATGGATGGCACCACGCCGGTGTATGGCGAAAAAGGCAGTCTGCGCCGTAACGAACGCAATCTGATGTGGAACGTCGATCCGTATCTGCAAACCGCCTGGCAACTCACCGATAAGCTGTCGCTGGATGCGGGCGTGCGTTACAGCTCCGTCTGGTTTGATTCCAACGATCATTACATTACGGCGCGAAATGGTGATGACAGCGGCGAAGCCAGTTATCACAAATGGCTGCCTGCCGCGTCGCTGAAATATGCCATGACCGAGGGCTGGAATGTGTATGCCGCTGCCGGTCGCGGTTTTGAAACGCCCACGATTAATGAACTCTCCTACCGCGCGGATGGCAAAACTGGCCTTAATTTCGCGCTGAAACCGTCAACTAACGACACCGTGGAGATCGGCAGCAAAACGCGCATCGGCAATGGCCTGCTCACCGCCGCGCTGTTCCGTACGGATACGGATAATGAGATCGTGACCGATACCAGCACTGGCGGGCGCACCACCTATAAAAACGCCGGGAAAACCCGTCGTCAGGGCGCGGAATTATCCCTCGATCAGCAATTCGCCGGGAACTGGCGGGCAAAACTGGCGTGGACCTATCTTGATGCAACGTATCGCAGTGACGTATGCGATGGTGCATGTAATGGCAACCGTATTCCGGGTATCGCGCGCAATATGGGCTTTGCCTCGCTGGGCTGGATCCCGGATCAGGGCTGGTACGCGGGCGCAGATGTGCGCTATATGAGCGATCTAATGGCTAATGACGAAAACAGCGCCAAAGCGCCTTCTTATACCGTCACCGGGCTGAATACCGGTTATAAATTCAGCTATGGCAACTGGATGATGGACGTGTTTGGCCGGGTCGATAACCTGTTTGATCGCAAATACGTCGGTTCCGTTATCGTTAACGAAGGCAATGACCGTTATTACGAACCGGCCCCGGGGCGTAATTACGGCGTCGGCTTATCGGTTGCGTATCAGTTTGAGTGATAAAAAAGCCCCTGTTAGCAGGGGCTTTTTTATAGCGATAACGATCAGGCGTGGGACAACCAGGCGTGTGACAACTAGGCGTGGGATAACAACGGGAACATCACCTGATGGTCGCGAAACACATTATCTTTGCCGCTGAACAGAAACAGCGTGTCCTCATCGTCGATTAACGTGCATTCGCATTCGCGGGATTCGTTGGGCGTAAAACCTAACACCACACGCTGGGTTTGTTGATTGGCTAATGCATTAACGATTTGCGTTAATGTCGTGCCCGGTTCGGCAAAAATATCGAAGCACAGCAGCGTGCCTCTGTTTTGCGTGGCAATGGCGATAGCCTGATGTTGTTCTGAAAAATAGACGCACGCTTTTAAATACGACGCACAGTAAAACATCAACAACCCTACGTTGTTATTCATCGGCAGCGCCGAAAAGGGGTTGGATTTCGCGTAATAGCGCAGCAACTGCTGCCTGTCGGCGTCGTCGTCCATATCCAGCCGGCGAAAGTCACTCGCCACCGGCGTGGCGCGCAGAGTGTATTGATATTCCCGCGCTTTCTCAAAGCCAAACTTCGGATAAAAATCCCGCACGGTGGCGTTTGCGTACAAATAGATTGCATCGGCCCGGTGTTGCCAGTCCCGGATGATTTCCGTCAGCAGGTAACGGGCGAGTCCGTTATTGCGATAGCGCTTATCGGTCATTACCGTGCCTATCTGGATATAGCGTTTTTCGGCGCCCAACCAGCGTGTATCGATAACGTTAACCGAGGCATTGGCGATAACCTGGTTGTCATCAACCAGCGCGTAGGGAATGTAGTTTTCCGTCCAGAATCCCGCCTGATACCATGCCTCGAAGGATAAATCGAAGGTATCTACGGCTAAATCAATAAAGCTTTGGCGCAACGTATCGTGCTGTTTTAGTTGTTTTACCAGAGGGTATTTCATACCGCCGTTTCCCATAAAAAAGCCCGGTTGCATCGCGCTTCCGGGCTGCTACTGATGCGCGTATCAAAAGTTAAAACGTAGTCCAGCCCTCATCGCTCGTGGCGGTTTCACGCGGTTCGACGTTCTGCTTCACAGCGGGCCTGGCTGTCGGTTTACCTGTTTTAGCGGCCGGTTTTGCGCCATTCTGATCGAGACGAAACGTAGCGACCAGTTCTTCCAGCAAACGTGCCTGCTCTTCCAGCGAACCCGCCGCCGATGAGGATTCGCTCACCAGCGAGGCGTTCTGCTGCGTGGTGCTATCCAGCTCACCCACCGCGCGCGCGATTTGCTCAATACCGCGGCTCTGCTCTTCGGAAGCGGAAGAGATTTCGCCCATGATATCGTTAACACGAGTGACAGACTGCACCACCTGATCCATGGTTTCACCGGCTTTCGCCACCAGTTCGCTACCGACATTAATGCGTGATACAGATTCGCTAATCAGCTGTTCAATATCTTTTGCCGCCTGCGAGCTGCGTTGCGACAGGCTGCGCACTTCGCTGGCGACTACCGCAAAGCCACGGCCCTGTTCACCGGCGCGTGCCGCTTCTACGGCGGCGTTCAGTGCCAGAATGTTAGTCTGGAAGGCGATGCTGTTAATCACAGCAGTAATATCGGCAATTTTGTTCGAACTGTTATGAATATCGCCCATGGTGTTCACCACTTCGCGCATCACCGTGCCGCCTTCGCTGGCGGTTTTCGACGCCTGAGCGGCCAGGCTGCTGGCATTGCGCGCGTTATCGGCGTTGTTTTTCACCGTGGCGGTCAACTCTTCCATACTGGCCGCGGTTTCAACCACCGCCGCTGCCTGCTGCTCGGTGCGGGAAGAGAGATCGGTATTGCCTTCGGCAATCTCCGTCGCTGCACGCGAAACCTGGCTCACGCTGTTGCGCACTTCAAAAATCATATCGCGCAGCGTGTCGTTCATCCGGCCCATCGCACCGGTTAATTGCCCCAGCTCATCGGTGCTCTGCGCACGAATTTGTGAGCTGAGATCGCCACTGGCGATACGTTCTGCCAGCGCCAGGTTGCGATCGATAGGACGTGTAATCTGACGGATAACCCACCAGGAGACGATCACACCGAGCAGGATAGCGATCACACCGATAATCGACGCAATGGTGCTGGAGGTGTACGCCAGTTCATCGTTGTGCGCTTTCACCAGCGTAATGATCTGTTTGAGCGAGGCGCTGCTCTCATCCCCGCCCACTTTGACTTTATCTTCTGACGCCTTTAATGCCTGGAAAGCGGTGAGATAGTTAAGGCTCAAATCGCGGTATTTCACCGTGTCATCCCACAGGGATTGCAACGGTGATTGCAGCTCACCCGGTAACTGGCTTACCAGTGCCTGAACGCTCTTTTGCGTCGCGCCAAAACGGGCATCCAGCGCCTCTTTCGACTCTTTACCCGGGCTGTAACGCACCACCAGTGCGGCGTCGCGCACCGTGCTGATCGCAAATAACTGTTCGTAAATTTGCGCCATCAGCGCCGGGTCGGCCACCGGTGTGCGCACCAGCGTGGTATAGCGCGCCGAGAGATCTTGTGCGGCCAGTTTATCGAGCGAATCGCGCACGGTTTTGATGTCACCAGTGGCTTTTTGCATCTCGCCAATCGCGCTCTGGAACTGTTCCAGGTGGCTGGCGACATCGTTAATAATTTGTTTTTCATTTGCAGACCAGGACATATCGTCGGCGCTGGCAGTCAGCTCGGAAGCGTGACGCACATAGTTGGCCATCACCTGCCCTGATTTATCATCGCCATAGAAGTATTTCAGACGGTTAATTTTGGCCTGAAATACTTCAATGTTGATGTTGTACATAAGATTGGTTTTTTCGTAGACGTCGCGTATTTCTTTGAAGCGCAATACGCTCAGGACGGTGGCAATAGCAACCAGAAAGAGAACTAATCCAAAACCGACTGACAGCTTCCTACTAATTTTTATGTTGCTTAACCGCTGGCTAAATGACATTCCGGACTCCTTGCTAAACCCCAATGTTAGCGCCCAACAACTGCACGCACACATTGTTATCGGCAATGAAACCAGGGAGTTCAGGTATGAGCTGGTCTTATCAGTGAAAAACGTGATATTGATGCGCCCCATTCGCAAATTTTTGCCGGGGAGCATCAATATAGAGAGAAAGGATTATGTTGTTGAATTATAACTTATCGATAGAATTGTTTGTGAACGATGTTTGCGCCCTCATCAATCGCACGCCATAACGCGCGTTCGCTAGCGAAAGCGTCTCCCTCTTCTAACGCGGTCAACAAATCACTGTAATTTTCGACGCGCGTTAAATCCTCAGAATTTGGATAAAGATAATTATAACAAGGCCCAATACGAACCCATAACTGCTCAATCAATGCGGTTAGCGTCGGCATCCCGGCATGGTTGTAAACACTAAAGCGAAACACGCGGTTAGCCTGCAGTCCCTGCTCCGTGTTACCGCTTTTCATTGCTTCATGAAAATTCGCCGCCAGGATACGCAACTCACGAATTTTCTCCTTCGTCATATGCTGGCTGGCAGCGCGTGCGGCCATGCCCTCAAGATTTTTACGAATCTGGTTAATTTCGTTATAGCGATCAAGGCTGACTTCCGGAACCAGAAAAGCCTGCGCCGGCGTGGCATGCAGCGCACCTGCGGAGACCAACCGCAGTAACGCTTCCCGCACCGGTGTAATACTGGTGCCTAATTGATCTGCTATTTCCTTTGTGATGAGCCGCGCGCCCGGTTTAAGCGCACCAATAATAAGCGCACTTTTAAGACTCGCCTCAACTTGCATGGTGAGACTGGTCCGCTGCGCTTTTTCCAAATCAAGCATGTTTGTATCCCGTATAATTTCTTATTTATTCTCAGCCTGGTAGCGTGTCCGTAATTTGTGTCAATGAATATATTATATACACATGCCTGGTCTTGGATGGTCGCGTAAAAGTTAAAGCAATTTGTATTTATTATGCACAACTACCAGGAACCGCCTTCACAAGGTCATCAGTTCCTTATGCTTATCTAATTAAAGACGTTTCTCAAAAATTTGCACGATTTCTGATGGCGGTTTTTCACCGCCATCATTCTTTTAGCTGAGAGGCCCGATTTGCACTACGACTTTACCGAAATTTTTCCCTTCAAGCAGGCCGATAAAAGCGTTTGGCGCATTTTCCAGCCCTTCGATCAATTGCTCACGGTACTGAATTATTTCCTGTCGTATCCATTGTTCCATTTCTTGCTGAAATTCATGAATACGGTGCCCGTAATCCTGGCCAATAATAAAGCCCTGCAAACGGATTCGTTTTTTCAGCAGGGTTGCCATTAATAACGGAATACGATCCGGACCGGCCGGAAGATCGGTGGCGTTATAGCCGCTGACTAACCCACAAAGCGGAATTCGCGCGGAGGTATTTAATAACGGCAGCACCGCATCAAATACTTTTCCGCCGACATTTTCGAAATAGATATCGATCCCCTGCGGACAGGCCGCAGCCAGCTGTTCGGCAAAATCCTCTGCGTGATGATCAATGCAGTGATCGAACCCCAGCACGTCAACCGCATGCCGGCATTTCTCGCTGCCACCGGCCACGCCGACCACGCGGCACCCTTTAATTTTACCGATTTGCCCCACCGTGGCGCCTACCGGACCGGTTGCGGCGGCAACAACTAACGTTTCACCGGATTTCGGCTGGCCGATATCCAGCAATCCCATATAGGCGGTAAACCCTGGCATACCAAGAATGCCGAGCGACCAGGACGGGTGCGGCGGGTTGTCTCCCAGTTTGACCAGGCCTTCGCCGCCCGAGATGTCGTAATCCTGCCAGCCGCTGTAGCCCAGTACCCAGTCACCTTCTGCGAAATCAGGGTGTTGCGATTTCACCACGCGGCTAACGGTGCCGCCGCACATCACTTCACCAATTTTCACCGGCGGCGAATACGACGGCGCATCGCTCATCCGCCCGCGCATATAGGGGTCTAACGAGAGGAAAACCGTGCGCAGCAACACCTGCCCTTCGCCTGGCGTGGCGATAGCGTCTTCTTCAAGGCGGAAATTCTCTGCGACGGGCGCACCGTGCGGGCGGGAAGCCAGTACCCAGCGGCGGTTGCGGTGAGGATCTTGTTTCATTGTTCGCTCCTGTACGTGTCAGACTAACTATTGATACTAGTCCCTGACGGCCAGGAGCGCGTTTACATTACGAGCTGGAAGGATTTAGCCGTACCACCAGATAACGGCAAGGCGCGTGGCTTTCATTGATAAAGCGGCAATCATTTGGCGGGCCGAGCTCCAGACAATCTCCGGCGTGCATCTCATGTCGCGTGTCGCCTTCAACGAACACCAGTTCCCCCTCCTGTAACCAGATAAGCTGGCGCGCCAGCGCATAGGCGGACGCAGGCATCGGAATATCGCTCCCGGCGGGCAGCTCGATTTGCACCAGGTCGATAGGTAAATCACTGCGCGGTGAAACATGACGGCGCAGATAGTGGCTCTGCGGATCGCGCCAGACGGGCTGATCGGCGTGGCGCAGCAGTTTACCTTCCTGCATTTCCGCGCGTGCAATCAGCGTTGACATACTGATGCCAAACGCGCCGGAAAGCCGTGCCAGCAACGCCGCCGTCGGGCTACTTTCGCCGCGTTCAATTTTGTGGATCATCGCCCGCGACACCCCGGCGCGCTCCGCCAGTTCGCTCAGTGACCAGCTACGTGATTCACGTTCAACACGAATTCGCGCACTGATCCGTTGATTTATATTGTCTGAGATAGTATTCATAACGTAATACTATAGTGTACAAATTTGAGGTTCAACCATGAATATTCGTTACGCCGGGAAAGAAGATTGCGCGGCCATCGCCGTCATTTACAACCATGCAGTGGTTAATACCGCAGCCATCTGGAATGACCAGACGGTCGATGTCGACAATCGTATCGCCTGGTTTGAAGCACGCGCCGCACTCGGCTATCCGGTGCTGGTCAGCGAAGAAAACGGCGCAATCACCGGCTATGCCTCATTTGGCGACTGGCGCGCTTTTGACGGTTTTCGCCACACGGTTGAGCACTCGGTTTATGTCCACCCGGAACATCAGGGCAAAGGCATCGGCCTGGCGCTGATGGAGCGCTTAATTGAGGAAGCCAAACGCATCGGTAAACATGTGATGGTCGCGGGTATCGAAGCGCAGAATCACGGCTCGATTCATTTGCACAGCAAACTTGGGTTTGTGATTACCGGGCAAATGCCGCAGGTCGGCACGAAGTTTGGCCGCTGGCTGGATCTGACGTTTATGCAGCTGCAACTCGATGACCGCACCGAACCGGACGCCATTGCATGAATCAGTCGCTCACCCTCACCTTTTTGATTGCTGCCGGTATTGGCCTGGTGGTGCAAAACACGTTAATGGTGCGCATTACCCAGTCGGCCTCGACGATCCTTATCGCCATGCTGCTGAATTCGCTGGTCGGCATTGTGCTGTTTGTCTCTATTTTGCTGATCAAACACGGTGTGGCCGGGTTTCAGGAGTTGTACGCCAGTGTCAAATGGTGGACGCTCATTCCCGGTCTGCTGGGGTCGTTTTTTGTCTTTGCCAGTATCAGCGGTTATCAATATGTTGGTGCGGCAACCACCATTGCGGTACTGGTGGCAAGCCAGCTTATCGGTGGTCTGGTAATGGATGTGGTGAGAAGCCAGGGCGTGGCGCTGAAAGCGCTGATTGGCCCGGTATGCGGCGCGGTGCTGCTGGTGATTGGCGCCTGGCTGGTAGCCAGACGCCAGTTTTAATTACAGGATCTCGCCACCTTTGGTGAGCTGTTCACGGCGCGCTTCCATATCTTCTTTGTGCTGCCGACCATGGTGCGCAATTGCCTGACGCAGGCGCTGTTGCTGGGTGTAGCGTTCATCCCGGCTCAGTGCCGCATCATCGCTGAGTTCAACCAGTAACGCATTCATCCCGGTAATAACGCCCTGTTCGATAGCCGCGTCGACACGTGCGATAACCTCATCCAGATGTGACATAGCCTCTCCTTTAATTCAGCTTCGCTTTAGAAAAATCGCTGCCCATCAGGCTGACGGTATAACCGCTAACATTACTGCGGGTAGCGTAAAACGTTTTGCCGTTAGCCAGCGCGATCCACGGTGCCTGCTGGTAGAAAATCTCCTGCGCCTGGCTGTAAAGTTTGGCGCGCTCGGCAGGAGCGGCAGTGACTTTGGCTTTCTGCACCAGGGCATCATACCCCTTATCGCACCAGCGGGCGGCGTTGGAGCCGGTTTTGATGCTGTTGCAACCGAGCAGCACATCGGCAAAGTTGTCCGGGTCGCCGTTATCCGACATCCAGCCGAACAGCGCGGTATCGTGTTCCCCTTTGCGCATCCCGGCCAGATATTCACCCCACTCGTACGAGACGATCTTCGCCTTCACGCCAACTTTCGCCCAGTCCGCCTGAATCATCTCGGCGATGCGCCGCGAATTCGGGTTATACGGACGCTGCACCGGCATCGACCACAGCGTGGCTTCAAAGCCCTTTTCCAGCCCGGCCTGCTTGAGCAGTGCTTTGGCTTTTTCAGGATCGTAGCTGTAATCCTTCAGATCTTTATTAAACCCGAGCATGTTCGGCGGCAGCGGTGATTTTGCCACCGTACCGGAGCCGAGGAACACCGCATTGACGATAGCTTGTTTGTCGGTCGCATAGTTCAGCGCCTGGCGCACCAGCACATTATCAAACGGCTTTTTCTCGGTGTTAAACGCGAGGTAGCCCACATTCAGAGCATCAATGGTATGCAACGTTAAGTCTTTGTTGTTTTTGATCTGATCAAACTGCACCGGTGCCGGGGCGGGAATAATCTGGCATTCATTGGTTTGCAGCTTCGCCAGACGGGTTTGCACATCCGGCGTAATAGAGAAGATCAGATGTTTGGTAGGCACTTCACCTTCCCAGTAATTTGGATTGGCGATATAACGGATTTGCGCATCGGTTTTGTACTGCTGTAAAGCGTACGGGCCGGTGCCGATTGGCCAGTTATCGACGTTTTCCGGCGTGCCTTTTTTCAGCATCGCATCCGCGTATTCCGCAGAGAGAATCGAGGCGAAATCCATGCCCCAGTCGGCAAGAAACGCGGCATTCGGCTCATTCAGTACAAACTGAACATGGTTATCATCGATTTTTTTCACTTCTTTGATCAGCTTATCAAGGCCGACATCGGTGAAGTATTCGTAATTACCTTGCGAAACATTATGATAAGGATGTTTCGGATCCATCTGGCGCATCACAGAGAAGACGACGTCATCGGCGTTAAAGTCGCGCGTCGGTTTGAAATATTTATTGCTGTTAAATTTAACGCCCTGGCGCAGCGTAAAGGTCCAGGTTTTACCGTCTTCAGAGACTTTCCAGTCGGTCGCCAGCGACGGCACCGGTGTGTTTTTCACCGGATCAAAGGTGACCAGGCGGTTATAAAGCACCTGCGAGCTGGCAACAAATGTCGGCCCGGAGCTGGCAATTTGCGGGTTGAAGGATTCCGGTGACGCTTCGGAGCAGTAAATGATTGTATCGTTGGACGCCGCCCATGCGGCACTTGCCGGTAACAGTGTGCTCAGCGCAAGGGCGAGCAGCGTTTTTCCCGTGGACATTATCAGGAGCCTTCTTTTTTTATATGGAGCATTAATCTCAGCACAGCAGATGAGAACTGGCAAATAATGATTCCGCATCAGGTTATTCTAAAGCATTTGTTTTTGCTGAAATATCCACCATTATTAATGAATAAATTTGCGTTAAATAAATTTCGTGCCGTCAAGCGGGTTCGACGCGCTCAATGCGTCGAGAATTCAATGGTTTTGCGCTTTCTTCTGCCTTTTACTGGTAAGAAGTTTGCGTATAGTAGACGCGTGAAGAAGTCTATGGGATGAAAACGTGGCAAAAACTCTCTTGCGTAGCGGCGATTTGGATGATTTCCAGGCCGTTGGCGGCGGCGGTCAGGCCGTATTCGATTCGGCATTGCAAATTCGTGAAGCACTGCGTCTGCGTAAGCAGCAGGCGCTGGTAGATTGCCTGGCAATACCCCAGGTCAATGATGAAGGGGATCGTGTCGACTGGTATTCGCCCATTGATGGTCGCGCCCAGTCATGGAAAGCGGCGGAACCCGAGGCGCGCGCCCGTGCGCTGCGTTACCTTGAGAGCACGCTGGACAGCGCCGCCGCGCTGAGCCGCAAATGCCTGCAATCACCGAAAACCGCGCAGCAACTGTTTGGCTCGCTGCTGGAAAAAGCGCTGCAATTCCCCGGCGAAAACCATGTTTTCCTTGTTGATGGCAAACCGGTCATCACCTTCTGGGGCTTTGTGAATCTCAATGAAAGCGCCCGCGAAAATGTGCTCGAGTGCCTGCAAGAGCCGGAGCCAGAAATCCCTGAAATTATTATCGAACCGGAGCCAGAGCCGGAAGAAGAGCCCGCTGTCGAGGTGACATTCAGCCAGGCAGATGCGCCGCTACTCACGCCGCAAGCGGAAATCAAACCGCAGCCCGTAGCCGCACCGCCCGTGCAGGAAGCAGCACCGGTGGTTGCCCCTGAACCCGCTCCTCAGCCTGAACCTGCACCGGTGGTGAAAAAACGCCGCCGCTACGGTCTGTGGGCATTACCCGTTGCCGCGGCAGTCGCGGCGGCAATTGCCGTGCCGCTGGTGCTTAATCAGCAACAACAAGCGCCTGCCCCTGCCCCCGCCGAACCAAAAGCTGAGCCGGTCGCTATTGCGCCGCCGCCGATGCAAGCCGAGCCGCTGCCTGAACTGGCGGGGAGATTGCCGCTGCATCAGGCTGAAATTGTTGCGCCTGCGGTCAAAACACCGGAAGTCAAACCGGTTGACAAAGGGCCGGTGGTTATCGCCTCTATCCCGAAAGATGTACTGGTGATGGATGCGTTAGAAGTGAAAATTGGCTCCACCAAATTCCTTAACGGTAACTGGCGTGTGACGATGGATGTGAAAGATCCGGTCACTGGCAAAGCCCCTGCCGTGCGTTACCAGATCCAGAACAATAAAGGGACGGCGCGTATTGTGATGGGTAAAAATGTGACCTGTCGCGCCGATCTGTTCTCCGGCCTGCATGAAACCGGCGAACTGCTGATTAAGAGCCGCAGCAACGCACGTTGCAGCGACGGGACGCGTTACCCGATGCCGGAAATTTCCTGTAAAGCAAGCAGCAATGACGTCGCGGAATGCAGCGCGCGTTTTGACGCCAACACCACCGTTCCGGTGACGTTCAGAAAAACAGGTGACTGAGTTTATGCTGGTTAATCTTTGCGACTACAAACAGAGCGTGACGCTGATTGCCAATAGCGGCGTGCAGTTTCTTGATTTTGGCCTGACACCCCAGGATTCCGCCAATAGCGGTCGATTTGTGCGTAAAACCGCCAACGGCCCGCTGCTGCGTCTGGATTTCGATCTGGTCAACGAGCGTTATACGCTGCCGAACCGCGACGGCGGTCAGCCGGAAGTGGTAAAACCCGAAAGCACACATTCGCTGCAATATTCGTTGTCGATCCTCGATGGTATCTGGCTGCCGATCCCGTTCCTGCGTTTCAACCCGCCCCGTACTTTCGTTGAAGGCCCGGATAACTGGGCGCGCGTGCAGATCCGCAAGCTCAGCGAACCGGACAGCGCCGGAAATACCCACCGCGTGGCGCTGGCGCTCGACAGCCAGATTAACGGCAACTCGCCTGCCGCACTGGCGCCGCAGGAAAACGATATTCTCAATGGTACGCGGTTCTCACTGGCCTGGCGTGACGACGAAGTGGCGGATTTCCTCGATCAAACCTGGGTTGATGGCTGGTTGCGCGAAGCGTTTTTGCAATTTATTACGCAACACGAAACCCGCAGTGAGCGCGAAATTAACCAGGCATTGCGCGGTTTTGAATACCAGGCGCACTGGCTGAATCTGATGAGCCTGCTCGGCATGCAATTGCAGGTGCCGGAAGTCAAAATCGTCACGCACACGCTGAGCACCCCGGCGATCCCGGTCGATCTGATTCTGGATGTCGGCAACACCCACACCTGCGGCGTGATCATTGAAGATCACGGCGATGCCAACGATGGGTTGCGCCAGACGGCGGAATTGCAGGTGCGTTCGCTCAGTGAGCCTCAGTTCCTCAATGAGCCGCTGTTTACCAGCCGTCTCGAGTTTTCTGAAGCGCGCTTCGGCAAACAGCACTTCTCGGTCGAGAGCGGTCGCGAAGACGCCTTTATTTGGCCTTCAATTGTCCGCGTGGGCGATGAAGCCCGCAAACTGGCAACGCAGCGCCTTGGTACTGAAGGCAATAGCGGTATCTCCAGCCCGCGCCGCTATCTGTGGGACGAAACACCGGTATTGCAGGACTGGCGCTTTAGCCAGATGAACAGCAAAACCCAGCGCGAACCGCTGGCGACCGCCTTCCCGTTAATGAACCTGATGAACGACGAAGGCCAGCCGCTGTATAGTCTGCCGCTTGATGAGCGTTTACCGGTCTTCTCCCCCCAGTACAGCCGCAGCACGCTGATGACTCACATGCTGTGTGAATTGCTGTCGCAGGCGCTCGGGCAGATTAACAGTGTCGCCACGCGTCTGCGTTTGGGTTTTCCGGCGTCACCGCGCCAGTTGCGCACCATTATTCTTACCCTGCCCTCGGCGATGCCGAAGCAGGAGCGTGAAATTTTCCGTCGCCGCATGTTTGAGGCCATCGCGCTGGTATGGAAAGCCATGGGCTGGCATCCGCAGGATGAAGACTTTGCTAACCGCAAACAGCAGGAAAAAAGCGTGGTGCCCGTGCCGCACATTCAGATGGAGTGGGACGAAGCCAGCTGTGGCCAACTGGTATGGCTGTATAACGAAGCGATTTCCCGTTTTGCCGGGCAAACTGAAACGTTTTTCGCCTCGCTTGCCCGCCCGGATCGAGAAGAGGCACCTGGCGCGGTAAAAGGCCGTTCGCTGCGCGTGGCCTCCGTCGATATCGGCGGTGGCACGACAGATATGGCGATTACCCATTATCAACTGGATGATGGCACCGGCAGTAACGTCAAAATCACCCCGCAACTGCTGTTCCGCGAAGGGTTTAAAGTCGCCGGGGATGACATTCTGCTGGATATCATTCAGCGCTGTGTGCTGCCGGCATTGCAAACGCAGATGCAGAAAGCGGGCATTACCGATGCCGCGGCGATCATGGCGACGCTGTTTGGCGATTCCGGGCGTATTGATACTCAGGCCGTACTGCGCCAGCAGACGACGCTGCAACTGTTTATGCCGATTGGTCACGCCATTCTTGCCGCGTGGGAAGAGAGCGACATTAACGATCCGCTCGCCGGATTGCATGCAACCTTCGGCGAACTGCTCACGCAATTGCCGACGCGTAATGTCATGAACTACCTGAAGCAGGCGATCGATCATGCGCTGCCGTCCGGTTCAGCGGAATTCGATGTGCTGGCTGTCCCGCTGCAGGTCAATTTCCGTGAGTTGCAGGATGCGATGCTGGCCGGGCAATTTACCCTGACCGCCCCGCTGCATGCGGTTTGCGAGGCCATCAGCCACTACTGCTGCGATGTGCTGCTGATCACCGGCCGTCCTGGCTGCTTACCCGGCGTGCAGGCGCTGATTCGCCACCTGCAACCCGTGCCGGTTAACCGCATGATCTGGCTTGATAAATACCGCGTACATGAGTGGTATCCGTTCAGCCAGCAGGGTAAGATCGGCAACCCGAAATCAACCGCCGCCGTTGGCGCGATGCTGTGCAGCCTGGCGCTCGATTTGCGTCTGCCGCGTTTTAACTTTAAAGCGGCGGACATCGGTGCCTATTCCACCGTGCGCTACCTCGGTGTGCTGGATAACGTCGTCAATACCTTGCGTGATGAGAATATCTGGTATCACGATATCGACCTTGATAAACCCGGCGCAAAACTGGACGCGCGTTTACACTTCCCGCTGCGCGGCAATGTTACGCTCGGTTTCCGCCAGCTCGCGAACGCCCGCTGGCCGGCTACGCCGCTCTACACGCTGAGTATCAACTCGCAGGAACTGGCGAAAACCATCGCGGGCGACGGCGTGCTGAATGTCCGTTTGCAGTTCAGCGGCGGCAATAAACAGCACGGGCCCGAATCGTTCACCTTGAGTGAGGCCTGGCTCCAGGACGGTACGCCGGTCGCCGCAGACGCGTTAACTTTTAAACTGAATACGCTGGCCGATCGCCGCCATAGCGGCAGCCATTACTGGATCGACAGCGGGAGTGTGTATCTGAAATGAGTGCGAGCGTAAAAACCCCCCAGGCACTGGCGACATGGATCAACGAAAACCGCCAGCACGCACCTTTACTGGATGATGATGCCGACGCGCTGCTGTCGCGTCTGACGACCGCCGCCGCCGAGGAAAGCGCGCTGCGTGAAGCGGTTGACGCGCCCTGCACCGTTGGGTTGTATGGTCATTCACAAGCGGCCAAAGCGCATCTGTTGACAGCCCTGTGCGGCAGCGGTAACGGGCGGCTTAATGTACGTCCCGGTGAAAAAACACTGGATTACTTCACCCATATCAATCCCGGCCATGCCCTGACCAGCATGGCGCTGCGCTTTAGCCAGCATCTCGCGCCGATGGATGAGGGTTTCCCGCTGTGCCTGCGCATTATCAGCGAAGCCGAGCTGGTGCAGATCTTTATTGCTCATGCCGTTCAGCAGCCGGAATTGCGCGCCGTTGATAAATCGGTGATCGAAGACCGCGTCGCGAAATGGCGCTCACTGCGCCAGCCGAATGCAGTGCCGGGGATCACGGCGGAAGATATCGGCGCGATTGCCCGCTTCTGGCGCGCGGCAGTGCCTTCGTCGCAGCAACAGATGGATGATGCGCTGTGGTATCAGTTTGCCTGCCTGTTGCCATCTCTCGATCTCAGCGCCCGCGCCAGCGCCTGGTCGCTGTTATGGGGCGAGCAGCAGGAACTCACGCAGCAGTGGTTGTCGCTGGCGCACACCCTTCACCAGACCGGGAACGCGCAGGAACTGGCGGCGCCGCTCAGTATTCTGGTGGATACCTTTGCCCTGCCAACCGACGGTTTCTTAACGCCATCGGAACCCGGTAGCGATGAGATCCATGACGAAGTGGTGGTTCACCCGTGGTCAAACGAGCAGTTGCACAATGCGGTCAGTATTCCGCTGGCCACCCTTGCGCTGATTACGCGCGAACTGGTGTTGCCAGTGGAAAACGCGGTGTTAACGACCGTGGATATTCTCGATATTCCGACACCTGGCCCACAGGATGGCCAGCCGTTGTGGCGTAGCAAATGCCGCTGGTTGCTGGAAAGTTACCGCCAGCGCCTGCAACCGGATGTGTTGATGATTTGCAATGCGACGCTGGAGCGCTCAGCAACCGCAGCCACTGCGCGCGCATTATTAAACTGGGTCAAAGAGACACAATCCGGTCAGGAAACGGCGCTGCCGGGGCTGGTCTGGGCGATTACGCCGCAGGATGCGCGCTTTACGCTGGCACAGAATCTGGACGAAGCCGTACAACAGCTCATCGGTAAACCGGGTCAGCACTGGGGAACGTTGCAGGCGCTGGATGCCAGCAGTCTGCAGCGTCTGCTGGAGTGGCTGGTGCAGGCGACAGCGCCTGGCCTGCGTCAGCAGCGTCTGAAAGCGCTGACTGAGCGCCATCAGCGCGCCCTTCGCGATCTGCTGCAACCCTGGCTTGCCACCGCCGCGAAAGACGCGGCGGCGCAACGCGCGAGCGCGGAGTCCGTGGTGCGGGAACTGCAAGGCCAGGCTTCACGCCACGGTGAATTACTGGAAGGTTTACAGCCGGATATGCAGCAGTTCGATACGCTGTGGAAAGTTCAGCAGCCGCGCGAAGAGAAAGTCAGCGGCTTGTTTAATGAATCTATCGATCTGTTTGCTGAATCCACAGAAAGCAGCGAACCGCAGGCGGTGTCGAAAGATATCGGTCAGCAGGCGCATGCCTTGTGGGTCAACCATGTGCGCCAGTGGAGCCGCAACGATGATAACGCCGCGCGTCTGGGGCTCAGCCCTGCCACGCTGCGCCAGATGGCGGAGATTGTTATCGTCAGCAGCTACCGGCTGAATTTACCCGATCAGTTGCAAAAAATTATGCAGCGCGATACCGCCTGTGCCGCGCAACTGTACGCCGCGATTGGTAACTTTGTCGCCTGGCTGGGTTACGCGGAGATCGCGCAAGCGGATCGCCCGGAAAGCCGTGTCAACAAAGGCAGCACCATTTTTTCCAGCGGTACGGATGGTGCCACTCAGGCGCGGTTAACCCGGCTGAGCGAACAGCCGGTACACGCCGCCACCCGCTATGTTTATGACTGGCTGGTGGCGTTGTACCACCGGGCTATCGAAAACATTGGTTACAGCCATCCGCTGGATATCAGCCCGGCGGCGCGCAAAAAACTCAAATCCCTGCTTCCCTGAAAATCACCCGGCCATGCAAATGTGCCGGGTTTCTTTTTACTCATGTTCCGCAATAAATGCCGCTAATGACTGTGCCAGTAAGGCTGGCTGTTCGTCAGACATGGAATGACCGGCTCGCGGAATAATGCGCAGCTCAATCCCTTGTTGCAGCACACTGTCGGCATCGTTATCAGGTAGTGACAGCTCGCCAAAAATCAGCGTTTTAGGGCGCGGAAACCGGGCAAATAACGACATCCACGACGGCTCAATACCATCAACCAGGCTTTTCGCGCCGCGCCATACTGCCCAGGGCGCGCTGCTTTGCAGGCTTCCGGCCCAGGCGGTTTTTTCCTGCGCCAGCATCGCCGCGTAGCCGCAGGTGACAAAATCGGCCTCATCCTGGGCCGCAATAATGCGGCTAAACGCCCCGCCACCGGCGTGAAAATTAGGTTCAGATACGACCAGCGCGTTGACACGCTGCGGGATACGCGAAGCGACTTCAATGGCGATACTGCCGCCCATGCTGTGGCCGTATAACCAGAATGCGTCGAGCCCAAGATGATCCAGCAGTTCAATCACCACTTGCGCCTGATCGCTGGTGCGATAAGAGAAGCTCGCCGGACGTTCACTGTAACCGTAGCCCGGCAAATCGATAAGAATGGCGCACCTGCCAGCAAACGCCGGATCGGCGACGATGCGCGGGTATTCGTACGAAGACGCGCAGCCCAGACCATGAATAAAAACCACCGGATCGCCTTTGCCCGGTAACGCGTGCCAGCGCACCTGCGCCTGCGCGTGGAGTGAATAGAGACTGTCCATACCTGCCCTCTCTGCTGCAATACTGTTTTTATATACAGTATCACAGCATTATGGCAAGGACACGATTAAAAGAGAGAAAAAAGTAACGCGACGGGAAAACTGATGGGCCAGGTCGCACCGACTAACAAAGCGCTAAGCAGGCGGATTTTGCGGCTATCTTTGGCGAGAAACCAGGTTGCCACGGCGCATAACACCGCCATGACAACGTAGAAAATAAGCAGTTTGGTGTAGAGTTCCAACGTCTGTCTCCTGTCCTTAGGTAAAACATCCGCCTAACATGTTGCACTAATTTTCAAGGCGTTATCGCTTTCGCCGTCACGCTTTGCTGGCAAAATTTAGAATATGGAAAATAACAGCGCAACCGGGAAGCTCATGGGCCATGTCGACCCCACTAAAAACGCGCTCAGCAGGCGAATACGTTTACGATCATGAGAAAGAAACCAGGTAATCAGCGCGCAAATCAGCGCCATGACAAAGTAAAAAACCAACATTTTTTGGTATAACGACATAACAAACATTAACCCAGAAATAACAAAACGAACGCAATATGCTCTTTTTATTGATATATATCAAGTCGAATAAGGATTACCACGAAAGGTGTAGCGGCGAGCTTTGATTTAACAGGCTGATAGTTCGAAAGAAGCAGTAATCACTGTCTCGGCCTTCGACCTGCCAATACGCTTCACGCCGCTGTGCCACAACCGTGTAATTTGCTGAACAGAATGCTGATTTTGTCAGTGACAAAACGTTTCGGGGCAAAGCGCGCTGGCAATCGCTTGCGACATGTCGGTATGAAGAAAAAGAGATGCATGGTAAATCTTGCCTGTATTAAGGCGGTAGGCACTGCCCAGTTGTCCCGGACGAAACAACACAGCGCTCATTACAAGTTTCTGCAAAGCTGCCGAGCCAGCGATCTGGCGACGCCAGTGAAGGATATTGCAGGCCCTGCTCTGCCGCGGATAAGCGCTGAACAGCATAGCGTGTCACCAGCGTTCGGGTCTGCTCAAATAAGAGGTTTCGTGACGCCTGCTTAATCCTTGAATTTCCCCGGCATCATTCTTTTTAACGTGTTATCCCGCCAGATATAGTGATGCATCAGGGCTGCCGCGGCATGTATACCAATGATGAAATAACCGGTGTTAGCCAGTAGTTCGTGAATTTCCTTCAGGCTGTGTTGTAAAAAGGTATTTTTAATGCCCGCTACAGGCATTGTAATAAACAGGAAAACCCACTCTTTCTGCCCAAAATAGAGCGAAACTACACCAAGAAGGGGAAGTACGATAAAAAGCGCATATAAAATAAAATGAACAACAGTGGCGCTGAGTTTCTGCCATTGTGGTAAAGGTGGGACAACCGGTGGCTCCGGCGTAACAAACCGGAATATCATTCTGACCAGCATCAGAATAAATACAGAAACGCCACACGTGTAATGAGTAATAGCCATCCAGTAACGTCCTGCAGACTCTTTAGGGAAAATACCCTTAAATTCCATCGCTGCGTACGTTATCGCAATCAGTAATAAAACCAGCCAGTGTAACGCTATCTGACTACCCGAATATTTTTTCATTGCTTATCTTTCCTGAGAATTAAACGATCTTCTAAGCCAGTACATGGCCGGCAAGTGTGCCTGCGCCCATTGATACAGCCATTGCCATGGCACTCCAGAAAGTGATTCTGAGTATCGCTTTCAATGGTGATGCTTTGCCCACAATCGATGAGATATAGCCAAGGAGAGTGAGTGAAAAGAGTGTGGAAAGGATGACGAAGGGAAAAACCAGTGTTGCGGGCGCCAGCCATGCAACAATCAACGGCAACACCGCGCCCGCAGAAAAACTCAGCGCCGAGAAAATGGCCGCTTGCAGAGGTTGTGCCGAATTGGTTTCCGTCAGTCCCAGCTCCTCACGGGCATGCGCGTCCAGCGCATCCTTTGCCATAAGCTGCTGTGCAACCTGATGAGCAAGAAGAGGCTCCAGACCCCGCTGAATGTACAACGAAGTCAGCTCCAGCACTTCGCCCTCATAGTCGTCAACCAGCTCCCTTTTTTCCTGGGCGAGAGCCGCGTTTTCTGTATCCGTCTGGGAGGAAACGGAGACATATTCTCCGGTTGCCATCGACATTGCGCCCGCGACAAGCCCGGCAATCCCCGCCAACAAAATACCTGATGATGGAGTACCCGCCGAGGCAATACCGAGTACGAGACTCGCTGTAGACACGATACCGTCATTTGCCCCCAGCACTGCCGCCCTTAACCATCCCACTGTTCCGATACTGTGTCGTTCCAGATGCATTGTGCGGTTTTCCTGTTAATCAATAATTAATAATTCATACATTACTGATATTAAAAAGCTGCGTTAGCCGATAATTTATTCTCTCAGCCTTAACATCACATTAAGATCACCTGAGTATAATCCCAAATCTGTTTTTTTTATTTCGCGTAGCAGCCATATGCGTAATGATAATGGGTGTCAGTAACGTTCAGCCCGTGCACGAAAACATCTGCCGGCGCTGACATTAATTTTCTTTCACCGCTTATGCGGATGCTTAGTGGCATATTATCAGTAACGCAGGGGTTGATTGCTGATGGTATTCATTCTCTTTCTGATGTAGCCGCTGATTTTTTCGTGTCGCCTGACAATAAAAAAGATAAAACATCTGATCGCTTTCACCATTATGGGCAAAGCAGTATTTGCAAGATGCTTCAATGCGTTCGGGGACGATGTTAATGCAAATAAATTGCAGTATCTGGCAACGCTTGCTGAGCTGCACATTGCCACTTTATGGCTGACGATGAGGGCAGTAATAATAAAACAAGGTTAATCCGCGTTGCCCTGTGTCTCCTGTTTGCAAACGCATGGCATCGCATCAGCGTGGTAGACGAAGGGCAATGAAACGATATATCCAGTAATTTAACTTAAGGATTAACTGATGTGTTATTGCGGCCGCTAATAATGTCGGGAAGTTTGGCGAGCCGGGATCATCTCTGATATTGTCTACCGGCAAGGCAGACATCAGATGAAACAAGGTAAGGTTATGCAGAAATATGACGACCTGTGGCAAGCCATAGAAGTTCGGGTGCGTGAAAACAATGACATAACGCACGTCGATATGACCACTGATACCGCCCGGGGCAATGCGGCCCGGCAGCGCATCGCGCAGATATTCGTCCTTGAAGTGTTGCTCTCTCGCCACCGGGAAAAGTACGCCAGCAGCTTCGTTCCCCTTGCGGGTGAAGAGGCGCTTTATCATTTAATATTTAAACGCACCGGCTGGAAACCCTTTGAAGTAAAACAACTCTCGTTTATTGATGCCATGTTCGTGCTGGCAGAATTATTCCGCGATGAAACGCTGCCGGCGGAAGTGCGCGCCGTTCTGCGTTCGCAGGGTGTAAAAGATGAGCCCTTCTCGACCTATGATTTTTCAGAGAAAGATTGGGCACCGCGTGAAAATGAGGTATTCCTGAAAAGGTAAGCCTGCAAATTAATTGCATTGTTAAATAAATAAGGGCTCTGATGTGCCCTTATTTTTTAATTCAGCATGGAGGGTGCCGTTTCATTACCCGCGAGACTTTCAACGCGGGCAAAATAAAACTCTTCACCTTCGCAATAGTAGGTTTCGATAGGCATGCTGGCACTTGCCGACCCGCCATCAAGCCCCGCTATTGCCCATTGTACCGAGGTTTCGCCATCTTCAACGGTCAAAAATTCAGACGCGCCCCCTGGTACGAGCACGACTACGATTTTACTCATTACTCTTTTTTCCTTGCCTGATTTTTTTAAAAGCCAGACATTCTTGCCCACAGTAATGACTGCCATTTTTCGCGCTGATGACATTCATGTGACAACCAATCGGGGCAATGTCTGTGTGCGGTTTTATTTAAATGTTTTTATTTCGCCACTCCGCTGATGGCTGGCTATTATTAAACCAGTTTTTCATTAATAACAACACACTTAATTTACTATGCGATTTACCTCATGTTTCCTAAGGAAATAACCGCGATAAACGCCGTCCGTGGCGTTTATTTGTGGATTAATGTTTGATCATCACATGGCGAACTACGGTGTAATCTTCCAGGCCGTAGAGCGACATATCTTTGCCATAACCTGAGAGTTTCTGCCCGCCGTGAGGCATTTCACTCACCAGCATAAAATGCGTATTTACCCAGGTGCAGCCATATTGCAGACGCGCACTCAGGCGATGCGCGCGACCGACATCCCTGGTCCACACCGATGACGCCAGGCCATATTGCGAATCGTTGGCCCAGCTCAGCACCTGCTCCTCATCATCAAACACCGTGACGCTCACCACCGGGCCAAATACTTCCCGCTGTACAATAGCGTCCTCCTGTTTTGCGCCTGCCAGCAGCGTTGGCGGGTAATAATAGCCTGCGCCTTCATGCCTTTGACCACCGGTCACCACACGAATATGGCTGAGCGCTTTGGCTTCATCGACTGCCTTGCTAACTCGCGCCAGATGCGCTGCGGAACTGAGCGGCCCAAGCTCTGTCGATTCATCGTCCGGCGCGCCCATTTTCAGGCTGGCGACCGCCGCGCCCAGTTTTTCTACCAGTGCGTCGTAAATACCTTTTTGCGCGTAGATACGGCACGCGGCAGTGCAATCCTGCCCGGCATTGTAAAAACCGAAGGTACGAACGCCTTCCACCACCGCATCGAGATCCGCATCGTCAAAGACGATCACCGGCGCTTTGCCGCCGAGTTCCATATGGGTGCGCTTAATCGACGAGGCAGTATGACCAATAATGTGTTCACCAGTGGCAATCGAGCCCGTCAGGGAAACCATGCGCACTTTTTCATGGCCGGTCAGCGGATCGCCCACGGTGCTGCCGCGCCCGAACAACACATTCAGCACACCCGCCGGGAAGATATCTTTCGCCAGTTCCGCCAGTTTTAACGCGGTGAGAGGCGTAATTTCCGACGGTTTGATCACCACACAGTTACCCGCCGCCAGCGCCGGGCCAAGCTTCCAGGCCGCCATCATCAGCGGGTAGTTCCACGGCGCAATCGAGGCGACCACGCCCAGCGGATCGCGGCGGATCATCGACGTGTGCCCTTCCAGATACTCGCCCGCCGCCAGCCCATTCAGGCAACGCGCTGCGCCAGCGAAGAAGCGAAACACATCCACTACCGCCGGAATTTCGTCATTCAGGACACAGTGCAGAGGCTTACCGCAATTGAGGGATTCCAGCCGGGCGAAAGTTTCCGCATTATCCTCAATCACCTGCGCCAGTTGCAGCAGGCATTCGGCGCGCGCCTTAGGCGTCGTTTGTCCCCAGCTGGCAAACGCGCGATCGGCAGCCTGCACGGCGGCGTCGACTTGCGCGGCAGACGCTTCGGCGATCTCCAGCAACACGTCACCGGTAGCCGGGTTATAAACGGGCTGCTTCTCACCTTCGCCGTTAACCAGTACTCCATTGATAAACAGTTGATGTTGCATAGTTCAGTCCTTTTAGCATGGTCAGTTATTTGCCGGTTCCGGCAATCGTGTCGGTATCACGGGTCAGCCACCAGGCCCCCAGAATCGGAATCATCGTCACCAGCATTACCAGCAACGCCACAACGTTGGTGACGGGCACATCGCGCGGACGCCCCAACTGGTTGAGCAACCACAGCGGCAGCGTACGCTCGTGACCTGCGGTAAACGTGGTGACAATGATTTCGTCAAATGACAACGCAAACGCCAGCATGCCACCCGCCAGGAGCGCCGAACCCAGATTGGGTAACACCACATAACGGAAGGTTTGCCAGCCGTTCGCGCCCAAATCCATTGATGCTTCGACCAGGCTCCAGGAGGTTCGCCGAAACCTGGCAATCACGTTGTTAAACACCACCACGACGCAGAACGTGGCATGCCCCACGACGATGGTGAAAAAGCCCGGCTCCAGATTGACCGTTTTAAACGCGGTCAACAGTGCAAGCCCGGTGATAATTCCCGGTAAAGCAATCGGTAACAGCAGCAGCAAGGAAATGGCGTTTTTACCGAAAAATTCGCTGCGCCATAAGGCCATTGCAGCAAGTGTGCCAAGAACCAGGGCAATTGCCGTCGCCAGCGCCGCGATTTGCAGTGACAGTGTCACCGCATCGAGAATATCTCCCCTCGCCGCCGCCACGCTAAACCAGCGCAGCGTAAAGCCCTGCGGCGGAAAGCTGAACGCGGCATCCTCGGTATTGAAAGCATAGATGGCGATGATCAAAAGCGGAAAGTGCAGAAAGATGACGCCGCCCCAGGTGGCGACTTTGAGCAAAAACGGTGCGCGTTCAGAGTGCATCAAACGCTCCCAGGCGTTTCACAAACGCCAGATAAAGGGCGATCAACACCATCGGGACAAGGGTAAACGCGGCGGCCATCGGCATATTACCAATCGCCCCTTGCTGCGAATAAACCATATTGCCGATGAAATACCCCGGCGGGCCAACTAACTGCGGCACGATAAAATCCCCCAGCGTCAGCGAAAAGGTAAATATCGAACCGGCCGCCACGCCCGGTACCGCCAGCGGTAACACCACATAACGGAAGGTCTGACGCGGATGGGCGCCTAAATCGGCTGAAGCTTGCAGCAGCGACGGGGGTAAGCGTTCGAGCGCCGCCTGAACCGGCAAAATCATAAACGGCAGCCAGATATAGACGAACACCAGAAAACGGCCCAATCCTGAAGTGGAGAGCGTATTGCCGCCCACGGCGGGTAGCGTCAAAAACGCAGCAAGTAGCGGCTCCAGCCCAAGATGGCTTAAAAACCACTGCGCCACGCCATCTTTCGCCAGCAGCAACGTCCAGGCGTAGGCTTTAACGATGTAGCTCGCCCACATCGGCAACATCACTGCGATATAAAAGAAGGCTTTCCATTTGCCCTGCGCATAACGCGCCATATACCACGCCATCGGAAAAGCGAGAATGGCGCTCGCTACCGTCACACATAGCGCCATCAGCAGGGTACGAAGAATGATGTCGTAATTGGCCGGATTAAACAGCGCCAGCAGATTGGCGAACGTTAAATCCGGCGTGACCGACATGGTGAAATCATCGAAGGTGTAAAACCCCTGCCATAACAACGTGAGCAGTGAACCTAAATAGACAATGCCAAACCACATCAGCGGGCCGAGCAGCAGCAAAAGCAGCCCGTACACCGGTTTGCGCCAGAAGATGGCGCTAAGATTGACGCGGCGCGGCGAATGTTGCGCAATACTCATCATCCTTTCACCCCGCGCCCTGTAACGGCACCATCGCCTCGCGCGACCAGGAAACCCGCACCGATTGGCCCGGTGCCAGCGTTTCCGGCAGTAACGCATCGGAGAGGTTCGCCTGGCTGACTAACAGTTTTTCTCCATGCGGCAGCGCCAGTTCAAAGCGGGTGGCTGCGCCCTGATATTGCACTGCCTGTACCACCGCGCTGGCTTCGATCTCCCCTGGCGTATTCAGGCGAATATGTTCCGGTCGCAGCGAGTAAACCCCGTTCATGCCGCAGAGTTTTTCCGAAAGCGCCGCATCAAACACATTCGAGGTGCCGACAAACCCGGCGACAAACGGCGTGCGCGGGCGCAGGTAAAGCTCGCGAGGTGTATCGATTTGCTCGATACGACCATTATTGAACACCGCCACGCGGTCGGACATCGACAAGGCTTCGCCCTGATCGTGGGTGACAAAAATAAAGGTGATGCCGAGATCCTGTTGCAGCTTTTTCAGCTCCAGTTGCATCTGTTCACGCAGCTTCAGATCCAGCGCGCCCAGGGGTTCATCGAGCAATAACACTCTGGGTTCATTTACCAGCGCGCGGGCGATGGCGACGCGTTGCCGCTGGCCGCCGGAAAGCTGCGAGGGTTTACGCGCATGCACAAAACCGAGCGCCACTTTTTCCAGCGCGTCACGGGCGCGGGCATGGCGCTGTTTTTTGTCCATGCCTTTCACCATCAGCCCGTAGGCGACGTTATCGAGAACAGACATGTGCGGAAACAGCGCGTAATCCTGAAAGACGGTATTCACGTCCCGCTCCCAGGGCGGCAGCTCGCTGGCTTCGCGACCAAAAATACGAATGGTACCGCCGCTAAGCTGTTCAAACCCGGCAATCAGCCGCAGGCAGGTGGTTTTGCCGGAGCCGGATGGCCCCAGCATGGAGAAAAACTCCCCGTCGTTGACGGCGAACGTTACGCCGTCAACCGCCCGGACATCACCATAGACTCTGGCGACATCCAGGAATTCTACCGCATAGGTCATAGCGCGCTCCTGGCAGGTTAACGGCCGCCCATAATGGCGATGTAATCCTGCGTCCAGCGGCTGTAAGGCACATATTTGCCGCCTTGCGCTACCGGCGTTTTCCAGAAGGCGATTTTGTCAAAGAAGCTGTAACCGTTGGTTTCGCAGCCCTTTTCACCCAGCAAGGTGCTGGCTTTGCACCCTTCCGGTACCACCGGCAGTGAACCAAACCACGCCGCCACATCGCCCTGCACTTTTGGCGTCAGCGACCAGTTCATCCACTTATAGGCGCAGTTCGGGTGTTTCGCGTCGGCATGCAGCATGGTGGTATCCGCCCAGCCGGTTACCCCTTCTTTGGGAAAGACAGTGGCAATCGGCTGATTTTCACCTTTCAGGGCATTCGCCTGATAAGGCCACGCGCTGGAAGCCACCACGCCTTCATTCTTGAAGTCGCTCATCTGTACCGTGGTGTCATGCCAGTAACGGTGAATGAGCAAATGCTGATCGCGCAGGGTTTTCAGCACCGCCTGATACTGTGCTTCGGTAAGCTGGTACGGATCATCAATACCGAGTTGCGGTTGCGTGGCTTTCAGGAACAGCGCGGCATCGGCGATATAAATCGGGCCATCGTAGGCCTGCACGCGCCCTTTATTACTTTTGCCATCCGGCAGATTTTGCTGCACAAAGACCACCGACCAGCTATCCGGCGGCGTCGGGAACGTTTTGGTGTTATACATCAGCAGGTTGGGCCCCCACTGATACGGTGTGCCGTAGGTTTTTCCACCGACATTAAACCATTCGCCTTTGACCAGCTTCGGATCAAGCGTTTTCCAGTTGGGAATAAGCGCGGTGTTTATTGGCTGGACGCGTTTCCCCATGATCAGGCGTAAAGAGGCATCGCCGGAGGCGGTCACCAGGTCGTAGCCGCCTTTCGCCATCAGGCTCACCATCTCATCGGACGTGGCGGCGGTTTTCACATTCACCGCGCAACCGGTCTCTTTTTCAAAGGCGGTCACCCAGTCATATTGCTTATCGGTCTGGCCGCGCTCGATATAGCCGGGCCAGGCGATAATATCCAGCCGACCTTCTCCCTTTCCCACTTCGGTTGGTTCGGCCGCGTGTGCGGTCATGACGGTCAGACCCAGCGCACACAGGCTGCTGCGGGCAAATTTCTTGCTCATTATTTTCTACTCCTGTCGCAATGAAAAAAGTGCGGCAGCCTTGCCGTAAATATATCTCCCTTAATAAAAATAGACGGCGCGCTGACGGTATGAATGTGGCCCGTCGGAAATTTCGCAAGGATGTGACAGATGACGCATTGCGTTAACAATGAAAATGCTACTGCGCGCTCTTTTGGAGTATAGACAAGGGGTTAGCGAACGTCCGTTAATCTGTGTTGCTATTCACATTTCCTATGAATACCAGGTTCGGGAGCGCAGAAAATAATGACAGCGCACGTCATATTTACGCCGCCGTTATTTTTAACGGGAGAATAAGTTATTCAGAAAATAAGAAAGACGGGTGCGGTTAATTCATCATCTGGCGAATTAATTCACCCAATTGCATTGCCGCCCGCTCCTCTTTATCGCCCCAGACCCAGGCGCAATTAAAGCGGAAAAACGAACGCCAGTTGTCGGATGTCGAAAACATTTTCCCTGGCGCAATGCTGATATGGTGCGCCAGCGCCTGCTGGCTCAGTTCACCAGCATCCAGCCCGGCGGGCAACTCCAGCCATAAGAAATAGCCGCTCTCATTACGATAGATTTTCACTTCCGGCGGCAGATGCCGCAGCAGCGCCTGCCAGGCCAGATGTTTGCGCTCGGCAAGCTGTCTGCGCAGGCGGCGCAAATGAGCGTCGTAGTGGTGTGTCGATAAGTAATCGACCAGCGCCAGTTGCAGCGGTGAACTGGTGGATAAGGTGCTCATCAATTGCAATTGCTGAATGCGCCTGGCGTGGCGTCCGGCCGCGACCCAGCCGACGCGAAACCCGGCGACCAGACATTTAGAAAAGGAGGAACAGTGCAACGTCATGTCTTGCGTGTCCCAGGCTTTGGCCGGTAACGGCTGTTCACGCCCGTAGTAAAGCTCGCTGTAAACATCGTCTTCAATCAGCGTGACGTTATGTTGTGCCAGCAGCGCGACCAGTTGCGCCTTTTTCGCAGCACTTAAGGTAAACCCGAGCGGGTTCTGCGCATTGGTCATCAGCCAGCAGGCTTTGACCGGATAGTCAGTTAATGCCTGCGCCAGCGCCTCAAGATCGATGCCCTCTTTTACATCAGTCGGTACCGACAGCGCTTTTAACTTCAGCCGTTCCAGCGCCTGCAACGCGCCGTAGAAACAGGGGCTTTCAATAATTACCCAGTCCCCCGGTTCTGTCACCGCCTGCAGGCTGAGGTTCAGCGCTTCCAGCGCGCCTGCGGTGATAACAATCTCATCCGGCGAAATGTTCATCCCCTGGCGGGCATAGCGTTTGGCAATGGCGTGGCGCAACTGGCTGTTTCCCGGCGGTAGGTTTTCTATCACGCTCATGGCAGTGGCGCTTTTGCTCACCTTTGCCAGCGACCGGTTGAGCTGCGGCATCGGGAACAGTTTGGGGTCGGGAAAGGCGGAACCAAACGGCAGCACCGAGGCATCGCAGCTGGCCTGTAACACGTCAAAAATATAGGTATTGATGTCCACCGCTTCGTCACGCGTGATCCTGGCCGCCGGCGCACGCGGCAAGCCAGGCGCTGGCGCGACAAAATAGCCGGACTGGGGCCTGGCAATCACCCGCCCCTGGCTTTCCAGCAACTGATACGCATGACCGACGGTCATAAAACTCAGCCCGCTGCTGACGACCTGCTCGCGCAGCGACGGCAGCTTCTCTCCGGGTCGCCAGACCCCAAGCTCAATTTGTTCTGCGATTTGCTGCGCCAGGCGCTGGTATTTTTTCATGATTTTTCACGTGTTAACAAAACGACTACATCATGGCACGCAGTGCGCCATCTTGCTATATCAGTTTATACAAAACAGCCCATTATGCGCACTGTTATGGTTACAGGTTACCGCTTCGTCTGGACTAATCCGCAACCTGCCATACCCTTTACAGGGAACTGTTATACGAAAATTACCTGTATCTGTTTCTGCAAGTTCACGCTTGTGCTCATTAACATTGACGCCACAACATTGACATTGGGGTTGTGCATGTTCGGTTTAGACGCGTTTTACCTGGCGAGAATACAGTTCGCCTTCACCGTTTCTTTTCATATCATTTTTCCGGCAATTACCATCGGCCTTGCCAGCTATCTGGCGGTGCTTGAAGGTTTGTGGCTTAAAACCCGCAACCCGGACTGGCGCACGCTGTACCATTTCTGGTCGAAGATCTTCGCCGTTAACTTCGGTATGGGGGTCGTGTCCGGGCTGGTGATGGCGTATCAGTTCGGCACGAACTGGAGCGGTTTTTCCCAGTTCGCCGGTAGCATTACCGGGCCATTACTGACCTATGAAGTGCTGACCGCCTTCTTCCTTGAAGCAGGTTTTCTTGGCGTGATGCTGTTTGGCTGGAACAAAGTCGGCCCTGGCCTGCACTTTTTGGCCACCTGTATGGTCGCGCTGGGCACCATTATGTCCACCTTCTGGATCCTCGCGTCCAATAGCTGGATGCATACGCCGCAGGGCTTTATCGTTGAAAATGGGCAGGTGGTGCCGGTCGACTGGTTTAAGGTTATCTTTAATCCCTCCTTCCCGTACCGGCTGATGCACATGACCATTGCGGCATTCTTAAGCAGTGCGTTGTTTGTCGGCGCGTCTGCCGCCTGGCATCTGTTACGCGGCAATAATACGCCCGCGATCCGCAAGATGTTTTCTATGGCGATGTGGATGGCGCTGGTTGTGGCGCCGATTCAGGCGATGGTCGGCGATATGCACGGGCTGAATACGCTTGAACATCAACCGGCAAAAATTGCCGCCATCGAAGGTCATTGGGAGAACCCGCCCGGCGAAGCGACGCCGCTGCTGCTGTTTGGCCTGCCGGATATGGAGCAGGAGCGCACGCGTTATGCCGTGGCGATCCCGGCGCTCGGTAGCCTGATCCTGACACACAGCCTCGACAAGCAAGTGCCGGCGCTAAAAGATTTCCCTAAAGATCAGCGCCCCTATTCCCCGATTGTCTTCTGGTCGTTTCGCATTATGGTCGGGCTTGGCGTGCTGATGATTGGCCTGGGCGTCGCGGCGCTATGGCTGCGTTTTCGCGACCGGCTCTATCAGTCGCGACCGTTTTTACACTTCGCGCTATGGATGGGGCCTGCGGGGTTGATTGCCATTCTTGCCGGTTGGGTTACGACAGAAGTGGGTCGACAACCGTGGGTGGTATACGGCTTGTTGCGTACGGCCGATGCGGTTTCCGCCCATGGCGATCTGCAAATGAGCCTCAGTTTGCTGGCGTTTTTTGTTGTCTACTGTTCCGTTTTTGGCGTGGGTTACAGCTACATGGTGCGGCTGATCACCAAAGGGCCGCAGGAGCGTGATGAGCACGCCACGCAAGGTACTCCGGCGCGACCGCTGTCGGCGGCGGGCGAACATCTCCAGGCGGATGAGGATAAATAATGGGCATCGATCTTTCGTTAATCTGGTTTGTCATTATCGTCTTCGCCACCCTGATGTATATCGTGATGGACGGTTTTGACCTTGGTATCGGTATCCTGTTTCCCGTCACGCGTGACGCTCACGATCGCGACGTGATGGTCAACAGTGTCGCGCCGGTCTGGGATGGCAACGAGACCTGGCTGGTGCTCGGCGGCGCGGGGTTATTCGGCGCGTTTCCGCTGGCCTATGCGGTGATTGTCGATGCGCTGACCATTCCGCTGACCTTAATGCTGATCGGTCTTATCTTTCGCGGCGTGGCCTTTGAGTTTCGCTTCAAAGCCACACCCGCGCACCGGCCGTTCTGGGACAAAGCGTTTCTCTCCGGCTCGCTGCTTGCCACCTTTACCCAGGGGGTGGTGGTGGGCGCGGTGCTGAACGGTTTTCCGGTGACGGGCCGTACGTTTAGCGGCGGTGCGCTCGACTGGCTGACACCGTTTAACCTGTTTTGCGGCGTCGGGCTGGTCATCACTTACGCCCTGCTCGGCGCGAGCTGGCTGGTGATGAAAAGCGAAGAGCCGTTGCAGGGGAAAATGCGCAAGGCCGCGAGAAAACTGTTGCTGGCGATGTTGGTGGTGATTGCCGTGATTAGCCTGTGGACGCCGCTGACGCATTCCGCAATTGCCGATCGCTGGTTCAGCTTGCCGAATCTCTACTTCTTCTCGCCGGTGCCGCTATTGGTTGTGGTACTGAGTGCCTGGCTGTGGCGCAGCCTCGGCAACCCGGATTCCCACACGCTGCCGTTTGTGCAGACGCTGGGGCTGATTTTCCTCGGGTTTAGCGGGCTTGGCATCAGTATCTGGCCGCACATTATTCCACCGGATATCACGTTGTGGCAGGCCGCGGCACCTCCGCAAAGCCAGGGCTTTATGCTGGTCGGCGCCCTGCTGATCATCCCGATTATTCTGGTTTATACCTTGTGGAGTTACTACGTGTTTCGCGGCAAGGTGCAACATGGCGCGGGGTACCATTAATGAAACAGTCGTTTTTTAACCGCCTGATGTGGATGCTAATAATCTGGGGAGGCAGCGTGCTGGCACTGTTTGCGGTCAGTATGGTGTTCCGGCTTCTGATGTCGGCGGCGGGGTTTAAATCGCACTAAATGGCCATGGGCAACGCACGATCCCGGCTAGAAATTTCCGGGATCGTTCACTACGCTTTTTGTTGTCAAATTTACATTAGAGCTGCGATTTTTCATGCGTTTAGGGAGAAATAATGATTAACCTCGTTCAGACGCCTTACAATCTCCGGTCGGGTTACCCGATTGTTCGCCGTACGCTGGAAGACAAAAAGAAGTTGGTTAAACAAGATGGTTTTGGCCCGGAATCGTGCTGCGCCACCGTCGAATACACGCTGCGCGGTAATTCCCGCTACGCCTTTGGCAATAGCCAGATGCGTATTGAGATGCCACCGGATATTTACACCAATAACTGGGTAAAATTGCATGGCGAAATGGCGGCACTGATTGCGGCGATACGACGCATTGAGAACGCCGGCAACGGCGATGAACAGTTGCCGATCACCAGCGTGTATATCGAATTACGCCCCTGCGAAGCCAACTGCATGCAGGCGTTGCAAAATATCCTGCCTGATAACACCACCGTTTATTTCTCCTTTCTGCACCCCGATCAGGTTGATGAGTGGAAACAAAGCGCCCGAGCGCTTTGTGCGGCATAACACTGACCAGAGACGCTCATGATTAGCGTCTCTGGTCACCACGGCGTTACCCGTGCATCACCACACTTTGCTCAACGGGAATCCGCGGCATGCGTTTTTTCGCAGAGGGCGCAGACATATCGGCATAGCCAAACGAGATGCCGAACAGCAGCCGATAATCAGCGGAAACACCGAGTTCTTCGCGGATCATATCGGCGTGAAAACCCAGTAAAGTCTGCGGAATTCCGGCAAAACCACGCGCCGTCAATGACAGCAAAAAGCTCTGCGCATACATGCCTATGTCGGAGGCAACGCGGATATTGTCGCCAAAAGACGGCATAAACAGAAAAGCGGCGTGTGGCGCGTTAAAAAATTGATAATTTCGCAGATAAGCCTCTTTGCGCTGTGCTTTATCTTCACGCGCCACGCCTATCGCCTCGTAATAAATCCGCGCTTGCTCATGAGCGCGCTCAAAATAGTCGCCATGAAAATCATCATAAGAAAAGGTGAAATCCGGCGTCTGGTGCCCTTGCAGATCGTTTTCCGTCATCCTTTTTCCAAGACGATTTTTCGTTTCACCGGAAACCACATGCACATGCCACGGCTGGGTGTTGCAGTTAGACGGGGAATATTGCGCATCTTGCAACACGTCCCGAATTTGCTCGTCCGTTAACGGGGTTGGTAAAAATGCGCGGGCGGAAAAACGCTGGCGGACGGTTTCATCGAAGGCTTTCACTATAGTGCTCATGATTCTTCTCCGTATTAATTGTTCGCGTAGCTTAACGATGAAACCTGTTCGCAAAAACACTACAATGCGCCATGGACCTTTGCGGATTACGCACAGATGAATAAGCTCAGTCAAATTAGCGCCCGCTCAATGCAGCTGTTTCTCGCCATTGTTCGCGAGGGAAATTTTTCCGAAGTCGCACGCAATGAAGGTCTGGCGGCCTCATCGCTGTCGCGCGTGGTTCAGCAACTGGAGCAGGCGCTGGAAACCCAGTTGTTGTACCGCAACACGCGCGCGGTGATTGCCACCGAGGCGGGTCATATCTATGCCGACACGTTTCGCGCCATGTTACAGCAGCTTGCGGACGCGCAAACGCAGGTGGACGAGCGTCGCGATGAGCCTGTCGGCCGCATTCGCCTTAATGCGCCGATCTCGTTTGGCCTGCGCCATATTGGCCCCAAAATCAGCGAACTGAGCGAGCGCTATCCGCGTCTGCATATCGAACTGAACCTGAACGATGACTATATCGACCCGTTTGCCGACGGTACGGATCTGCTGCTGCGTATCGCGGCGCTGCAGGATTCTGAGTTGCACGGTCGGCTGATTGCGCATCAGCAGTGCCATTTGGTGGCGACCCCCGCCTACGTGCGCCGTTATGGTCAACCGAACACGCCAGAGGAGTTGCAGTCGCACCGGTTACTGGCGTATCGCGGGAAAAGCGGTTTACAGCGCTGGCGTTTTCAGCGGGGAGAGAAATATGTCCAGTTTTCGCCGCAGGCCAAAATCGTTTCCGATAACGCGGAATTGCTGTTACAGGCCGCACTGAGTGATGCGGGAATATTACTTTTCCCGGACTGGCAAGTGGGTGAAATGCTGAATCGCAACGAGCTTGTGGCGCTCATGCCCGATTTTACCGCCAGTTATTCGGCAACGCAGCAGTCGCTGTGGTTGCTCTACCCTGGCGGGAAATACCCGTCGCTTAACACCCGCACGGTGATCGATTTTTTACTGGCGAGTTTCGGTTCACCGCCTTACTGGCGCTATCTTCCACCGCGCCGCCAGGAATAATCCCGAAGGCGTAACGCTCCATAATCCCTTCACTTTTTTATCGTCAAATCGTCGCCACGCAACAGAACGAGTAAGGATGAAAAAGATGAAAAAGAGTGCACTGGTGTCTGCCATTCTGGCGGTGAGCTTCTCTTCGATGGCGTTTGCAGACGAACATCCGCCGCTACCGCCGGAACAGTACCAAAATGGCCCGCAGCATAACGGTGATAAAAAACCGTCGCACGATGCGCCGCCGCCGAAACATAAGCAAGATAAGCCGCCGCGCCCGGATGACAAACACCGCGACAAACACAACGGTAAGAAACCACCGCTGCCGGAAGAAAGTCGTCCGGGTGACGACCGCTAATCCAGCCCGCAATGCAAACAGGCCTTTCGTGATGGCGAAAGGCCTGTTTTTTTATCTGGCAGATACGGTTTTAACGCCGCTTGCTCAGGAGATTACGATCCCATCGCTTTGGATAACCAGGACTTGCAGATGCCACGGCGTAAATTCCACGGTTTCGCCGGTTTATCCTGATAACGGTCATACACTTTATCCAGATCGTCCTGGCTGGTGATATTCAAATCCGCCGGAATTTCGACCGCGCCGCGGGAGCTGATTGCCACATAGTGTTTTCCTTTTTCAAGGAAAAATGCGGTCTCATGGATCCACATCCTGCCGCTTGAATTATCCTGAACGATTAATGTCCAGTATTGATCGCCTTTCAGACGGCTGGTAAAAAGCCGGTCAACAACGCCTTCCAGCATATTATTGCTGATGTAAATCATCTCGGCGGAATTAAAGCAGTCGCCCTCTTTGTTATAACGCTGGAAATAAAAAAGCCCCTGATGAGCCTTATTAGCCTGGGTGTAGACCACTGTCGCGTCGCTACCGGTATAGGCCTGATAACGCTGCGTTCCGAGCGGGCCAGGCGTACAGGCAGACAATAAAAAAGCACCAGCAACAAGCAAGGCGCTTAACGTAAATTTACGCATTTCCTCTCCGTGAATATCATCAATAAACCATTTCTTATTATTTTAGCCCGGCTAGATTAACGTATTACGGTTATTAACGCATGCTTGTTATTAGCGCGGCGGGATAATTTATAGCTATTCAGAAGAATTGTTTTAGGGACAGTAAAAAAACAGGGTGGCACAGCGCCACCCTTTGTTTATTTGCGTTTTGGCAACGTTTTTACTAAGTCATCGGCGCTTATCGACGCCACTACGCTGCCCGGCAGGGGCATTTTCAGGATATGGTTCTTAATTTTGCCAATCACATGCATTTCACACGGACGGCAGTCAAACTTAAGCGTCAACACTTCGTCGCCATGCACCAGTTGCATCGGCGTTGCGCGCCAGCTTTTGATGTTGCCTTTCGCCTGTTTCGGGCACAGGTTGAAGGCGAAGCGCAAACAGTGTTTGGTGATCATCACCGGCACATCGCCCTTCTCTTCATGCGCTTCGAAGGCGGCGTCAATCAGCTGCACACCGTAGCGGTGATAAAATTCACGCGCTTTATGGTTATAGACGTTTGCCAGGAACGACAAATGTGTTTCCGGGTAGATCGGCGCGGGTGTCGCCACCGGTTTGCGGCTGCCGCGCTGGTAATTCGCCAGCCGGGCCTCTTCCAGCATCTCTACCGTTTCGCGACGCAGCTGGTTGAGTAGGCTGTTGGGCACAAACAGCGCACCCGGCAGATTCACGGTGATCGCCTGTGCGTAATACCGGGTTTGCCCCAGTTTCGCCAGCCCGTCTTTCAGGCTTTCCAGCGCTTTTTGCGCATTATTGGCTTCGTCAAACTGCCCGTCCAGCGTGTGCGTCACGCTGACGCCATCTTCGCTGGTCAGCGTCAGCACCAGTTGCTCCTGCCAGCCGCCCAGCTCAATATCCACGCCGATGCGACGCTCGCTGGAGGTTTTCAGTAATGCCTGCTGCCAGTTATGGTCAAGGTTACGGTTCAGCGCGTGGTGCGGGCGCAGCGTTCGCAGCGCGTCCGGCATTTCGTTCGGGAATACGCGGTAGCGGTTCTCGCCCGTTTTCTCGGCGACGTTGACACGAAAACCCACCACTTCACGCTTCACCAGCACGTTCAGGCCATCTCCGTTGGCCAGAGGTTCGGTCACTTCAACATCGAGATGATCTTTCGCCACTTTCAGCACTTCACCGACCGGCAGGCCAATAAATTTCGGTGAATCAAACGCGCCGATATCAATTTTGCGCGCATTGACAAAATAATCGGTGCTGCCGCGATGGAAGGTTTTGTCCGTCGAGGGAATAAAGAAATGTTCGGTACGTCCGGCGGACGCACGCGCCAGGTCGCCGCGATCTTCGATAATGGCGTCCAGCATCTGGCGGTAATGTGCGGTGATGTTCTTCACGTAGCTCATATCTTTGTAGCGCCCTTCAATTTTGAAAGAGCGCACACCGGCATCGATCAGCGCCGCCAGGTTGGCAGTCTGATCGTTATCTTTCATCGACAACAGGTGTTTTTCATAAGCCACCACGCGGCCCTGATCGTCTTTCAGCGTATAGGGCAAGCGGCACGCCTGAGAGCAGTCGCCGCGGTTGGCGCTGCGCCCGGTCTGCGCATGGGAGATATTGCACTGCCCGGAGTACGCCACGCACAGCGCGCCGTGGATAAAGAACTCAATGGTGGCGTCGGTCGCGTTATGAATGGCGCGGATCTGCTCCAGGTTCAGCTCACGCGCCAGCACAATCTGGCTAAAACCAACATCAGAGAGGAATTTGGCTTTTTCCACGCTGCGAATGTCGCACTGTGTACTGGCGTGCAGCTCAATCGGCGGGATATCCAGCTCAAGTACGCCCATATCCTGCACGATCAGCGCATCGACACCGGCCTGGTACAGGTCATGGATCAGGCTCTGCGCCGGTTCCAGCTCGTCATCATGAAGGATCGTGTTCAGGGTGATAAACACTTTCGCGCCGTAGCGATGCGCGAACGGCACCAGTTCGGCGATATCGCGCAGGCTGTTACCGGCGTTGTGGCGCGCGCCAAAGCCAGGGCCGCCAATGTAGACCGCGTCAGCGCCATGAAGGATCGCTTCACGGGCGATGGCGGTGTCGCGGGCCGGGCTTAACAGTTCAAGATGATGGGGGTGCAGGCGCATACAATCGTCGTTATCCATTATGTACAAAATGGCGGCTATTGTAGTCACAACCGGGGCGTTTCACCACCTGCCGCAGGGGGAATTTGCGTCTGTCGGCAATGCAATGTCGAAATTGCTATTTCCGCTGCGTTTCATGCGGCGATAGAGTGGTGGCTCGGACATTCCTCGTCACGTTTTATCCACCGTACTGCCGGTTGCAGGTGAGGCTGAACTTTCCTGCAGCCCGAAGTATCGCGGGTCAACGTTGTCATGTTATTTATCGTCGTCGTTTTTAGCCGCTGGCGTGCTTGCGGCTTTTTCTTTTGGATAATGAATCAACGAGTGGAAATGCACGGTGTGTGCGGAACTGTTGCGATAGGCATGGGCCTCATCGCCCGCAAAGCGCACACCCATTCCGCTGGTAAATGTTTTCCACTGCCCGTCGAGACATAAATCCAGCGCGCCATTGATGACAATCACATGCTCAATCACCCCGCTTTCGTGCGGCGTCGATTCACTTATCGCCCCTGGCGCCAGCGCAATTGAAAAAAGATCAAAGTGCAGCTTTTCATCCCACGGGAAAATGGGCGTGATTACCATCGCCTGCTGTTCAGGATCGTAGGCGTGCGGGGTATCGCTCTCCGGCGGCGCAATAAAGGTAGAAAACGGCACGTTCAGGCCGGTGGCGATTTTCCAGAGCGTGGCCACCGTCGGGCTTGATTCATTACGCTCAATTTGCCCGAGCATCGCTTTGGAAACGCCCGTCTCTTCTGCCAGCCTGGAAAGGCTCCAGCCACGGCCCTGACGGAGAAGTTTTAAGGTGCTTGCCAGGTAGTCTGCGATGTTCATTACGCCTCCGGGAAGAAAAATCCGGGGCAGTATAGCGCAGCGTTTCTTTTTTAGAGAGCGAAACTATAACCACGCTAAATACCTTATTGCACTGCCAGCTTGTGCGCTATAACGGCCAGTGATACTTTATGCGGATGCTATAACGCACAAGGATTATTTCATGTCACATGCCGCCTTTTCTCGCGCGTCTGCCCTGCCTTTTTCCAGCCTGCTGGCTGGCTTTGTCGCTGTGCTGGTCGGTTATGCCAGCTCCGCCGCCATTATCTGGCAAGCGGCCTCGGCGGCGGGCGCAACTGCCACGCAAATCGCCGGCTGGATGACCGCGCTCGGTCTGGGTATGGGCATCAGCACGCTGGTGTTAAGTCTTTGGTATCGCATGCCGGTGCTTACGGCCTGGTCAACACCAGGCGCCGCGCTGCTGGCGACCAGCTTACAAGGGGTTTCACTGAATGAAGTAGTGGGCGTATTTATCTTTGCCAATGCATTAATTGTCCTGTGTGGCATTACCGGGCTGTTCGCCAGGCTGATGAAAATCATTCCCCACACGCTGGCCGCGGCCATGCTGGCGGGCATTTTGCTGCGCTTCGGTTTGCAGGCGTTTAGCAATATTCAGGGGCATTTCGTCTTGTGTGGCAGCATGCTGCTGGCCTGGCTTATCTGCAAATCGCTGGCACCGCGCTATGCCATTGTCGCCACACTTCTGGTCGGGGGGCTGGTGGCGTGGCTAAGCGGTGACGTTGTCACGCAAAAAATCACTATCGCGGTCGTTGCCCCGACTTATATCGCGCCGGAATTCCACTGGTCCTCGCTGGTGAGCATCGGTATACCCTTCTTTCTGGTAACGATGGCCTCACAGAATGCGCCCGGTTTTGCCACTATGCAGGCGGCGGGATACCACGTGCCGGTTTCACCGTTGATTATTTTTACCGGCGCGCTGGCACTGCTGTTCTCGCCGTTTGGTGTCTATTCCATCTGTATTGCCGCCATCACGGCGGCGATTTGCCAGAGCCCGGATGCTCACCCGCAGGCGGAAAAACGCTGGCTGGCCGCGGCGGCAGCCGGGGTGTTTTACCTGCTAGCCGGTCTGTTTGGCGGCTCGATAACCTCGCTGCTCACCGCCTTGCCATTAAGCTGGATCCAGACGCTGGCAGGGCTGGCACTGCTGGGCACGATGAGCGGCAGCCTGCACCAGGCGCTGATCACCGAACGCGATCGCGATGCCGCGATGGTCACCTTTCTGGTTACCGCAAGCGGCGTCACGCTGCTGGGGATTGGGTCTGCATTCTGGGGCTTAGCGATCGGCGGGATTTGCTACAGCGCATTACGCTTAGCGCGACGCGCGTAACTGCGAGGGCGTAATGCCTTTCGCCGCTTTGAAGCGGTTACTGAAGTGGCTGGCCGAGTTAAAACCGCAGGCCAGCGCAATGGTGGTCAGCGGCTGATCGCTATGAAGCAGCAGATCTTTCGCCCGCGCCATGCGCCGTTGCATCACGAACTGGTGCGGCGCCACGCCCATTGACTGGCGGAACATGCGGGCAAAATGGTATTCACTCAGCGCGGCCTGCGCGGCCAGATCCGCCAGCAGCAGCGGTTCTGCCAGATGCGCATCGATATACTCCAGCACCGTGCGAAGCACCACGGGCGCTAAGCCGCCCGTTACGGTCGGCAGTTGCCACTGCACGTTGCTGTAGTGCTGCACCAGGTGCGTCAGTAACAGCGTCGATGCGGTACTCAGCGTTAACTGGTTGGCGTTTTGCTGCCAGTCGCAACCGAGCAAAAACTGGCGATAAAGCGCGGTGATACGCGCATCCTGGGAGAATGTTTTCTCATCCAGCGTGAACGATGCCGGGCTGCGATCCCACACCTGCTCACCCACTTCACGCAGATGCTCGTCGGTGCAGTAAAGGTGGACAAAGGACAACGTATCGCGGATATCCCACACCGATTCGCTCTCTTTCGGCATCAGGCAAAAGCGATCCGGCCCGCCGCCATTTTTCCAGCCGTAGGCGGTTTTGTGATAGCTCTCATAGCCGTCGGCAACGTACAAACTCAGGGTATGGTGATTGCAATATTGGGTAATGTTGTCGCGTTTGTTCGACCAGGCCGCCAGTTGAATGCCAGAGTGTAGCGCCACCGAGTTGTGCAATACGGCGTTGTGTTTACTCAAGTTTTCAAAGGCTTCGTAGTGTTCAGACATTCACGGAAATTATCATAAATTCACCAGAACCCCAGTCTATGAATAGCTGGCGACGGATACCAGCGTTGTGTAAAGAAAAGCGCAAGAATATGCAAGTCCGGCGCAAACCGGTGCAATCGGCTGCGTTGCGGTTTTGCCACACTCAGCATTCGTTTTACGCACTGGAACTCAATATGAACGCATTGCTGTACGGTTTGGTGGTGGTTATCTGGGGGACAACCTGGATTGCGATTTTTCTACAACAAGGGCCGGTCGCCGCGCCGGTGTCGATCTTCTGGCGCTTTGCACTGGCCACAGTGGCAATGATGCTGGTACTGCTGGCGCAGCGTAAGTTGCGCGCCCTGCCGCTGCGCGATCATCTGTTTTGCCTGCTCCAGGGCTGCTGCGTGTTTGGTTTTAACTTCTGGTGCTTCTATACCGCTGCGGCGTGGATCAGCACCGGGCTGGAGTCGGTGATCTTCTCGATGGCGGTCTTATTTAACGCGGTAAACAGTTATCTCTTTTTTGGTCAAAAGCCACCGGCGCGCTTTTTTGTCGCGGCGCTCCTCGGCCTGACGGGGATTGTCACGTTGTTCTGGGAGGATCTGGTCACCAGCGGCTGGAGCATAACGTTACTGATGGGGATTGGCCTGTCGGCGCTGGGCACGCTGGGTTTCTCGTTTGGCAATATGATAAGCCTCCGCCATCAGCGCAAAGGGCTGGAAACCATTACCACCAACAGTTGGGCGATGCTTTACGGCACGTTGATTATGGGAGCGATTGGCCTGCTGCGCGGTGACGATTTCACCCCGCAATGGACGGCCAGTTACCTGGGCGCGCTGGTCTACCTGGCGCTGTTCGGATCGGTGATTGGCTTTGGCGCGTATTTTACGCTGGTCGGGCGCATTGGCCCCAGCAAAGCGGCTTACAGCACCCTGCTGTTTCCGCTGGTTGCGCTGACGGTTTCGACGTTTTTCGAGGGCTATATCTGGCATTTCAATGGCGTTGCCGGGTTACTGCTGATCCTTACCGGCAATCTGGTGATGTTTGCCCGCCCGGAAACGTGGTTGGGCGGGCGCGGAACACGGCGAAAAGCTAACGCTTGCTGATATCAAACATCGTCGCGTCGGTCGCCATATCGTCAATGACTTGTTTCAGAGAGTCGACAGTGACCGGCGCATTTTCGTTATTCACATCTTTCCCTTGCCCCTGACGCACCACTTTCAGCACCGGCGCATTGGTCTGCGCGTCAATTAGCTCGCCTTCAAAATAGAGATGCGTGTTCATCGTGCGATGACCGGTTGCCATCTGCGTTCCCGCCACGACCATGGCCACCGGCACCACTTCATAGAACTGCAACCCCTGTTTGCTGGCGTCCACGCCGGTTATCGCCCCGCGGAAAATCAGGCTGTGCTGGCCTGGCGATGTCACCAGCGGTTTACGCGCGGCGGCGGCGGCTTTCAATTTGCTGTTGGTGTAGTTGAGAACGCCATCCAGCACCTGTTGATTTACCTGGCTGGTAGGTTTCGCCACCGGATAATAGACCACCGGGTGGTAGACAATACTGTCGTATTTCGCCGGATCAAAACCCGGCGCCACCCAGCGAAGTACCGGTTTACCGGTGGCGGAAGTGGTTTCCTGCAGCCCTGAATAATCTTTTAGAAACCCGGAGTATTTTTCCGGTTGCGTCACTTTTGACGCGCAGCCTGATAACGCCAGCAGGCCGGAAAAGACGGCAACGCTAACCAATGCATGAGTACGCATGAGGATGTCCCTGTGAGTGCGGAATTGCTCTTAAGGTATAGCAAACGCAGCGGCGTTTTGTGGGGGGAAAAACGGCAGCGTTGACAACGCCGATGCCTTCAAGGTTAACGCGCAGGGAAATGGGCGAGCAAACCGCTAACGTACAGGGTTCGCTCGCCCATTGATGGCTATTTCTTCAGATCTACTTGCCAGAAAATATGTTTGCCAAACGGGTCGATTTCGTAGCCCTGCACTTCTTTGCGTACCGGTTCGAAAATCGTTGAGTGGGCAATCATCACCGCTGGCATTTGATCATGCATCATCTGCTGCGCCTCTTTATACAGCGCGACACGTTTTTCATGGTCGGTTGTGGCTTTCGCTTCGGCGATAATTTTGTCAAATGGCGCGTAACACCATTTCGCCGAGTTAGAGCCGCCATTGGCAGAAGTACAGGTAAACAGCGGGCCAAAGAAGTTATCCGGATCGCCGGTAGCGGTAGTCCAGCCCATCAAGGCTGCCTGGTGTTCGCCGCCCTTCACCCGTTTCAGGTATTCGCCCCACTCATAAGTGACGATTCTGGTCTGCACGCCCACTTTCGCCCAGTCGGCCTGGATCATCTCGGCCATCCGTTTGGCGTTCGGGTTATAGGGGCGTTGCACCGGCATGGCCCATAAATCGATGGTTGTTCCCGGCGCAAATCCGGCCTCTTTCAGCAGCGCTTTGGCTTTTTCCGGATCGTAGTCGTAATCCTTCAGTTCGCTATCCGCGCTCCAGACGCCCGGCGGCAGCAGGTTTTTCGCTGCGGTGCCCGTACCCTGGAACACGGCCTGAATGATCGCCGGTTTGTTGATCGCCATCGCCAGCGCCTGGCGCACTTTGACATTATCCAGCGGCGCTTTTTGCGTATTGAACGACAGGAACCCGGTGTTTAACCCGGCTTTGCTCATCAGCGTGATGTCTTTATTCTCTTTCAGGCGCGGTAAATCGGCCGGATTGGGGAATGGCATGACCTGGCACTCGTTCTTCTCCAGTTTTGCCACCCGCACGGACGCATCCGGCGTGATGCTGAAGACCAGACGATCAATTTTGGCTTTGCCCTGCCAGTAGCCGTCGAACGCGGTAAACAGAATGCGCGAATCTTTCTGGTACTGCGCCAGGCGGAACGGGCCGGTGCCAATCGGATCAATATCGACACGTTCCGGGGTTCCTGCCTTTAACATCACATCGGCGTATTCCGCTGAGAGGATCGACGCAAAATACCAGCCAAGATCGGCGACAAACGGCGCTTCCGGGTGCGCCAGCGTAAAGCGCACCGTATGGTCGTCGAGTTTATCAATCGCGGTGATCAGCGAACCGAACTCCAGGCTTTCAAAGTTCGAGTAAGTGCCGTTAGAGACATTGTGATAGGGATTACTGGCGTCTTTTTGCCGCATAAACGAGAAGATCACATCATCGGCATTGAAGTCGCGCGTTGGCGTGAAGTATTTATTGCTCTGGAATTTCACCCCCTTGCGCAGATGGAAGGTGTAAATCTTGCCGTCTTCACTGACATCCCAGCTTTCCGCGAGGCTGGGTTGCAGTTGCGTGGTGCCCACTTTGAAATCCACCAGCCGGTTGTAGACCGGCACCGCGCTGGCATCCACGCTGGTGCCCGAGGTATAGAGTTGTGGGTTGAAATTTTCCGGCGAGCCTTCCGAGCAATAGACCAGCGTTTTCGCCGCCACAGAAGAACTCACTATCATCGCGGCCAACGCCAGAGCAAGTGTTGTCGGTTTGCTAATCATAGTTTTTCCTGTTGTTTTATTGTAAAGGCTTGTTGTTTGCCCTCTCATAAATAACATTAAAGTGAATTTGCAAACACCTGATAATTCGAATAAAGAAGGAATCACTATGACGTCGTCGCTCTCCAGTCAATTAACGCATCGCTTCTTTCGCTATCTCAGCATCACCAGCCAAAGCGATCCGGCGGCCACCACTTTACCCACCACCGTCGGGCAGTTTGATATGGCGCGTGAACTGGCTAATGAGTTGAAAACACTGGGTCTTGAAGAGATCATTATTGACGATCACGCGACCGTCACCGCCGTCAAAAAAGGCAATGTTCCCGGTGCGCCGCGCATTGGTTTTATCACCCATATCGACACCGTGGACGTCGGTTTATCCCCGCATATTCATCCACAGATCCTGCGCTTTGAGGGGCAAGATCTCTGCCTGAACCGCGCGCAGGATATCTGGCTGCGCGTTGATGAGCACCCGGAGATCCTCGCTTATCCGAATGAGGAGATAATCTTCAGTGACGGCACCAGCGTACTCGGTGCGGATAACAAAGCCGCGGTTACCGTGGTGATGACGCTGCTGGAAAACCTGACGCCAGAACAGCGTCACGGCGATATCGTGGTGGCCTTTGTACCCGATGAAGAAGTGGGCCTGCGTGGCGCGAAGGCGCTGGATTTAGCGCGTTTTGATGTTGATTTTGCCTGGACAATCGACTGCTGCGAACTGGGCGAAATCGTTTACGAGAACTTTAACGCCGCCAGCGCGCAAATTCAGTTTACCGGGGTGACCGCGCACCCGATGTCGGCGAAAGGCGTGCTGGTGAACCCGCTGTTAATGGCGATGGATTACATCAGCCACTTCGATCGTCAACAAACGCCGGAGCACACGGAAGGACGCGAAGGTTATATCTGGTTTAACGGTATCAATGCCGTGCAGAGCTACGCCACGCTGAACGCCAACATTCGTGATTTCGACAGCGAGAGTTTTGCTAAACGCAAACAGCAAATCGCCGATGTTGCGGCAAAAATTGCGGCTCAGTATCCCACCGCGAAAGTGGAGTACAGCATCAGCGATACCTACAGCAATATCAGCAACGCGATTGGCGAAGATCGCCGGGCGATTGATTTACTGTTCACAGCCATGGAATCACTGGGTATCACGCCAAAACCGACGCCGATGCGCGGCGGCACCGACGGTGCGGCGCTTTCTGCTAAAGGTTTGCTGACGCCAAATTTCTTCACCGGCGCGCATAACTTCCACTCGCGTTTTGAGTTCCTGCCGCTACGCGCTTTCGAAGCCTCTTATAACGTTGCGCTACAACTTTGCCAGCTGGCGGCGCGTTAAAACAGACCGGGGATGGCGTCGGAACGGTGTTCACCCCGTAATGATAGTCCGATCTAACCTGCCGGATGGCCTTGTAATCCGGCATTTGCTACCCATGTGATGGCAATTTATCCCCGTCATCCTTCAACCGTTTGCAGGAGGCATTTACCCGGCGAATAGAGGGAAATGGCGCAGTAGAGATTGAAAGAGAAATATTGAGGGCTGGCAGTAAAAACCGGAGGCCAGCTTCCGGCGCTTTTACTGCCGCAGCAGGATAAGTTACGCGGATTTGCGTGCCAGCATCGTGGCGAAACGTAATTTGATGCGGTTACCGTTGGCATCGGTGCGGTGAAGTTCACCCACCTCTTCGTTGTATTTCAGCAGTTCCCAACCGGCGTAGTAATCGCGTAACTCCCCCTCTTTAAAGGCAAACGGGAAGCCGACCGTGCACGGGAAATCTGCCGTGTCCATTGCCGCGACAATCAGGTTATAGCCGCCGGGTTTGGTGCAGCGCTGCATATTGGCAATCAGCCCCGGGATGGTTTTCGCTTCCAGAAACATCAGCACTACGGTCGAGAGAATAAAATCGTACTCACCATCAAAACTGAGATGGTTGAGATCAACCGCCTCAATATGTAAGTTTTCCAGCCCTTCTGTTTCACGAATATTTTGTAAATTGCCCAGACTGTTCGGGTTTTTATCCCACGCGGTGACATCAAAACCCCGGTTGGCGAGAAACAGACTGTTGCGGCCATTACCGCAGCCGAGATCCAGCGCTTTCCCCGGCTGGACATAATTCATGGCGTTAAGCACTTCCGAATGGGTCGGGGTCATGCTGTATTTTTCAGTAAAGTAGTTATCAGTGCGGGTGGTCATGCTGTTCCTCAATACGTCGCGAATTTATAAGTTGCATTTTTTGTGCATTTTATTGGTTTCGCTGGCGGATAGCCAGCGGCGTAAAATTTGCTACGTTTAACTCAGGCAGATGGGGGAAATGTAGCATGAATAAGTATCGGCTCAGTGATGAGCAACGGACAATGCATTACCAGATTGGCGGCGAGAAGCGATCCGTCGCCCTGCGCCAGATTATTGCCCTGCGTGATTTCAACGATGTTGTGGCGGGCAGCGCCGGTGGCTGGGTCGATAATGAAAACGTGCTCGATCAGCAAGGAAACTGCTGGATTTACGATGAAAACAGCATGGTTTTTCTTGGCAGCGCAGTGCGTGGCAATGCGCGGATCACCCAGCCGTGCGTCATTTGCCACGATGTCGTGATTGCGGACAACGCCTGGGTTGACGGCAGTGAGATAAGCCACGGCGCGAAATTAAGTGACAACGTCACCATTCAGGCCTCTACGGTGCGCGGTGGATGTCATTTACGCGGCGATGCGCGCATTCTCAGCGGCTGCGACATCATTGCCGCGAAAGGTTTAACGCTGGATAACGAACAAATTTTGCAGATTTACGATCGCGCCACCGTCAGCCATTCGCGCGTGGTGCATCAGGCGCAAATTTATGGCGATGCCATCGTCAATTACGCCTTTATTGAACACCGCGCCGAAGTCTTTGATTTCGCCCTGCTCGAAGGCAATGAGCTCAATGATGTCTGGGTGTGCGACTGCGCCAAAGTGTATGGCGCCGCACGCGTGGTCGCCGGGACGCTTGACGATGAGATCCCGACCATTCGCTACAGCTCGCAGGTAGCCGAAAACGCCGTCGTTGAAGGCAACTGTATTTTAAAACACCACGTGCTGGTAGGCGGTCGCGCCTGGCTACGCGGCGGGCCATTGCAGCTGGATGAAAAAGTGGTGATTCAGGGCAATGCGCGCATTCACGGTAATGTGCTGATCGAGCATCAGATTGAAATTTACGGCGATGCGGTCGTCGAGGCGCAGGAAGGCGAAAGCATTCTGTTACGCGGGCCGAAAGTGATTAACGACACGCAGCACATTACCCGCACGCCGCTGGTTGGCTCTTTATAAGTTGCTTGTCTGTTATCAAAGCCGACGTCGTTTATCCGCGACTTTTCATATTGTTGCAGGTGGTTTATGAAACACCCGGCGGAGAAAACGAACCCCCTGATCTGTTCACTTTCCTCCTGCCAGGCTGTGGGGTTTTCGCTTCAACAACCTTTGCGCAGTTTTTGTAAATCGTAGCGGCCGTCACCCGGCTGGCGGCAAAGACGGCACCTTTGCCACGCGCTTTGCGACGAGAAATCCCTGATTACACCGGGCCTGCAACGAACACTCTGTTGCAGGTTTTTTTCACAAAAAATTTTTTCTTTCGTGTGGAATAAACCCGCCGTTGCTTCGTCTTATCCGCTCATGATTAGCAGGTGAGCGACTATGACAAACACTCCTTTTACGACCGGCCAGATCCTTGCACGCCTTGCGGCAATCGCATTTGTTCCGCTGGTGTTGATTGCACTGTTCCTGTGGGGCGGAGGCAGGTTAACTCCTGCGCGCCTGAGCGCAGATAAACTGGTTAATGTCTTACAACAAGCGGGCGGCGCGCATCCGGGCTATCGGCGAAATCACGCCAAAGGGCTCTGCGTTACGGGCAGTTTTATCTCTAACGGTAATGCCAGCACGCTATCGCGCGCCTCGGTATTTGCTGTCGGAGAAACGCCAGTAACCGGGCGTTTTGCCATTGCCGGAGGAAATCCCGCCGCGCCGGATTATGCTGTGCCTGTACGTAGCCTGGCGCTGGCGTTTCAGTTAGCAAACGGTGAACAGTGGCGCACCGGCATGAACGCAATGCCCTTCTTCCCGGTCTCCACCGTTGAGCAATTCTATGAATTACAGGTTGCCTCGCTGCCCGATGCGGCAACCGGCAAACCGGATGCCGGGAAATTCAAAGCCTTCGTGCAAAAGAACCCGGAGGTCGCGCCGTTTCTGGCATGGGCAAAACAGAATGTGCCTTCGTCGAGCTGGGCCAGCGATCGGTTTAACAGCCTGAACGCATTCCGGTTTATGGATAAAGCAGATGTCGCGCATCTGGTGCGCTGGAGCATGGTGCCACACACCGATTATCAGCCCATCAGCGCCGACGAAAAGCGTGATAAAAATTTCCTGCAAACGGATCTCAAACAGCGTCTGGCACAGGGGCCACTGAAATGGGATCTGCTGATCACCGTCGCCCAGCCGGGGGATGATGGCAGCAATGCGGCGAAAGTCTGGCCGGCCGACCGGCAAACCATCAACGCCGGAACGCTGGTTCTCACCCGGGCAACCGAACAGCAAAACGGGCCATGCAATGACATCAATTACGATCCGCTGATCCTGCCGGATGGCATTGCCGCCTCCGACGATCCGTTACTCAATGCGCGTTCTGCGGCTTATGCTAAATCTTACAATGCGCGCACCCGTGAACAATCCGCCCAGGCTGGAGCTCATTTATGAAACAGGTTGCCTATTTCCACCCGGCACTGCGCGTGCTGCACTGGTTAATGGCGGCGGCGATCATCGCGATGCTGTTTATTGGCGTCGTGATGGTTTCCACCGTCTCATCCCTGCACAGTTTGTTGGTGTCGATCCACAAACCACTGGGTTTGATGATTTTTGTGCTGGTGCTGGTTCGTCTGTGGCTGCGGTTTTATACTGCCACGCCGGCGTTACCGGCGACGCTTGCGGGCTGGCAACGCGCCATGGCGCATCTTTCACACTGGGCGCTCTATGCCATGATGCTTGCGCAACCGCTGATTGGCTGGGGAATGCTCTCGGCAGCGGGCTATCCGGTGACTGTCAGCGGTTGGGTGTTGCCACCTGTCCTGCCGGTGAATAATGATACTTACGCACTACTGCGGCCACTGCATTCCCTGGTGGCGCTGGCGCTGTTCGCAACGGTGATGCTGCATCTGGCCGCCGCACTGTTTCATGCCCTCGTGCTCCGCGATGGCGTTTTTGAAAGTATGTCGGGAACCCGCAAGCGATGAAGGCAAGCTATGCAACTGACTGATGATGAGATTCGTCAGGTGATGCCACATTTGCAACGCTTTGCGCTGTGGCTAACCCGCAACCCGCACAGCGCGGAAGATTTGGTGCAAAGCTGCCTGATGAAAGCGCTGACGCGTAGCCCAAATAGTGATGGCGAACGGAGCCTGCGCGCCTGGCTGTTCGCCATTCTTTACCGTCAATTTATTGACGGCGAGCGGCGTAAGCGGCGGTATATGAAAATCCTCGCCTTTTTCACTGGCGAGGAGACCACCGGCGCGTCAACCGAGTCACTGGTCATGGCGGATGATACGCTGGCGGTGTTCGCCACGCTGCCGACCGATTATCGTGCCATTCTGTTGCTGGTGAGCATTGAAGGGCTGAGTTATAAAGAAGTCGCCCAAACGCTCGATATCCCGACCGGCACCGTGATGTCGCGCCTGTCGCGCGCACGTAAATTGCTACATGAGAAATTAGACGGTACGGCAGCGCCGCTGCCGCTGAGGAGACTGAAATGACGTTGCCACCGGATGAACACGATCTGCATGCCTGGATGGATGGCGAAACCGATGAGGCGACCTCAGCGCGTATCGAGCGCTATCTGGCAGAAAACCCCGACGCCGCCGCGCAGGTTGCAGGCTGGCGGCGTGACGCGCAGCAACTCCGCCAGGCCATGAGCCACCAAACTATCGCCCTGGAAAAACCGGAGCCACACTATTTACGCCGCCAGGTACGCCAGCAGCGACAGTGGAAACTGGCCACCGCGTTCGCGCTGGTACTGGCGTTAAGCGTGGGCGGTTATACGGGCTGGGAGCTGAAAGAGTCGCAGATGTTAATGACTCATCAGCCGATGGAGGACGCGGTTCAGGCTTATAAACTCTTTGATAACGCCGCCGTCACGCCAATGGATGTGGTGGCAAGCCAGCAAACCGAACTCACCCGCTGGGTCGCCCGGTATTTTATTAACGGTAACCAGCCGCCGAATCTCGAACAGTATGGTTTCACCTTATCCGGTGCGCGGCTTATCGCCACCGCGCAAGGCCCGGCGGCGCTGATTATGTATCAGGACAGGAACGGAACCCGGGTCGGCTGGTATATCCGCCCGTTAAGCCCGGTCAAACTTCCTCACGGGGAACGCGAGGCCGAAGATGTGATGGCCCAGTACTGGAGTGATGATCACTACAACTACGCGCTGGTCACACCGATGAACTCACCGGCGGTAAACGGCCTGCGCAAAGCGGTGTCGCAGGCCACCAGTTAGCGCGATCAGGCCTTATCGACGATCTTCGCCCAGATATTCTGATCGTCGTAGCTGCCGTTGAGAAATTCTGCCTGTTTAAGGCAGCCTTCGAGCGTAAAGCCGTTGCGCCCGGCAACCTGATTGCTGGCATGATTCGCCACCCGGCATTTGATGACAAAGCGGCGGATATCGCCGCGGCGGGCATAAAAATCGATCATTGCCTGCATGGCCTGAGACAATATCCCCTGCCGCTGGCACTCCTCATCCAGCCAGTAGCCGATATAAGCCGTTTTGTTTAACGGCTCAATCGCGTTAAACGCCAGCACGCCCACCAGCACATCGTCGCGCACAATCATGAACATCTTGGCGTAGCCGCGCTGGTGTAAAAGTATATTGCTCTGCACGGTTTTACGGGTGTCATCAACGGACGTGACCGACTGCGGCCAGTTGAGAAACTGCTGTAGCCAGTCGCGGTTTTTGACAATTAACTGGTGCAGATCGTGCACAAACCGCTCGTCGGCGGCATGCAGCGTCAGATGGTCATTCACCGGTATAACGGTATCGTCCATTGCGGCTCCATAAAGCATTCGCCCCCTGACGGGGGCGAAGCGGGTTTAGCGCATGACGCGGTCATCAACGTAGTTACGTTTGTCCGGCGCGGGCGGGAAGTATTGATAAAGCCAGGTTTCGCTGATGGCGTCGCCCTGGCAGCGCAGGAACAGACGCATGTCTACCGGATCGGTGGAATCATTGGTCGGATACCAGTCGAACAGAATGCGATAACCGTCAAACGGTTCGACATAGAGGATCTCAACCTGTTTCGCTTCCCCGTTTGAAAGCGTGATGACCGGCTCAATGCCTTTCGGCGCGGCCGCTTTCAGGTCACCGCCAACAAAATCAATGGCGAAACGACGCGCCCATTTATCCGGATAGTGTTCGCCCGGCGCCCAGCCTTCCGGGAAACCGCCCATGCCGGTACGGGTGGCGTAAACGCGGGCCAGCGGAGAACGCACCGGCGGCATCGCACTCCAGTACAAGCGGTACTGGAAGGCAAAATCATCGCCCGCTTTGACCGGTTTTTCCGGCTGCCAGAAGCAGACAATGTTATCCAGCGTTTCGCCGGTGGTCGGGATCTCCATCAGGCTGACCGCCCCTTTGCCCCACTTGTTACGCGGCTCCACCCACAGACTCGGGCGTTTGTTGTACCAGCCCATCACATCCTGGTAGTGGGAGAAATCACGATCGAGTTGCAGCAGGCCGAACCCTTTCGGGTTTTCATCCTGATAAGCGTTGAACTGCAATTTTTGCGGGTTGTTCAGCGGGCGGCAGATCCACTCCCCGTTCCCGCGCCACATCGCCAGACGATCGGAGTCGTGGATTTGCGGATGAATGGTATCGCAGACGCGGCGCTCGTTATTACCGCAGCTGAACATACTGGTCATCGGCGCGATACCCAGTTGCTTAATGTCTTTGCGCGCATACAGGCGGTTATCGACATCCATGATCACCTGGCTCTCTTCGCAGTGGATCACGAACTTATACGCCCCGGTAATACTCGGGCTGTCGAGCAACGCATAAACGGTAAAGGTGGTGTCGGCGGGTTTTGCCGTCTCAAACCAGAAGGCGGTGAAATCCGGGAACTCTTCCGGCGTATCGGTAAAGGTATCAATCGCCACGCCGCGTGCGGAAAGACCGTACTGGAAGGTGCTGTCTACCGCGCGGAAATAGCTTGCGCCAAGGAACGAGACGATATCGCGGCGCGCCAGTTCAGGCGCTTTAAACGCGCGGAAACCGGCGAAACCAAGATCGCTTTGCCCTTCCAGCTGTTTGGTATCGACGCCCGCGTCGTGGTAGTTAAACAGCTCCGGGCGGAAGTGAATTTCACGCGCCTGGTGCGTCTCCTGGTCGAGGGAGAACATGCGAACGCGGCGGCGAAATCCCATGCCGACGTGGAAAAACTGCACGTCCAGCAGGCGGCCATCAACGTTGTTCCACAGCGAGTGCTGCGCATCGTACTGAATGCTGTTGTAAGCCTGCGGCGTTAGGTTCGCCAGCGTATTGGGAAGCGCTTTAGGCGCGCCGCCCCACTGCTGTTGCGCCAGATCGTGCGCCATGGACTGCAGCACGGAAAAATCAAAACGGCGGCTCTGTCCATCGGCGATGTCCGTTTCCGCCGCGAACGCCGCGCGGGAAAAGAGCGATGCAACACCGGTGGTGCCGTAAGTTGCGGCAAGGGCCATGGATGCTTGAATAAATCGTCTGCGGTTCATGCCTGGTAACACGTCCTTCTGGTCGTCAAATGGCATTTCGCGATGGCGCGAAACAGCGGCAAAAGCGTTCATTAATGAACGCATCACTCTAGACAAAATTCATTGAGAATCCAATTGTTGGCTGCCGAATATATGAACGAAACATGAAATATTTTCTGTCGATAAGAGCAGCCCGAAAGCGGCGTAAAGATCTGTATAACGGTGGGCGTTTGCGGCGGAAATAAAAAAGCGCCTGCCGGACATCAACGGCAGGCGCCAGAGTGGTCATGCTTTATTGTGCGCTGACACTAACATCAATGCCGGGGAAGTACTTCTCCGCCAGTTTTTTGATGGTGCCATCAGCGCGGATTTTATCGATGGCGGCATCAAGTTGCTTTTTGGTGGCCTCATCACCTTTACGCAGCCCGAAACCGATACCACTGCCGAGGATCGTATCGTCCGATACCGGTTTGCCAATAAAGCCAAACCCTTTCCCCTGCGGCTTGCTGAGGAAACCTGCCTGTCCCGCCGCCGACATCACCAGTGAGGCGTCAATGCGACCGTTCAGCAAATCTCCCCACGCCATATTCTGATCTTTATACGACACCACCGTGACACCGTGCTTTTCCCAGTGCTCTTTGGCGTAGGTTTCCTGAATTGATCCCTGCAACACGCCAATGGTTTTGCCTTTCAGCCCCTCGGCGGTCGCTTCCATGCCGTCGCCACTTTTGCCGACCAGTTGTGATGGAATGCGATAAATCGGCTGGGTGAAATCGATGCTTTTACGCCGCTGTTCGGTAATGTTCATCGCCGAGTTGATGGCATCGAATTTCTTGGCAGTCAGCCCTGGGATCAAGGCGTCAAACGAGGTTTCCACCCAGCTACATTTCAGTTGCGCCGCTTTGCAGACAGCGTTCCCCAGTTCGATATCAAAACCTTCCAGTTCACCTGACGCGTTGCGGCTTTCAAACGGGGGATATTCCGCTTCCACGCCGTAACGCAGCGCGTTTTCGGCAAACGAGGAGAATGAGCAGAGCAAACCCATGCCCAGACAGAGTGCTTTGAATTTCATCATTAACGCTCCTTAGCGTGGCTTAACACGACACAGGGCCTGCGCGCCTGCTCTTAATGTTGCCTCATCTTTCGCAAAAGAGAGGCGGATCAACTTGTTATCTGTACCATCGGTATAAAACGCCGACAACGGAATGGTGGCGACCCCGCAGTCGATAATCAGCCTTTTTACCATCTCGCTGTCGCTTTCATCGCTGAAGTGGCTGTAATCCGCCAGCAGGAAAAACGATCCGGCGCTGGGTAGTAAACGAAACGGCGACTCAGCGAGCAAGGTTTGCAGCAGGTCGCGCTTACGCTGGTAAAACGCCGCCAGCGACAGCCAACCCTGCGGGTCACGCATATGATCGGCAAAGGCATGCTGCATGGGGGTATCGGCGGAAAACATCAAAAACTGGTGTACTTTGCAGAGCTCATCCATCAGTTCCGCAGGCGCAACGCAGTATCCCACGCGCCAGCCCGTCACATGATAGGTCTTGCCAAACGACGAGATAATCACGCTGCGCTCCGCCAGTTGCGGATGGGTTGCCATGCCGTGATGCGGCTCGCCGTCGAATACCACATGTTCGTAAACTTCATCGGAGAGGATCACAATATCGGTGTGCCGGGTGATCGCCGCCAGTTGCTCAAGATCGGCGCGGGAAAACACCTGCCCGCTGGGGTTGTGCGGCGTGTTCACGATAATCATGCGCGTGCGCGGTGTGATTGCCGCGCGCACTTCGTTCCAGTTCACCGCGAAATCCGGCACCGTCAGTTTGATGGCTACAGGCGTTGCCCCCTGCAAACGGACAATGGGCGCGTAGCTGTCGAACGAGGGTTCAAAGTAAATCACTTCATCACCCGGATGCACCAGCCCGCTGATAGTCGAGTACAACCCTTCGCTGGCGCTGGCGGTGATAAGAATTTCACTGTCTACGTCGTAATCCGTGCGGTACAGCTCGCTGATTTTCTGCGCAATCCGCTCTTTTAACGGGCGCAGACCGGTCATTGATGCGTACTGGTTATGATTGGCCTGCATGGCGCGCGTCACCCCGGCAATCAGCTGCGGATCGCAAGGAAAGTTGGGCGCGCCCTGAGAAAGGTTTATCGCATTATGTTCGGCGGAAAGCTGGCCGATAACGGTAAAAATGGTGGTGCCGACATCGGGTAATTTGGAGCGAGTTTTCACCGGGGTACGCAGAGTCATGCCTGATCCTTTCACATAAAAAGTGCATAACCATTCAAACCAAACCCTGTTGAGCCGACAACCGAATTGTTGTCATAATAGCCATGAATAAATTGCATAGCTGGAGTTGTCATGTCGCCCCGATCTTTGCCGCTCAATGCCATCGACGCTTTTCTGGTCACCGCCCGCCATCTTAATTTGACGCACGCAGCAAAAGAGTTGTGCCTGACACAGGGCGCGGTTAGCCGCAAAATCGCCGCGCTGGAAAACTGGTTCGGCTTTCCGCTGTTTGAGCGCCACGCGCGCGGTTTACACCTGTCGCCGCAGGGCAGCGCCCTGTTACCGGAACTGCGCGGCGCGTATGAACAACTGGTAGCGGTCGCCTTTCAGGCGCGCTCGCAACAAACGGTGGTGCGCCTGAAAGCGCCGACCTGTGCGATTCGCTGGCTGGTGCCGCGGCTGGTGAATCTGGAACAACGCTACCCGGAATTACAGGTGGCATTGACGACCACCACCGATCACACCATTAATTTCAAAACAGAACCTTATGACGCGGCGATTGTGTTTGGCACCCAATTAAGCGCCGGGGATCTGCTGTTTGAGGAGGCGTTAACGCCGGTGATTAGCCACGCGCTGGCGCAGCGCAATGCGCTGGAAACCGCCACGTTATTACATCCGACGCGGGACAAAACCGACTGGTCGCTGTGGCTGGCAAGACAAAGCGCTTTTCAGCCCGTCATGAGTAAAAATCAACACTTCGACACCATGGATTTAGCCATTACCGCCGCCATTCAGGGACTGGGGATGGCCATCGCCGATGAAACGCTGGTAGCGGAAGATATCGAGGCTGGACGCTTGCTGCGCCCGTTTTCGCAGAGTGTCAAAACCGGTGCCAGTTACCGCCTGGTGCTGCGGGAAACGGAGAATAAAGCCGCCGGGCTGGCGGCGTTCAGAGAGGGGTTACTGAGTGCTAATCAAGCTTCACATGGTGGCGCATAACCCGGCGAAAGAAGCTCAGACGGGCACGCATAAAGCGGTTAACCAGGCGAAATCCTGCATGTTTATTCAATCCCATGCGTAACAACCGATCGCGGCCGCGCACGCAGGCCAGCCAGTTGACCGGGCCGGGTAACGCTTCTGTACGGCGACTGGCCTGGGCGGCAAAACGGACCCAGTAATCGGCAATATGCGCGGCAAAGGCGAGATCGCGCGGGTTGACATAATGGCAGGACGGCTCCGAAAGCATAAGATTGTCGAATACATACGGCACTTCATTACCGTGCCACGCGCCGTTGATATAGGTGTCGTGTGCCGCTTCGGCAACATAATCAAACCAGTAACGCCAGCAGGGTTGCCCGACACGCTGCTGCGCCTGCATCACCACCAGGCCAAGCGTGGTAAAGGCCATATCGCGGCACACCTGGCGACCAAGTTCCGCATCCCCTTTCACCCCCGGATAAAGCAGGCGGATAAGCCCCAGTCCGAGCCGCTGTTCGCGGCGCATCTTTTCGATTTGCCCGGCGAGATCGACGCCAAACTCGGCCATCACGCTGGCTTCATCACTGTTCGACCCGATAATGACCGGCATCGGGTGTTGTCGACCGGCGAAAAAGGTATCAAGCATCGGTTCCGGTAACACGCAGTCACCCGCGATGGGCGCAGGCGCAATTTTCAATGGCGCTTCCAGAGGCCAAAAGGCTTCTGCCGGCAGCGCGCGCAGCTGCCCGGCACTGGCATTTTCCAGGCCAAAATGTGCGGCAATCGCTTCACCTTTTGCCAGCGCCGCTTCGCGCGGCGTATCCGGCAAGGTATAACTGCTCTGAATAATGGCTTTGTGAAACAACCCTTCTGCCAGCGGCGAGGCCATCAGCGCCATCACGCTACGCGCACCCGCCGATTCGCCAAACAGCGTCACATTTGCCGCATCACCACCGAAAGCAGCAATATTCTCCTGTAGCCAACGCAGCGCGGCTATCTGATCAAGCAAGCCAAAGTTGTAGACACGCTCACCGCTCTCCTGCTCAAGCGCCGGATGGGCGAAAAAGCCAAGATGGCCAAGGCGATAATTGATCGCCACCAGCACGACGCCGCGTGCCGCAAGCGCTTTTCCGTCATACGGCGGCAACCCGCCGGAGCCGATAGTAAACCCGCCGCCGTGCAGCCAGACCATCACCGGCAGCGGTTTTGTCCGCGAAGCCGGTGACCAGATATTCAGATAGAGACAATCTTCGGAGAAACGCCCCGGATCGCCGCCGCCGACCTGCTGGCAGTAATCACTGTTTTGCCAGCTGGCGGCGGAAAACGTGTCGGCGATGCGCACCCCCTGCCAGGGTTGCGGCGGCTGTGGCGCGCGCCAGCGCAGCGCACCAGTGGGCGGCGCGGCAAAGGGAATACCGCGCCAGACATGAAAGGCATCTTCACTGCATCCCAGCACACTGCCCTGGCGGGTGTGTGCCAGCGGCGTTAATGGATTTTCCATAACAATATCCAGAAATAACTGATTTCTGGCAGATTACCTGTTTTACAGCAGACCGCAACGCCGTTTGCTGCGCGCTTCGGCTTCCGCATAGAGTGTGAATTCATCGAACACCGGGCAACCCAGCGCGGCCTCAAACTGCGCCTGGCTGGCGTTGCCGTGGCTACGCGCCTGGGTTTCGTTGCCGAGGTTAGACTGGAAGATCCCCGCCGCGCTGACCGGCAGAAAATCCTCATAGGTAATGGGTTGCGCCACCACCCAGCCGCGCTCGATCAACGGCTGGGGATCGTCGCCGGGATGAATCGCCTGCCGGTGCGCTTCGCCCGTTGGCGTCAGGCGATAGCGGAACCACGCCAGCCCCTGCTTGCGCAGCAACATTTCGCTGTCAGGGAAGGCTTTAAATACCTCCTGCAAATGCAACTGGTGCGTCAGGTTATCTTTGCCGGTTCCGGCGCTGGTCAGCAGTTGATCATAGAGTGCGCGCCCTTTCTGCGTTAACGCGACGCCGCGCTGTTCGATTTCGCCAAAACGCGCGGTATGCGTGCCCTGGTGCTCACCGTTAAACAGCACCGGTTCATCCAGCGCTTTGAAACTGGTCTGGCGCAGCAAAATCGGCACCTCGCGACGCGGTGGCCCTTCAATGAGGATTTTCGGTTCTATGCCGTACTCCGGCATCAGCGCCTGAACACGGTCAATATCCAGCGTGCGTGGCGTTAAGTGATTGATATGGCAGCCAGGGAAACAGACCACATCGGCAATCAGGCGGTGCTCATCATGCAGCGCCTGATAGGTTTGCGCATCCACCGTGGCATGGCGGTGCCAGCGGAACGTTTCCAGCGCTTCCTCAACAAAGGCTTTAGCTTGCTGCGGGGTAAAACCGCCATTCAGTTCATGCAGCTCAATCAGCTGGCGGCATGCCGGGGTGAATATGTCACGCTTTGCCAGAATGGCGGCGGCTTTATCACGCAGCGTGTCGTTCTCGATAAGCTCCAGGCGCAGCAGCGAGGTAAAAATACGAAACGGGTTACGCGCCAGCGCCGCGTCTTCGATCGGGCGAAAGGCGGTGGAGTGCACCGGAACGCCCGCCTGCGAGAGATCGTAATAGCTGACCGGAAACATCCCCATAATGGCAAACATGCGCCGCAAAGTAGAAAGCTCCTCGTCCGTCCCTACCCTGATGGCGCCGTGACGCTCGACATTGAGCCGCGCTAATTCATCGGCGTTGGCCAGTTGTTCATGCAGACGCGGGTTGTTCTCCAGCACCGCCAGATTCACATCCGCGACCAGCTCCAGCAGCGTGCCGTATTGTGGAACTTCCTGCTGGTACATGGCTGACATCGCCTGTGAAAATTGTTCCCGAATCTCATCAGCCGTGATGCTGTACGCCATAGTGTAATCCCTCCAGTGTGTTCTCTCTGGAGTGTAGAGAAGCCTCTTTACGTGCGTGATGGGAAATTTACAAAGTGTGATCGTGGCAGAAAACGCGCGTGCGCCGCGCGGTAACGAACATAACGAAAGATTATGGAACAGCGCCGCCAAAAACCCTTATCAACATGCAGGTTACGTCACATTGCGGGCAGAATCCGTTTGTAACTCAAAGAGATTAAATGTTAATAATATTTTGCTATCTGGTTATCAAAATTAAACAACTTAACTTGCCAGCGGTTCTGCACGGTTTTTAACATCATCTTATGGAAAAAAACGGTCTGTTTTCACAGCGCATTCGTCTGCGCCATTTGCATACATTCGTTGCCGTCGCTCAACAAGGAACTTTGGGGCGCGCGGCTGAAACCCTTAACTTAAGTCAGCCTGCGCTGTCGAAAACCCTCAACGAACTCGAGCAACTCACCGGTAAGCGCCTGTTTGAACGTGGCCGCATGGGCGCGCAACTCACGCTGGTCGGCGAACAGTTTCTTACCCACGCGGTTCGCGTACTGGACGCGGTTAACATTGCCGGGCAGTCGCTGAGCCACAAAACCGAACTCAAAAACGACCTGATCCGCATCGGCGCGCTGCCGACCGCCGCGCTGGGGATCTTACCGGCGGTCATTGGCCAGCTGCACAAGCAGCAGCCGGATATCACCATTCAGGTTGCCACCGCCAATAACCCGATGATCCTCGCCGGGCTGAAATCCGGTGAACTGGATCTGGGCATTGGTCGCATGTCAGACCCGGATTTGATGAGCGGCTTGAGTTATGAGCTGCTGTTTCTCGAGTCACTAAAACTGGTGGTACGCCCGCGACATCCATTGCTGCAAACCACCGTCACGCTAAGCAAAGTGCTGGAATGGCCAGTGGTGGTCTTGCCGGAAGGCACCGTGCCACGGCAAAACACCGAGGATCTGCTCGCCAGCCAGAACTGCGCGCTGCCGTCTGGTTGCCTGGAGACGCTTTCCGCGTCGCTGTCACGCCAGCTCACCGTGGAATATGACTACGTGTGGTTTGTCCCTTCCGGTGCGGTAAAAGATGATTTGCGGCTGGGCTCGCTGGTCGCGCTGCCCATTACGCCACCCGGTATTGGCGATCCGATTGGCATCATCACCCGCGTGGATAGCCCCCTGCCACCTGCCGCTCACGCGCTGATTGCGGCTATTCGCAAAACGATGCCGGGTTGATCCCGGCTGGCTTATCTTCTCTTCCGTTTGCGCAACAGGTGAACAACTCGTTAATTGTGTGATAAAAATAGGTTGTTGAATAAGGGTTGTTGTTACGCAACTTACACTAACGCTGTAACAATCCGCAGCCGGAAGAAGAGATGAAATTCAAAACCGCTATTAAACCCTACCACGCTGCTGCCGGTGGTCTGGGCTCGCTGGAAGCGACAACGCGCTTCGTTATTGACAGTAAAAACGCGCTGAAAAATATGCGCAACCTGTTGCGCATGAACAAAGCGCGCGGCTTCGACTGCCCCGGCTGCGCCTGGGGTGATGATAATAAAAGCACCTTCAGTTTTTGCGAAAACGGCGCGAAAGCCGTGACCTGGGAAGCGACCCGTCGCCAGATTGACGCCACCTTTTTTGCGCAACACAGCGTGACAGCGCTTAACCGCCAGAGTGACTATTTCCTTGAATACCAGGGCCGGTTGACCGAACCACTGCGTTACAACCCGCAAACCGATCACTACGAACCGATTTCCTGGGACGATGCGCTGGCGATGATTGGCGAGCATATTAAGGCGATGGATAACCCCAATCAGCTCGAACTGTATACCTCCGGCCGTGCCAGCAACGAATCGTCCTGGCTTTATCAGCTGTTTGGCCGCATGGTCGGCACCAATAACTTCCCGGATTGCTCCAACATGTGCCACGAAGCGAGCGGCGCGGGGCTGAAACGCAGCATTGGCGTGGGTAAAGGCACCATTCACCTGGCCGATTTTGAGAAAGCAGACGCCATTTTTGTCTTTGGGCAAAACCCCGGCACCAACCACCCGCGTATGCTGCACAGCCTGCGGCACGCCGCCGATCGCGGGGCGCGCATTGTCACCTTTAACACCCTGCGCGAACGCGGTCTTGAGCGATTTGCCGATCCGCAAAAACCGCTGGAAGTGGTTACGCCGATGGCGGGTGCGATCAGTTCCTCTTACTATCAGCCCAATCTCGGCGGTGATATGGCGGCGGTGCGCGGAATGGCGAAAGCGTTGCTGGAAACACAGCGCCAGCGGCTGGCTAACGGTGAAGCGAGCATTTTTGACGATGCCTTTATTGCGCAGCACACCCACGGCATTGACGCGTGGTTTGCGCAAATCGATGCCACTGACTGGCAGACCATTGAGCAACAGTCCGGTCTCACTCAGCAACAGTTGCGCGACGCAGCCGCCATCTGGCAGAACGCAAAACGGGTGATTTGTACCTGGGCGATGGGTATTACCCAGCATAAACACTCGCTGGACACGGTACGGGAAATCACCAACCTGCAACTGCTTGGCGGTCACTTAGGCAAACCGGGCGCGGGGTTGTGTCCGGTGCGCGGGCACAGCAATGTGCAGGGCAACCGCACGATGGGGATTGACGAAAAACCGCCGGCTGCCCTGCTCGACAGCCTTGCTCGCCATTTCAGTTTCGAGCCGCCGCGCGAGCACGGGCACCATACGGTAGAGGCCATTTCGGCAATGCTGCGTGACGAAGTGAAAGTGCTGCTTGCCCTCGGTGGCAATCTGGCCGCCGCCGCGCCGGATACGCCACTGACCTGCGCCGCGCTGCGCCGTTGCGGGCTGACGGTCTACATCAGCACCAAACTGAACCGCAGCCATTTAATGCCGGGTAAACAGTCGCTGATCCTGCCGACGCTTGGCCGAACCGAAGAAGATATGCAGGCAAGCGGGCGTCAGTTCGTCACCGTGGAAGACTCTTTCAGCATGGTGCATGCCTCTGAAGGCATTGGCAAACCGCTGGCCGCCACGCAGCGTTCGGAAACCGCGATTGTCGCTGGCATCGCCCATGCCACGCTGGGCAGTGACAAGGTTGACTGGCTGGCGCTGGCGGGTGATTACAACCTGATCCGCGATCATATCGCCGCCACTATTCCCGGCTTTCAGAACTTTAATGCTCGTTGCGAAGAACCAGGTGGTTTCTGGCTGGGGAATGCTGCCGCAGAGTTGCGTTTTAATACGCCTTCCGGCAAAGCGGAATTCAGCGCCGCCGCCCTGCCGCTGTCGGTCTGCCCGGAGACGCAAGCGCCGTTTGTCCTGCAGACATTACGCTCGCATGACCAGTACAACACCACCATTTACGGGCTCGATGACCGTTACCGTGGGGTTTATGGGCAGCGCGACGTGCTGTTTATGCATCCGCAAGATATTCGCGCGCTCGGGCTGAATGATGGCGACCGGGTGGATATTGAAACCCAGTCGACTGATGGCGTGCAGCGCCGCGTTGAGGATTTCCGTCTTGTCGCTTATGACATCCCGCGCGGCAACCTGGCGGCCTATTATCCGGAAACGAACCCACTGGTTCCGCTGACGCGTTTTGGCGACGGCACCGGTACGCCAACCTCGAAATCCATTCCTGTCATTATCACGCCGGCAAAAACACGCGAAACGCTGCGTATTGCCTGATCACAACGCCCGCGTTCAGCGGGCGTTCTCAAAAGCGCTTCCTGTTTAACCGGTTTACGGATGCATTACGGCGCGATCCGCTTACCGTTGCAATCAACAACCTGCTCCCCATCCTCTTTCGTAAACGCGCCTTTCTGCGCTTCAGGCAGGATCTCCAGCACCACTTCCGACGGGCGGCAAAGGCGCGTACCGCGCGAGGTAACAACAATCGGGCGGTTAATCAAAATCGGATGCTCAAGCATAAAATCGATCAGCTGAGCATCGGTGAAGCGATCTTCTGCCAGCCCCAGTTGTTCGTACGGCGCAACATTTTTGCGCAACAACTCACGCACTGAAATGCCCATAGCGCCAATCAGTGTTGTGAGTTCATCGCGCGAAGGCGGTGTCTCAAGGTAGTGAATAATTGTCGGCTCCACACCGCTGTTGCGGATCAGCGCCAACGTGTTGCGCGAGGTGCCGCAGTCAGGGTTGTGATAAATCGTAATGTTGCTCATAAGTACTCTCACGACAAAGGAAAAGAGAGGCGCAATGCCAGCGCCACCAGCGTGACAAACAGAACCGGCAATGTCATCACGATACCGGTTCGGAAGTAATACCCCCAGCTCACCGCGATCTTCTTCTGCGCCAGCACATGCAACCAGAGCAGTGTCGCCAGGCTGCCAATAGGCGTGATTTTCGGCCCCAGATCGCAGCCAATCACATTGGCATAAATCATCGCCTCTTTAAGCACGCCCGTTGCGCTGCTGCCATCAATCGACAGCGCACCAATCAACACTGTTGGCATATTGTTCATTACCGAAGAGAGGAATGCGGTAATAAAACCTGTGCCGATGGTGGTCGCCCATAAGCCCTTATTGGCCAGCAGATTCAGAACCCCTGAAAGGTATTCGGTGAGCCCCGCGTTTCGCAGCCCATAGACCACCAAATACATGCCCAGCGAAAAGACAACGATTTGCCATGGTGCACCGCGCAGCACTTTGTTTGTATCAATCGCTGCCCCTTTTTTGGCGACGGCAAACAGAATAAGCGCACCAACAGCCGCAATCGCACTCACCGGAATACCGAGCGGTTCCAGCACAAAAAAGCCTGTCAGTAGCAGGAGCAGCACTACCCAGCCGGTGCGAAATGTCGCCGGATCTTTAATTGCGCTTGTCGGTGCTGCCAGTTTATCTGCGGCATAATTTTGCGGAATGTCACGGCGAAAAAAGAGGTGGAGCATGGTAAGTGTCGCCGCGATTGCCGCGATGTCCACCGGCACCATGATGGAAGCGTAGGCGGTGAATCCCAGGTGGAAAAAGTCTGCCGATACGATATTAACCAGATTCGAGACAATCAGCGGCAGACTGGCGGTATCGGCAATAAAGCCTGCGGCCATCACGAACGCCAGTGTGGCTCGCGGGCTGAAACCAAGCGCCAGCAACATGGCAATGACAATCGGTGTCAGGATCAGCGCGGCACCATCGTTGGCAAACAGGGCTGCAACCGCCGCTCCTAACAACACAATATAAGTGAACAGCAACCGCCCGCGCCCGTTGCCCCAACGTGCAACATGCAGCGCTGCCCATTCAAAAAAACCGGACTCATCTAACAGTAAGCTGATGATAATGACGGCAATAAACGTCGCCGTTGCGTTCCAGACAATATTCCACACCGCCGGAATATCGCTCATATGAATCACACCGCAGGCCAGCGCCAGCACCGCGCCAAGCGTTGCGCTCCAGCCAATACTCAACCCTTTGGGCTGCCAGATAACCAGCACGAGTGTGAAAATAAATATGCTTCCAGCCAGTAACATTTCAGACTCCATGATATACGGATTTATGCATATGTTTTGTTATCAGCACGAACCCAAAGACACTGATTGCAGTTTGGCTCGCGTCTCTTCACGCAAGCAATCCCATGCTGTATCGATGGTTGCTGCCGCCCAGGCGGGCATATGAGGTGACAGCCGATAATGGATCCATTTCCCTGCCCGTCGATCAACGACCAGACCATATTCACGTAACATCGCAATGTGCCTGGAAATTTTAGGTTGCGACTCCCCCGCCGCTGCGCAAATATCACATACGCAAAGTTCGCCGGACTCTCTGAGCAACAGCAGGATGGTTAATCGCGTTTCATCGGCGAGAATTTTAAAAAGCTGAACGGGTTGCAGCATGCCTTTACCTAAATGACGCCAAATAACATATATGGTAATTCATATGTATTGCTTTTTGAAGAGACAACGAGAATCACCGGAACATCTGGCCTTTCACATCATTTTTTTTGCCCAGCTGCAACCAATGTTAAACAAACATTTCACTCATCGGACACGTATTCATGGCACTGATAAACTCAACAGTATCTATCACAGCGATCGGAAGGTTATTGCCATGCAATATGAAGAACAGCAGCTTATCAACGGCCTTTTCCAGCGCCTGAAACAGACCGAGCAACAGAACGGCCAGCGCGACGCCGAGGCTGAGCGTCAGATAGCGGAATTTGTGCGTCAGCAACCTGCCGCGCCGTACTATATGGCGCAATCGATCCTGATTCAGGAAGCGGCGCTAAAACAGCTCCAGAGCAAAGTCCAGCAACTGGAAAGCGAGCTGGCGGCGCAAAAAAGCAAACCGCAAACCGGCGGTGGCAGTTTCCTCGGCGGCCTGTTTGGCGGCGGGAGAAGCCAGAGTCCACAGTCGGAAAATAACTGGAATGCACCTCAGCAGCCGCAGCAGGACTATTCCCGTTCGGCGGCACCTGCGCCACGCGGGAGCGGTTTTATGGCCGGCGCTTTACAAACCGCGGCGGGCGTTGCCGGTGGTGTGGTGCTGGCCGAAATGCTGACCAGCATGTTTCATCAGTCCCGCCCGGAAGAGATTGTGAATATTATTGAGGAACCGGCGACGGCGGCGGGTAATTCGTCGTTTGAAAACGCGCAGAACGACAACTTTAGTAATGCCTCCGACACCCGTTTTCTCGATCAGAACGATTCGTTCGGCAATGACTCTTACCAGAACGATGATTTTGATGACACCGATTACAGCAACGATGACGACAGCTTTATTTAACGCTGCCCACGACTGAACCTGGCCCGGTGGCGCTGTCTGCCGGGCAATTTCTCCCCCCCTTTTTAAAACCTACCAATTCAGGTGGCATGCCCCTTGCCAGTCGGGCATTGATGCTAACCTGTGCGGCGCTCAGCAAAATGAGTCGGTTTTTTCTTTTTTCGGACAAGGAGAATGGGATGTTCATCGCCAAACCTGTCGCACGTACGCTGGCGGTTGCCGCCTGCCTGCTGGCACTGTCAGCCTGTGACGACAAAACCACCAAAACGCAAGAAGCGCAGCCGTCAGCCGAACAGGCCGAAGTGCTGAAGTACAACGAATATATTGCCGCGGCTAACATGACCTCGGCCAACTTCGGTAAACAACTTGCTGAATACCAGAAGTACACACAGCCCGCTTTCGATGGCAAAAAGAAAATGGATGATCTGTTTTTTACTGAACCGCTCTCTATGGGGCGTATTAAAGAACATCTGGATAAAGCGCACGGCATGAAGCCGGATATGCCGGAACTGGATGAACCGGGGCGTCTTTACAGCGAAGCGCTGGCAAAAGCCGAACCGGTAAGCCGCGATATGTACAACTACATCAGCGCAAAAACATACAAAAGCGATAATGGCGCTCACGGTCGTGAGATCCAGCCCGCGTTGTTGAGCAGCATGCAGATGCTGGTCGTTGCGCAGGCGAATTTCTTTGAAGGTATCGAGGCAAAAGATCGTGCGCGCATTAAAGCGGAATTCGAACGTACGCAAAAAGGCACGCTTGAGCATGCGAAAATGGGGATGGTCTACTACCTGAAAGAGAGCCTGGATGCCGCCGATGGCGTGCTGGATGGCAAAGGACTGGGCGATAAGAAGGCGGCATTCAAAGAGGCGCTCGATCAGTTCAACAGCATGGCTACCGCTTACGATGCCAAAGTACGCGAAAGCAACAAAACGGGCTGTTCGAGTCTTCTGTCTAAAGCCAATGACTATCTCTCCACCGGCCGTGACATTATTGAGCGCACCGAAAATGGCGAGTACGAAAAAGATGCCAAACAGTCAACGCAGTTTCAGCTGATGCAATCGCAGCAGACACAGGACGCCCAGTCCCTGCTGCAAAACTACAACAATATGGTCAGCGCCTTAAACACCAACCAGTGTTAAGATTTTGCGCATAAAAAAGAGGCCGTCCGGCCTCTTTTTTGTTTTCTGCATACTCAGAACGTTTCCCAGTTATCACCCTGCGCCAGCGCCGGGCGCTGTGGCTTGAAGGTTTTGCTGGTTGGCGATGCCGCATTATTCTGACGCTGCGGTGCCGCATCAGTTAAACGGAATGCCCCCACGGCTTCGGTCAGACGAGCCGCCTGCTCTTCCAGCGAAGCCGCCGCCGCCGAGGCTTCTTCTACCAGTGAGGCGTTCTGCTGGGTGACGTTATCCATTTCCGTGATCGCCTGGCTCACCTGAGTGATGCCTTTGCTCTGCTCATCAGAAGCGGCGGCGATCTCCAGCATGATATCGGTCACGCGCTTAACGGCTGTGACGATCTCACCCATGGTTTCACCGGCGGAAACCACTTCTCCGGAACCTTGTTCAATTAAGCTCACGGATTCGCTGATCAGCGCTTCAATCTCTTTCGCCGCCTGCGCACTGCGGCTTGCCAGCGTACGAACCTCGCTTGCCACCACCGCAAAACCACGCCCCTGTTCGCCAGCGCGCGCCGCTTCTACCGCCGCGTTAAGCGCCAGAATATTGGTCTGGAAGGCGATGCTGTTGATAACCGCTGTGATTTCGGAAATTTTGCGCGAACTGTTGGTGATATTGCCCATCGTTTGCACGACGCCAGAAACAATCTGCCCACCTTTGGTCGCTTTGCCGGAGGCATCGCGTGCCAGCCCGCTGGCATGGTGCGCGTTGTCGGCGTTCTGCTTCACGGTCGCGGTTAATTGCTCCATGCTGGCAGCCGTTTGTTCAATGGCCGCAGCCTGTTGCTCAGTACGGGAAGAGAGATCGGTGTTACCGGCGGAGATCTCGCTGGTACCGCGATAGATCTCTTCCGCGCCCTGACGCACCGTCGCGACTGTGGTGACCAGCGAATGCTGCATCGCTTGCAGATCGCTACTCAGACGACCAATTTCGCTACGCCCGGCAGGCTCATCGGCTACCGTTAAATCCCCTGTTGCGATGCGAGAAATGCGCTGAGCCGCACGTTGCAGCGGGTTAATCACTACGCTGCGCAATACGGTAAAGGTGATAACCGTCAGCACCAGCGCTAACGCAAAGGCGGCAGCCATAAACATCAGCCCAAGCTGGGTGCGGCTATGAGCCTCTTCGGTCAGGCGCTGTGCACGTGCGGTACGAATATCAATGGCTTTTAACAACACTTCGTTGTAAGACGCATCCAGCTGGCGCGCCTGCTCACTTTCGTGGTTAATGATCGCTTCAAACATGCCGTTTTTGGCATATTTCAGCATCGGTTGCATGCCCGCGATGTAGGCATTAAAACGGGTGGTGAGATCGCCATCCAGGGCAAGGTCCGCCGGAGTTTTGACCGGGCGTTCCATATATTGATTAAAACCGTCCTGTGACTGCTTCATGCGTTTTTCTGCTTCAGCCACGTTGTTTTTCATATCTTCCATTTCGGCGATGCGACTGGCCGCGCCGGCGTGGATCAGGCTGATACGCGCTATGCGTAAGTTATTAGAACTGTTGGATAATCCCATGCGCACCTGGATTTCCTGTGTGACATCCTGCTGATCGCGATCCGCTTGCATCAGGAAGTAACCCGCCAGACCGGAACTTAATGCAAATAGCACTAAGATGCCGCCGAGAATGGAAGAAAACAGGGGAACCAATCGAATATTGTGCATAAAACCAATGCCTTGTGTTCTTTGCATCGCTGCTTTTTTATCCATGGCTATCGACTCTCATATATGTCTGATACGTACAACAGGAATGATATATAGGCATCGGCAATAATTGGATTATTCTTATGGCGAAAAGCGCGTCAGCGGTCACAGATTTGGAGTTTGGTTGCGCCAGCGGTGACACCGCTGGCGTGAGGGAGCGTTACTTTTCGCCGAAATGGATAACGGTGCGGATAGATTTCCCCTGATGCATCAGCTCAAAGGCATCGTTGATCTGCTCCAGTGGCATACGATGTGTAATGAAGGGATCGAGGCGAATTTTGCCCGCCATCGCATCTTCTACCATACCTGGTAGCTGTGTACGACCTTTCACACCGCCGAAGGCGGAACCGCGCCATACACGCCCCGTCACCAGCTGGAATGGACGGGTGCTGATCTCCTGCCCTGCGCCCGCCACGCCGATGATGACGCTCTCGCCCCACCCTTTGTGGCAGCACTCAAGCGCGGCACGCATGACGTTCACATTGCCGATGCACTCAAAACTGAAGTCCACACCGCCGTCCGTCATTTCGACAATCACGTCCTGGATTGGGCGGTCGTGATCTTTCGGGTTAATAAAGTCGGTTGCGCCCATCTCTTTGGCGAGAGGGAATTTGTCCGGATTGGTATCGATCGCCAGAATGCGTCCCGCTTTCGCCTGAACAGCGCCCTGGATAGCCGCCAGACCGATACCGCCGAGGCCAAAGATTGCGACCGTATCGCCCTCTTTGACTTTCGCCGTGTTATGCACCGCGCCAATGCCGGTGGTTACACCGCAACCCAGCAGACAGACTTTATCCAGCGGCGCTTGTTCGTTAACTTTCGCCAGCGAGATTTCCGCGCAAACGGTGTATTCGCTGAACGTGCTGGTGCCCATGTAGTGATAAATCGGTTCGCCGTTATATGAGAAACGGGTTGTACCATCCGGCATCAGGCCTTTGCCCTGCGTGGCGCGAACGGCCTGACAGAGGTTGGTTTTCCCGGATTTACAGAACTTACACTCGCCGCACTCCGCCGTGTAGAGCGGAATAACGTGGTCGCCCGGTTTCAGGCTGGTCACCCCTTCGCCGACTTCCACAACGATGCCGCCGCCTTCATGACCGAGCACCGCCGGGAACACGCCTTCCGGATCGTCGCCAGAAAGCGTAAATGCATCGGTGTGGCAAACGCCGGTGTGTGTGATGCGCACCAGCACTTCACCCTTTTTTGGCGGCGCTACGTCTATCTCGACGATTTTGAGCGGTTGACCCGGCCCAAAGGCCACAGCTGCACGTGATTTCATAAGTCGCTTCCTTTTTGTATATGGCTTATTGCTTATTTTAGATAAGAGCGCAGAAGATGACCGACTTCCGCCATGCGCACCGCGCGTTGATCGGCAGTGGTTTCGCCGGTGACCAGCTCATCTTTGAGGTGAATTTCAACCATTTCGCCCATCAGACCATTGGCTGCGCCGCGCACGGCAGCGATTTGCTGCAAAATCGCGATGCAGGGCTCGCCGCTTTCCAGCGCGCGCTCTAATGCATCAACCTGGCCACGAATGCGACGAACCCGCGTAAGCACGCGTTTTTTATCTTCTGGTGAATGGGGCATACGACCTCCTTGATACTATAGGGGGGTATGGTAACTTTTATTTTAGCACGATGTAAACATAATGTTTTGTATGGATATCAGAAGGTTAGGTGTTTCAGTACAACGACACTATGAGATACGAGACTATTGAATGGCCCCAAATTTGTTTGAAAGAGTCTCTTCAATGAAGATAAATGTGCACTGGTAGGTTGCACCAGCACCCCATTAAGAGCAGATATCCCACTGCCAGGCCGGACAGTCCGCATTGAACAAGGTTACTTAAAAACAAGATCACGAGAAAGTTTGCCAGTTTGATGAGTTGTATAGTGTCTCACCTTGTCAATCGCTGTTTTTATCTACAGCAGAGCTATGATTTATTCCTTTCAAGAAGCTTTTGCTTCATGGATGCATGGCAATGTTAGCCAGGAGAATGTCGACGATTTGTGGGTTATTACCTGGATTGTCTGTTCATTTCTGTTTGCAATCGTCATTTATAAAACCACGATGCTTGCTATTCGCAAGTTAAAAAAATGATACGTCTAAATTTGCCCTCTTACTGACGGCAATGATAATGGTTCAGGAATTAGCCAGGGATAAATTCCATTTTTCTGCCCTGCTGACTTTCGACTGGTCAGGCAGAAATGATTAGGTACGCAAAGGTAATATGCCCTTCTCAGCGTATGATCGCATCAATGTTATGGGAGAGAGTTATTTTAATCATTAAAAACGCGGGGCTCTTTTTTATCTGCTTCGTGGCTGCATTTTGTTTATCACTATATGGAATGCCGCTCAATAGCTTAACCGTTGGCGTTTCAGACTGGGCTTATGCAACCTTTCGCCCGTTGATTTCCACGCCTTATGAAGCCGATGCGATCCCACCTCATTCTTTGCGTTTGTCAATATGCTATGTGTTTATGCATCGATTATGTTCGTGAGCGTTAAATTAATTTTTCGCACAAAGAAGAGTCAACTCGCGTCCTTAATACAAGCAACTATTGTCGGCCAGCGTTTTGACCGACAATATTTCCCAGGTTGCCACGCCCTGCGGTACTCAGCCTCAGTTTTACTTCACCAGCGACGAATAAATCAGCTTGATCCCTAAAATACTCAGTACCGTGGCCGAGGTTCTGTCCACCGCTGTTTTGATGCGCAAATACACGCGGCGCGGTTTCTCGGATGAAAGCAGCAGCGCCACCAGCGAATACCAGCCCGCATCAATCACAAAGCTCATCGGCGGGATCACATAATAGAAGACCGTTGGAATAGAGGCTGGCAGCAGCGCGGTGAAAATAGACGCGAATACGATAGCCGTTTTCGGGTTGCTTAACTGAATAAACAACCCATCACGAAACGTCTTCCACAGCCCTTTGGGTGCGTCGTTATGGTTCACAGAGAGCGTCAATGGTTGTGACGCGCCGCGAAAAATCTTCACCGCCATCCAGATCAGATACGCGCCCCCTGCTATCTTTAGCGCCATATAGAGTTCCGGCACCGCATTCAGCACCCTTTGCAATCCCAGCATCGCCATCAGCGCAAAAGTCGCTGCGCCAACCCCCATTCCCAGCGAGGTGACTAAACCATGCACACATGAATGCGCCAGTGAATTACGCGCAACGTAAATAAAACTCGGACCTGGGCTCATTACCCCCATCATTAGCACGGCGGCGATCGCAATCAGACTGGACAAAAGCACGGGAAACCTCCTGACAAGGCGAGACTAAAGTGACGTGATGACTCTAGCAGAGAGAAAACATAATGTATTCACCGGGAAAGGATAACAATCGTAAAAATATATTGTACAAAACCCCACCATTTTTGTCTGATATCAAAATTCTAAGTAAATTTAATTAAATATATCGTAGGTTAATCAGTGCAATATTAAATATAAAATTTAACTTAGGACTGGCGCGAATTATTTGATAAGATTTTTCTTAGTGAGACATTATGCTATTAGCAAGGAGAACTTATGCGCTGGGATATTACGGATATGCTGCTTTCCCCAACGACCGGCACGGCGTTTGCTGTCGCCAGGAATAGTGAGCATCTGTCGGTTATTGTCTGGTATCGCGGCAACTATTTTTTACGACCAAACAACTATTTACATACTGATGGCGCACGGGTATCCATTGATGGAAAACCACAGAATTTTCGCGTTATTCATACCATGCCCTTTTTCCCTGCTATCTGGCGCACTTTAAAAACCAGTTGTCATTGTCCTGGTAATGATAACGTTTCATTACGGAATTGTGAAAAGCAGCAGACGTGTTTATTTGAACTTTGTCCCTATGGAATAAAAATGATTTCCTAGGTTAATATCACGTTGATATTTATTCCCTGGACGGACAAATAAATATTCCCCTGTAGATGAAAGCGAAAGAAAATCATCGGCCACTGCGCGTATCTGCCACGTCCTGCTCCGTGAAAGATACGCGCAATATCCTGTTTAAGATTTACCTGATAGCCCGGAGGGCTCCTCCGGGCAAACGTCAGCGTTTTAACGGCTGCCCTGCGGTTTCGCGGGCGCGCAGCACTGTCAGGAAGGTGATGAGCGCCGCGCCCATCACATAGAAGGCGGGCGAAAATTTATCGCCGGTGCTGGTAATGAGCCAGGCGGAAAACCAGGGTGTGATGCCGCCAAAGAAGGCGACGGCAAAGTTATAGGCGATAGACAAGCCGCCATAGCGCACGCTGGTAGGGAAAAGTTCCGCCATTGCGGCGGTACAGGCGCCATCAAATGCGGCGATAAACGCCCCCAGCATCACCATTGCCAGCACAGCAGAGAGCACATCGCCGTTCGCCATTACCATCATGGCCGGGTAACTCAGCAGAATAAACCCGGCGCACCCGGTCAGCATTAACGGTTTACGGCCATATTTATCCGACAGATAGCCCATAAACGGCACCAGCACCGCCACGGAAAAGAGACCAATCGTGGTGATGGCGTAAGCGTTAAGTTTCGAGAAGTGCAACTCGGTGGAGAGATAGCTCGGCATAAAGGTTTGCAGCGTCCAGTGCCCGACCGCTTTGATCACCACAAAACCGACACAGAACAGCAACGCGCCCCACGCGGTGGTTACCGCTTTACGCAGCGGCGCGGATTCGGTTTGCCCGTTTTTCATGGCGTCGAGAAATTCTGGCGAATCTTCCAGATGTTTTCGTAAATACAGACCGACCCAGCCCAGCGGCCCGGCAATCAAAAAGGGAATGCGCCAGCCCCAGTCGCTCATTGTGCTTTCACCGAGCGTTGCCGTCAGCAGAAAGACCAGCCCGGAGCCGACGACAAACGCCATAAAACCAAAGTTATCGATCCAGCAGGTGAAGTAGCCACGGCGCTCCGTGGGGGCATATTCCGCCAGGTAGGTTGTCGCGCCCGAGCTTTCGCCCCCTGCGGCAAAGCCCTGAATCAGGCGCGTTATCACCAGCAGCACCGTCGCGGTAATACCAATCTGATGATAAGTCGGTAGCAGCCCCATTACGAAGGTGGCACCGGAGGTGAGCAGGATCACCGTTGCCAGCACTTTTTGCCGCCCTTTTCTGTCACCCAGCGAACCGAAAAACAGCCCGCCAAGCGGGCGCATAATAAAACCCGCGCCAAAGACCGCGAACGACGAAAGCAGTGCGACGCTCGGATCGCCCGCCTGGAAAAACTGCAGGCCGATAATGGCGGCGAGCGTGCCATACAGGCCAAAGTCAAACCATTCGACAAAGTGACCAATGCCGGTGGCGAGCAGCACTTTGCGTAATTTGCGCGATCCGGCTGCGTGTTCTTGTGTTGCCATCCGATCGAGAGACTCCTGTACTGGCTGTGTCATATCCCCTCCGCCCGATAGTGTTTCTATAATAGATATAATATCTACACTGCTTGTACGAATTGCGCACAGCACGGATGGCGTAAAATGTGATTTCCGCCCTGCTTTTCAATGTGGAAAACCCGACAGGATCACATTTTAGACGCGCAGAAATGAAAAAGCCCCGCAGGATGCGGGGCCAGCAGCGAGGAAGCGTTAGCCGCGTTTTTTTGGCATCATACGCAGCAGTGTGTTGTCTTTAAAATAGTAGTGATGCGCCAGCGCCGCACCGGCATGCAACGCAATGACAAAATAGCCAACATTGGCCAACAGCTCGTGGAACTCTTTAAGCGTATCCACCAAATCATAATTCGCTTCGGCGGCATACGGCATCGTAATACCGAAAGCAATCCACGGACCACCGCGGTTATACATCATCAGCAGGCCAATAACGGGCAAGGCAATAAACAGCAGGTAAATGACCAGATGCCCAAGGTGCGCCAGCCCGGTCATCATCGCTGACGGTTTCGGCTCAATCGGCGGCGTCGGGCTTTTCAGCCGCACCAGCAGACGCGCCAGCATCAGCACCAGAATCGAAATGCCGCATGAAACGTGGACCAGATTGAAATAAGGACGATAGCTGCGCGGGAAGAATCCGCGTAGTTCCATGGCGCAATAAGCGCCAATAACCAGCAGGAACACCAGCCAGTGAATGGCGATTTGTAATCCGGAATATTTGCTACGCATAAGGAACCCCAAAACGAACGAACCGGCGTTCAACATACCGGGCTTTCCTTAAAAATTCATTAACTTTTCCTTATCATTTTTCAGGGACTTACCACTGCCTGAATGGGATTCATTTGCCCAATAACGCCCGCCAGGTTATCACTAAATAAGTGCAAAACGGTGATTCATTACATTCTGATGGAGAAGATCGATGAGCAAAATTGGCATTAATGGATTCGGGCGCATTGGGCGCCTGGTGTTACGTCGCCTGCTGGAAACCAACAGCGGCGCAGAGGTGGTGGCGATCAACGATCTGACCTCACCCAAAGTGCTGGCCTATTTGTTAAAGCATGACTCCAACTACGGTCCGTTCGGCTGGAGCGTGGATTTTACCGAAGACGCGCTGATCGTTAACGGCAAAACCATCACGGTATATGCGGAAAAAGAGGCGAAAAATATTCCGTGGCGCAGCGCCGGTGCGGAGATCATCGTTGAGTGTACCGGTTTTTATACATCAAGCGAAAAATCGCAGGCGCACATCGACGCCGGGGCCAAAAAAGTGCTTATTTCCGCTCCGGCAGGCGAGATGAAAACTATCGTCTACAACGTTAACGACGACACGATTAATGCGCAGGACACCATTATTTCTGTGGCTTCCTGCACCACCAACTGTCTCGCGCCGATGGCCAAGGCATTGCAGGATAATTTCGGCATTAAAGTCGGCACCATGACCACCATCCACGCCTACACCGGTACGCAGGCGCTGGTCGACGGCCCGCGCGGGAAAGATCTGCGCGCCTCTCGTGCCGCCGCGGAAAACATCATTCCGCACACTACCGGTGCGGCGAAAGCCATCGGTCTGGTGATCCCGGCATTGAGCGGCAAGCTGAAAGGCCACGCGCAGCGCGTACCGGTGAAAACCGGCTCCGTTACCGAACTGGTATCCATATTAGAGAAGAAAGTAACGGTCGATGAGATCCATCAGGCGCTGAAAAAAGCCACCGAAAATAATGAATCTTTCGGCTATACCGACGATGAGATCGTCTCGTCTGATGTTATCGGCAGCCATTTTGGTTCCGTTTTTGACGCCACGCAAACCGAGATCACCGAAGCTGGCGGTGTACAACTGGTCAAAACCGTCTCCTGGTACGACAACGAATACGGTTTTGTCACTCAGCTGGTTCGCGTACTGGAAAAATATCGCGCACTGTAATCTCTCCATCCACGCCGGGTAATAACCCGGCGTATTCAAACCAGGCAGCACATGAGAAATATCAGCCCGGAAGATTTACTCACCCTGATGAACGTGGCGGTACAACACGCCACAACGTTCCCCGTCTGGCCAACCGGCGAAGCTCCGGGTGCCGCGGTAAGCCCGGTGAAGTTTCAGCTTGAAGAGCATCATACCGGCCCCTCGCCTTTTGACCGATCCGTCACCGGCGTACGCGCTCCGCACATTACTGTCTACGCGCCACAAAACCCGAACGGTGTCGGTATTCTGGTCACGCCCGGCGGCTCTTATCGCCGCGTGGTGCTGGATAAAGAAGGCAGCGCGCTGGCCCCCTGCTTTAATGCCAAAGGTTACACCCTGTTTGTCATGACCTACCGCCTGCCCGGCGACGGGCATGAGGAAGGTGCGGACGCGCCGCTGGCCGATGTGCAACGCGCGATACGCGTCATTCGCGCCCGTGCGCAGGAGTGGCGACTCGATCCTGAACGTATTGGCATTATGGGTTTTTCCGCCGGCGGCCACGCCGCAGCAAGCCTTGGCACACGCTACAACGAAAACGTCTATCACCCCGTTGATGAGATGGATAAGCAACACGCCCGCCCGGCGTTTATGGCGCTGGTCTATCCGGTTATTACCATGCACCAGGAGATTGACCACCCGATGTCACGCCAGCAGTTGATTGGCGATACGCCGGGCGACGAACAGATCCGTCGCTACTCCGCAGAGCAAATGGCCGATGAAAACACACCGCCGACCTTTCTGTTGCACGCGGTCGATGACCCGGCAGTGAAAGTGGAAAATAGCGTGGTTATGTTCAGCGCCCTGCGCCGCCTTGGCGTGCCGGTTGAGATGCATCTGTTCGAACAGGGGAAACACGGTTTTGGCATTCGCGATGCGCTGGGCTTACCGGTGGCAATATGGCCGGAACTGATGATGGCGTGGATAGCAACCAAAGTATGAAACGAGCCCCCGCCATGTGCGGGGGCTACGTATATCAGGACTGCAGATAGACCATTTGCGTTTGCAGATACTCGTTCAGGCCGTGGCGTCCATCCGCCCCACCAATGCCCGATTTGCGCCAGCCCGCATGGAAACCCTGCATCGCTTCGAAATTCTCGCGGTTAATGTAGGTTTCACCAAACTTCAGCCCCCGCACGGCTTTCATTGCTGTCGTCAGATCGCGGGTATATACCGACGACGTGAGGCCATAATCGCTGTCGTTGGCCATCGCCAGCGCCTCTTCCAGCGTGTCGAACGCAACCACCGGCAGCACCGGGCCAAACGTCTCTTCATGCATGATGGCCATCTCCTGGCGCACATCGAGCAGCAATGTCGGCGGGTAAAAATAGCCTTTGCCGGCGACCGCCTTGCCGCCGAGTACCACGCGCGCGCCTTCAGACACGGCGCGCTCGACCTTCTCTGCAACGCGTTGCAGTGCCGCCGCATTGATAAGCGGCCCCATCGCTATATCGTTGCGCTGCGCCGGATCGCCAAACTGTACCGCTTTCATGGCTTCGCCAAGTCGATTGACAAAGCGGTCATAAATGCCTTTTTGCACATACACGCGTTCGGCGCAGTTACACACCTGCCCGGTATTGATGACGCGGGAATCAACAATCGCTTTCACGGCCAGCTCAAGATCGGCATCATCAAAAACAATTGCCGGCGCTTTGCCGCCCAGTTCAAGACATACTTTGGTGATGTTTTTCGCCGCTGCCGCCATGATTTTCTCACCCGCGCCAACGCTGCCGGTCATGCTGACCATCGCCACTTTCGGATTCCCCGCCAGCTCCTGTCCAACGGTTTCCCCGCGCCCGAGCACCAGGTTAAAAACGCCTTTTGGTAAGCCGACATCATGGACGATTTTCGCGAAGGCGATCGCGTTGTTCGGTGTGAATTCGCTCGGTTTAATCACGATGGTGTTGCCGGTAATCAGCGCAGGTGCCATTTTGCGGGCAATCAGGAAGAACGGGAAATTCCACGGCAGAATGCCGGTGGTCACACCCAACGGGCGTTTAAACACGAAGATGTTTTCGCCCGGACGGTCGCTTTGCAGAATTTCGCCTTCATAGCGCCGCGCCCACTCGGCCATATAGTCGATGTAATCGGCGGTAAAGGAGACTTCCACCTCCGCCAGTTGCTGGATTTTTCCTCCTTCGGCGACAATCAGCGCGCTAATCTCACGCGCGTTTTCACGAATGCCCGCCGCGATTTTGCGTAACCAGCCCGCGCGCTCAATAGCGGGCAGCGCTTCCCAGCCTGGCTGCGCCCGTTCGGCGGCGTCAATGGCTTTGCGCGCGTCTTCGGCGGTGCCATCGGGAATACGCGCCAGGATCGCTTCGGTTGCCGGGTTGATAACATCCAACCACGTATCGCCTTGCCAGCTCACGAATTGACCATCGATAAACATAGGGTGCTGTACCGGTGCTGTCATGCCTCGCTCCTGTAATGACATTGTTTTTAACAAGTGAATTCGTTGTTAAAAATCTATCCGCGCACGACATTTTTCCTACAGACAGGGGCAACTTTTGTGAGAGAACGCATAAAAGGGGCGCTAAAAAGCAACAAAACCGTGACAAGTACAACGGAGGAAATGCCCGTTTGCGGCAACGTCTGCGCAAACGGGCATTGAGGTTACAAAGCGCGGCTACCGAGCGCCGCAGTAAGCGTGGTATCGGCCATTAAAACCTGCCACGCAGCGTCGACTTCCTCCGGGAAATCAACATGAACGATAAAATCACGGCCGTTTGGCCCGTAGCCACTGGCATCATCGCGCAGACGCGGCACTTCCCCCAGCAGCAACGACAAATAACGCTCAACCGACCATAAACCTCGCTGCTGCGGCTGGAATGCCAGCCCCTCGGCCGTGTTGGTTAACTGCGGAGTAAAACCGGGCCAGCTCAGCCAGTGCGGCGCATCGTGACACTGCTGGCTGACGCGGGCAAACGTCGCCATTGTGCGGCGCTGCATGGTGGGATCCTGCACCACCATCACGGTTTTCGGTTTTACCCCCTGCGACATCAGCATATCGATGCTGAACCTGGCGTTCTCGCCGCAGTTGGTGGATTTGTCCTCAATCAGGATCTGTTTCGCATCAATCTGCCAGAACTGGCGTGCGATATCGGCCAGAATTGCCGCTTCGCCGCGCCCGGTGGTACGCACGACGTTATAGCGTGGATGCCGGGCGACAGCCGAATAAAGAAAGGTGGTGGAGTGCCCGACGCCACCGCTTATCAGAAGCGGCGTTTGCTGCGCCGCCGCCAGTGAGCAGGCGGCATCAATCGCAGGAATGACAGCATTACCCGCGAGGATCACCACATCAGCCCGCACGGGCGTGGGCTTACCGACAAAATCATTTTGCGCCAGCCACGCACCCAGCGTATTTGCCGCCGCCAGCGTGCGCTCTGATACGGCAGGAAAAGTCGTCATCAGCATAGAACCTCCTTCGCTTTAACTTACAGCCTACCGCGTCAACACCCGCAGTACAGGGGATCACTCCGAATCCTGTTCGCAGCGGTTCAGGTAAGTTTCTGTAGCCTTTTTGAAACATGTGCAATAACCCACGATGCAGGGATTACCGCTTTATCTGCCCCATTGAAGACAGCGCCTGTAACCCGGCGTTAAGCAGGCAAAACGGCATACTTTTATGCTGCACGCATTCGTGCACTAACGAAACCGCACCTACCGGTCACAACGCTTTTTCGAAACATATCGCTTCCGGCCTGCCAATATAGGTGCCGTAGTTTTCACGGATCCGAAAGCCGTTGCGCTGATAGAAATCAACGGCACGCTGGTTGATTTTGCGCGTCTCCAGCCACAGCGCATGAAAACCGCGCTCCCGCGCATGCTGCTCAAGCGTGCGGAGCAACCGAGCGCCTACGCCGCGCGTGCCGGGGCGCGCATACATGCGCTTGATTTCACCGATCCCGGCGGACAATTCACGAACCGCAACGCAGCCCACCGCCACCGCGTTTTCTTGTGCCAGCAAAAAGAAGCCCCGCTCACCTAAGGCAGCGGCGTCAAACGAGGCTCTGCCGCTGCTGCCTGTGAGGTGTTGCAGGTAATCAGAAAGCGCGTCCTGAAGTTGCAGGCATGCAGGATCGCTTGCCCCGGTAAGCGTAATGGTTAGTGCACTCATTGTGACGTTGTCACCTATAATTGTTTATTTTTATCAATAAAGCAGATCACTTAACGTCAGTAACCTATATTTTTCTTATGCGCTTGCATTGCCTTTGACGGCACAAGTAGAATCATTAGCCCGCTAACCATTCACGTTAACAACCTTTGTTTCTATATGGATTACAGCTGTCCCCCGACATCTTCATGCGCGCACAACTTACCGTCGCGAACGATCACCCTTAGCCCGGTCAGGAAAATGTAATGCGTTTGCCGAAAAGCGACCCGTATAGCCCACGCGAATGGCAGCCGCATGAAAAACCGATGCTGCTGGGTTCGCCTTCCACCCCTTATCACAGCACTCCGCGCCGTATCGCCTATGGTGTCGTTGGCCTGCTGGTTTGCATGACCGGCGCGCTCGGCAACGCGATGGTGACAGCTAATTTGCAAAACCTGCAAGGCACGTTTGCCGCCTGGTCGACGGAGATCGCCTGGCTGCCCGCCGTGTATGTGATGACCAATGTGTCAATTAACCTGCTGCTGGTAAAGTTTCGCCAGCAATACGGTCTGCGCGCATTTACCGAGGGGTTTCTGGTGCTGTATGTACTGGTGACCTTCTTCCACCTGTTTATCAACGATCTCAGTTCTGCCCTGTTTGTCCGCGCCGCGCACGGCATGGTGGCGGCGGCACTCAGTTCGCTCGGCATTTACTATCAGATTCAGGCCTGGCCGGCGAAACATCGCTTAAAAGCGCTGACCATTGGTATTACCGGTTCGACGCTGGCGATTCCGATTGCCCGCCTTTTTTCTACCGAGCTGCTGCAACTGGATGAATGGCGCGGGCTGTACCTGTTCGAACTTGGGCTGGCGCTGCTCTCGCTTGGCTGCGTGATCGCCTTAAAATTGCCGCCGGGCGATCGTAAAAAAGTGTTTGAAAAGAAAGATTTCATCACTTTCTTTCTGCTCGCACCAGGCATGGCGCTGCTGTGCGCGGTGCTGTCGCTGGGTCGGCTGGACTGGTGGTTTGAAGCGCCCTGGATCGGCTGGGCGCTGGCAGGCGCCGTGGTGCTGATCGTCTCGGCGATAGCCTTTGAACACAACCGCAGTAACCCGCTGCTCAACACCCGCTGGCTCTCCAGCGGCAGCATTGTGCGTCTTGGGCTGATTATGCTGCTGATCCGCATCGTGCTCGCCGAGCAGAACACCGGCGTGTTTGGCTGGCTGCAATATGTTGGCCTGCAAAACGAGCAAATGACCAGCCTGGCGTGGTCGATCCTGGCGGGGATCATCTGCGGTATTACCGCCAGTTGCCTGACGATTAAACCCCAGCGACTGGCATGGCCGATTGTCACCTCGCTGGCATTGATGATTATCGCCTCGCTGCTTGATAGCCAGTCCACCAGTTTGACGCGCCCCAATCAGTTGATGGTAAGCCAGTTTTTACTCGGTTTTGCCAGTGCGTTTTTTATCGCACCAGCGATGCTGGCAGGGATTGGCGGCGTGGTGGCGGAGCCGCGCAACCTGGTCAGTTTCTCGGTGCTGTTTGGCATGAGCCAGAATATTGGCGGGCTGCTGGGTTCGGCGATCCTCGGCACGTTTCAGACATGGCGGGAAAAGTATCACTCCAGCCTGTTAGCGGACCAGCTCACTACCTTAAACCCACTGGTCAATGAGCGTTTGCAATATTACAGCCAGATGTTTCAAAGCCAGCTTGGCGACAGCACATTGCTTAGCGCGCAGGCGGTAACGCAGCTGCAAACGGTGTCGACGCTGGAAGCGAATATTCTGGCTTACAACGATACTTATCTGCTGACGGCCAGCATTGCTGCCGCCACGCTGATTTGGATTTTATGGCGCTTGTTGCGCCTGCGTATTACTGCCCGACTTGTGTTGAAGCGGGCCACTGGGAGCAAATAATAATGTTACTGGAGTGTCTATGAGCCAGCAGGATGCCGCCAAAGAGCGGGCCAATACCCGCAGCAACTTACGTGTGGTTTCTCTTTTTTCCGCCGCCGCGATTGGCCTGGTGGGCGTACTGGTGATCCTTTACGCCTGGCAGTTGCCGCCGTTTACGCGCCATACCCAGTTTACTGATAACGCCTATGTACGTGGCCAGACAACATTTATCAGCCCGCAGGTGAACGGCTACATCACCGACGTGCCGGTACAGGATTTCGCCGTCGTGAAAAAAGGCGATCTGATTATGCAGATCGATGACCGAATCTACCGCCAGCGCGTCGATCAGGCGAAAGCCACGCTGGCGATGAAGCTGGCTGCGCTGGATAACAACCTCCAGCAGCGAAAAAGCGCGCAGGCCGTCATTGCCCGCAACGAAGCCGCGCTTGCCAGCGCCAAAGCGCAGGATTTGAAATCCCAGGCAGATTTAAAACGCGTGAAAGCACTGACCGCAGACGGCTCGCTCTCCATTCGTGAACGCGACGCCGCCCTCGCCACCGCCGCGCAGAACACCGCCAGTATTGCCCAGGCACAAGCGACGCTTGAGATGTCGCGCCAGGATCTGCAAACCACCATCGTTAATCGCGGGTCGCTACAGGCAGATGTGGAAAACGCCAAAGCGGCGCTTGAACTGGCACAAATCGATCTGCAAAACACCCGTATCGTCGCCCCTCGCGATGGGCAACTGGGGCAAATCAGCGTGCGCCTTGGCGCGTATGTCACCGCCGGAACACACCTGACCTCGCTGGTGCCATCGCAACGCTGGGTGATCGCCAACCTGAAGGAGACGCAACTGGCAAATGTGGTTGTCGGGCAGCCAGTGCGCTTTACCGTCGATGCGCTGGACGGGCGCAGCTACCACGGGCGCGTGGAGAGCATCTCACCGGCCACCGGCGTGGAATTTAGCGCTATCAGCCCGGATAACGCCACCGGTAACTTTGTCAAAATCGCCCAGCGCATTCCGGTGCGTATCCAGGTGGAGGCGAAACCCGACGAACTGGCAAGGCTGCGCCCTGGAATGTCGGTGCAGGTACATATTGATACGCGGGAGGCAGAGCAATGAAGCGGCGTCTCACCGTTGTCGCGCTGAGTCTCACCCTTGCCGCTTGCCAGTCTGCCGATGTTCAGCAAGCCCAACCGTCGCTGCAGATCCCGGCGGCCTGGCGCAGCGAGGCGGGTCCGGTCAGCAAAACGGATAGCGTCTGGTGGCGTAACTTTCACGACAGCCAGCTAAACCGCTATGTCGACCAGGCACTACGCCACAACAGCGACGTGCTGATCGCCCGCGAGCGGGTCAATGAATATCAGGCGCGGGTTTACGCCGCCGACAGCGCCCTGTTCCCCGAACTGGACGCCGGAATTTCCGGCACCCGCGCCCGGGCGCAATCTGCCGCCACGGGTTTACCCGTTTACAGCACCTTGTACAAAGGCAATCTGACGGCCAGTTACAACGTCGATATCTGGGGAGCCAGCCGCAGCGCGTCTCGCGCGGCAGACGCCTCGCTGGAAGCCCAGAAAGCAGCAGCAGCGGCGGCCGATTTGACGGTGGCAACCAATGTCGCTTCCGGTTATCTCACGCTGCTGTCGCTGGATGCGCAATTACAGGTCACGCAATCCACGCTGGCAGCGCGGGAAGATGCGCTCAAACTTGCCCGGCGACAGTATGAGACCGGCTATACTTCCCGGCTGGAGCTGATGCAAGCGGATTCCGAGTTGCGCAGCACGCGCGCGCAGATCCCGGTGCTGCAACATCAGATAAGCCAGCAGGAAAATGCGTTGAGTGTGCTGCTGGGTAATAATCCGGGTGCGGTGAATCGTGGCGAATTTGCGGCGTTAACACCGCTGACATTGCCCTCGCAATTACCGTCAAGTTTGCTCAACCGGCGGCCGGATATTGTGCAGGCACAGCGCCAGTTGGTTGCCGCCGATGCGACACTCGCCGCGTCGCAGGCGAAATTACTGCCGTCGATTAACCTGACGGCAACCGGCAGTATGCAGGACGATACGCTGCCCGGTTTGCTGGATAATCCGCTGCGGCTGTGGAGCATTGGCGGCAGCATTCTTGCCCCGTTGTTTAACCGCCAGGCGCTGAATGCGCAGGTCGATGTCTCGATGTCGCAGCGTAATCAGGCGCTTTACACCTATGAAAAAACCGTGCGCAACGCGTTCAAAGAGGTGAACGATAGCCTTGATGCCATCACCCGTCTGGGCGAGCAACTCACCGAGCTTGCCGGGCAGGTCGATGTCGCGCAGGAGACGTTACGCATTGCGCAAAACCGTTATCACAACGGTTATTCCTCTTATCTGGACGTGCTGGACGCCCAGCGCACGTTGTTTTCCGCTCAACTGAGCGCGGTGCAGGTTAAAAACAATCTGTTACTGGCGCAGGTGGATCTCTATCGTGCACTGGGAGGTGGCTGGTCCGGGCTGAATTAAGTTTCTAATAAACCAGGAGTAATGCTATGCAGCAGAAGTGGTCCGCGGTTGACGAATACTTAGTAAAACAGCTGATTCCGGAAGATGAAATCCTGACGCAGGTGCTGGCAAATAACCAGCGCGCAGGGCTTCCGGCCATTGATGTTTCGCCCGCTCAGGGGCAATTACTGGCGCTGTTTGTGCGCATGGTGCGGGCGAAGCGCATTCTTGAAATCGGTACGCTCGGCGGTTACAGCACGGTGTGGATGGCGCGCGAGCTGCCAACCGGCGGCGAACTGCTGACGCTGGAAGCCGATCCGCTACACGCGGCGATAGCGCGTGAAAACCTGCAGCTTGCCGGGGTGGCGCATCAGGTCACCGTTGCCGAAGGCCCGGCGCTGCAGACGCTGGAAAACCTCGGCGAACGCCCGCCGTTCGATCTGATTTTTATCGATGCCGACAAACCCAATAACCCGAACTACCTGAAATGGGCGATGCACTATGCCCGTCCGGGTACGCTGATTATTGGCGATAATGTGGTGCGCGACGGCGCAGTGACTAACCCGACGACCACCGATGCCAGTGTGCAGGGCGTGCGTAAATTCATCGAGATGATTGGCGCCGACCCGCGCCTGACGGCCACTGCCATGCAAACGGTCGGCGTCAAGGGATGGGACGGCTTTACGCTTGCCTGGGTGAATGCGTAAGGTTACCGGTGCAAATCATTGCGGATGGGAAACTCGCTTAGCTGGCAACACGCGAAAGCGATGATAGTCGCCCGGTAGGCATCGCAACCGGGCGACTATCTGTCATCAGGCGCTAATCTGCTCCATTGCCTGCAGGATACGCTTATCGGAGATGGGATACGGTGTCCCCAGTTGCTGCGCAAAGTAGCTGACGCGCAGCTCTTCGATCATCCAGCGGATCGCTTTGACATCCTCATCTTCCCGGCGTGCCGGCGGCAGTTTATTCAGCCACTGCTGCCAGGCTTGCTGTGTCTGCTCCACTTTCAGCATCTGTGCGCGGTCGCGGTGCGGATCGACGGCCAGTTTTTCCAGCCGCTTCTCGATGGCTTGCAGGTAACGCAACGTGTCGCCCAGACGGCGGAAACCGTTGCCGGTAACAAACCCGCGATACACCAGCCCGCTCATTTGCGTTTTGATATCCGACAGCCCGAGCGCCATGGTCATATCCACGCGCCCTTTCAGCCGCTTGTTGATATTGAACACCGCCGTCAGGATCTGTTCGACCTGTTTGGCGATCTCCACCACCGTTTCGTTCAGTTCGGCGCGCACTTTTTCATGCAGCGCAGCGAAGCTCTCTTCCGTCCACACCGGGCCGCCCGCGTCATCAATCAGTTTGTCCACGCCACAGGAAATGCAGTCATCAATCAAATCCAGCACTTTGCCGTACGGGTTGAAATAGAGCCCCAGCTTGGCTTTGTTGGGCAATTTCTCGTGCAGGTATTTAATCGGCGACGGAATATTTAGCAGCAGCAGGCGGCGGATACCGCGCCACATCGCCTGTTGCTGCTCCTGCGGGTTATCAAACAGCTTGATCGCGACACTGTCACGTTCATCGACCAGCGCAGGCCAGGCTTTTACCTTGTAGTTACCGCGTTTTTGCTCGTAGCTTTCCGGCAACTGGCCAAAACTCCAGATATGCAAACCGCTCTGCTCGATGCCGTCATCGGCCACCGCAGAAAGAGTTTCCTGCACTTTGCCTTTCAGGCGCTCTTTCAGTTCGGTCAGCGAGCGCCCTTCCAGCAGCTTCTTGTTCTTGTCATCCACTACGCGGAAGCTGATTTTCAGGTGATCGGGCACCTGATCCCAGTGCCAGTCGTCGCGATCGACGGTAACCCCCGTCATCCTGCGCAGTTCGCGCTCCAGCGCATCCAGCAATGGCAGTTCCAGCGGTGTAACGCGCCCCAGAAACGCTTCGGCGTAGTTTGGCGCGGGAACGAAGTTGCGCCGCGTCGGTTTCGGCAGTGATTTAATCAGCGCAATCACCAGTTCGCGGCGCAGGCCGGGAATTTGCCACTCAAACCCGCTCTCTTCGACCTGGTTTAATAACGGCAGCGGGATATGTACCGTGACGCCGTCGGCATCCGCGCCCGGTTCAAACTGATAACTCAGACGCAGCTTCAGGTTGCCCTGATGCCAGAAGTTGGGGTAATCGAGCTTACTGACGCCCTCTGCGCCCTCTTTAATCAGCATGCTCTTTTCGAAGTTGAGCAGATCGGGGGCTTCACGGCTGGCCTTTTTCCACCAGTTGTCGAAATGGCGGGCGGAAATCACCTCGTGGCTGATGCGCTGGTCATAAAACTCAAACAGCGTTTCGTCGTCCACCAGAATGTCGCGGCGGCGGGATTTGTGCTCCAGTTCTTCCACTTCCGCGCGCAGTTTCAGGTTGTCGCGAAAGAAAGCATGCCGGGTTTGCCAGTCACCCTCGACCAGCGCGTGGCGAATAAAGAGCTCACGACACAGCATCGGGTCAATCTGGCTGTAGTTCACTTTGCGCGCCGCAACGATTGGCAGACCATAAACCGTCACTTTTTCCGTTGCCATTACCGCGCCCTGCGCCCGCTCCCAGTGCGGTTCACTGTACGAACGTTTAATCAGGTGCTGCGCTACCGGTTCAACCCATTCCGGATCGATGCGCGCGGCGATGCGCCCCCACAAACGGCTGGTTTCCACCAGTTCCGCAACCATTGTCCACTTCGGCGGTTTTTTGAATAAACCCGAGCCGGGGAAGATGGAAAAACGGGCATTCCGCGCGCCGGTAAATTCCTGTTTATCGGCATCTTTCATACCAATGTGCGACAGCAAACCGGTTAACAGCGCGATATGAATTTCGCGATATTCCGCAGGCTCGCTGTTGACCGGGATCCCTAACTCTTTCACCACCTGGCGCAGTTGGGTGTAGATATCCTGCCATTCGCGCACGCGCAGATAGTTCAGGTAATCCACCCGGCACTGACGACGGAACTGGTTTGACGAGAGCGCTTTTTGCTGCTCGCCCAGGTAATTCCACAGGTTCACAAAAGCGAGGAAGTCAGACTCTTTATCATGAAAGCGCTGGTGCTTCTCGTCTGAAGCCTGCTTTTTATCCAGCGGTCTTTCGCGCGGATCCTGAATCGACAGCGCCGAGGTAATGATCATTGCTTCGCGCACGCAGCCATGTTTTTGCGCTTCCAGTACCATACGCGCTAAGCGCGGATCGACCGGCAGTTGCGATAGCTGGCGGCCCAGCGGCGTCAGTTTGTAGGCGGTCTGCTGCTCGTCGGTGGTGATCGCGCCCAACTCTTCCAGCAGGCGAACACCGTCCTGAATATTGCGTTTATCCGGCGCTTCAACAAACGGGAAGGCGGCGATATCACCGAGCCCTAAAGCCGTCATTTGCAAAATGACCGACGCCAGGTTGGTGCGCAGAATTTCCGGATCGGTAAATTCCGGGCGCGACAGGAAATCATCTTCTGAATAGAGACGAATACAGATCCCTTCCGACACGCGGCCGCAGCGCCCTTTACGCTGGTTGGCAGAGGCCTGTGAAATCGGCTCAATCGGCAAACGCTGCACTTTGGTGCGATAGCTGTAGCGGCTGATGCGCGCCGTACCCGGATCAATGACATATTTGATGCCCGGTACGGTCAGCGACGTTTCCGCCACGTTGGTCGCCAGCACGATGCGCCGCCCGCTGTGCGGCTGGAATACACGGTTCTGCTCACTGTTTGATAAACGCGCATACAGCGGCAGGATCTCCGTGTGGCGCAGATCGCGCTTGCTCAGGGCATCAGCGGTATCGCGGATTTCCCGCTCGCCGCTCATAAAGATCAGAATATCGCCTGCACTTTCGCGCCCAAGCTCATCCACCGCATCAAAAATCGCCTGGAGCTGGTCGCGTTCCGTGTCGTCCGCTTCTTCGACAATCGGCCGATAGCGCACTTCCACCGGGTAAGTGCGCCCGGACACTTCGATAATCGGCGCGTTATTGAAATGGCGCGAGAAACGTTGCGGATCGATGGTGGCGGAGGTGATGATAATTTTCAGATCCGGGCGGCGCGGCAGTAATTCACGCAGATAACCCAGCAGAAAATCGATGTTCAGGCTGCGTTCGTGCGCCTCATCGATAATGATGGTGTCGTACTGCATCAGCAAGCGATCCTGCTGGATTTCCGCCAGCAGAATACCGTCGGTCATCAGCTTGACCATGGTGTTGTCGCTAACGTGATCGCTGAAACGTACTTTGTAGCCAATGCAACCGCCCGGCTCAGTTTTCAGCTCTTCGGCAATACGGTTGGCAACGGTGCGCGCCGCCAGACGACGCGGCTGGGTATGACCAATCAACCCTTTAATGCCGCGCCCCAGCTCCATGCAAATTTTCGGTAACTGCGTGGTTTTACCGGAGCCGGTTTCGCCCGCCACAATCACCACCTGGTTATCGCGGATAGCTTCCAGGATCGCCTGTTTTTTCTGGCTGACCGGCAGGTTGTCCGGGTAATCAATGGTCGGGCGCGCGGCTTCGCGCTGCGCCACTTTTCCGGCGGCTTCGCTTATCTCTTGCGCCAGCGTCTGCAGCAGTGCTTGCTGAGATTCAGGATTTTTAACTTTCTTGCTGCCATGCAGGCGGCGGGCGAAGCGCTGCTGGTCGCGTAGCATCAGGGTGCTGAGCTGCGCGCTGAGATCGGTAATCGTCAATTTCTGTTGTTCTGTCATAGCGTTATTGGGCAGAGCACTGCCGGGAAACATCTTAAGTTCGCAATCGCAGTAGGATAGCACATCGCCGCAATCCTTTTCTTGTTCAAGAAATTCGAACATAGGATTCGATATATTGCGCTATTCATGTAGAGATTTTGTGAATAGAGTGTCATGACGTCACGGGGCAACCCATTGCAAATACAATAAAGGAAACACCCAATGAGCAAAGTTTTAGTTCTTAAATCCAGTATTCTGGCAGGGTACTCACAGTCTGGTCAGTTAGCCGATTATTTCGTTGAACAGTGGCGTGAAAAACACGCGGCGGATCACATTACCGTGCGTGACCTGGCCGCTAATCCGATCCCGGTGCTGGATGGCGAACTGGTTGGCGCGCTGCGCCCGAGCGATGCCCCGCTGACACCGCGTCAGCAGGAAGCACTGGCGCTCTCCGACGAGCTGATTGCTGAGTTGCAAGCGCATGACGTGATTGTCATTAACGCCCCGATGTACAACTTCAACATCCCGACGCAGCTGAAAAACTACTTCGACCTGGTGGCACGTGCTGGCGTAACGTTCCGTTATACCGAAGCAGGTCCGGAAGGGCTGGTGAAAGGTAAACGCGTCATCGTGGTTTCCAGCCGTGGCGGTATCCATAAAGACACTCCGTCCGATCTGGTTGCGCCGTACCTGAAATTGTTCCTCGGCTTTATCGGCATTACCGATGTGAACTTTGTCTTCGCAGAAGGTATTGCTTACGGTCCGGAAGTGGCGACCAAAGCGCAGACCGACGCCAAAGCCGCAATCGACAGCCTGGTGGCTGCCTAAGATTTCCCCCTCTCACCTCCTGGTGGGAGGGTGCTTTTCCCCGCTTTTCCGGCTATTCACCTTCCGCAATATTATCGGCTGGATGCTTACCCGCGCCGCCTGTGGTTACGACACATCCCGCTTTTTTATCAAACCCATGACGCGGTGGCTGATTCACCGGAGTGCGAAAGCGCTGGCAGGTTGCCCCAGCACCTTGCTCAGGAAGGTAACGCGCCGCTTACGGTTTCTTCATCCATTTACCGTTAATGCCCTGCACGTAGTCGCCGGGCTTCGCACGTTCCACCAGTTTCTGTCCGGCCATTCTGGCCACGTCATCCACCGCGATGTTGTTGCGATCGGCCAGTTGCTGGTAGCTCTCAGTGCGCGCTTTGTTAATGCGTTCCACCAGCGCCAGCGTCTCTTTATCCTGGCTTATCGGCGCGACATATCCATTGAGTGTTTCACCGACGCGCCCCTGGGTGCGGGCCTCATCAAGCGTCAGCGCCTGAGCGGTTGCGCTGAAAAGGCCAACGGCCAGCAGCGCGCTTATGACACGTTTTTTCATCATCGCCTCAGAACAAGTCGCTGCGGGTTTTCAGCAGGGTTTCGACGTCTTTATCCACTTTGATGTGAATTTCATGCTCGATCTTCACGTTCATATTGATGGTGATCGGCTCCTTTGGCGCTGCCACCTCAATACGCGGCGTGCAGGCAGCCAGCAGCATTGTCGCCATCAATACGGGCACGGCTTTCAGGGTTCTCATTTTTTATCCTCACACTCTTCGCCCTTCGCGCAGCGGGCTTGCGGTAGCGCCGCGTGTTGCTCAAGCCATGACTGCAAATTGTCGCCAAAACGTAAACTGCGCCATAAGGTGAATACATTCTCCTCATGGGTATAGTTCAAATTCACGGTACTGCTTTTGCCATCGACAAAACTGGTGCCGCGCAGGGTGGCCTGCAGCGTCAGCAGCCCCAAATTATCCAGATTGATCTTCGTCCATGAGCGGGAAATTTCCATATAGCGCAGCCAGTTAATCGCCGCGCCCGCAGCCATGTTGTCCTTCACCACCGCATCAGCGGTATCTTTATCGATCCGCAGCGTCATCGGGCCAGGGTTATGCAGCCAGCCATCTTTAATGATCCATTGCGGGTTATCCAGCCACAGCGGCAGCGCGCCGTCAAACGGCCCGGAAAGCGCGAACTGCTTCGGATTCACTGCGCTTATCAACTCACTGGCGGAAATGTGCTTCAGACGCAGCAGTGCCGGGTCGTGCTGCGGCATACGTAGCTGCTGCATGGTCACTTTTCCGCCCAGTACATCGACGCTGACATCACTTAAAACGAGCGGATTATCCTCGCTCCACGGCCACGCGCCCTGCAAATCAGCGGTGATGTTTTTCGCTGTCACCTGGTTTGTTATCTCACCGATGCGCAATGAAACCGGTCTGCGGGTTCCCAGTTGCCAGCGCCCTTCGCGGTAGCGGAATGGCAGCACAAAATCGACGCCGCTGATTTGGTTGTCCGGCGTCCAGACACTGCCGCTTTTTAGCACGCCGTGACCGCCCGCTTCAAAACCCTGGTCCGCTGCGGCGGAAAAGGCGACCTGCGCATACAGTGCGCCATTGAGCAGCTTCATTTTCCAGTCCGGGGGAATAAGCGGCTGGAATACCGAGAGCGCCTGGCGCGGCCACCATGCCTGCCCGCGTAAACGCTCACCGTCCCAGCGGCCATTAACCTGCACCGGGCCAATCGTGTCGGCCTGCAACGCCCCCTTAAACTGGAACATGGTTGGATCGTTGCCTTCGACGCTGAATGTCAAGGTCGAAGGCGGTAAGACACTTCCCGCGCTGAAGCTGGTTTGCCCGGCATCCAGCGTCAGTGCGCCGGTGAACTGCGGATTTGCCGCGTCACGCACCCACTTTACTGGTGCATCCAGCACTAACCGGGGCGCAGCCATGTGCATCGCGCCATATTGCAACTGGTCAAAGCCGGTCGAGAGATCGTTAAGTGTGATCGTGTTGTTATTCCATTCGCCGCGACCGGCGACATCCCAGCGTGCGTTCATCGGCGTGAAATTGCCGTCGCCCCAGTAGCGCCAGCGCCACAGGCCGTTGTCCGGCAGAAAATCCTGCGCCTGACCATCAAGATGCAGACGGAAATCCCCCATCGCATTTTCATGCGCGCGAAGGATGGCCTGCAAACGCCCGTCAATACCATGCTGAGTGAGTTTGACGCCCGCCAGCGGCCAGCGCACTTCATCTATATTTAACGAATCAATCACCCGTCCGCGCGAGCGCAGCAGCGCGCCAGGCGTAAAAGCCAGTTGCGGATCGTCAATACTGCCGCTCAGATGGGCGGGAAGCACCGCATAAAACACCAGATCGCCCTGCTTTGCTTCTCCGGTCAGTTGCAGCGGCATATCGTTCTTGTCACTACCAAGACGGCCAGGGCCAATTGTCAGTACCGCGTTACCTTTCCCGGCATCACCCTGCGTCAGGACGTTTAACCGGCCACTGAACTGCGCCTTTTCCAGCCCCTGTTGCCAGTTATCCACTTTTAAACCGACCCGACCGCTCAGCGGAAAACCCTGATAGGGCCAGCTCCAGCGTCCATCGCTGATGGTCAATTGGTCGGGCGTAAGCTGCCACGGCAGATCGAGTAGCGGATCGCCCTGATCGCGCGCCATAACCACCAGTTGCCCTTCGTTATCGCGCCAGTCGAGATCGACATCCACCACGCCCGGCTGCTGCGACAGGGTTAAGGTGCTTTCCATATGTCCGTTAACGGGTACGCTGTCTGGAACATCCGGCAGGGTAAATTCGCCACCGAGTGTAAACGGCGGCTGATCATCGACAAGACGCAGCGCCATGCGGCTAACCGTCAGCGTCTGCCCGCGCAAACGGGCATGGAGATCAACGCGCTCGCCGGAGTATGTGAGTTGCTGCACATCCGGTGTCAACGACGCGGATAATTTACCTGCCCACGTTTTCCATGGCGAAACGGTAAAACGCTCCACCGTCAGCCAGCTATAAGGCAGCATGGCTTGCCATTCGGCCAGCGTACGCGGCGCGGCAGAAACAGTTTCACTTTGTGGCAGTTTATTCAGGCAGGCGGTGTTAATATCCAGCGCGCCAATATGAAGCTGCCAGCGGCTGGGGTGTGTGAGTTCGGCGTTCTGTAATGACGCCAGTTGACAATCACCGACCAGATAGCGCAGATCGGGGATGTTTAACGCATGTCGGGTGAATCGCGGGCTCTCCTCCATCGCGATACGCGTGCCCGCCGGCAGCCAGATCCCGACCAGCGTCGGCACCCATTGCGCAAGCGTCAGCAGCAGCGTAAGCGGCAACAGAAGGAACAGTAACACCAGTGCGATGGCGGCTTTGTATTTACCCTTCATGGGTAGCTAATATCCTGATTTTGCATATGATTAAGCCGATTCTGGCGGTTATTGTGGCATGTTTGACCGCCCCTTTGAAGGCGCGAGTCGTTTTAATCATAGTCTGGCGAGTGCATTTTCAGTAGTTACAGAAAATAGTGTTTTAATATCATTAACTTATGGATTCAGCGTATGTTCACGAAAGGCTCTTTAATTCGCGGCTGGTTTATCGGTACCACCGTTTTCACCTGCTTTACCTTCAGCGATTATCTCAGTGCTAACTACTTTCACGACTCCAAAATTCCATGGCTTATCGGCGTATTCACCGCTCTGGCGATCAACTGGAGCGCCATTGGCTCGTTGAAACAATTGCGCTAGCAGCGGATATACTGAAACTGGACACATTCACCGCACCCATGGTTGTCAATAAAATTTGAACGTTTACATAATAATTTTAAAACGTGATAATGTGGGTAGAAAACCATTGGAGAAAGTCTTATGAAACTCGCGATATACAGCACAAAGCAATACGATAAAAAGTATTTGCAGCAGGTAAACGAGAAATATGGCTACGATCTTGAATTTTTCGACTTTCTGTTAACCGAAAAGACTGCCAAAACCGCGAACGGCTGTGATGGGGTCTGTATTTTTGTTAACGACGATGGCAGCCGCCCGGTGCTGGAAGAGCTGAAAAAGCTCGGTGTGAAGTTTATCGCCCTGCGCTGTGCCGGGTTCAACAACGTTGATCTTGACGCGGCAAAAGAGCTGGGGTTGCAGGTCGTGCGTGTTCCGGCCTACTCACCGGAAGCGGTGGCAGAGCATGCCATTGGCATGATGATGACCCTGAACCGTCGCATTCACCGCGCGTATCAGCGTACCCGCGATGCTAACTTCTCCCTGGAAGGGCTGACCGGTTTCACCATGTACGGTAAAACGGCGGGCGTTATCGGCACCGGTAAAATTGGCGTTGCCGCCCTGCGCATTCTGAAAGGGTTTGGCATGCGCCTGCTGGCGTTCGACCCGTACCCGAGCGCAGCGGCGCTGGAGCTTGGCGTGGAGTATGTTGATCTGCCGACGCTGTTTTCGCAGGCGGATGTTATCTCCCTGCACTGCCCGCTCACCCCAGAAAACTTCCACCTGCTTAACCGCGACGCCTTTGCTCAGATGAAAGATGGCGTAATGATCATCAATACCAGCCGCGGTGGATTAGTGGATTCGCAAGCGGCGATAGAAGCGCTGAAAACGCAAAAAATCGGCGCGCTGGGAATGGATGTGTATGAAAACGAACGCGATCTGTTCTTTGAAGATAAATCCAACGATGTTATTCAGGACGACGTGTTCCGTCGCTTATCAGCTTGTCACAACGTGCTGTTTACCGGTCACCAGGCATTCCTGACGGCCGAGGCGTTGATTAGCATTTCCGAAACAACGCTGGAAAACCTGCGCCAGTTACGCGACGGCGAAGCCTGCCCGAACGTGCTGGCCTGATTGTCCGGGGTTCCCCTGCCTGCACGGGAACCCTTTCGGACAAACCCCGATGACGCCCAGGCTAAGCCTGTTAGAATCCCCCACGTGATGGATAACCCCTTAGAGGACGAGATGAAGAAAATTATGACTTTGGTTGCGTTGAGCGTAGTGCTTTCTGGCTGCGTGAGTTCCCGCACCGACACATTGAAGCCACAGCAACTGGCAGATCAGCGTTTTGTGCTGACCACCGTGAACGGCCAGGCCGTGCAGGGTAATGGCCCGGCCCCGGAAATCCGTTTTGATAAAGACCTGCGCGTGTCCGGCAAAATGTGCAACGGCTTTATGGGCCAGGGAAAACTCTCTGAAGGCAAATTGACCGTCAAACAGATGGGCATGACCATGATGCTCTGCCCTGACCAGCAGCGTAATGAACTGGACCACACCATTAATGCGATGCTCAGCGAAGGTGCGCAGGTTGATCTTACTGACAACCAGCTGACGCTGGCGACGGCGACGCAAACCCTGATTTACACGCGCGCGGCGAAGGCTCAGTAACTGCCGCAGCTTCCGGTGGCAAGCGACTGTTCACTGCAGCGTTTGCCATTTGGTAAGGCGCACATTCCCACCATTGAACCATCGAGTTGCCGGGCAACAGACAACGAACCACCAATCATAGCGCAATTTGCCTGACCACCATTTGACATTGCGGCTTTAAGCCCCGGCGCTACGTGTGCTGCGGTCGCTTGCTGAACGGGTTCACTGCTGCATGCCGATAATAATAAAGCGGCACATCCTACTAAAAACGCTGCGCGCATTTCTCTCCCCCTGCCCCTGTATCCTCAGGATAATTAAAAAAAGCGAAACCCAAGCATCATAGGCAGCAAGACGCAATACGTCGAGAGCTGAAAAGCATCTTTATGCGACCTGGAAACATTTTTTTGCGTTTTTTTGGGCGGGTGAACACAATTCGTCGCAAACCGCGATTCAGCGGGTTCGTCAACTCAGGTTCAGTGGCAGGCGTTCCGCAGGCTACATCGCCACGAATGGCACGCTTTGGGCACATCACGCAACTTGGCGGTTTGAGGTAACAACACGGTCGCGTCCTGAAGATTTCGCTGCGTAAAGCGCCTCATCGGCGAATTCAATGAGCATCGCCTCGCGCCCCTTCAATGCGGCGGCAGATCCAGCGGCAACACCAATGCTCACACTCACGACGCCAAGCGGGCTTTGCTGGTGGGGAATATTCGCAAGCTTAATATTATGGCCTATCTTTCTGGCAATATTTCCGGCGGAATTCGCATCCGTTTCAGGCAGAATGACCACAAACTCTTCTCCGCCATATCGGGCGGCCAGAAAAGAAGTTTCGCTAATGGTCTTTTTCAAATTTTCGGCGACTGCCTGTAAACAGCCGTCACCGGCAATATGCCCGTAATTGTCGTTATATTTTTTAAAGTAATCGACATCAATTAATAGCAGTGCAATCTGCTGTTTGTTGCTGGCACATTTTGCCACTTCGTTCACTAAAGCCTCATCGAATTTGCGCCGATTCGCCAGCCCGGTTAAGCCATCTTCCGTGGCCATCACTTGCAATTCGGCATTCTCAGACGCCAGCGACTCTTTTGCTGCCGACAGCTCTTTGCCGATGCGGATACGGTTGCGAACATCCTGAATAAGGTAATAGCTGGAGAAACTGACGCAGCCGATAAGAAACAGGATGATAGCAGCAAGAATTTCAGACTGACGACGCCACGAAGCCATGGCTTCATCGATGCTAACGGCAACGGTTGTCACCAAACCATAGCGTTTATTTTTTTGAAATGAATAAATGCGCTCTATTTTATCGAAACGCGACACTGACGTTGCGATCCCGGAATTCCCTCTTTTTAAATAATCCGTAAATAATGGCGAGTCCGAAATTTCCTTACCCATATATTTATCATCAAAAGGATAACGTAAAAGCACGATCCCCGCGTCGCTGGTTAGCGCAATCGCGCCCTGCTTTCCAATGTCCAGCTTTCCATAGGTTTGCAAAAAATTGGCGATGTTCAGCGTCAATACAGCAACCCCTTTAAAATTCCCTTCGTTATCCTCCAGCCGTCGACTCACGGTGATCACCCACTGGCCATTTGTTCTGCTCACCACAGGCGGGCCGATAAAGATGTCCTTTGAATTATTATCCCGGTGGTGGATGAAGAAAAAGCGGTCAGCGCTATTACTCCTGCCCAAAAAATTCTCCTGCAAAGCGATAACTTTATTTCCTTTATCATCATAAATAATAATGTTATTCAGCTGGGTGAGAAGCAGGTTCTGGTCGGCGAGTATTTTCTTAATATTCACTAACTGAGCGGGATCCATGCCATATATTTCCGTTATGTCAGAAATGTTTTTTATCAACATCTCGCTTTGCCGGATAATTCCCTCTGAATAGGTATCGAGGGTATGGCTCAGGTTGGATATATTCGTATTAAGTTCATTCCGCGTATGGTTTTTGGTACTCAGGATTTGAACAATCAGCGTGATGGATATCGCGAAAAAGACAACAGTAATGAAACTTGCCGCAAAAAAGATCTCTTTTTTTCATCTTATTTTTACCCGCTACGACTCCTTCACAAGCACGACTGTAACTGTAAATCTTAAGTATCAAAAACACACATCTAAAGGTTTGAGAGCATTTAATTCATTAAGTTATTTACTGTACTCAAACGCAACGGCCGATAATAGCAGGATTGCAAATCCTTGTTTGTTAAGAACAGATGACCATCCTCTTTTTAAACAAGGCGCGATTACCCACCGCCATCATTTACCGTACATGGTCATTGCGATGATTCCACGTTCTATTATCGTGCAGCGCGACGATCGTTGCTGCTTTACACGGCCAATTTATGCGGGAAATTGCCGACGATACGCTTTTTTAGCGTCATTAAGACTCTGCGCATTAGCCCCACCGGCCAAATCGGGGTTGTCTGCCTGCAGCGGATCATCTTCCCAGTGGCAAACAGGACAGATTTCCCACGCACCGCTTTCTGTAAGCGTTTCGCCACCGCAGCAAGGGCAGCGCAAAAGCTGTCTTGTCATTGATTTTCTCCCTCATTAAATGCATTCCGGCGCGAGAGTAACAGGCAACGCCCGCACACGTGTCACCAGGTCTCGCCATCACCTGCCATTAAATCGCAATTCATTGATTCCCGTTATACCTCAGGACACAAAAGCGAAAATTGCGCGCGCAGTGGTTTGCTAAAATAACAGGATAACTACAGGGCTTGCCGCCGTTTCACAAGCCCCTTCCTATTGAGCAATGCAAGGGTGCCATATGATTACTATTGACGGTAATGGCGCGGTCGCGTCAGTCGCTTTCCGCACCAGTGAAGTTATCGCCATATACCCCATTACTCCCAGCTCGACGATGGCTGAACAGGCCGATGCCTGGGCCGGAAACGGCCTGAAAAATATCTGGGGCGACACGCCGCGCGTCGTGGAAATGCAGTCGGAAGCGGGGGCGATTGCCGCCGTACACGGAGCTTTGCAGACCGGTGCGCTCTCCACCTCGTTTACCTCATCGCAGGGTTTGCTGCTGATGATCCCCACGCTTTACAAGCTGGCGGGCCAGTTAATGCCATTTGTTCTGCACGTCGCCGCGCGCACCGTTGCCACCCACGCGCTCTCTATTTTTGGCGATCATTCCGACGTGATGGCGGTTCGCCAGACCGGTTGTGCAATGCTCGCTGCCGGTAGCGTGCAGGAAGCACAAGATTTCGCGCTCATTTCGCACATGGCAACCCTGAAAAGCCGGGTGCCATTCATTCATTTCTTTGATGGTTTTCGCACCTCGCACGAAATTAACAAAATCGTGCCGCTGGCGGATGACACCATTCGCAACCTGCTTCCTCAGGCGGAAATTGATGCGCATCGTGCCCGCGCGCTCAACCCGGAACATCCGGTGATCCGTGGTACTTCTGCCAACCCGGACACCTATTTCCAGTCTCGCGAAGCGACCAACCCGTGGTACAACGCGGTGTACGAGCACGTTGCGCAGGCGATGGACGATTTCGCTACCGCCACCGGGCGGCAGTACAAACCTTTTGAATATTATGGTCACCCGCAAGCCGATCGCGTGATCGTGCTGATGGGCTCGGCGATCGGTACCTGCGAAGAGGTGGTCGATGAGCTGCTGACACGCGGGGAAAAAGTCGGCGTGTTGAAAGTACGCCTCTATCGCCCGTTCAGCGCCGCGCATCTGTTGTCCGTGTTGCCGGAAAGCGCGAAAACCGTTGCCGTGCTGGATCGCACCAAAGAGCCGGGCGCCCTGGCCGAACCGCTGTATCTGGATGTGATGACCGCGCTGGCAGAGGCGTTTAATAACGGCGAGCGGGAAACCCTGCCGCGGGTGATTGGCGGGCGTTACGGTCTGTCGTCAAAAGAGTTTGGCCCCGAATGCGTGCTGGCCATTTTTAACGAGCTGCGCGCGGCGAAGCCCAAACCGCGTTTTACCGTCGGTATTTACGACGATGTGACCAACCTTTCTCTGCCGCTACCGGAAAACACCCTGCCGTCGCATGCGAAATTAGAAGCGCTGTTCTATGGGCTCGGCAGTGACGGTAGCGTGTCGGCGACCAAGAACAATATCAAGATTATCGGTAACTCTACGCCGTGGTATGCGCAGGGTTATTTTGTCTATGACTCGAAAAAGGCTGGCGGCCTGACGGTTTCGCACCTGCGCGTCAGTGAAAAACCGATCAACTCGGCTTATCTGGTGTCGCAGGCGGATTTTGTCGGTTGCCACCAGTTGCAGTTTATCGATAAGTACCCGATGGCCGAGCGCCTGAAACCGGGCGGTATTTTCCTGCTCAACACGCCTTACAGCGCCGATGAAGTCTGGTCACGTTTGCCGCAGGAAGTGCAGGCGGTGCTCAACCAGAAAAAAGCGCGTCTCTATGTGATTAACGCCGCGAAAATCGCCCGTGAATGTGGACTTGCCGCCCGCATTAACACCGTCATGCAAATGGCGTTCTTCCATCTCACAAATATTCTGCCGGGCGACAGCGCGCTGGCTGAATTGCAGGGTGCGATTGCCAAAAGCTACAGCAGTAAAGGTCAGGAGCTGGTGGAGCGAAACTGGCAGGCGCTGGCGATGGCCCGCGAATCGCTGTTCGAAGTGCCGCTGGAAGCGGTTAATCCGCAAAGTGCCCATCGCCCGCCGGTGGTCTCTGATTCGGCACCCGATTTTGTCAAAACCGTGACGGCGGCCATGCTGGCCGGTCTTGGCGATGCATTGCCGGTCTCCGCGCTGCCGCCGGACGGCACCTGGCCGGTGGGCACCACGCGCTGGGAGAAACGTAATATCGCCGAAGAGATCCCAGTCTGGAAAGAGGAGCTTTGCACCCAGTGTAACCACTGTGTTGCCGCCTGCCCGCACTCGGCGATCCGCGCCAAAGTGGTCTCGCCGCAGGCGATGGAAAACGCCCCGTCGAGCCTGCATTCACTGGATGTGAAATCCCGCGATATGCGCGGGCAGAAATATGTGCTGCAAGTCGCGCCGGAAGATTGCACCGGCTGTAATCTGTGTGTGGAAGTTTGCCCGGCAAAAGATCGCCAGAACCCGGACATCAAAGCCATCAACATGATGTCGCGCCTTGAACACGTTGAAGAAGAGAAAGTGAATTACGACTTCTTCCTCGACCTGCCGGAGATCGACCGCAGCAAACTGGAGCGCATCGACATTCGCACCTCGCAGTTGATTACCCCGCTGTTTGAGTATTCCGGGGCGTGCTCAGGCTGTGGCGAAACGCCGTATATCAAACTGCTGACGCAACTGTATGGTGACCGGATGATGATCGCCAATGCCACCGGTTGTTCATCGATTTATGGCGGTAACCTGCCCTCGACGCCCTACACCACCGATGAAAACGGGCGCGGGCCGGCGTGGGCGAACTCGCTGTTTGAAGATAACGCCGAGTTCGGCCTTGGGTTCCGCTTAAGTGTGGATCAGCACCGCCAGCGTGTTATGCGATTAGTTGATCAATTCGCTGAACATATTCCGGCGGAACTGAACGCGGCATTGCACGCGGAAGCGACCCCGGAAGCGCGCCGCGCACAGGTGGCAGAGCTGCGCACCGCGCTGGCGTCTGTGGAAGGTGCGCAACAGCTGTTGACCGATGCCGATGCGCTGGTCGAAAAATCGATTTGGCTGATTGGCGGCGACGGCTGGGCGTACGATATCGGCTTCGGCGGCCTCGATCATGTACTGAGCCTGACCGAGAACGTCAATATTCTGGTGCTGGATACCCAGTGTTACTCCAACACCGGCGGCCAGGCCTCAAAAGCCACCCCGCTCGGTGCGGTGACCAAATTTGGCGAGCATGGCAAACGCAAGGCGCGCAAAGATTTGGGCGTCAGCATGATGATGTACGGCCACGTTTACGTCGCGCAGATTTCGCTCGGCGCGCAGCTCAACCAGACGGTGAAAGCCATTCAGGAAGCAGAAGCCTACCCCGGCCCGTCGCTGATTATCGCTTACAGCCCCTGTGAAGAGCACGGCTATGATTTGGCGCTGAGCCACGATCAGATGCGCCAGCTCACCGCGACCGGCTTCTGGCCGCTGTACCGCTACGATCCGCGCCGTGAGGAAGAAGGGAAAGTTCCGCTGGCGCTGGACTCGCGGCCGCCGTCCGATGCGCTGGCGGAGACCCTGCTTAATGAGCAGCGTTTCCGTCGTCTCAATGCCCAGCAGCCGGAAGTGGCGGAACAATTATGGAAAGATGCCGCCGCAGACCTGCAAAAACGCTATGACTTCCTGGCCCGGTTGGCAGGGAAAGCGGAGAAAAACGCAGCGGAGTAAGCCAGCTGCTGAAAAAGCCACCGGTTAACGCTGGTGGCTTTTTTAACGCACCGATTTAGCATGACACCCGCAGGAAGCGCGCTGATAATCACCGTTTCAGTCCGCACGGCAAGGAGCGAATTTATGCATCATCACTCAGTCACCTCATCACGCATCGCTTCTGTCGGTTATGACGAACGCACCCGCACGCTGGAAATCTGTTTTCACGATAAAAGCGTCTACCAGTATCTGGGCGTGCCGGAACGTATCTTTTCTCTGTTTCTTACCGTGGTGTCCAAAGGCCGTTTTTATGATGGCGTGGTAAAAGGCAAATATCCGGAAAGAAAAGTCGCCTGAACAGGTAGCTACCGCTGCATTAATTTCCTGTCAGGATGGAGAGCAGACAACCCGCATCAGGAATCGCTATGTCAGCACTTAACCACCCCACTCCCTATTACGCAGTGATTTTCACCTCCGTGCGCACCGACGTTGATGATGGCTACGGCGCCATGTCCGATCGCATGATGGAACTGGCGGTGACTCAACCCGGCTTCCTGGGCGTGGATTCCGCCCGTGAAGAGGTTGGTATTACCGTCTCTTACTGGACATCGCTTGACGCTATCAAAAACTGGAAGATGAACGCCGGGCATCTGATTGCGCAGAAAACCGGGCGTGAAAAGTGGTATCACTCGTTCACGACCCGCATCTGCCTGGTGGAAAAAGAGTATTCTTTTCAGGCGCTGGACAAGTAACAGTGTGCTCGTGCACCACGCACAATGAGCGCAAAACGCACCGCATTGAACAAATAAGCGCACGCTTTTTCGTTACGCTGTATTCGACATTCAACGGAATGTGATGAAAACAAAGCGAGGATTATGATGACATCCCGGACGCTTGAGCCAACGCCCGTAATCAAACGCCAGCAATTGCAGGACATCACCGTCACGATACTCAGTGACGGTTACCTTGAAGGCAATTTTGCGCTGTTGAACGGTATTGAAACCGACCAGGCCGAAGCGTTACTGACCGCCAGTGGCGTTTCGCCCCTGCCGCGCATGAATATTAATGCCTGCGTGGTCGAAACCGCCGGACACACCATTCTCATCGATAGTGGAACCGGTACGCCCGACGGCGCAAGCGGCGCGTTACCGGCTGCCCTCGCCACAGCGGGCATTGATCCCCGCCGTATCGATACCGTCCTGTTAACCCATGGTCACCGCGATCACATTGGCGGTCTTGCCGGCCCGCAGCAGACTCCTCTGTTCAGTAACGTGCAACGCCTGTTCGTGCATGAGAAAGAGCTCGCCTTCTGGCGGGATGAAACGCTGTATGCCAGCGCACCGGAAGGGCTCAAGCGCTCATATGACATCGCAAGGAATGCATTCAGCGCGTACGACGACCGGCTGGTGACCTTTAAGCAAGAGGATATTCTGTCCGGTATTCAGGCGGTGCCGCTTTTTGGTCATACCCCGGGTCACAGCGGTTTTCTGCTTGGCAATGAGAAAGACGCTTTGCTTATCTGGGGTGATATTGTCCATTTCCCGCACATTCAGATAGCCCGGCCTGATGTCTCGATTGCTTATGACCGCGACCCGGCGCTGGCGGCAAAAACGCGCAGCGCCCTGCTGGATCGCGTCGCGAGAGATAATATTGCCGTTTGCGGTATGCACTTTAACTTCCCGACCACGGCAAAACTCAGCCGTAGCGGTAAAAGCTACGCGTTGCATTACGCGATGTAAGTTTCTCCGGCAGGAAAACCTGCCGGAACCGGCCTTGCAGAGAAGATCGAATGATAAGCCCCGCTTTACACGCCGATGCACGCGAAACAGAAATCCTGCTCAATGAATTACTGGAGCTGGCCTGTTCGGAACTCGCCTTCCCCTGCTGTTGCCTGCGCGCCATGCAAAGCTGGCAGGTTAATAAGTTTCAGGTCGAAGGTACGACCTTCTCCTTCCCCCTGCGCGGCACGTTTCGTTACCGCGAGCAGGATAAGTGGGTCTGCGTACCGCCCGGCGAGATGCTGGTGTTCCCCAACGCCCGTAGCATTGATATTGAGTGTACGCCCGATCCCGACAGCGGCGAGTTTCTCGCGCTGACGGTGTTAATGGCCGAGGAGCAACTGGAGGCCGCCCGGCTGTTACTGCGCGTTTTACCCCCGTCAACACCCGGAAACGTCGGCGCTGAACCGCTGGCACAATTTATCGCCCCGATGACCCGCTGGGTCGCCGCGCTGCGGGCCGGAAACCGGGCACTATCAATACATGCAATGCTTGAGATTGTGATCAGATTGTTTGAGATGGGACATCACGGTTTGTTGCGTCTTCAGCCGCCGGGGATAGCTATGACGATACGCAACATGGTAAGCAGTGATCCGGCGCATCACTGGTCTACCGGTGAGGTTGAAGAGCGGCTCAATATTAGCGGCGCCACACTTCGCCGCCGTCTTGCGGCTGAAAATACCACGCTCAGCGCGGTGATCACCGATGCACGGATTGCCGGTGCGCTTCAGTTACTGATGACAACCCGCATACCGATAAAAACAGTTGCCGCGCGTGTTGGCTACGCGTCGGTCGCCAGTTTCAGCCGTCAGTTCAGTAAACGCTACGGCGCAGAACCTTCCGTTTTTCGCTAAAACAAACAGGCTCAATGGCATATTTAGCGCGAATCGCCTGCGCCCCGTTTCTTTAAGCAATGTCCGGGGCACAGGATTTTACAGCGGGTCGTAAGATTCAGTCTGGCGAAAGCCGTGTTTTTTATAAGCCACAATCAGCAACGCGCACCGATTCAATCAGCTTTGCAAAACTGTTTAAGGAGCACATTCCCTGCGCATTTTTCTCACTGCACGCCTTGAGCGCAAGATCCACCCGTCCCGGCGGGTTATCCAGCGAGAAAGCGCGCCTCTCTCTCATCTCCTGCAGGGTCTGATAAACGAACGACACCTGAACCCAGTCCGTGTTGTCGCTTACCCGTTTCCAGCGTTCGAAAACCAACTCTCCGCCCGGCGGGGTATTATCGGGTTGCGACGGCAGCGACCAGTTAAGATCTAACGCACCGCTGAGATTGGCGAGATTGGTATCATGTCCGGCAATAAACAACACAGAAACAGGAAATGTGATGCCATAGTAATGCTGATCAGCGCCGTTGGTGGTCAATGCCGTGCGTATTAAATCAAGTAAAGGGGTCGCCCGGCTCCGCGCCACTTCAGGTGTTCTTTGTAACAGATCAAACTGGGCATTATGCAGGCTTAATAGCGATTGCCATTCTTTTTCTCCTGCGATCCTTCCCCACGCCACGTCCGCCATCCCCTGGGCTTGCTGCAGGAGGAAGATTTCCGTAAGTGTTGAAGAAAGCCCCCACGCGCCAGGCAAGGAGACGTTATCAGGCTTGATGTTGAGTCTGGTGGGGATATCTTTGGTGAATGAACACGCATGGCTATCCCCGGCGGTTTTGCATTTCTCTGAGGCAGGGAAATTTAAAACGTGCTCCAGAGTCTGAAAAGCTGGCTGATATTTCTGCGTGAATTGCTCAATACTTCCTCCCGCTTTCGTTAAAATCGCCTCATTCACCGCCGATGTGTTAAATGAACATTTACCCGTTTTTATCGGGTTAAAAAGCGGGTCTGTCTTCGATTTGTCTTGCTGATAATGCACAGGAACAGGACATTCAGGCGCCAGCCCCGCCAGGAATGCTTCACCTGTTTTGCGGGTTCGTTGATCGGTGTCGGCAATCACTGCCACATGCCTCTCGTCCGGGCAGGTTTTATCTGTCAGTAACCCCGTATCTGCCAGCCGCAGACGCTGATAATGCCCCAGTGCCGCTATAAGTTGTCCTCCGCGCGGCGTGAGCCATCCCAGCGGCACATCCCACTGGGGCCACTGAAAGGGTGTCACTTCGCGCATTTGTGGCGTGAACTTGGTTGGCGCGCGAACCCCGTGACGACTAACGATCACGACGCGCTCCAGCTTCATTCCGGGGTCTTCTTTTGCCTGTAATTGAAATGAAAAAAAGAAAAGGAGTAACACTCCTGCGCGAACAATCATTGCTCTTATCACTTTTACCTCCCTTCGATGATTAGATAACGGCTTGTTTCTTCACAAGCTGATTACACATCCTGGCGAAAATGATTTTACTCCTCTATTGATGAATAGGTTTTATACCGCACCTGAAAAAAGATGAGCTATGCCCCTTTCATTTATTGCCTGCGCCTGGTACCAGCCGTAAAACGTGCTGGTATTCGCCGCCGGAATCCGTACCATACGCGACATACTTTTGCCTGCTGGTGCTTGACTGCCAGCACAAGCCCATTTTCATCGCCAGTTAATGTGCATGAAAAGGGCAAAGGGTTTACGAAATTTACGGTGCATGGCGAGAGGAAATGAACCAGGATCAGAAAGGCATGCTCATCAGCAGCAGCCCTATCATGATGTGGTTTGCCCCTGCGGTGCCCCTGACGCTTCCAGAGACAAAATAATGATTGAAAAGCAAGAGATTACAAAGAAAGAACAGTACAACCTTAACAAACTGCAAAAGCGTCTGCGCCGTAACGTGGGCGAGGCCATTGCCGACTTCAACATGATTGAAGAAGGCGATCGCATTATGGTTTGCCTTTCCGGCGGCAAAGACAGTTACACCATGCTGGAAATTTTGCGCAACCTGCAACAGAGCGCGCCGGTCAACTTTTCGCTGGTGGCCGTTAACCTCGACCAGAAACAGCCAGGTTTCCCGGAACATATTCTGCCGCAGTATCTGGATACGCTGGGCGTGGAATACAAAATTGTGGAAGAAAACACGTACGGTATCGTTAAAGAGAAGATCCCGGAAGGCAAAACCACCTGTTCGCTCTGCTCACGCTTACGTCGCGGCATTCTTTACCGCACAGCGACGGAACTGGGTGCGACAAAAATCGCCCTTGGTCACCACCGCGATGACATCCTGCAAACGCTGTTTTTGAACATGTTCTACGGCGGAAAAATGAAAGGGATGCCGCCAAAACTGATGAGCGATGATGGTAAACACATCGTGATTCGCCCGCTGGCGTACTGCCGCGAAAAAGATATTGAGCGCTTCTCGGAAGCCAAAGGGTTCCCCATTATTCCGTGCAACCTGTGTGGCTCCCAGCCGAACCTGCAACGCCAGGTGATTGCCGATATGCTGCGTGACTGGGACAAGCGTTATCCTGGACGTATCGAAACCATGTTCAGCGCGATGCAAAACGTGGTGCCTTCGCACCTGAGCGATATTAATTTGTTCGACTTTAAAGGGATCACCCACGGCTCTGAAGTGGTGAACGGCGGCGATCTGGCCTTTGATCGGGAAGAGATCCCGCTGCAACCGGCGGGCTGGCAGCCGGAAGAGGATGATTCGCAACTCGATGAGCTGCGCCTCAACGTCATTGAAGTGAAATAACGTTGTGCCTCTCTGGTGCGCCAGAGAGGCTTTTTGCTTTATTTCAGCAACCGCACACGGCAGGTCTTGCCCTTAATTTTCCCGTTCTGCAATTGCTTCCACGCCTGACGCGCCACGCTTTGGCGCACTGCGACATAAACGTGCGCCGGGTGGAGGGTGATTTTGCCGATATCCGCGCCATCCAGCCCCATTTCTCCCGTTAACGCCCCGAGTACATCACCGGCGCGCATTTTGGCTTTCTTGCCCCCATCAATGCACAACGTTGCCATTTCGGCTTCCAGCGGAACGACTTTGACGTTAGCCGGTGGATTGAGCCAGTTCAGCTTCAGTTGCAGCATCTCGGCCAGAATATTCGCGCGCTGTGCTTCTTCCGGCGCACAGAAACTGATGGCCAGACCGCTGTTACCCGCACGCGCGGTACGCCCGATGCGGTGTACGTGAACTTCCGGGTCCCACGCCAGCTCGTAGTTCACTACCAGCTCCAGTGATTTGATATCCAGCCCACGCGCGGCAACATCGGTGGCGACCAGCACACGGGCGCTGCCATTGGCGAAACGCACCAGCGTCTGATCGCGATCGCGCTGCTCCAGATCGCCATGCAGCGCCAGGGCATCCTGCCCGGCGGCGTTCAGTGCATCACACACTTCCTGGCAATCTTTTTTGGTGTTGCAGAACACCACACAGGATGCCGGGCGGTGTTCGCTGAGCAGCTTTTGCAGCAAACTGGCTTTGCCGCTGCGGGAAACTTCAAAAAATTGCTGTTCTACTGCTGGCAGTGCGTCAACGGTGTCGATTTCAATTGTTTCCGGATTGCGCTGCACACGACCGCTAATGGCGGCAATGGCTTCCGGCCAGGTCGCAGAAAACAGCAGCGTCTGGCGCGAAGCCGGGGCAAAAGCGATAACCTCATTGATGGCGTCGCTGAATCCCATATCCAGCATACGATCCGCTTCATCCATCACCAGCGTTTGCAGGTTATCGAGAGCAACGGTGCTTTTTTGCAGGTGATCCAGCAGGCGGCCCGGCGTGGCAACAATAATGTGCGGCGCGTGCTGTAACGAGTCGCGCTGCGCCCCGAAAGGCTGCCCACCGCACAAGGTCAATATTTTGATGTTCGGCATATAACGCGCCAGGCGACGCAGCTCGTTTGCCACCTGATCCGCCAGCTCACGCGTGGGGCATAAAATGAGGGACTGCGTTTGAAAACGGCTGGCATCGATGTGCTGCAATACCCCTAAGCCAAACGCCGCTGTTTTACCGCTGCCGGTTTTCGCCTGTACCCGGACATCCTTACCCGCAAGAATAGCGGGCAGCGCCGCCGCCTGGACGGGCGTCATGGTGAGATAGCCCAGTTCGTTGAGGTTTTCGATCTGGGCTGCGGGCAAAGTATTCAGGGTTGAAAAAGCGGTCACAATGTTTTCTCGCGATAAAAAGACTTACGTTTAGCAGGCGCGTATCCTCTCAGATCTGCCTTTATAACGCGACATTTTAATCGGCTCTTCATCCGGCGGCGGGTCCGGCATTGGTTGCGGGCGTGGAATCGGGTCGGGGATTGGAACCGGATCGGTTGGCACCGGATCGCTCAACTGCGGGGAAGAAAAATAGAGTGCGTTCATCATTGCCTCCTTTTTGTGGGCTTCTCGTTAAGGGTAGACGGCGAGAACACGGAGGCAAAAAAAAGCCGACTATTAAGTCGGCGTCGTACGAATCAATTGTGCTATGCAGTAATTCAAAAAAGGAAGTAAGACAATATGGAGCGCAACGCCCATCGCTTGACGTTGCATTCACCTGCGAGATGAATATTGCCCTGAACAGGTGTTTCGTTTATTGACCTCGCTCAATTAATGCGGCGTTTTTATGTTCAATTTTTGTTAAAAAAGTGAAATTTTACAGCCAGTTACTACGATGCAACCACCAGGTAACACCACCGATCAGCACCACCAACATCATGCAAAACAGCGCAAAGCCAAAATGCCAGCCACCGCCGGGGATACCGCCAAGGTTGACGCCAAACAACCCGGTTAAAAATGTACTCGGCAGAAAAACCATTGCCATCAAAGACATCGTATAAGTGCGTCGCGCCAGCGACTCCTGCATCACCTGGGTAATTTCATCGGTCATCACGCCGGTACGGGCGATACAGGCATCAATCTCATCGAGCCCGCGACCAAGGCGATCGGCAATATCCTGCATCCGTCGGCGCTGATCGTCACTCATCCACGGTAAACGTTCGCTGGCCAGCCGGGCAAACACATCGCGCTGCGGCGCCATATAGCGGCGCATCACAATCAACTGCTTACGCAGCAACGCCAGGATGCCGCGCGGCGGAATTTGCTGATCGAGCAGGTTATCTTCAAGGTCGATAATCCGGTCGTGCAGCGATTCGATAAACTCGCTGGCGTGATCGGTCAGCGCATCGCACACATCCACCAGCCAGCCGCCACAATCCGTCGGGCCGGTTCCCTCCTCCAGATCGCTGACCACATCGTCCAGCGCCAGCACTTTGCGCTGGCGTGTTGACACAATCATGCGCTCATCCATATAAACGCGCACCGCTACCAGTTGATCCGGCCGCTCGTCCGTGCTGCCATTTATGCAGCGCAAGGTAATTAATGTCCCCTCGCCCATACGGCTTACCCGGGGGCGCATGCTCTCCCCGGAAAGCGCCGTGCGTACGCTGTTCGGCAACACCGGCGTGGTTTCCAGCCACTGGGCGCTCTCCGGGTTGGTATAATTCAGATGCACCCAGCACGGGGTGCTTGCAGTGATAACATCATTATCTTCCAGCGGTTTCACGCCGCCTTTTCCGTCCAACAGCCAGGCAAATACCGCATCCGGAACGTTCACATCAGTTCCTTTAATTGCTTCCACAGGACCTCCACAATCCGCATGGTGTTTTGGCAAGTCTAGCCATATGGCAACGTTAAGCAATCATCACGCTGAATTTATTAACAAATTAACAAACAATGCAAAAAAGAAGGCCCGGTTTCCCGGGCCTTTACGGCTATCACCGCAATCAGAACGAGTGCCAGTAATTTTCCTGCTTACCCAGCAGCGGAGCACTGACGCGTGGAGGGGAGACTTTTGCTGGCAATACCGCATCCTGTGCTTTTACCGCCGCCAGGCGGAATTTACCAATACGTTGCAGTAAGCCCTCCACCTGGTGTTGTAAAACATCCGACGAGCCCGCCAGTTCATCCACCATGGTGACGTTGCTTTGCGTCACTTTTTCCAGCTCCGCCAGCGCCAGTGTGATCTGCGAGATCCCCTTTTCCTGCTGCAGCGTCGTGACGGCGATTTCATCCATTAATTTACTCACCACGCTCGCACCAGAAACAATCTCGTGCATGTTCTGCTCGGCTTCACCAACGACGGTCGCGCCCTGGTTAACGTTATCGGTGGTAACAGCAATCAGCGATTTAATGTTTTTCGCCGCTTCCGCGCTGCGATGCGCGAGACTGCGCACTTCGCCCGCCACGACGGAAAAACCTTTGCCATGATCCCCGGCGCGTGCCGCTTCTACTGCCGCGTTCAGCGCCAGAATATTTGTCTGAAAAGCAATACCATCAATGATGGAGATAATTTCGGTCATCTGACCGGCACAATCGGTTATCGATTGCATATTTTTCGCCACCTGCCCCATTAGCTTGCCCCCTTTTTGCGCGCAGGTTGTGGCATCTTTTGCCCGGGTACTTGCGAGGCGGGTATTGTCAGCGTTGTTCTTCGTGCTGGAAGCCATCTGCTCCATACTGGACGCCGTTTGCACCAGCGCGGCAGATTGCTCTTCCGTTTTAACAGACAGATCGGCGCTGCGTGAGGCCAGTTGCGCCGAAAGCTCCAGCGCGGTATCGGAAGAGGCGCGAATTTCTTTCACCAGGCTCGCGATACTGGCAGAAAGGCTGTTAATGCCCGGAATTAACCGACCCGCGCAATTATTACCAAACTCAGGAATAACGATAGAAAGGTTTCCCGATGTGACTTCTTCTATGCTTTTTTTTACCGTGTTTATCGGCGTCACCAAATATTGCGTCATATAAAACCAGAGAAGCGTCAATGATATGAGGGAAACAACACTTGTCATGGTAAATAGAACGATATTTTTTGAGACAACGATCACTAATACATCAAGAATAAAAAAAGAGCCCAGAAGATATAAAATAATAAATGTTCTTACGCTAATATTTCGCAACATAGGGAAACCTACCTGAACACCGGGGACGGTAAGATCCTTATAGCATCCGCAATCTACTTTTACACGGCGAAATTGATGCCGAATAATGTTCACCTTTAAATAATTTCAATTTCACTTAAGTCGATTTAAATGAGAGGTTTAACTTCCATTCAGCAGATACTGATATAACAATATATTGAGCAAGCAGGATTGCTCGTTAACATATATCATATAAGAAATGATGCATCCCATACTAATGAGAAATAATATTCGCGACTTAAGATAATTTTATCATATGTTAAATCATTCACTTTATTTAAGTTATTGTCATAACAGCCGATGAATAAATAAAGAGCTATTATTAGTTTATTCGCCCCTGCAATAATAAAATTAGCGTAGCCATTAAATTCATTAGGTTAGCTGCTAAAATTAGTGCCAGGATTACATATCATCTTTTTTTGCCTGTGTGGATTGCATGATGCTCTACGTTTCGTGGGACCCCATTCTGATTGGCATCTCTTTTCTGGTCGCTTTCATTGCTTCATTTGTCGCACTGGATAGCGCAGGCAAAGTTGCGACGTCTGAACCGCGCAGCGCAATATTCTGGCGTTTTTCGGGTGGAGCCACCTTGGGGATCGGTATCTGGTCGATGCATTATGTCGGCATGCTGGCGATGAAAATGCCGGTGATGATGCATTACGATTTAGAACTTACCCTCCTCTCATTTATTATCGCGATGTTGACATCCATACTTGCTATCAATATTGCCGTAGCGGGTAAAACACTGCCGACAAAACGTTTACTTTTCGCTTCCTTACTGCTCGGTACCGGCGTTGTATCCATGCATTATCTGGGTATGGCCTCGATGATGGGTTTCCTCACTATTTACTGGAACGTTGCGCTGATTGCGCTTTCGGTAGCCATTGCATTTTTCAGTGCCTGGGTTGCCCTTTGGCTGGCCTTTAGCCTGCGGCAAAATACCCATGGCGTCTTTATTAATCGCGTCTTTGCAGCCCTGGTAATGGGTGCTTCTATCAGTGCGATGCATTATACCGCCATGAGTGCCGCCACATTCAGCAACGATGGCACAGGCATTGTGATCCGCGGCCATGCAACAACGCTGATGAGCCACGACGTCGGCGAATTGGGGCTGTCATTGTGGGTTGCTACGACGACACTGGTGATTTTCGGCATCATGCTGTTCATTTCGATGATTGATTCCCAATTGCGGACATCACGTTTGACGGACAGCCTGCGCCAGCTTAATCAACAACTTGAAAAACAAGCCTATTATGACCCACTAACGGGGCTGGCAAACCGATCCCAGCTCGACAATCTTCTTGATGCTTGCCTTAGCAAGGCCTCGGAGACACGCAGCACTTTCGCCTTGATTTATATGGACTTAGATCGCTTTAAACTGGTCAATGATGCCTGGGGACATCACATAGGTGACCAACTGCTGGTGGCGGTTGCCGGGCGATTATCCGCCTGTATCAGCGAAAAAATGTCGCTGGCACGCCTGGGCGGAGATGAATTTACCCTGCTGGTACCGGACACCCACGAAGACGAAGTTGAGGCGCTGGTAAAACACCTTGTAGCCACCATTCAACAGCCCTTCTGCGAGCTGAACCATGTCATTAATGTTTCACTCAGCGCCGGGATCAGTTACTACCCGCAGCATGGCGATACCGCGCACGAGCTGAAACTGAAAGCCGACACGGCAATGTACAGCGTAAAACAGGAAGGCCGAAACAGCTGGGCTGTTTTTCATGCCGGCATGGCGCAGAAAACCGTCGACGATCCGCTGTTTTTGCAGGATTTATCGCAGGCGTTGTCACGCGATCAGTTTGAACTCTGGTATCAACCGCAGTACCACGCGCCGGAGCATGCGTTGGCAGGTTTCGAAGCGTTACTGCGCTGGCGTCACCCGACACGAGGGGTTTTACTGCCCGCAACCTTTTTACCGATGCTGGAAAAAACGGGGCTAATCATCTCTGTCGGGCGCTGGGTAATTGATGCAGCATGCAGGCAGTTACATCACTGGAACAACCTGGGTTTTCGTCATCTGACGCTTGCTATCAACCTCTCACCCAGCCAGTTTGAGCAGCATGATATTTACGACCAAATCACCGATTCACTGCAACGCTACCATATCGATCCCATGCAGTTGACGCTTGAAATCACGGAGAACACCGCGCTGAAAAACATCGAGCGCAGTGTGCAGTTGCTTAACCAGTTCGCGCAAATGGGTATCACGGTCGCCATTGATGATTTTGGCACGGGCTACTCCAATATGCTGATGCTGAAACGGTTACCGGCAACAGAGCTTAAAATCGACAGAAGTTTTGTGAAGGACATTCGCGATAACAGCCGCAACGTTAAAATTGTCTCCACGATCATTGATATTGCACATTCCATGAACATGCATGTCGTCGCGGAAGGTATCGAAACGGCCGAGCAGCAGGCGTTGCTGACCAATATGGGCTGCGCTTATCTGCAAGGGTTTCTTTTTGCCCGTCCTTTACCGGTCGAGAAAGTGGCGGTGCTGCTACAGCAAAAAAGATTCACTTTATCGCTGGAATGTTCAGATTCGTCACAAAAAAAGCCCGCATAAACCCCTAATTTTCAGGTATGTTGCAAGAAAGTCATTAAATTGCCGCTGATGTGTCACTTGTGACCGCGTTGCAACATACATGATTAAGGGGAGTCGCCATGCTTAAACATCACCTGGATGCGTTGAATGTGCTCTCCACCCCGGTTTGGGTGGTTGCTCCTGACACAGAAGCGTTACTGTTCGCGAATGCGCAAGCGCTGAAAATCGCGGCAGGACGCTCACTCACTGAGATGCGAAACGGAAAATACTCTGCTTATGCGCAACTCAGCCTGGCCATGTACCTGCCCAGCTTACAAAATCATGAAGATGTGGTCGAAATCTGGAGTGTTTGTCCGGATGGTGAAGAGACCACCATCAGTTGCCGTGTCGTGTTGCGCACGTTAGAAAACGCCGGTGAAGTGCTGCTGTTTGAAGGCGTGTCAGGTGCCGCGGCGGCGGCGCTAAAAGCGCACCACTCGCCAACGTATCGCCCGCATAAGCAAGGTTTTTACGCCCGCTTTTTTTACACAACATCCGCGCCAATGCTGCTTATCGATCCCATTCGTGATGGGTTGATTGTCGATGCCAACCTCGCTGCGCTACGTTTTTATGGTTATGACCACGAAGAGATGTGCCAGAAACACACCTGGGAGATCAATACGCTTGGGCGCAGCGTATTACCGGTGATGCAGGAAGTGTCGAACCTGCCTGGCGGGCATAAGCCATTGAATTTTATTCATCAACTCGCGGATGGTTCCACCCGCCATGTACAAACGTACGCCGGGCCGGTTGAGATCTATGGCAAGCGTTTGATGTTGTGCATTATTCACGATATCACCGAACAAAAACGCCTTGAGCAGGAACTGGAATACGCCGCGCATCGCGATGCGCTCACCGGCCTGCTGAACCGCCGCCAGTTTTATCATCTGACGGAACACATTCTGCCGACGGGGCTTGATTTCAGTTTGCTGCTGGTCGACGCCGATCACTTCAAAGGTATCAATGATCAGTTTGGTCATCAAAAAGGTGACCAGGTACTGGTTGAACTGGCGCGAATGCTTGAGACGAACTGCCGCTCAGGCGATTATGTTTTCCGCTGGGGCGGCGAAGAGTTTCTGTTACTACTGCCGCATACCACCACGGATATGGCACTAAACGTAGCGGAACGGATACGTCAGGCCGTGGCCAGTATCAACATCGCGGATCTGCCTGGCTTTACGGTGAGTATTGGTGTGGCGCACCATCTGCCTGATGAAGACCTGGATGCCCTCTTTAAACGCGTGGATGAGGCGTTATACCTGGCGAAAAATAACGGGCGAAACCGGGTGCTGGCCGCATGATAGCAAGCAAAAAAAAGCGCCCGTCTGACGGGCGCATTGCAGTGATGGTGCTGAGTTAGTGGATACCCAGACGCCAGGCAAAATCAATCTCTTCTTTCAGCTCGCTGTGCGACAGCGTCAGCAAATCCGCAAACTCCAGGCGCAATTGTTTGAGTTTTTTTAAGTATTCCGCCGGTGTCAGCGTGGTTTTGTCGCGACGCAGATATTCAATTGCCAGTTGGGTTGGGTCTAATTCAGTCTCCATAGCATCCTCTTTCGTGGTGAAAACCTGACCACTATAGCACACTGCATTGTCTGTTTTTTGACCAAAATCGTAAAAAGGCGGCATTTCGCGGGGGAAGATAATTTTAAACGCCCCATTTAAAAATGGGTTGCGTACTTAGATGATAAAATGAACTTTCTTAATAACGAATCGTTGAGTCAATGATTCAAGGGTATTACGTACGACATTACTTCCAGTTTTTTAGCCCGCGCAACGACGCGGGCTTATTTGTTGAAAAGTCAGGGGAAAGCGTAAAAATGCGTCTCCTTATTTCGTCCATTGTCCCTTCACATTCCCTAAGTAAAATTCGCACCACTCCTGCTCAGACAGGAACCATTCCGTAATCAATGAGTTTCCCCTTACTTCCCGTGACGTAAGGGGATTTTTTTATCAGTGCTTCAGAATATAAAGCGTACGGCTATACGCCACATCTTCGGGGTTATTGATCGGATAACCTTTCAGCCACGGTTTAATCAAACGCCCGTTGGTGTACTGATAAATCGGCGCGATCGGCGCTTTTTCCGCCAGAATATGTTCTGCCTCGTTATAGTCAGCGTTTCGCGCCTGGGCGTTGGTTTCCAGCGCCGCCTGCGCCAGCACTTTGTCGTACGCCGCATCATTGAAACGTGGAATGTTGCCGCTGTTCGTCGAGTTCAGCACCGACAGGAAAGTGGAAGGTTCATTGTAATCACCGACCCACGACGCGCGGATAACATCAAAGTTGCCGCTGTTACGGCTGTCGATATAGGTTTTCCACTCCTGATTCTGCAATTTGACGTCCGCGCCAAGGCTCTTTTTCCACATTGACGCCACCGCAATCGCGATTTTCTGATGGTTTTCTGAAGAGTTATACAGCAGCGTCAGTTTCAGCGGACGTTGCGGGCCGTAGCCTGCCGCCTGCAATAACGTTTTTGCCTGCGCGTTCAACTCGTCCTGGCTCATCTGTTCAATTTGCGAGGGCTGCGGCGTAAATCCGGCGGTAACATCCGGCGTGAAGCGCCAGGCTGGCTTTTCACCGGTGCCCAGCACTTTCTGCGCGATCACCCGCCGATCAATGGTCATGCTCAATGCAAGCCGCACACGCGCATCGGCAGTCGGCCCTTTCTGGGTGTTAAACGCATAGTAATAGGTGCCAAGCTGCGGCGGCGTATAGACCTGTCCGGGGATATCGTTAAGTAACTTTTGATAGAGGTTTTTCGGGAAAGATTCCGTAATGTCGATACCGTTCGCCAGATAGCGTTTGGTGGCCGCAGACTCCTGATTGATCGGTACAAACGTGACCTGCTGGATAACCGTTTTCGCATCGTCCCAGTAATGCTTGTTACGTTCGAGCACCAGCTTTTCGTTCACTACGCGATCGGCAAGTACATAAGCGCCATTGCCCACCAGTTTGCCAGGGCGCGTCCAATCAGCACCGCTTTGCACATTGGCTTTTTGCACCGGGTAAAAGGCAAAACTGGCAGCCAAACTTGGGAACCACGGCAATGGCCGCTCTAGTTGCACCCGCAACGTGCGCGCATCAACGGCGCTGACGCCGAGTTTATCCACCGCCTCTTTACCCTCCGTAATGCTTTTCGCATTCGCAATGCCCGCCAGCGCAGCAAAACTGGCGAAGGGTGAAGTGGTTTTCGGATCAACGAGTCGCTGCCAGCTATAGACAAAATCCTCTGCCGTTACTGGCGAACCATCGGACCAGCGCGCATCGTCCCGCAACGTAAATACCCAGGTGCGGTTATCGCTGCTTTGCCATTTACTGGCAACGCCCGGAACGATTTCGCCCTTCTCGTTCTGATTCACCAGCCCTTCAAAGAGATCGCGGATGACCTGAATTTCCGGCAAGCCAACGGCTTTCGCCGGATCTAACGTTGCAGGTTCATCTTTAACATGGCGAACGACTTCCTGTTTCTCGGCGAGTTGGGTACCCGGCGGCACATCGGCCGCCAGTGCACTTACAGAAAAACCGCACAGCCAGAGCGCGCAGCTCAGCGCTGAAATTCGATGCTTCATGGGATCCCCTCATTGGTATAACTTCCCGGCAAAAGATGAGGTAATTATTTGTTTTAACTTGGGAGAATGCAAACAGCGGACAGCGGAAAATTGAGGCTGGACGCCAAATTAACCCTCATGGCATGATTTGCGTCGCATCGCTTTATGCTCAACACTTGCTGTAAATAAACGACAATAAAAGGAAGCCTATGCCAGCCACACGCCCGCCTGCTCAACGAGGCGCATTTGCCCCCGGCAGTGAAGAGTTTGGTCGCTCGCTGTTAGGCGCGCCGCTGATCTGGTTTCCCGCCCCCATTGCCACGCGTGAAAGCGGGCTCATTATCGCCGGAACGCACGGTGACGAGAATTCGTCCGTGGTGACGCTCTCCTGCGCGTTGCGCACGCTTAAGACAGATTTACGTCATCATCACGTGGTGCTGGCGGTCAACCCGGATGGTTGCCAGCTTGGTCTGCGCGCAAACGCGAACGGGGTTGATCTTAACCGTAATTTCCCGGCGGCCAACTGGAAACCCGGTGAAACGGTGTATCGCTGGAACAGTGCGGCTGAAGATCGTGATGTCGTCTTGCTGACAGGCGATGCGCCAGGTTCAGAACCGGAAACGCAGGCGCTGTGCCAGCTTATCCATCGCATTCACCCGGCATGGGTCGTGACATTCCACGATCCGCTGGCCTGCGTTGAAGATCCGCGCCAGAGCGCGCTTGGGAAATGGCTCGCGGATGAATTTTCCCTGCCGCTGGTCACCAGCGTCGGTTACGAAACGCCGGGATCGTTTGGCAGCTGGTGTGCAGATATCAATTTGCACTGTATCACCGTCGAATTCCCGCCGATCTCCTCTGATGAAGCCAGCGAGAAATACCTTGCGGCAATGACGGCGCTACTGCACTGTGATCCTCAAAGATGAAGTTTTCCGGTGCTGAAATGCAGCGCCGGTTCAACATCCACCGCCAGCCAGGTCGGGCCATCAAGATCGGCAAAACGCACCTGGCTGGCAAGTGGTAGCGCCGCCGCGATGGCGCGCGAGGTACAGATCATACAACCAAGCATTAGCGTGAATCCTTGTTGAGACGCCTCATGCGCCAGCGCCAGCGCTTCGGTTAATCCGCCGGTTTTATCCAGCTTGATATTCACCATTTCATAGCGCCCATGCAGGTGAGCGAGGCTTTCTCGGGTGTGGCAGCTTTCATCCGCGCAAATCGGCAATGGATGGATGAAATTCGCCAGGGTATCGTCCTCATCGGCTGGCAGCGGCTGTTCCAGCATGGCAACGCCGAGATCCGCCAGCAACTGGCATCGCGCGGCAAGCCCTTCACTGTGCCAGGCCTCATTGGCATCCACAATTAATGTCGCTTCGGGCGCGGCAGCGCGAATTGCCACCAGCCTTTCGCTGATCAAATGGTCATCCAGCTTAATTTTCAGCAGCTGAGCGCCCTTTTCGCTGAGCGCGGCGGCGCTGGCCGCCATCTGTTCCGGTGTGCCAATCACCACTGTTTGAGCGGTGATAATAGTTTCCGGCAAACTGACACCAGCGGACTGGGCCAGCGAGATAGCCGCTTTGCGCGCCTGCAAATCCCACAAGGCGCAGTCAACCGCGTTTCGCGCAGCGCCCGGCGGCAGGAGGGTTTGCAACTCTTCACGCGTCAGGTGGTTTTCCAGTTGCGGCACAATTGTCATGATTTGCGCCATGACAGATGCCTCGCTTTCACCATAACGCGGGTAAGGCGTACATTCCCCGGCGGCTTTTATGCCATCCTCTTCCAGCTCGACCACCACCACGCGCGCTTCGTTGCGCGCACCGCGCGAAATCACAAACGGCGTATGCAGCGGCCAGGTTTCCTCATACACTTTGACGCTTCTCATTCCTCACTCCTCTGCCGCAGGTCTAAACCAGTATAGATATGAAAATTGGTTTGCCGTGCTCTCCGTGGATGGCATAAACTAGCGCCGACGTTAACTATATGTAAACAGGAAGATATTATGTCACAACTCGTTCATTTTCAGGGCAATCCGGTTCCGGTTGCAGGCGCTATCCCGCAGGCTGGCGCAAAAGCCAAGCCGTTCACGCTCGTGGCTAAAGACCTGTCCGACGTCGCACTGAGCCAGTTCGCGGGTAAACGTAAAGTGCTGAACATTTTCCCAAGCATCGATACCGGCGTTTGCGCGGCTTCTGTGCGTAAATTTAACCAGTTAGCAACTGAGATGAACAACACCGTGGTGCTGTGCATTTCTGCTGACCTGCCGTTTGCCCAGTCCCGTTTTTGCGGTGCTGAAGGTCTGAGCAATGTCATTACCCTTTCGACGCTGCGCAGTGCTGACTTCCTCGAAAATTACGGTGTTGGCATCTCTGATGGCGCACTGAAAGGCCTTGCGGCGCGTGCTGTGGTGGTGATTGACGAAAACGACACTGTTGTTTTCAGCCAGCTGGTGAATGAGATCACCAACGAGCCGGATTACACCGCCGCGCTGGACGTGCTGAAAGGTTAATTAACCTGACGCCAACAAAAAAGCCTCCGCAATGGAGGCTTTTTCTTTTCTACTCGTCGCCCTTCTTCTGGCTCAAGCCATATTCCCGCAGTTTATTGGCAATCGCGGTGTGCGAAACGCCGAGCCGCTTCGCCAGTTTACGCGTGCTGGGATAGTTGCGATAAAGCTGGATCAGCACCGAGCGCTCAAAACGGCTGGTGATCTCATCCAGCGATCCCTCCATGGCATCTTCGCCCACCGGCACCGTGGCGGCATCATAATCCGGCAGTTGAATATCCTGAGCGCGCAGCTCGTAGCCTTCCAGCTGCGTTAACGCCCGGTAAATGGCGTTTTTCAACTGGCGCACGTTACCCGGCCAGCCATAGCGGTTGAGCAATTGGTGCACATCCTGCGACAGTTTTGGTCGTGGAACGCCCTGCTCATCGGCGAAACGGGCCACAAAAAGCTCCGTCAGCGGCATGATATCCTGCGGACGATCGCGCAGCGGCGGTAAGTTCAGCGTTAGCACATTCAGGCGATAGTAAAGATCTTCACGGAACAGCCCTTTTTGCACCAGCTCCACCAGATTGCGCTGCGTTGCGCAGATCACGCGCACATCCACATGCACTTCATGATCTTCGCCGACACGCCGGAACGTACCATCGTTAAGAAAACGCAGCAGTTTCACCTGCATACGCGGCGACATTTCGCCAATCTCATCAAGCAGCACCGAGCCGCCGTTTGCCTGCTCGAAAAAGCCCTTTTTCCCTTCCGGCGCATGGCCAAACAGCTCGCTTTCGACGGACTCTTCCGGAATGGAGGCGCAATTCAGCGCCAGATAAGGTTTCGCCGCGCGCGGGCTGGCAAGATGGCAGGCATGCGCCAGCAAATCTTTACCGGTGCCGGTATCGCCGGTGATCAGCAGCGGTGCGGTGAGCATCGCCAGTTTCCGCGCCTGCTCCACCACCTGACGCATTTTCTGGCTCACGGCGACAATCTGACTGAACGCGCTGAGATCCTGTTGGCTCAGGTTTTGTAACTGGCGACCCATACGAATAGTCGAACGCAGCATCACCACCGCACCGGTCAGCACCGGTTCGCCGGTCTCGCCTTCCAGGTGTACCGGCGTTATCTCCATCAGGAAATTTTGCCCGGCGATAACGACGTGCTCGTTATGCGAATTTTGCGGGTTACCATCGAGCCAGCGCTGGAAATTAAACCCCGCAATTAGCTGTACCGCGTTGTGGTTACGAAGTTTATCGGCATCCAGGGCAAAAAGCTGGCAGCTGGCCGGGTTCGCCAGTTCCACTTTGCTTTTCATATCCAGCGACAATACCGGCTCCGGCAGCGCTTCGAGCAGCGCGCTCATCGCGCGGTGTTCGCGTTCGGATGGCATCCACAATACGGTACGTACATCCGTCACGCCGGGGATGCGGCGAATTTCAGCCATCAGGCTGCTGAAGGTGTTAAATTCGAGCGCGGCGAAATTCAGGTAGATCCGCCCGACAGGGTCAATTTCTATCCCGCGTAAGTCGATACCGCGCAGCACCAGTAAATCCAGTAATTCGCGAGTCAGACCAAGCCGGTCTTCACAAAAAACTTCAAGACGCATGGGAATTCGCCCTTATTCATTCACGTAATGAAAGGATGATAAGCCAGTTCGCGGTTGGCAGGAAGATATCTGTCAACAAATATTGACAGTTTGCGGAGAAAAGCGGCACTGCGGCGTAAAGGTAAGCGCGCAGCGCCGGTTTTTTAGTCAGCGGAGCGTTTCTGAAGCGTCTCTTTCAACTGGCTAATCAATTGTCTGCGGAAATCGCCAAGGCGCGGCTTATCGTCGTCAAGCCATGGCAGCGGACGGCACAGCTCCATCGCTTTAATACCGAGGCGCGCCGTCAACAGCCCGGCGCCAATCCCCTGCGCCGCACGCGCCGAAAGCCGGGCCGCCAAATCCTGCGAGACCCAGTCCATGCCAATTTCACGAACCAGTTCGCTGGCACCCGCAAAAGCGATATTCAGCAGCACTAAGCGGAACAAACGCAGACGGCTGTAGTAACCGAGTTCAATACCGTACAGCGTGGCGATACGGTTGATCAGCCGCAGATTGCGCCAGGCGATAAAAGCCATATCGACCATCGCCAGCGGACTGACGGCGATCATCAGCGCGGATTCCGCCGCCGAGCGGCTGATTTCACGCCGGGCCTGAGTATCCAGCACGGGCTGAACCAGATGCGCATACAGGCTGACAATTTCTCGATCATTATGCGTTTCGTGGATCGCCGCATACCAGCGCTGTAGCGCCGGGTGTGCCTGATCGATACCTGCCTGCCGCGCCAGTTTTTCGCAAAAAGCCCGCCCTTTCCCGGTGGCGTGGCTGTGCAATAAATCACGCGCTTCATCGCGTTCCTGCGCACGCTGGCGTAAACGCCAAAGCCGTCGCCATTCGCTGGCAACCGAACCGACACCTGCGCCAACAATCAACGCGCCGGCGGCGCAGCCGCCCAGTGCCACCCAGTCCTGAGTTTGCCAGGCGTTCATTGCCCACTGCACACCTTGCCCGACCACGCTTACGCCAAACAGCGTCAACCCGGCGGTGACCATTTTGCGCCACAGGCTCCGTTTTGGCCGCAGCGCAGCTTCGACCACCGCCTCGGCTTGTCCCTCTTCCGGCAGTTCATCAACCACGGCGGGAGCAAAATTTTCCGCTTGCTTATCATTAAAGGTCTGCGCCCGCTTAAACTGCGCGCTGCTTTCCGCTTCCAGCGGGCCTGCGAAATCGATTCTCGGTTTTAGCGGCTCGGTCATCGCAATTTATCTCCAATCAAAAACTCCAGCGCCGCATCCAGGCGGATATGCGGCAGCGGCGTATCAACATCCATCACTGGCGGGCGGAACGCCTCAAAATTAAAACCTTGCTTGTCCCAGAATGCCTGCCCCGGTAACCGCGCGGGCACTTCACCGGGATAAACGGTTAGCGGCGCGCCATCGCTCAGACGATGCCCGCGCAGCGCCGGGATCTTCTCGCCATTCACATCAATGATGCCGCTTTGCGTCGCCTGCACAGAAGCCAGTCCCAGACAATCTCTACTGATGCCTTCAAACGCCGCGTTTTGCCAGGCGTCCTGGATCAGTTGCTGTAACAGCGACACCATATTGGCGTGCTGATCGACGGTAATATGATCGGCTTTGGTGGCGGCAAATAAGAGTTTGTCGATAACCGGCGCAAACAGGCGGCGAAACAGCGTGCGCTGACCGTAGTGGAAACTTTGCATTAGTTGTGTGAGCGCAAGCCGCATATCGTTAAACGCCTGCGGGCCGTTGTTCAGCGGTTGCAGGCAATCGACCAGTACAATCTGGCGATCAAACTTGAGGAAATGGTGTTTATAGAAACCTTTGACGACATGCTCGCAATAATAGTTGTAACGTTCACGCAGCATCCCGGCGTTAGTGTGTTTACCGGCCTGCGCCAGTTTCGCTTCCCCGGTGCCGTCAACGTCCGGCCACGGGAAGAATTGCAGCGCGGGCGCGCCCGCCATATCACCGGGCAGAACAAAGCGGCCAGGTTGAATAAAGTGCAGCCCCTCTCGTTTGCATTGATGCAAATAGTCCGTCCACGCCGCAGCAATTTCGGCCAGCCGGTTTTCATCCGCTGGAGCCAGCGGATCAAGCCCCGCGCACAGGGCGCGCCATTGTGCCGACCACGCCTGACGCTGCCCTTGCAACAAGCCAGTCATTTGCCGCGACCAGCTCAGGTAATCCTGTGCCAGCATCGGTAAATCCAGCAGCCATTCGCCAGGATAGTCGACAATTTCCAGATAAAGCGTGGAGGTCTCTTTGAAATGGCGCAGCAGCGAATCATTGGAGCGAAAACGCAGCGCAAGGCGGATTTCGCTGACGCCGCGCGTCGGCGTCGGCCAGACCGGCGGCGATCCATACAACTGCGCCAGCCCCTCATCATAGGTAAAACGGGGAATACCAAAATCACGCTGCGGCACGCGTTTCACGCCAAGCAGCCGCTCTTCGCGCACGGCGCTTAGCAACGGCAGACGTGAACCTGCGTGAATGTTCAGTAATTGATTAACCAGTGCGGTAATAAATGCGGTTTTGCCACTGCGGCTCAGGCCGGTCACCGCCAGACGCAAATGCCTGTCCATTCCGCGGTTAACCAGCGCATTCAATTCGTTACGAAATCGATCCATCGCCATTGCGTTTTGCCTTAGAGCGTTAGCCGTAATCCCTTATTTTATCTCGTTTTGGGACAGGAAGCGGCGAGAAAATTTATTCGCAGCTCGCTTTAACAACGGCTCCAGCGCGAACGCCAGCAGCAACTTAACCGGGCGTCGGGCGACGGATTTCACCGCCCAGCCCGCAACACCTGCCGGGCCGAAGCGCAGCGCGGTCAGCAACGCCAGCTTTCCGACAATCTGCAAACCGGGTTTTACGTTACGGTGAACCTGTTGCCAGCGTTGATTCATATTTTTCTCCTACAACTGACGGAAACGGCTGCGCAGCGAGAACGTATCTGAGGTGACATAACGTTCCATCTGGCGCAAACGGGTTTCTCCGGCGGCGAGCTGTGCGTCTACCGCGTCCAGCAATTCGCTGCTGCCCGGTACGTTTTCGCTCTCGGCATAATTGTCCGGCAGCGGATCCAGCACAAAAAACAGCACGATGTACGCCGCCACAACAAAGAAAAACAGCCCGAAAAACATCGCCAGAATGGCAAGAATACGCACGACTTTGACGCGAATATCCAGATACTGCGCGATGCCTGCACAGACACCACCGATTTTTCCGCGCTGCGGGATGCGCCATAACTTTTTATTCAGATCGAGGGTTGCCATTAGCGGTCTCTCCAGTTCGGGTGCTCAGCATCAAGAATATCTTCCAGCGCCTGAATACGTTCGCGCATCCTCGTGGCCTCTTCGGAAAGCTGGAGTAAGCGCTGCTGCTCGCTCTGGTTAAGTTCGCCGCGTGAAGTGCGATTGTTGTAATGCAGCCATAACCAGACCGGCAACACAAACAGGATGAAAAGTGTCAGGGGTATAGCCAGAAACAGCGTGCTCATGTGTACTCCTTACAGCGGATGAGGAGCGGCATCTTCTGATGCCGCCGTTATTATTATTCGTTGTCTTGTTTCATTTTGGCTTTCAACTGCGCCAGTTGCTCGCTGATTTCGTCATCGGCACGCAGTTCTGCAAATTGCTGATCCAGCGATTTCTGCTTTCCAAAACCGTGACTTTCCGCTTCGGCTTCCATCTGGTCGATACGACGTTCGAACGATTCAAAGCGCGCCATCGCTTCATCCAGTTTGCCGCTGTCGAGCTGCCGGCGGACATCGCGCGATGAGCTGGCCGCCTGGTGACGTAACGTTAATGCCTGCTGGCGGGCACGGGTTTCGCTGAGTTTATTTTCCAGCTCGCCGATCTCTTTTTTCATCCGCGTCAGACTTTCATCCACCAGCGTCACTTCCTGCTCAAGCGTTTCAATCAGCGCGGTAAGTTTTTGCTTTTCAATCAGCGCCGCACGCGCCAGATCGTCTTTATCTTTCCGCAGCGCCAGTTCGGCTTTTTCCTGCCACTCGGCCTGCTGCGCGCTCGCTTGTTCAATGCGACGCGTCAGCTGTTTTTTCTCCGCCAGCGCACGCGCTGAAGTTGAACGAACCTCCACCAGCGTATCTTCCATCTCCTGGATCATCAGGCGCACCAGCTTTTGTGGATCTTCGGCTTTTTCCAGCAGTGAATTGATGTTGGCGTTCACGATGTCGGCAAAACGAGAAAAAATACCCATAATCTGTTCCTCTTGATTTCTGTAATCGGGCTTAGCCCTGCTGCTGGACTATTACAAACGCCGTGCCAACTTTTTATCTCATTGAATATAAAGCAGATGAATAGTTTTACCGCAACGATAACTTAGGCTAGAGTAGTTAATATCACTAACTAGTGGCGAATTTCATCATGTCGGAACAAAAGGATAACTTACTCGGCGAGGCCAACAGCTTTATTGAGGTGCTGGAACAGGTTTCGCGCCTCGCGCCCATCGATAAGCCGGTGCTGATCATCGGCGAGCGCGGTACCGGTAAGGAGCTGATTGCAAACCGTTTGCACTTTCTCTCTTCGCGCTGGCAAGGACCGTTCATTTCGCTCAATTGCGCGGCGCTGAATGAAAACCTGCTTGATACCGAACTCTTTGGCCATGAAGCGGGCGCGTTTACTGGCGCGCAAAAACGCCATCCGGGCCGGTTTGAACGTGCCGATGGTGGGACGCTGTTTCTTGATGAACTGGCCACCGCGCCAATGCTGGTGCAGGAAAAGCTGCTGCGAGTGATTGAATATGGCGAGCTGGAGCGCGTCGGCGGAAGCCAGCCGCTACAGGTCAATGTGCGGCTGGTTTGCGCCACTAACGCCGATCTGCCGCAAATGGTACAGGACGGCACATTCCGCGCGGATTTGCTCGACCGGCTGGCCTTTGATGTCGTGCTCCTGCCGCCGCTGCGCCAGCGTCAGAGCGATATCATGCTGATGGCGGATCATTTCGCTATCCAGATGTGTCGGGAACTGAAATTGCCGCTCTTCCCTGGCTTTACCGATCACGCGCGCGACGTGCTGATGGGCTATTCATGGCCGGGTAATATTCGCGAACTCAAAAACGTGGTGGAGCGCTCAGTTTACCGCCACGGCAGCATTGATACGCCGCTTGATGACATCATCCTTGATCCTTTCAACCGTGATATCACTCCCCAACCACAAACCGGGCGGGAAGCAGACGGGTTACCAGCGTTGCCGCTGGATTTACGCAAATTCCAGTTCGATCAAGAAAAAGCGCTGCTGCAAACCAGCCTGCAACAGGCGAAATTTAACCAGAAACGTGCGGCGGAGTTACTCGGGCTCACTTACCACCAACTGCGCGCACTGCTGAAAAAGCACCAAATCAGCTGAAATCGCCGACAATAACAGCAGTCGTAAGCAGACATTTGTACGAAGCCATAGCAAGTGCGATACACTTTGCACATGAATTTAAAATCGTTGAAAAAATCATGCGTCTGGTTTTCTCTTCCCTGCTATTGACCGCAAGCCTGGCAACGGGTTTTGCGCAAGCGGCGACACCGCTTTCTGAGCAAGCGGATATTCGCGACAGCGGCTTTGTCTATTGTGTCAATGGCCAGGTCGATACCTTTAACCCGCAAAAAGTCAGCAGCGGTCTGATAGTCGATACGCTGGCGGCACAGCTTTATGATCGCCTGCTGGATGTCGATCCTTATACCTACCGGCTGGTTCCGGAGCTGGCGGAAAGCTGGGAAGTGCTCGATAACGGCGCGACCTACCGCTTTCGCCTGCGCGACGGCGTGGCTTTCCAGAAGACAGCCTGGTTTACGCCGCACCGCACCCTGAACGCCGATGATGTGGTCTTCACCTTCCAGCGCATTTTCTCGCGCAATCATCCCTGGCATAACGTCAACGGCGGCAACTTCCCCTATTTCGACAGCTTGCAGTTTGCCGATTCTGTCGACAGCGTGCGCAAGCTCGATAACCGCACGGTTGAATTTCGCCTGAAAAAACCGGATGCCTCCTTTTTATGGCATCTGGCGACACACTATGCTTCGGTGATGTCGGCAGAATACGCCGCCCAGTTAGAGAAAAGCGATCGCCAGGAGTTGCTTGACCGGCAGCCGGTCGGTACCGGGCCTTATCAACTGGATGAATATCGTGCCGGGCAATATATTCGGTTACAACGTCACGAAAAGTTCTGGCGCGGTACCCCATTGATGCAACAAGTGGTGGTCGATCTCGGATCCGGCGGCACCGGGCGCTTGTCGAAGCTGTTAACCGGCGAGTGCGATGTGCTGGCCTGGCCTGCCGCCAGCCAGTTGACGATTTTGCGTGATGACCCGCGTTTGCGACTCACGTTGCGCCCGGGCATGAACATCGCCTACCTGGCGTTTAACACCAACAAACCGCCGCTGAATAACCCGGAAGTGCGCCATGCGCTGGCGCTGGCTATTAATAATCAGCGTCTGATGCAGTCGATCTATTACGGAACCGCTGAAACCGCCGCTTCAATATTGCCGCGCGCCTCCTGGGCCTATGACAACGAAGCGAAGATCACCGAGTACGATCCGGCGCAGGCTCGCGAACGTCTGAAAGCGCTGGGGCTGGAAAATTTGACGCTGCAATTGTGGGTGCCGACCAGTTCACAGGCGTGGAACCCAAGCCCGTTGAAAACCGCCGAACTGATTCAGGCAGATATGGCACAGGTCGGTGTTAAAGTGGTGATTGTTCCGGTGGAAGGCCGTTTCCAGGAAGCGCGGCTGATGGATATGAATCACGATTTAACCCTTGCCGGCTGGGCAACGGACAGTAACGATCCCGACAGTTTCTTCCGCCCGATGCTCAGTTGCGCGGCAATCAACTCACAGACCAATTTTGCGCACTGGTGCAACCGAGAGTTCGACGAGGTGTTACAAAAAGCGCTGGCTTCACAGCAACTTGCGGCTCGCATTGATGATTATGACGAGGCGCAGCAGATACTGGCGCGCGAATTGCCGGTGTTGCCGCTGGCATCTTCCCTGCGTTTGCAGGCGTATCGCTATGACATTAAAGGCCTGGTGCTGAGCCCGTTTGGTAGCGCCTCCTTTGCCGGTGTTTCGCGGGAAAAACAAGAGGTATCGCCACAATGATTATCTTTACCCTGCGCCGCCTGTTATTACTGCTGGTCACGCTTTTTTTACTGACCTTTGTCGGCTTTAGCCTGAGCTATTTTACGCCCCACGCTCCGCTTCAGGGCGCGTCGCTGTGGAATGCCTGGGTGTTCTGGTTTAACGGTTTGCTGCACTGGGATTTTGGTGTTTCCAGCATCAATGGTCAGTTAATTTCAGAACAGCTTAAAGAGGTGTTTCCGGCCACTATGGAGCTATGCCTGCTGGCGTTTGGCTCCGCCTTGTTAGTGGGAATCCCGGTCGGCATGCTGGCTGGCGTGATGCGCGGCAAGTGGCAGGATAAAATGATCAGCGCTTTTGCGCTGCTGGGCTTTTCAATCCCGGTGTTCTGGCTGGCACTGCTCTTAACCCTGTTTTTCTCGCTGAATTTAGGCTGGCTGCCGGTGTCGGGTCGTTTTGATCTGTTATACGAAGTCAAAACGGTGACCGGTTTTTCGCTGATTGATGCCTGGCTCTCCGATTCGCCGTGGCGCGAAGAGATGATTATCAGCGCCTTACGTCATGTCGTGTTGCCGGTGTTAACGCTGGCGGTGGCACCGACTACCGAAGTTATTCGTCTGATGCGCATCAGCACCATCGACGTGTTCGATAAAAACTACATCAAAGCGGCGGCGACGCGCGGCCTTTCGCGGCTGACGATCCTGCGCCGCCATGTTTTGCATAACGCCCTGCCACCGGTGATCCCGCGTCTCGGCCTGCAATTTTCGACCATGCTGACGCTGGCGATGATAACCGAAATGGTCTTTAGCTGGCCTGGGCTGGGGCGCTGGTTGATCAATGCGATTCGCCAGCAGGATTATGCGGCGATTTCCGCAGGTGTGATGGTGATAGGCTCACTGGTTATTATTGTGAACGTGCTGTCCGATATTCTCGGCGCGCTGGCTAATCCGTTGAAACATAAGGAATGGTATGCCTTACGATAGCGTCTACAGCGAAAAACGCCCGCCTGGCGCGCTGCGAACCGCGTGGCGCAAATTTTACGGCGATACCACCGCGATGATTGGCCTGTATGGCTGTGGCGCGTTAGTGCTGCTGTGTATTTTCGGTCACTGGTTTGCCCCTTACGGCATTGACCAGCAATTTCTCGGTTATCAGTTGCTGCCGCCCTCCTGGTCGCGCTACGGCGATGTTTCGTTTTTTCTCGGCACAGATGATTTAGGGCGCGATGTATTAAGCCGGTTGTTGAGCGGTGCAGCGCCAACGGTGGGCGGTGCCTTTGTCGTTACGCTAGCGGCAACGCTTTGCGGGCTGGCGCTTGGCGTTTTCGCCGGTTGCACTCACGGCCTGCGCTCGGCGGTGCTGAATCATATTCTCGACACGCTGCTGTCGCTACCGACACTGCTGCTGGCGATTATTGTGGTGGCGTTCGCCGGCCCGCATCTCTCGCACGCAATGTTCGCCGTCTGGCTGGCGCTGCTGCCGCGCATGGTGCGTTCCGTTTACAGCCTGGTGCATGACGAACTGGAAAAAGAGTATGTGGTTGCCGCGCGGCTTGATGGTGCGTCAACCATGAATATTCTCTGGTTTGCCGTGTTGCCGAACATTACCGCAGGCATGGTGACAGAAATTACCCGCGCGCTGTCGATGGCGATCCTCGATATTGCGGCACTCGGTTTTCTCGATCTCGGCGCGCAACTGCCCTCTCCGGAATGGGGTGCCATGCTTGGTGACGCGCTGGAGCTGATTTATGTTGCACCGTGGACAGTGATGCTGCCGGGCGCGGCAATTATGGTGAGCGTGTTGCTGGTTAATATTCTTGGCGACGGTATCCGCCGCGCGATCACAGCGGGGGTGGAATAATGCCGCTTCTTGATATTCGTAATCTCACCATCGAAGTGAAAACCGGTGAAGACTGGGTAAAAGCCGTCGATCGCGTCAGCCTGACGCTGGCAGAAGGTGAAATTCGCGGGCTGGTTGGCGAGTCCGGCTCCGGTAAAAGCCTGATTGCTAAAGCGATTTGTGGCGTTACCAAAGACAACTGGCGCGTCACCGCAGACCGTATGCGCTTTGATGATGTTGATCTGCTGCGCCTCTCCTCACGTGAGCGCCGCAAGCTGCTGGGCCACAACGTATCGATGATTTTTCAGGAACCGCAATCCTGTCTCGATCCCTCCGAGCGCGTTGGCAAACAGCTGATGCAGAATATTCCCGGCTGGACGTGGAAAGGCAGCTTGTGGCAACGTTTTGGCTGGCGGAAACGCCGCGCCATTGAGCTGCTGCACCGTGTTGGCATTAAAGATCATAAAGATGCGATGCGCAGTTTTCCTTATGAGCTGACCGAAGGTGAATGCCAGAAAGTGATGATTGCTATCGCGCTGGCTAACCAGCCGCGATTGCTGATTGCCGATGAGCCGACGAACGCGATGGAACCGACCACCCAGGCGCAAATCTTTCGCCTGCTCGACAGGCTCAATCAGAACAACAACACCACCATTATGCTGATCAGCCATGATTTGCAGATGCTGAGTAAATGGGCGGATCGCATCAATGTGATGTATTGCGGCCAGACCGTGGAGACCGCTCCGAGCGAAGAGTTGATCGCAACGCCGCATCACCCTTATACGCAGGCGTTGATTCGCGCGATCCCGGATTTCGGCAGCGCGATGCCGCACAAAAGCCGCCTGAATACCCTGCCCGGCGCGATCCCGCTGCTGGAACAGTTGCCGATCGGCTGCCGCCTGGGGCCGCGCTGCCCTTACGCCCAGCGTAAATGTGTGGAAACGCCGCGGTTAGCCGGTGCAAGAAATCATCTCTTCGCCTGCCATTTCCCGCTGAATATGGAGAGTGAGTGAGATGGTCGAAACCTTGCTTGAAGTGCGCAATCTGAGCAAAACCTTCCGTTATCGCACCGGCTGGTTCCGCCGCCAGACGGTTGAAGCGGTTAAACCGCTGAGTTTTACCCTGCGGGAAAAACAGACGCTGGCGATTATTGGTGAGAACGGCTCCGGTAAATCGACGCTGGCGAAAATGCTGGCCGGAATGGTCGAACCGTCTTCCGGCGAACTGGTGATAGATGATAAACCGTTGCATTACGGCGATTACACGTTTCGCAGCCAGCACATTCGCATGATTTTCCAGGATCCAACCACCTCGCTGAACCCGCGCCAGCGACTGTCGCAAATCCTTGATTTCCCGTTGCGTCTGAATACGGATCTTGAGCCGGAAGTCCGCCAGAAGCGCATTCTTGAAACGCTGCGCATGGTCGGCCTGTTGCCGGATCATGTCAGTTATTACCCCTATATGCTGGCGCCCGGGCAAAAACAACGCCTGGGGCTGGCGCGGGCGTTAATCCTGCGTCCGAAAGTGATTATTGCTGACGAAGCGCTGGCGTCGCTGGATATGTCGATGCGTTCGCAGTTAATTAATCTGATGCTGGAATTACAGGAAAAACAGGGTATCTCTTATATTTATGTCACCCAGCACATCGGCATGATGAAACATATCAGCGATCAGGTTTTGGTTATGCATCAGGGTGAAGTCGTTGAGCGCGGCAGCACCGCCGATGTGCTCGCCTCGCCGCTGCACGATTTAACAAAACGTTTAATTGCCGGGCATTTTGGCGAAGCGTTAACAGCCGATGCCTGGCGAAAAGACCGCTGATTCAATAGTTTCAGTGGTCGGATTAACTCATCCGGCGACTCATGATAGAATCGCCGCGTTTTAACGACGATCGCCCCATATAATGGCGCTCGCCACAACAATGAATATAAGGATTAGAGCTATGGGTTTTCTTTCCGGTAAGCGCATTCTGGTTACTGGCGTCGCCAGCAAACTGTCCATCGCATACGGCATCGCACAGGCTATGCACCGCGAAGGCGCTGAGCTGGCATTCACCTACCAGAACGACAAGCTGAAAGGCCGCGTTGAAGAGTTTGCCGCCCAGTTGGGTTCCAGCATCGTTCTGGAATGCGATGTCGCTAAAGATGAAAGTATCGACGCCCTGTTCACCGACCTGGCGAAAAGCTGGCCGAAGTTTGACGGTTTCGTTCACTCCATTGGTTTCGCACCGGGCGATCAGCTGGATGGCGACTACGTGAACGCGGTAACCCGCGAAGGCTTTAAAATCGCCCACGACATCAGCTCCTACAGCTTTGTGGCGATGGCGAAAGCCTGCCGCGAAATGCTGAATCCGGGTTCAGCGCTGCTGACGCTCTCTTATCTGGGCGCGGAGCGTGCGATCCCGAACTACAACGTAATGGGTCTGGCAAAAGCTTCTCTGGAAGCAAACGTCCGCTATATGGCGAACGCGATGGGTCCGGAAGGCGTGCGTGTCAACGGTATCTCCGCCGGTCCGATCCGCACACTGGCCGCCTCTGGCATTAAAGATTTCCGTAAAATGCTGGCACATTGCGAAGCGGTTACCCCGATTCGCCGCACTGTGACCATTGAGGACGTCGGTAACTCCGCCGCGTTCCTGTGCTCCGATCTCTCTGCCGGTATCTCCGGTGAAGTGGTTCATGTTGACGGTGGCTTCAATATCGCCGCCATGAACGAGCTGGAAATTAAATAATCCCCACCGCCCCTTCTTCTGAAGGGGCGTTTTTCGATATGCCATTCTGATATTTATTATCACCTAACAATCTTTCATCCCTCTCCGTCATTACGCCAGGATTAAGCAGCAAAAAAGATCCGGCGACAATGATATGCCGTCGTATCCGGATCGCCACTTTCAGACCAAGGAACGACCATGGAACAACGCCGGATTGAAGGCAAAAGCCACTGGTATCATGAGACCCAGTCGAGTGCCAGCCGGGCACATGCGCTACCGTTAGTTCCCGAAGCGGCCACAGTAAACGACCCTTTTCTGCTCGACCTCGCCCTGCCGGAGAAACAAAAAACCGACCTTGAAGGCATTGTTTCGCCTGCACGAAAAATCTATGCCCTGCTATTTCCGCAGCGTGTAAACACCAGCCGTTTACGCACCTTCAGCGCCTATGATCGCCTCAGCACCGCCCTTACGGCGGCGCAGGTTTTCGGCGTTCAACGGTTATGCAATCACTACGCCGCGCGGCTGGCGCCGTTATCCGGCCCGGACTCGTCACGGGAAAGCAACTACCGACTGGCACAAATTACCCAACATGCGCGGCAGCTTGCCGCCTCTCCCTCGGTTATTGACGCACGTGCGCGACAACAATTAGAAGACGTAGGATTAACGCTGTATGACCTGGTGATCATCAATCAGATTATCGGCTTTGTTGCTTTCCAGGCGCGCGTTGTCGCCGCCCTGCAGGCATCGCTCGGCCAACCGGTGCGGTTTATACCCGGTATGGAAACCCAGCAAGAAGCGGACGCCGCGCTTTTTAGCGATACCGCCACTGAATGGCAGCCCGGTATCGATAGTGTCGATTTACGTACTGCAAATGCGCCGCAAATGGAGTCACTTGCGCGCTGGCAACCGCTGCCGGAACTACGCCTGCTTGCCCCCTTGTTGGCCCATGAACATCTGCTGCTCAATGAGCTTGGCGAAATGAGCGAACAGGTGGCTAAAATCAGCCCCAATAAACAGCAGAGCTGGCTGGTGGCGGCCTACACCGCGCGCCTCAACGGCAGCACGAGCTGCTTTACCCAACAAGTGCAACGTGGCAGTGACAATGAGTTACTGGCGCAGGCGCTGCGCGCCGGCAGCCGCGAGCTCAATCGTGTGCTGGCAGGGAAAAACAAAGAGAGCGCTCTGGTGCAAGCCGTTCAGATGCTTACCTGCGCGCCGGACAGGTTCAGCCCCGCGCAATTTTTACAGCTTGAGGAACATGGCTACAGCCGCCAGGCGGCAATGAGCTTGCTTGTCGCTTGTGCGCTAAATGGCTGGTTAAACCGGCTGCATATCGCCCTCGGGCAAAGCGTGTAGCCGCAGGCGGGTATAGCGCAGCGTAAGTGCTCTTGCCACTGGTTGCGCAGCATGATTTTGCTGAAACAGCGCTTGCCGCAGCAGGAAGAATCGCGTAAAACTGTCAGCCGCTCTTTTAGCCACGAAAATACATAATTATGCTCCAGGACAACCCGCTGCTAGCGCAGCTTAAACAGCAACTTCATTCCCAGACTCCGCGTGCGGAAGGTGTTGTAAAAGGCACTGAAAAAGGCTTTGGATTTCTGGAAGTCGACGCGCAAAAAAGCTACTTCATTCCGCCACCGCAGATGAAGAAAGTGATGCACGGCGACAAGATTATTGCCGTCATCCACAGCGATAAAGACCGTGAAAGCGCGGAGCCTGAAGAGCTGGTCGAGCCGTTCTTGACCCGTTTTGTTGGCAAAGTGCAAAAGAAAGACGATCGTCTCTCAATTGTGCCGGATCATCCGTTGCTAAAAGATGCTATCCCCTGCCGCGCCGCCCGTGGCGTTGAGCATGATTTCAAAGAGGGCGACTGGGCCGTCGCTGAAATGCGTCGCCATCCGCTGAAAGGCGATCGCGGTTTCTACGCTGAACTGACGCAGTTTATCACCTTCGCTGAAGACCATTTTGTGCCGTGGTGGGTCACCCTGGCGCGCCACAATCTGGAAAAAGAAGCGCCAAATGGCGTGGCGACCGAAATGCTGGATGACGGCCTGCAGCGTGTGGATTTAACCGCGCTGGATTTTGTCACGATCGACAGCGCTAGCACCGAAGATATGGACGATGCGCTGTATGTTGCGCAGACCGCTGAAGGCGAACTGCAACTGACCGTGGCAATTGCCGATCCTACGGCCTGGATTGCCGAAGGCAGCAAGCTCGATGAGGCTGCGAAGATCCGCGCTTACACCAACTATCTGCCGGGTTTCAATATCCCTATGCTGCCGCGCGAGCTGTCTGACGATCTTTGCTCTCTGCGCGCCAACGAAGTGCGCCCGGCGCTGGTATGCCGGATGACGCTGGATGCAGACGGCGCTATCAAAGACAATATCGAATTTTTCGCGGCGACCATTGAGTCGAAAGCCAAACTGGCTTATGACGATGTCTCCGACTGGCTGGAAAACGCCGGTAACTGGCAGCCAACAAACGATGCCATCGCGGCGCAGATCCGTCTGCTGCAGCGCGTCAGCCAGCTGCGCGCCCAATGGCGCCAGAACCACGCGCTGGTATTTAAAGACCGTCCAGATTACCGCTTTGTGCTTGGCGAGAAAGGCGAAGTGCTGGATATCGTTGCCGAGCCACGCCGCGTTGCTAACCGCATTGTTGAAGAGTCAATGATTGCCGCCAATATCTGCGCTGCACGCGTACTGCGCGACAAGCTCGGCTTTGGCATTTATAACGTGCACCTTGGTTTTGATCCGGCGAACAGCGAACAACTGGCCGCGATGCTGAAAACGCACGGTATGCATGTTGATGCCGAAGAAGTGCTGACGCTGGAAGGTTTCTGCAAATTGCGTCGCGAGCTGGATGCGCAGCCTTCAGGCTTCCTCGATAGCCGCATTCGCCGCTTCCAGTCTTTCGCGGAAATCAGCGTTGAACCTGGCCCGCATTTTGGTCTTGGCCTGGAAGCGTACGCGACCTGGACCTCGCCTATCCGTAAGTACGGCGACATGATCAACCATCGCCTGCTGAAAGCGATTATCAAAGGCGAAACGCCGAAGCGCCCACAGGACGATGCCACGGTGCAAATGTCTGAGCGCCGTCGCCTGAACCGCATGGCGGAACGCGATGTCGGCGACTGGCTCTACGCCCGTTTCCTGCAAAACAAAGCCGGTACCGATACCCGTTTCGCGGCAGAAATTATTGATGTCAGCCGCGGCGGTATGCGCGTACGGCTGGTGGATAATGGTGCCGTTGCCTTTATTCCGGCTCCGTTTATTCATGCCGTGCGCGACGAGCTGGTGTGCAGCCAGGAAAATGGCACCGTGCAAATTAAAGGTGAAATCGTCTTTAAAGTGACCGACGTTATTGATGTCACGATTGCGGAAGTCCGTATGGAAACCCGCAGCGTTATTGCCCGCCCGGTGCTGTAACGTTTTTTAATCATGGCGCTTTCCAGCCCTGGGAAGCGCCAAATTTCTGTTGCGATGCCACGCGCATTTTTTTCTGAATTCTTCACACAATCCTGCAAAAACGGCCACAATAAAACCTCAGGCAACTGTTTGTTTACTGCGGCTTTATGCTATTTATTACAGATATTTTTTCGCTACCAGGCCGGGTTTTAACAAAACATTCCAAGAAGAAACAACACGTTCATGCCTGATTACCCCCTTTAAAAAGGCGGTTATCCGTCAATAAATTGTGTACCCGTTGCGCTTTTATGTGGGTTGGGAGATTGCATGAAAGACTTTCAGGAACAGAACCTGCTGTTTCGCTATCTGGGTTCGACAAGCCCCTTTTGGCGTTTAACCGCCGACAGTAACGCACTGCACTTTGCTCCGGACGAAAACGCCGATGTCAGCCAGGTTGTTGCGCTGAGCGACGAGCAAGCAGCGCGGATCCGCGAAATGACGGTCATCACGTCCAGCCTCACGATGCATCTCTCTTTATTCGGCGAGGACGTTGCCGTGCACCTTGTCGGCAGGAAAATATCCCGCAAAGCCTGGGCGGGTAGCGCATCGGCCTGGCACGATACCAAGTCAGTAGCACGCGATCTGGTGCAAGGCCTCTCCTTCGCAGAGCAAGTTGTTTCCGAAGCGAATTCAGTGATTGTGATCCTCGATAAGCACGGGAATATTCAGCGGTTTAATCGTCTGAGCGAAGAATACACCGGCATGAAAGAGCAAGAGGTCATCGGGCAAAACGTTTTTAAACTGTTTATGAGCCGCAGCGAAGCGGTGGCTTCAAAACGTAATATCAGCGGTTTTTTTCGTGACGGTAGGCCATATGAAGTGGAACGCTGGGTTAAAACCCGTAAAGGCCAGCGTTTATTTCTGTTTCGCAATAAGTTTGTTCACAGCGGCAGCGGTAAAAATGAAATTTACCTCATCTGCTCCGGTACGGATATTACCGAAGAGCGGCGTGCGCAAGAGCGATTGCGGGTTCTCGCCAACACCGATACGGTGACGGGTTTACCCAATCGCAACGCTATTCATGAGTTAATTAGCGATGCGATAAGCGCGCGCGGGGAAACGCAGGTCGGCATTGTCTACCTTGATCTGGATAATTTTAAAAAAGTGAATGATGCCTATGGGCATATGTTCGGCGATCAACTCTTACAGGCGGTCGCGCTGGCGATATTGAGTTGTCTGGATGAAGGCCAGGTGCTTGCAAGGCTCGGCGGCGATGAGTTTATCGTACTGGCAACAGACACTTCGCAGAGCCTGCTGGAAGCGATGGCATCGCGCATTCTGACCCGTTTACGCCAGCCTTTCCGTATCGGCCTTATTGAAGTTTACACCGGCTGTTCGCTGGGCATTTCGCTGGCTCCGCAGCACGGTAATGACCGGGAAAGCGTGATCCGCAACGCCGACACGGCGATGTATACCGCTAAAGAGAGTGGCCGCGGCAAGTTTTGCGTCTTCTCGCCGGAAATGAATCAACGCGTATTTGAATATTTATGGCTTGATACCAATCTGCGTAAAGCGCTGGAAAAAGAGCAACTGGTGATCCATTACCAGCCCAAGATCACCTGGCGCGGCGAAGTACGTAGCCTTGAAGCGCTGGTCCGCTGGCAATCGCCGGAGCGCGGCCTGATCCCGCCGCTGGACTTTATCTCCTATGCTGAAGAGTCAGGTTTGATTGTGCCGCTGGGGCGCTGGGTCATGCTGGATGTGGTGCGGCAAGTGGCGAAATGGCGCGACAAAGGCATATTTGTGCGCGTAGCGGTAAACGTCTCTGCGCGCCAACTGGCGGATCAGACAATTTTCAGCGATCTGAAACAAGCGCTGCTGGATCTTAAATTTGAATATTGCCCAATTGATGTGGAGCTGACCGAGAGCTGCTTGATTGAAAACGAGGAGCTGGCGTTGTCGGTTATTCAGCAATTCAGTGCCCTGGGCGCGCAGGTGCATCTTGATGACTTCGGCACAGGTTACTCGTCCCTGTCACAACTGGCGCGTTTTCCGCTGGACGCTATCAAACTCGATCAATCTTTTGTCCGCGAAGTGCATAAGCAGCCAATATCGCAATCACTGGTGCGGGCGATTGTCGCCGTCGCACAAGCGCTTAATTTGCAGGTGATTGCTGAAGGTGTGGAGAATGCAAAAGAAGACGCCTTTCTTACAAAGAATGGCGTCAATGAACGGCAGGGTTTTTTATTTGCCAAACCAATGCCCGCTGCCGTATTCGAGCGGTGGTTCAGGCGTTATCAGGCACGTAAATCGCGTTAGCCCGCTTTCAGCGCCACCGCAGCGTGGCGATCCTGTAACAGGACTAAACGTTCCATATAAGCAATATCTTTCGGTTGCAAACAGAAAGCCGAGTCCACCCAGTCTTCGGTAATGTCCATCAGTTCACTGCGCGGTAACTGCAAAACGCGCTGGCGGGCGCGCAGCATTGCCCGCACACCGTTTAACCGGGGTTGCAGGGTATCGATAAAGGTACGTGTCGCAAGGAACCCCTGCCCGGATTCGAAAGAGACATCCACCAGCCCTTGCGCTTCATACCACTCTGCCGCGTGCGACTCCCCTTTGTAGATCAGTTCTTCCGCCAGTTTCATTCCCGAACGACGCGCCACTAGTGAGTACGCGCCCATACCGGGAAAAAGATTGAAGGCGATTTCCGGGAAACCGAGTCGTGCGTCACGCTGCGCCAGCACGAAATGGTGCGCCAGCGCGGCTTCGAAACCGCCTCCGAGCGCACTGCCTTCGACCATCGCCAGCGAGATGGCTCCCGTGTCAAACCCTCTTGACGCGGCGTGAACGCAATCCACGCAGGCGCGGGCATAGGCGCGCAGGGCTTCGCGTCGACCATTCTTGATACAATCAACAAAAAATTGTAGATCGCCGCCGGTGTTGAACATGCCTGGGACTAACGATCCGGTTACCCAAAAATCAACGGCAAATCCCGCTTGTCGGACAAGCCAGGAAATATTCATGATCTCCTCAATTAACGCATGGTTGAAGCAAGGTCTTGGCCTGGCGCGCAGCATCATCCACACGGTACGGCGCTCCTCCTCGTAATAGCCAGAAAGCTGCGTAAAGCGTTCTTCGTCAGTAAACAGTTTGCAGGTGGTCTGGTTGATAATCGTCATTGCTTTATCCTCCGGTAATAAAAGCGCATTGCGCGCACTGCAAGACTAATCCACCGCCAGAGCCAGCTCTTTGTTGCGTAATGAATATATAATTGGCGCTTATAAGTTTTTGAGATTTCCTTTTTTTCCTTCTCTTTTTAAACTGTTTTCTGCATCATTGAATTCATTCGTTTTTCGACATAAAGGTGAAGGTATGGCAGACATCGACGTGAAACACCTTGCCAGCCGGATAGATACCGTTCTGGATATTCTGGTTGCGGGGGATTACCAATCCGCCATTCGGAACCTGGAAATTTTGAAGGCGGAATTATTGGATCTCGATAACAACGATAAAGCGGCCTCTTCTGGTGCGCCGAAAACACCCTGGGAAATTTAACTACCCTTATTTTCGCCATGACGCGGCAGCCGGGAATGCGACGCGCGTACTGGCGATTCCCTTTCTTCAAACCATTATTCGAAATATGTGGCTATGAATTCCCGACAACAACTTATTTTGCAGACGGTCATCGACAAGGGCCAAATGAGTGTTACAGACCTCGCGCGTATGACCGGGGTATCTGAAGTCACGATTCGTCAGGATCTGAATACGCTCGAAAAACAAAGCTATTTGCGCCGTACGCATGGTTTTGCTGTGCCGCTGGACAGTGACGATGTAGAAACACGCATGATGAACAACTACACCGTGAAGCGTGATTTGGCTGATTTTGCAGCATCGCTGGTGAGTTCGGGTGAAACCGTGTTTATTGAAAATGGCAGCAGTAACGCCCTCCTCGCCCGTAAACTGGGCGAACAGCGTGATATCACCATTATCACTGTGAGCTGCTATATAGCTCATCTGCTTAAAGAAGCGTTATGTGAAGTGATCCTGCTTGGCGGCATTTATCAGAAAAAGAGTGAAAGCATGGTCGGCCCGCTGACGCGCCAGTACATTCAGCAGGTGCATTTCAGCAAAGCCTTTATCGGGATCGATGGCTGGCAGCCGGAAACGGGTTTTACCGGGCGCGACATGATGCGTACTGACGTGGTCAATGCCGTGCTGGAAAAAGGCAGCGAAGCGATTGTGCTCACCGATAGCTCCAAGTTTGGCGTAGTCCATCCTTATACGCTTGGCCCCGATGAACGCTTTCAGCGGGTGATCACCGATTCAGCCCTTAAGCCGGAAGCACATCTTCAACTGCAGCAAAAAGGCCTGATTGTCGATATCGTTAACACTGGCGGGTTTCGCTAATCCTATTAGCCCGCCGGCGCGGGCTATCTCCCTCATATCTGAGACTATTCTGACGTTTCGATTAAGACTATTTACCTGTCTTGTTACCGGTCTGCGCGTAAAATTATTATTAGCGATATAACAGGAAGTGACTATCACTGACGTGATTGAATTACACCTGCGCAGCAAGGTTTCACGGGAAATCTTTAGGTCCGCTCACAGGCACTATACTTAAAGAGAACATTCTTCCGTGAATCGATTATTCAGGAGAAAGTATGATGATGTTAACAAGCAAAAAAATGGCCGCAGCAGTACTCGCAGTTACCCTGGCAATGTCTCTGAGCGCTTGTGGTCACTGGTCTAAACGCGATCGTAATACCGCAATCGGTGCGGGTGCGGGTGCGCTTGGTGGTGCTGTGCTGACGGATGGTAGCACGCTCGGTACGCTGGGCGGTGCAGCTGTCGGCGGTATCATCGGTCATCAGGTTGGTAAGTAATTGGTCATTTAAACGGCGACAATAATAAATAATACTTTCTTTTTCAGGTCTACGTTTCACAGTGTAAATAATAAGGCCGCGATAATGACCGCGGCCTTTCTGTATTCAGGTTTAACCACCCGCTAATTTCACTTTCATCCCTTTGGCTTCCAGCAATGATTTGAGTAAATCACGTTTGTCGCCCTGGATCTCAATGACGCCCTCTTTCACCGAACCACCGCAGCCGCATTTTTTCTTTAATTCTGCGGCCAGCTTAGCCAGTGCTTCATCATCTTCATCAATGCCGGTTATCAGGCACACGCCTTTGCCTTTGCGGCCGCTGGTCTGACGCTGGATACGTACAACACCATCACCTTTCGGGCGTGTATGTTGCTCTTTTGGCTCGTCAATGCGCCCGGTTTCGGTCGAATAGACCAGACGGCTGTTGTCGTCTTTCATTATTCCCCCATACCCAACGATGCATTAATCGCTTTAAGGGTTTTCGCCGGGTCGGCAGACTGCGTAACCGGACGGCCAATCACCATATAGTCTACGCCTGCCGCAAGCGCCTGTTCCGGCGTCATGATGCGGCGCTGATCGCCAGACTCGCTGCCGACCGGGCGTATTCCTGGCGTGACCAGTTTGAATTCCTTGCCTAATGCGTTTTTAAAACGGACAGCTTCCTGGGCGGAGCAAACAACGCCATCAAGGCCACATTGCTGCGTAAGGCGAGCCAGGTGCTCCGCATGCTCTGCAGGCGATGCGTTGATGCCAAGATCCTGTAAATCACTCGCTTCCATGCTGGTCAATACGGTGACTGCAATCAGTAACGGCGCATCTTTACCAAACGGAAGCAGCGCTTCTTTCGCGGCCGTCATCATCCGCGCGCCGCCAGAAGCATGCACATTCACCATCCAGACGCCCAAATCAGCGGCTGCTTTAATGGCGTGCGCTGTGGTGTTCGGGATGTCGTGGAATTTTAAATCGAGGAAGATATCGAAGCCGCGCTGTTGCAGATCGCGCACCAGTTGCGGGCCGAATAAGGTGAACATCTCTTTGCCAACTTTCAGGCGGCAATCACGCGGATCGATACGGTCAACAAACGCCATGGCCGTGTCGCGGTTATCGTAATCAAGTGCTACTACAATCGGGGAAGCAGTAACGGTGCGGGAAGTCGATAAAACAGTAGACGTCATGATCAGACCTTCTGAAATGAGGGCACCCGCTCAGGCGCGAGAAGAATAAACGGCGAGCATTCTACCCGCGAGCGCGTAGAAATAACAGGTTCGATTTTTTTGCTGCTAAGCGAAGACTAGCGCAGATGCCGCATAGTCAAAAAAACGTCACTAGCATGTTGTAACTAATGATGATGTTTTTAAAAATTACTGGCCATCCAGGCCGCGAATCGGTTTAACGGTCGACCACGCCCGACAAGACGGACAATGCCAGTACATGGTAAACGCGGTGAATCCACATTTATGGCAGCGATAACGGGGTTTACTGCGCACCTGCTCGCCCACCATTTCACGCAGCACCATCAGGCTCTCTTTGGCGCGCCCCTCTTCGGCTTCGTTGAGGTGGTAATCCATTAGCTTATGGAAAACGCGCATGGTGGGATGCCGCTGCAGTTGTCGCGTAACATAGCTCTGCGCCGCGTCAGGCCCATCGCGGCGCTCCATAATATCTGCCAACATCAATTCGGCAGTCGCACCGGTGTTCTCTTCCACGCAACGCTGTAAAAATGCCGCCCATTCGTCATTTTTACCCAATTGCTGATAGCAGGTTTGCAGCATTTCCAGCGTTTCGCTGACGAGTTCTTTATCCTGATCGATAACGCGTAACAGGCTCTCCACCGCTTTTGCATAATCGCCATCGGCCATAAACACACGGCCCATCATGATAGAGACGCGCGGGCTGTCACGATCGGCGGCAGCGCCTTTTTTCAGCAATGCCATTGCCCGCCCCATCTCTTCGTTGCCCATCTGCTGCAACGCCAGCTCACAGTAGAAATGCGCGATTTCACCCCGCTGCTTATCTTTGCCGAGTTTTACTAGCCGCTCAGCGACATCGATGGCTTTTTGCCACTCGCTGGTCGCCTGATAAATTTGCAGCAATTGCTGGAGCGCACCGACCCGAAAATCAGTTTCATCCACCAATTGGTTAAACATATCTTCCGCGCGATCGTACATGCCGGCCGCCATGTAGTCGCGGCCAAGTTGCTGCACCGCCAGCAGGCGCTGGTCGTAAGAGAGGGACGCGCTTTCCATCAATGTCTGATGAATACGGATTGCACGGTCAACCTCACCGCGCGAGCGGAAAAGGTTGCCGAGAGTGAGGTGCGCTTCAACGGTGCCGGTGTCCTCTTTCAACATATCGAGGAACAGATCAACTGCTTTATCTTGCTGATTACTCAGTAAAAGGTTAACCCCGGCAACGTATTCACGTGACAGCCGGTTAGCCTCATCCTGTTTTGTCTGTTGAGCATTTCTGCGCCCCATATACCAGCCATAGGCAGCCGCGACAGGTAACAACAGAAACAACAACTCCAGCATAAAATATTATTCCTTCACTGCCGTTGAGCCGGTTGCAACCGTAACAGTTGTGGCAGGAGTAAGCTGGTGCTCAAGACGTTTGATTTTACGTTCGGCGCGCGCCAGAGAAACGCGAACGCGTAGCCAGAAAAGGCCACAAATCAGCCAGCCGATAATAAAACCAGCAGCAAACAGCACGGCCAGCAGCGTGGAAATCCTGTATTCACCCTGTGCGAGCAAATAGTTGAATGTGACTTGCTGATCGTTTTGCGCGCCAAGGGTAATCGACACAACAAAAATCGCTAACACCAGTAAGAAAATGAGTAAATATTTCACATTACGTCCCGTTATGTGCTGCCGAGTGATGAATTTATATGCAACGACTGCATTCAGCCCTATAAACTACCATTTTAGCGCCCGGCGCGAAATGGAAATGCATGATGTTAAATTCTGATTTGCGGGCGAAACAGCGGAAATCAACCCTCTTGATCGCGAGCAATAATTTCCGGTACTTCCTCCGCAGGCGGCGTGAGCGGACCGCAAATACGCTGGGCAAGCCAGGTCGCCAGCGTCACAAGCAGCCAGGATATCAACGTTGCAACCACCAAATCGCGCGGCCAGTGCATGCCTAACAACAGCCGGCTCCCCATCACGCCTATCGCCCACACAAGCAGCACAGCAATCGTCCATGTGCGTCTGCGTGGCCACAGCAACCCCACGGCTAATAATGCCCAACTTGCGGCAAACATGGTATGTCCGGAGGGAAATGCGAAACCCGTCTCTTTTTGCCAGTGTTTACGTAAAAACCCAGGAATATCATGCTGGCTGGAGAGTTGTTTTTTCACTAACTCTCCCCGGTCCTTACGTTTCAAAGTGTAGAACTGTTCGGCCTGAACATCGTGCGTTTTTTCCAGCCACAGGACGAAAGGTCGCGGCTCCTGAACACGCTCTTTGACAAAAGATTTAACCCCCTGTCCTGCCAGAATCGCGCAGCCAAGAATAACGAACAGCATCACTGCAGCCTTGAGGCGAAAACGCAGGCACCAGAGAAACCACGCGCACAATAAGACATGCGTGATAATTCCCCACGGTTGGGTAACGGTTTCTGTTAACCAGTATAAAAAATGCAGCCACCAGCGGGTTTGCCCCGGCTCCCAGTTCCAGCCGGAAATCCACATTATCAGCGGCATTATCAATAAAATCGCCGCACCTGCTGTTGTTCGCATTGCAATGGAAAGCATCTTTTCTCCTTCTGATTTCGCGAACCAATATAACTGAAAAATAACATTTCCGCTGAAACCTACGCATTTGTGCGTTTAAACGGCAATGCGTGGGTCATCTGTAGGCGATGCGTAATGCATTGTGGCAAAATGAGGTTATACAGAAGGCCAACAGGCTAAAGGTGCGCAGTGCACCACTAAAAATCCGGAGATTCACATGCAACTTAAACGTGTGGCAGAAGCCAAACTGCCAACCCCATGGGGCGACTTCCTGATGGTGGGTTTTGAAGAACTGGCAACCGGGCAGGATCATGTCGCTCTTGTTTTCGGTGATATTTCCGGGCAACTGCCCGTACTTGCGCGCGTTCACTCCGAGTGTCTGACCGGCGATGCCTTGTTCAGCCTGCGCTGTGATTGCGGTTTTCAGCTTGAAGCGGCGCTCAATCACATTGCAGAAGAAGGACGCGGCGTACTGCTTTATCATCGCCAGGAAGGCCGTAACATCGGTTTGCTGAATAAAATCCGCGCGTATGCGCTGCAGGATCAGGGCTATGACACCGTTGAAGCGAACCATCAGTTGGGTTTTGCTGCCGATGAACGCGACTTCACGCTTTGCGCGGATATGTTTAAATTGCTGGCGGTAGACGAAGTTCGTCTGCTGACTAATAATCCCAAAAAAGTTGAGATCCTTACCGAGGCAGGAATCAATATTGTGGAGCGCGTACCGCTGATCGTCGGGCGTAACCCGAAAAACGCGCACTATCTCGATACCAAAGCAGAAAAAATGGGGCACCTGCTGAAATAAGCGCCCCATCGGTGATGAAACAGGCCTGCAAATGCAGGCCTTTGTTTTAGTTTAACATATTACGGATCACGTAATGCAGAATGCCATCGTTGCGGTAATAGGTCAGCTCCGTCGAGGTATCAATGCGACAACGGCACGCCAGCGTCTCCTGCTTGCCATCGGCGCGGGTTAATGTCACCAATAAGGTTCCACCGGGCGTGATATTTTGCAGATCGACAACGTCCAGCTTTTCCTCCCCCGTCAAAGCCAGCGTTTTTCGCGTCACGCCTTGTGGGAACTCAAGCGGCAGGATCCCCATACCAATTAGGTTGGAACGGTGAATACGCTCGAAAGATTCAGCAATTACCACCCGAACTCCCAACAAGCGCGGCCCTTTTGCCGCCCAGTCGCGGCTGGAGCCTGAACCATACTCTTTGCCAGCAATCACCGCCAGCGGCGTACCCTCTTGCTGGTAGCGTACCGCGGCATCATAAATAGAGACCACTTCGCTGCCCGGCAAATGACGCGTCATGCCGCCTTCAACGCCCGGCACCATTTCGTTGCGAATACGGATATTGGCGAATGTCCCGCGCATCATTACTTCATGGTTGCCACGTCGCGAACCATAGGAGTTAAAATCCCGGCGCTCGACGCCATGGCTTTGCAGATACCGGCCCGCCGGACTGTCCGCTTTGATACTGCCTGCTGGCGAAATATGGTCGGTCGTGACCGAATCACCGAGCATCGCCAGGATCCGCGCCCCATGAATATCTTCCACCGGTTTTGGCTGCGCCTGCATATCTTCAAAGAATGGCGATAACCGGATGTAAGTCGAGTCATTCTGCCAGCTATACGTATCGGAGTGCTCAACCTCAATCGCCTTCCACTCCGGCGTGCCTTCAAATACCTCGGCATACTCCTTGCGGAACATTTCAGTTGAGACTTGTTCAACCGCACGGGCGATCTCACTACTTGTTGGCCAGATATCTTTCAAATAGACCGGATCGCCCTTCCGATCATGACCGAGCGGGTCAGTAGCGAGGTTGATATTCATATTGCCCGCCAGCGCATAAGCCACCACCAGCGGTGGTGAAGCAAGCCAGTTCGTTTTAACCAGGGGGTGAATACGTCCTTCGAAATTGCGGTTGCCTGAAAGCACCGCACCAACGGTAAGATCGCCTTCACGGATCGCCTGTTCAATAGGTTCTGGTAACGGTCCAGAGTTACCGATACAGGTGGTACAACCGTAACCGACAAGGTTAAAACCCAGTTCATCCAGGTAAGGCGTTAATCGCGCCTGCGCCAGATAGTCAGAAACCACTTTCGAACCAGGCGCCAGCGATGCTTTCACCCATGGCTGACGTTTGAGCCCGGCGGTGACCGCTTTTTTGGCCAGCAGCCCGGCGGCCATCAACACACTGGGGTTTGATGTGTTAGTACAAGAAGTGATCGCAGAAATCACTACCGCACCGTCCGGCAATTCATATTTCTGCCCGTTCAGCACGTACTCGACCGGTTTGCGATCTTTTTGCGCCGTGTTCAGTTCAAGTTCTGAGCTGGCTGCAAAGGCTTTAGGCACATCGCTCAGCGCGACACGATCCTGAGGGCGTTTTGGCCCGGCGAGGCTCGCTTCAACGTCGTGCATGTTCAGTTCAAGCGTGCTGGTAAAGACGGGTTCATCGCCCGGGTTACGCCACATACCTTGAGCTTTCGCATAAGCCTCCACCAACGCGACTTGCTCTTCGCTACGACCACTCAGGCGCATATAATCAAGCGTCACGCCATCGATAGGGAAAAAGCCGCAGGTTGCGCCATATTCCGGGGCCATATTGGCAATGGTGGCGCGGTCGGCAAGCGGCAGCGAATCAAGGCCATCGCCGTAAAACTCAACAAATTTACCGACAACGCCGTGTTTGCGCAGCATTTGCGTGACCGTCAGCACCAGATCGGTTGCCGTGATCCCTTCTTGCAATTTACCGCTCAGTTTAAAACCGACCACATCAGGGATCAGCATAGAGACCGGCTGCCCGAGCATCGCCGCTTCGGCTTCAATCCCGCCCACGCCCCAGCCCAATACACCGAGGCCATTAATCATGGTGGTATGAGAGTCGGTGCCGACAAGCGTGTCAGGATAGGCAACCCACTCTTTGCCCTGCAATTCGCTCCAGACCGCTTTGCCGAGGTATTCGAGATTTACCTGGTGGCATATTCCTGTTCCCGGCGGCACCACGCTGAAACGGCTAAACGCCTGCTGGCCCCAGCGCAGGAAAGCATAACGTTCATGGTTACGTTCCATTTCAAGACGGACGTTCTCTTCGAAGGCGTCATCATCACCGAAGTGATCAACGGTCACAGAGTGGTCAATTACCAGATCGACCGGGGATAGCGGGTTCACTTTAGCGGTATCGCCCCCAAGACGTTTCACCGCTTCACGCATCGCCGCTAAGTCAACGACGGCGGGAACACCGGTAAAGTCCTGCATCAGGACCCTTGCAGGGCGATAAGCGATTTCGCGATCGGCGTGCGCACTGTCGAGCCAACCGGCAAGAGCACGGATATCTTCTTCAGTGACGGATTCCTCGTCCTGCCAGCGCAGGAGATTTTCGAGTAAAACTTTTAGCGACTTGGGTAACCGTGCGATATCCCCAAGTTGTTTAGCGGCCAGCGGCAAGCTGTAGTAGTGATAAGTTTTGTTCTCTGCCTGCAACGTGTCCTTACTGGCTTCGCGTAGGGTTGACGACATGTGCTCCTCCTTAATTACAGGGGTTGCTTACCCTGATGCTCTTCAGGGTCTGTATTAAAGATAACACAAACATATCGTAACGTTTTGATAACAACCAAAATTGCTACAAAAGGGAAAATCTTTCAGGAGAAGGGAAATAAAAAAACCTCGCTGATGCGAGGTTTTTCAATTCATTAGCGAAGGGCAGCCCAGACAATCTGTCCCCAGAAAAGAATGGAAACAGAAAAAGCGGCTAACCACGACCAGTATTTCATTCCGCAATCATTACTCATAAATTTATTACCAGAAAATCTATTCATTAAAACTGAGTCATTACTCAATTCATTTATGCTGTGTATTAATTAAAGAGTACAAAAGAACGCATCAATGAATAGCCGGGATAATTTCCCACGTTTATTCTGATGATATTTTTATTGTTTTTTGATGTCGTCTTCAGAGAAGGCATCAATAAAAGCTTGTTGCTGCGGCGTCAGCTTCCAGGAAGCCGGAATAGAGGTCACAGGTTTCTTTTTCGCTTTAGCTGGTGTGTCATGCAGTTGACATACTTGCTTAACCGGTTCGAATCGACCCGCTATAGCCATTTTAACCCCAGAATTTCCAGATCAATAACGCGACGACTGCCCAAAACACGGCAGAGCCAAGAAATACCGCCAGCCAGGCTTTACGCTTAAGCTCAGGGTCCCTTTGCGGCTCTTCACTTCCTGATGGCATTGCTAACCTCGTACAATCGACATCACTTATCATTTTGGGTACCAACAATCGGTGTAATTAATCATGAGATGAGACAAATCCTAAAAGAACTTTAGCCGAAAATCCAGTGAATTTACTCACCAATTCCAAAGAAATATTTAATCTTTTGACCCGAAATAAATTATTGAAGTAATAAATTTGCAGAGCGGCAATTTAGTTTCTATTTTTGTCGCTAAATAGTGACAGTGTCGGGTTTAAAATTGTGAAGGCAATCACCCGGAAAGGTGATTGTATCAAAGATGAAGATAATTCTAATTTGGCTTTAGGAGACATTATGGGTATCTTTTCGGGCGATAAGATACCCTACGGCATTATTTCTGCGGCAACTTAATATCTTTAAACATCGCTTCTATATCTTCATTAGAACGCAACGCCACGGCTGCATCGACCACATCGCGCGTTAAATGTGGCGCGAAGCGCTGAATAAAATCATACATATAGCTGCGCAGGAACGTGCTGCGACGGAAACCTATTTTTGTGGTGCTGTGGCTGAAGATTTCGTGAGCATCCAGTTTAACAAGGTCCGGATCGGAGATCGGATCCACCGCCATGCTGGCAATAACCCCTACTCCCAGCCCGAGTCTGACATATGTTTTGATAACGTCTGCATCTGTCGCGGTGAAAACGATTCGTGGCGTCAACCCTGCTCGATTAAACGCCGTGTCGAGCTCTGAACGTCCGGTGAAGCCAAAGGTGTAAGTCACCAGCGGGTATTGCGCCAGCTCATCAATACTGACGGACTGCTTAGACGCCAGCGGATGATCGGGTGTCACCACGATCGAGCGATTCCAGTGGTAGCACGGTAACATCACCAAATCATCGTAAAGATGCAGCGCTTCAGTGGCGATGGCGAAATCAGCATTGCCTTTAGAAACCGCTTCTGCAATCTGCGTCGGCGATCCCTGGTGCATGTGCAATGAAACGCGCGGATAGCGTTCGATAAACCCTTTAATCACATTCGGCAGGGCATACCGCGCCTGGGTATGCGTGGTAGCTACATACAGCGAGCCCTTATCCGGCCAGGTGTGTTCCCCCGCCACCGATTTAATTGCGTCAACTTTGGACAATACTTCACGCGCAATGCGGATGATTTCCTGCCCGGCGGGCGTCACCTGAGTGAGATGTTTGCCACTGCGGGCGAAGATTTGTATGCCGAGCTCATCTTCCAGCATGCGGACTTGTTTACTGATGCCAGGCTGAGAGGTATAGAGCCCTTCCGCCGTGGAAGAGACGTTGAGGTTGTGATTCACCACCTCGACGATATAACGAAGCTGCTGTAGTTTCATAACAGACCATCCGAAGTACGCAAACGGGGTTATCGCTTAATACGATTTGATAATAAAAAAGCGGTTAGCTATAACAACTATATCATTTATAGCTTCCGTGTATAGCAGCGAACAAAGAATAATAACGCGCAAATAAAAAGGGCCGGAAAACCGGCCCCTGAAGGTATATGGCTGAAAAAACTACTTTTTAGCTTCAGTCCATTTATTGTCGATATAAAACGCTGACCACCCGGTCGCTTTCCCGTCTTTTTCCGAAGCAACATATTGCTGCCTGGTCTTGCGGCTAAAACGCACAATGGTTTTATTGCCCTGCGGATCTTCCTGCGGGGCGTCCGCAAGATAGCGCAGTTTTTCCGGCAGACGGTCACGGAAGCGGTACAGTTCTTCTACCAGCGGTGCACGTGTTTCGCGAGATTTCGGGAAGGTATTCGCCGCGAGGAACACCCCGGCTGCGCCATCACGCAGAACAAAATAGGCATCCGATTTTTCGCACGGCAACTCCGGCAACGGTACCGGATCCTCCTTCGGCGGTGCAACTTCACCGTTACGCAGGATCTTACGCGTGTTTTTACACTCGTCGTTGGTGCAAGCCATGTACTTACCAAAACGCCCCATTTTCAGGTGCATTTCAGAACCGCATTTTTCACACTCAACGATTGGGCCGTCATACCCTTTGATGCGGAATTCACCCTCTTCGATCTCGTAGCCATCGCAGGTTGGGTTATTCCCACAGACATGCAGTTTACGCTTCGGATCAATCAGGTAACTGTCCATCGCCGTACCACATTTCTGGCAACGACGTTTGGCGCGCAGCGCGTTGGTTTCCGCATCTTCGCCTTCCAGCACATTGAGCACTTCGTTTTCCGGCACCAGGTTAATGGTGGTTTTGCAGCGCTCTTTCGGCGGTAACGCATAGCCGGAACAGCCAAGGAAAACCCCGGTACTGGCGGTACGAATGCCCATTTTACGCCCACATGTCGGGCAGTCGATGCTGGTCAGTACCATCTGATTCGGACGCATACCGCCCGCTTCAGGGTCCTGTTCAGCTTGCTCCAGCTGGCGAGAGAAATCGCCAAAGAAGCTGTCCAGCACCTTGCGCCATTCCGCTTCGTGGTTCGCCACGCGGTCGAGGCTGTCTTCCATCTGTGCGGTAAAATCGTAGTTCATCAGCTCGCGGAAATTCTCTTCCAGACGATCGGTAACAATTTCGCCCATTTTTTCCGCATAAAAACGGCGGCTTTCAACACGCACATAACCCCTGTCCTGAATGGTCGAGATGATCGACGCATAGGTAGACGGGCGGCCGATGCCGCGTTTTTCCAGCTCTTTTACCAGCGAAGCTTCGCTAAAACGCGCAGGTGGTTTGGTAAAGTGCTGTGCCGGCGTTAACTCTACAAGCGAAAGAACATCGCCTTTATTCACCGCAGGCAACGTACGATCCTCATCACCTTTGCGCAGCGCGGGCATCACTTTTGTCCAGCCATCGAAACGCAGGATACGACCACGAGCTTTAAGACGGAAATCGCCTGCGCCCACCGTCAGCGTGGTGGAATCATACTGAGCAGGCGTCATCTGACAGGCGACAAACTGGCGCCAGATCAGCTGATAAAGCTTCTGCGCGTCGGCTTCCATGTCTTTTAACGATTCAGCTAACACCGCGACATCGGAAGGACGAATAGCTTCGTGCGCCTCCTGAGAGTTCTCTTTGCTGGCGTACTGATTAGCGTTTTCCGGCAGGTATTTTTTACCAAAGTTATCAGCAATGTAGCTGCGCACCATCGACACGGCGTCCTGGCTCAGGTTTGTCGAGTCGGTACGCATATAAGTGATGTAGCCGGCTTCATACAGGCGCTGCGCCATCATCATGGTTTTCTTCACGCCAAAACCCAGACGCGTACTGGCGGCCTGTTGCAGCGTAGAGGTAATAAATGGTGCACCCGGTTTGCTACTGGTCGGCTTATCTTCCCGCTCCAGCACCGTATAACGCGCTTTTTCCAGCAGGCTGACCGCCGCCATGGTTTGCTCGCGATTAACCGGACGGAAGGCTTTATCCCCTTCATGAGTCACCTGCAGCGGCAGCGTATCGCCACCAGGCGTCGCTGTAGCAGCGTCGATCTCCCAGAACTCTTCCGGCACAAACGCTTTAATTTCGCGTTCGCGCTCAACAACCAATCGCACGGCGACCGACTGTACGCGACCAGCGGAGAGGCCGCGGGCAATTTTCTTCCACAGCAGTGGAGACACCATGTAGCCCACCACGCGGTCCATAAAACGGCGCGCCTGTTGAGCATTCACACGGTCAATATTCAGTTCGCCCGGCGTTTCGAAGGCCTGACGAATCGCATTCTTGGTAATTTCGTTAAACACGACACGGCTGTAGCGTTTCTCGTCGCCACCGATCACTTCCCGCAGGTGCCACGCAATGGCTTCCCCTTCGCGGTCAAGGTCGGTTGCGAGATAGATGTGGTCGGCTTTTTCCGCCAGCGATTTCAGCTCGGAAACCACCTTCTCTTTACCGGGCAGCACTTCATAATGTGCATCCCAGTTGTGCCATGGGTCGATCCCCATGCGATTGACAAGAGCGCCGCGTTCATCCTTTTTAGGCTTCTTAGCCGTTTTGGCGGAGGCTGAGTCTGCGCTCTTTTTGGGTGCTGAGCCACTGGTCGGCAAATCACGGATATGACCAACGCTGGATTTAACCACATAGTCATTACCCAGATATTTATTGATCGTTTTGGCTTTTGCCGGGGACTCAACGATAACGAGAGCTTTACCCATATTCACCTTTACCTAATTAAATTCTTCCAGAAATTCGTCGCATGTCGCTTCAGACCCACCGGCGACGAGCATTCAATATTGCGGCGGCGTCAATGGATATCAACCCTTTTTTTAACAAAGCGCGTAAAACGGAGCGTTCAGGTGACTGAGTTTACAGGCTTTTTCGCGCCAGGGCGGAGTAGCACAACGATATAACGGTCGAATGTCAAGCAAATCTGTTGCCAGATTGACGAAAGCGTCACACTGTACCTGATAAAATTTGTTACGCAACTTTATTAGCATGCAAAAGCGGATCACGCCAGCACAACGCCCAGGCAAAGCCCTTGCAAAACCAGGGAAAATTTGCCCGGGAACCGGGCCAGCGGTAAACTGACGAAATTTTTTGAGGAGTAGAAAAATGCAAGAGACATCTCAGCCAATCAATCGCCAGTCTCTGCTTGAACTGGCTAATAAAATGATCAGTGAGCATGATGACACGCTATCCGGTATCGTCGCGACCGGCGTCAGCCAGCGTAACGGCGTACTAGTTTTCAGCGGCGAGTATTTTCTTGATGAGCAAGGCTTACCGACGGCGAAAAGTACAGCGGTATTCAACATGTTCAAATACTTAGCGCATGAGCTTTCTGAAAAATATCATCTGATTGACTAAAAGAAAACGCGAGGCCGAAGCCTCGCGTTTTTACATCATCGGTTTTTGCCCGCGCTGCCACCAGCGCATCAGCAAATGATCGATGCTCTCCATCGCACTGCCCGTAAAACGCTCCATCAGTTTTTTACGCTGCTGATAGCGCACACCAATCACTTCGTGATCTTCGATAAGCCCCAGCAGCAGATCATCGCTGGTGCCAATGGCGTCGATCAGCCCTTTATCAAGCGCCTGGGAGCCGTACCAGTGCTCACCCGTCGCCACGCTTTCAATGTCCAGTTCAGGCCGCATCTGGTGAACAAAACCTTTAAACAGATCGTGAGTTTCGTTCAGGCTCTCGCGAAATTTCTGCCGCCCTTCTTCCGTGTTTTCACCAAGCAGTGTCAGCGTACGTTTGAACTGACCCGCCGTGTGCAACTCAATGTCGATCTCTTTGCCTTTGAGAAAGCGGTTAAAGTTGGGGATCTGCGCTACCACGCCGATAGACCCGATGATCGCGAACGGTGCCGCAACAATTTTATCGGCCACGCAGGCCATCATATAGCCGCCACTGGCAGCCACTTTGTCGACGGCGATGGTCAACGGGATATGCTTGTCGCGCAAACGTTGTAACTGGGAAGCGGCAAGACCGTAGCCATGCACCACGCCTCCCGGGCTTTCCAGGCGCACAACGACTTGATCCTGCGGCGTTGCCACCGCCAGCACTGCCGTAATCTCTTCACGCAATGCGTTGACTTCGCCCGCGTCCATACTGCCTTTGAAATCGAGCACATAGGCACGCGGCGCGCCTTTGTCTTGCTGTTCGCCGGCCTTCGCCTTCGCTTTTGCCGCTTTCGCTTCCAGCTTCAGTTTTTTCTTCTGCGCTTTGTGCCAACGTTTCTGTTGGTGATCATCCAGCAAGGACACCGACATCTCCTCCTGCATCTCTTTATATTGCTCACTCAAACGGGTGATTTTCAGTTCTCCCCGCTGGCGTTTGCGCTGTGTCAAATTAACAATCAGCACGGCCACAACAGCAATCGCCACGACGACAGTCGCGATTTTGGCCAGAAACAGGCCATACTCAGACAGTAATTCCATGCATACCACCTCGATTACACCACTCGACAATCGCACCAGTGTACATGAGCGATGCTGGCACGTCTCGCGTAAGCCATTGGTACAATGTGCCATGTTGCTGAATTTTTTCGTAAAGGTTGCGCAACCTTCCCGCAGGCTGATTGAAATAGCCCTCTGTTTAAGGCATAAAGCCAACATGTGAAGGCGATAACAGGCTCCGGCCTGAGGAGAGAGTGTGCATTATCAGCCACAACGCGATTTGTTAAACGATCGCATCATTCTGGTGACCGGTGCCAGCGACGGCATCGGCAAAGAAGCGGCGCTGACCTACGCCCGCTACGGCGCCCGCCTCATTCTGCTGGGGCGAGACGACGCGAAATTACAGCAGGTTGCGCGCGATATTGAACAAGAAGGCCAGCAAGCGCAGTGGTTTACCCTCGATATGGCAAGCTGCACCCCGGAAATGTGCCAGCAACTGGCTGATACCATTGCGGCCACCGTGCCGCGTCTGGATGGTGTATTGCACAATGCCGGTTTACTCGGGGATGTATCGCCAATGATCGAGCAGGTTCCAGCAGTCTGGAACGAGGTGATGCAGGTCAACGTGAACGCCACTTTTTATCTCACCCAGGCGCTTCTTCCTTTATTACTTAACTCGGACTGCGGCTCTCTGGTTTTCACCTCCTCGAGCGTTGGCCGCCAGGGACGTGCTAACTGGGGCGCTTATGCTGTGTCGAAATTTGCCACCGAAGGGATGATGCAGGTGCTGGCCGAAGAGTATCAAAACCGGGTGCGGGTCAACTGTATTAACCCAGGCGGTACGCGCACCAAAATGCGTGCCAGCGCCTTTCCGACCGAAGATCCAGACAAACTGAAAACCCCCGCCGATATTATGCCGCTTTATCTGTGGCTGATGGGCGATGACAGCCGCCGTAAAACCGGTATGAGTTTTGATGCCCAACCGGGTCGCAAACCAGGAATTTCACAATGAGCGAAGAACGATATCAGCAACGCCAGCAGCGCGTGAAAGAGCGTGTCGATGCGCGCGTCGCTGCCGCACAGGATGAACGCGGGATCATTATTGTTTTTACCGGAAACGGTAAAGGGAAAACCACCGCCGCATTCGGTACGGCAACACGCGCAGTCGGCCATGGTAAAAAAGTGGGCGCCATTCAGTTTATCAAAGGGACGTGGCCGAATGGCGAACGCAACCTGCTGGAACCGCTGGGCGTGGAATTCCAGGTGATGGCAACCGGTTTTACCTGGGATACGCAAAACCGCGAAAGCGACACCGCAGCCTGTCTGGCGGTCTGGCAACATGCCGAACGAATGCTGGCCGATCCCGCGCTGGATATGGTGCTGCTGGATGAACTGACCTATATGGTGGCCTATGATTACCTGCCGCTGGAAACGGTACTTGACGCGTTACGCAAACGCCCGGCAAACCAGACGGTGATTATCACCGGACGCGGCTGCCACCGCGATATTCTTGACCTGGCGGATACCGTCAGCGAATTACGACCGGTGAAACACGCTTTTGAAGCGGGCGTGAAAGCGCAACAAGGTATCGATTACTGACGCGACGTAAGGCTGCCGTCATTGCAGGCAGCGCTTTTTACCCCTGGAGACCGGGCCGCAGACCTTAGCAAGCAGCTACAGCTACCGCGTGAGATTTCACGCAAGCGATCGGGCTGAACCAAATCAGTTCCACATCCACTGACATGATTCTTTGGTGAGCAACAAAAAAGGGGCTTTCGCCCCTTTCTCATATTCTTTATTAGGATCAGTCGTTTTTATTACGCGAACTGCCAGGACGACGACCACCACCGGACTTGCCAGCCGGTTGGCTGTGACGTTTCACCGCGCGGCGGATCTGGTTCGCTTTCATGCGACGGCGATCTTTCTCCACGGCCACTTTGGATTGCGTTTCCGCATCCAGCCCCACCAGCTCACGCAGGTAGTTCGTTTGCGCCAGATCGAGTTCCGTCCAGCCACCGCGAGGCAAACCTTTTGGCAGCGGAATATCACCGTAACGTACGCGGATCAGGCGGCTAACCTGTACGCCAACCGCTTCCCACAGACGACGCACTTCACGGTTGCGCCCTTCGGTCAGGGTGACGTTATACCACTGGTTAATGCCTTCGCCACCGCTGAACTTGATGGTTTTAAACGCCGCCGGGCCATCTTCCAGCTGCACACCGCGCGACAGATCGCGCAACTTCGCGTCATCAACTTCGCCAAAAACACGTACCGCGTATTCACGCTCAACTTCACGGCTCGGGTGCATCAGGCGGTTCGCCAGTTCACCATCGGTGGTAAACAGCAACAGACCGCAGGTATTAACGTCGAGGCGACCTACCGCGATCCAGCGCGCGCCGCGCAGTTTCGGTAGACGATCAAAAACTGTCGGGCGTCCTTCCGGATCGTTACGCGTACAGAGTTCGCCTTCCGGTTTGTAGTACGCCAGCACGCGGCAGATCTGCTCCACGGACTCTTTCACTGAAATGAGGTGGCCATCGATACGGATTTTCAGCGCAGGCGTTACTTCCACGCGATCGCCCAGTGTGGCGATTTTGCCGTCCACGCTTACGCGGCCAGCCTCAATAATAGATTCGATTTCACGGCGGGAACCGTGGCCAGCTCGCGCCAGCACTTTCTGTAGTTTCTCGCTCATAGAGCTTCCTTCAGGTGTCGCCTTCACAGGCGTCGAATAGGGTCATCAGGTCGGCGAAGCCGCTGTTGAAATGGCCGCGTAGTATAGCGGCTTGCGCCACTATAAGAAAGGCTTAACGTCGCCAACCCCTTCGCGAATAACCTCGGGTGTCGATTCCGTTAAATCGACCACCGTCGTCGGTTGTTGGCCGAGATAGCCACCGTGGATGATTAAATCCACCATTTTTTCCAGCCGATCTTTAATTTCATCCGGATCAGATTCGGTAAAATCACTGCCCGGCAGCATTAACGAGGTGGAGAGCATCGGTTCGTTGAGCGTTTCCAGCAGCGCCAGCGCAATCGGGTTCGACGGTACGCGCAGACCAATCGTTTTGCGTTTTTCCTGCAATAAACGGCGCGGCACCTCTTTTGTCCCTTTCAGGATAAACGTGTAATTGCCGGGCGTATTATTTTTAATCAGACGAAAAGCCACGTTATCGACAAAGGCATACGTCGACAGCTCCGATAAATCGCGGCACATCAGCGTAAAGTTGTGACCATCCGGCAGGTGACGAATGCGGCAAATACGCTCCATCGCCCCTTTGTCTTCAATTTTACAGCCCAACGCATAACCGGAATCGGTGGGGTACACGATGACGCCGCCTTTACGCACAATTTCTACCGCCTGGTTAATCAACCGCGGCTGGGGGTTTTCCGGATGAATATAAAAAAATTGACTCATACTTCCCTCTCTCTGTTCTGTTGCGGCTGCTCCCATTTCAGCCATACGCCCTCAACACCGGCCGGAAGCCAGAGTTTGCGCCCCAGTTCAATCCATGGGCAAGGCTGATGGAAATCAGAACCTTGCGACGCCAATAAACCAAACTGACAGGCATACGCGGCGAGCTGCGTTCGCTCGTTGGGAGCCTGCTGGCATTGGGCGACTTCCATCGCCTCACCGCCGCACTGTGCAAAATACGCCAGCAGCCTTTTCAGCCATTTAGCAGAAAGGTTATAGCGACCAGGGTGGGCCATTACCGCCGTTCCGCCAGAATGATGAATCACATCAATAGCTTGTTCTATTGTACACCACTGGGGAGGAACGTATCCCGTTTTGCCCCGTGCCAGATACTTTTTAAACACATCGGCAATATTGCTCGCTTTGCCCTGTTCCACCAGGAAACGGGCAAAGTGTCCGCGCGTTACATTCGCCCCCTGCGCCAGCCGTTGCGCGCCTTCCCAGGCACCGGGAATGTGCGCTTTTTCTAAACGCTCAGCAATCAGTTTCGCCCGCTGGACCCGGCGTTCAGATTGCGCCTGCAAAAAAGTACGCAGCGTCGGGTGGTCAATATCAATATTCAGACCAACAATATGTATTTCGTGGTTTTCCCAGACGGTGGAGATCTCCACACCGCTGATAAGCTGCAAATCCAGTCCGGCACGGACAATTTCCGCACGGGCTGCAGGAATGGCATCGGTGGTATCGTGGTCGGTTATCGCCAGCGTACCGACGCGCATTTCTACCGCGCGATGCACCAGTTGTTCCGGGGAAAGCAGACCGTCAGAGGCCGTCGTATGGCTGTGAAGATCGTAAATAATGGCGTAATTCGTGTCGCTCAAAGCGGCTCCGCTAATTCATCTGGACGTCGGTTTGTCGCCTATCATACAGTCCAGAGAATATTTTCTGAATTCGAGGTTGACTTTCTTTTCCTGAACCAGTTAACTAGTACGCAAGTTCACACAACAAGGTATCGCAAACATGAATGCACATTTCTCTGTTACTCGCTGGTGGCGCACTCCCTGACAAGGGCTGTGAGATCACGTGCGCATTCAGCATACCGATACCAGGCCCGCTCACCCAGCGGGCTTTTTTTTGAACAAAATAAATAATGAGAGCGACTATGCAAACGCAAAAACCAGCACTCGAACTTCTGACCAGCAACGCCAGCTACCGCAGTAACCCGACGGCGTTGTTCCATCAATTATGCGGTGCCCGCCCGGCAACTCTGCTGCTGGAATCAGCGGATATTGATAGTAAAAGTGACTTAAAAAGCCTGCTGTTGGTTGATAGCGCATTGCGTATCACCGCGCTTGGTGACACTGTCACCATTACAGCATTAACTGAAAATGGAGCAGCACTCCTGGCGCTGCTGGATAACGCCCTTCCAGCCGGTGTTGAAAACACCCTGCTGCCCGATGGGCGCGAGCTGCGATTCCCGCCGGTCAGCAGCCTGCTGGATGAAGACGCCCGCCTCTGTTCGCTCTCTGTGTTTGATGCTTTTCGCTTATTACAAAACCTGGTCGACGTCCCTTGCGATGAACGCGAAGCCATGTTCTTCGGCGGCTTGTTCGCGTATGACCTGGTAGCCGGTTTTGAAGATTTACCGCAGCTTACGCACGATCGCCGTTGCCCGGACTACTGCTTTTACCTCGCCGAAACCTTACTGGTGATCGACCACCAGAAACAGCAAACCCGTATCCAGGCAAGCCTGTTTACGCCTTCAGCAGAGGAAAAAGACCGCCTGCTCCAGCGAATCGACACCCTGCGCCAGCAGCTGGATCACCCGGCCGGTGCGTTGCCGGTGGAGAAAGTTGAACATATGCGCTGCGACTGCAACCAGAGTGATGAAGAGTACGGCGCAGTGGTTCGCGAAATGCAAAAAGCGATTCGCGCGGGCGAGATTTTTCAGGTAGTACCGTCTCGTCGCTTCACCCTGCCTTGCCCTTCACCGCTGGCGGCTTACGAAGTGTTAAAAAAGAGCAACCCCAGCCCGTACATGTTCTTTATGCAGGATAACGATTTCACGCTGTTCGGTGCCTCACCGGAAAGCTCGCTGAAATACGACGCCAGCAACCGCCAGATTGAGATCTACCCTATCGCCGGCACCCGTCCGCGTGGACGCCGTCCGGATGGTTCACTGGATCGCGATCTCGACAGCCGTATTGAACTGGAGATGCGTACCGACCACAAAGAGCTGTCAGAACACTTAATGCTGGTGGATCTGGCGCGTAATGATCTGGCGCGCATCTGCACACCGGGTAGCCGCTATGTCGCTGATTTAACCAAAGTCGATCGCTACTCCTACGTGATGCACCTGGTTTCACGCGTGGTGGGTGAGCTGCGTCAGGATCTGGATGTTCTGCACGCCTACCGCGCCTGCATGAACATGGGCACCTTGAGCGGTGCGCCAAAAGTGCGCGCAATGCAGTTAATTGCTAAAGCGGAAGGCACACGTCGCGGTAGTTACGGCGGCGCGGTGGGTTATTTCACCGCCCATGGCGATCTGGATACCTGCATCGTGATTCGTTCTGCGTGGGTGGAGGACGGTGTGGCAACGGTACAGGCAGGCGCGGGTGTCGTGCTGGATTCCGTTCCGCAATCTGAAGCCGATGAAACCCGTAATAAAGCTCGCGCGGTTCTGCGCGCTATCGCTACCGCACACCACGCTCAGGAGACTTTCTGATGGCTGACATTCTGCTGCTTGATAACATCGATTCCTTTACTTACAACCTGGCGGATCAGCTGCGTGCGAGCGGACACAACGTGGTGATTTACCGTAACCATGTTCCGGCGCAGACCTTGATCGACCGCCTTCAGACAATGCAAAACCCGGTGCTGATGCTTTCTCCAGGCCCAGGCGCACCGTCTGAAGCGGGCTGCATGCCGGAGCTGCTTACGCGGTTGCGCGGCAAGTTACCGATTATCGGTATCTGCCTCGGCCACCAGGCGATTGTTGAAGCCTATGGCGGCTACGTCGGCCAGGCTGGTGAAATCCTCCACGGCAAAGCCTCAAGTATCGAACATGATGGCCAGGCGATGTTCGCGGGGTTAAGTAACCCGCTTCCCGTTGCGCGTTACCACTCACTGGTGGGCAGCAACATCCCGGCAGGATTAACCATCAATGCCCATTTTAACGGCATGGTGATGGCGGTGCGTCACGACGCCGATCGCGTTTGCGGTTTCCAGTTCCACCCGGAGTCGATTTTGACCACGCAAGGCGCACGTATGCTGGAACAAACGCTGGCCTGGGCGCTGCAAAAACTGGAGCAGACAAATACGCTGCAACCGATTCTGGAAAAACTGTATCAGGCGCAAACACTCAGCCAGCAGGAGAGCCACCAGCTTTTCTCTGCGGTGGTACGCGGCGAGCTGAAGCCGGAACAACTGGCGGCCGCGCTGGTGAGTATGAAAATTCGCGGTGAGCATCCCAACGAAATTGCCGGAGCGGCCACCGCACTGCTGGAGAATGCCGCGCCGTTCCCGCGCCCGGACTATGCTTTTGCCGATATCGTCGGCACCGGTGGCGACGGCAGCAACAGCATCAATATTTCCACCGCCAGTGCATTTGTCGCTGCTGCGTGCGGACTGAAAGTCGCCAAACACGGCAATCGCAGCGTGTCGAGCCGTTCCGGCTCATCGGATTTGCTGGCGGCATTTGGTATTAATCTGGATATGAACGCAGATAAATCGCGTACCGCGCTCGATGAGTTGGGTGTCTGTTTCCTGTTTGCGCCGAAGTATCACACCGGTTTTCGCCACGCAATGCCGGTCCGTCAGCAGTTGAAAACCCGCACGCTGTTCAACGTGCTCGGCCCGTTGATTAATCCGGCGCACCCGCCGCTGGCGCTGATCGGCGTTTATAGCCCGGAGCTGGTGCTGCCGATTGCCGAAACCCTGCGCGTCCTCGGTTATCAGCGTGCGGCAGTCGTACACAGCGGCGGCATGGACGAAGTGTCACTGCATGCGCCTACACTGGTTGCCGAACTGCACGATGGCGAAATCAAAAGTTACCAACTCACCGCTGCCGACTTTGGCCTGACGCCATACCATCAGGAAGCGCTGGCTGGCGGGACACCGGAAGAAAACCGTGACATTCTGACACGCTTACTCCAGGGTAAAGGTGAGGCCGCGCATGAAGCCGCCGTCGCCGCCAATGTCGCCATGCTGATGCGTCTGCACGGCGAAGAGGATTTACAGGCCAACGCGCAGAAAGTTCTGGATGTGCTGCACAGCGGAGCAGCCTACGACAAAGTCACCGCACTTGCGGCAAGAGGGTAAAAAATGCAGACCGTTTTAGCGAAAATCGTCGCCGATAAAGCCGTATGGGTAGCGGCGCGCAAGGAGCAACAACCGCTGGCCAGTTTTCAGAACGATGTCGTGCCAAGCACACGTCGCTTCTACGATGCCCTGCAAGGCACGCGGACAGCGTTTATCCTGGAGTGCAAAAAAGCCTCGCCCTCCAAAGGCGTGATCCGCAATGATTTTGACCCGGCGCGCATTGCGTCTATTTACAAACATCATGCGTCGGCAATTTCCGTGCTGACGGATGAGAAATATTTCCAGGGCAGTTTTGATTTTCTGCCGATTGTCAGCGGCATCGCGCCGCAGCCAATCCTGTGCAAAGACTTTATTATCGACGCTTATCAGATTTACCTGGCGCGTTACTACAAGGCAGATGCGTGCCTGCTGATGCTTTCGGTACTCGACGATGAGCAGTACCGCCAGCTTGCCGCCGTCGCGCACAGTCTGAATATGGGCGTGCTGACGGAAGTCAGTAATGAAGAAGAGCTGCAACGCGCTATCGCGCTGGAAGCGAAAGTCGTCGGCATCAACAACCGCGACCTGCGCGACCTGTCCATCGATTTGAACCGCACCCGTGAGCTTGCACCGCGCCTTGGCACAGGCGTGACGGTCATCAGCGAATCTGGCATCAATACTTATGCTCAGGTGCGTGAGCTCAGCCATTTTGCCAATGGTTTCCTGATTGGCTCCGCGCTGATGTCCCATGACGATCTCGATGCGGCAGTAAAACGCGTTTTGCTGGGTGAAAACAAAGTGTGCGGGCTGACCCGCCCGCAGGACGCGCAGGCGGCTCATCAGGCCGGTGCCATCTACGGTGGTTTGATCTTCGTGGCCAGCTCCCCGCGCGCCGTAACGGAAGTGCAGGCACAAACGTTGATGCAGGCCGCGCCACTGCAATATGTTGGTGTGTTCAGTAATGCCGCGCCCGAAGACGTGGTGGCTAAAGTTAACGCGCTCAATCTGGTAGCCGTCCAACTGCACGGTGATGAAGACCAGGCTTATATCGATACGCTGCGCGAGCGTCTGCCGACAAAGACGCAAATCTGGAAAGCGCTCAGCGTTGGCGACAGCCTGCCCGCGCGGCGCTTCCGGCAGGTCGATAAATATGTGTTTGATAACGGCCAGGGCGGCAGCGGTAAACGTTTCGACTGGTCGCTGCTGGCAGGCGAACCGCTGGATAACGTGATTCTTGCTGGTGGCCTGAGCGCAGATAATTGCGTGCAGGCGGCCAAAACCGGCTGTGCCGGACTCGATTTTAATTCAGGCGTGGAGTCGGAACCGGGTATCAAAGATGCCAGCAAACTGGCCTCGGTTTTCCGCACGCTGCGCGCTTATTAAGGAAAGAAGATAATGACAACACTACTGAATCCCTATTTTGGCGAGTTTGGCGGAATGTTCGTTCCGCAAATCCTGATGCCGGCATTGCGCCAGCTTGAAGAAGCCTTTGTCAGCGCACAGAGCGATGCCGAATTTCAGCAACAGTTTAACGATCTGCTGAAAAACTACGCCGGACGTCCGACCGCGCTGACCAAATGCCAGAACATTACTGCCGGTACGCGCACCACGCTTTACCTCAAGCGTGAAGATTTGCTGCATGGTGGCGCGCACAAAACCAACCAGGTGCTGGGTCAGGCGTTGCTGGCAAAACGCATGGGCAAAACCGAAATTATCGCCGAAACGGGAGCGGGTCAGCATGGCGTGGCCTCGGCGCTGGCGAGCGCCCTGCTGGGCCTGAAATGTCGCATTTATATGGGCGCAAAAGACGTTGAACGCCAGTCGCCAAATGTGTTCCGCATGCGCTTAATGGGCGCGGAAGTCATCCCGGTACACAGCGGTTCCGCCACGCTGAAAGATGCCTGTAACGAGGCGCTGCGCGACTGGTCTGGTAGCTATGAAACCGCGCACTATATGCTGGGAACTGCGGCAGGTCCGCACCCTTTCCCGACCATTGTGCGCGAGTTCCAGCGCATGATTGGTGAAGAGACCAAAGCGCAGATCCTCGAAAAAGAGGGGCGTCTGCCGGATGCAGTTATCGCCTGTGTGGGCGGTGGTTCTAACGCGATCGGTATGTTTGCCGATTTTATCGACGAAACCTCTGTCGGCCTGATTGGTGTCGAACCGGCGGGTCACGGTATTGAAACCGGCGAGCACGGCGCACCGCTGAAACATGGCCGCGTTGGCATCTATTTTGGTATGAAATCGCCGATGATGCAGACAGAAGAAGGCCAGATTGAAGAGTCTTACTCTATTTCTGCGGGTCTTGATTTCCCGTCAGTCGGACCGCAGCATGCGTACCTCAACAGTACGGGGCGTGCCGACTATGTTTCGATCACCGATGACGAGGCGCTGGAAGCCTTCAAAACCCTGTGCCGCCATGAAGGGATCATTCCGGCGCTGGAATCCTCGCACGCCCTCGCCCATGCGCTAAAAATGATGCGCGAGAACCCGGACAAAGAACAGTTGCTGGTGGTTAACCTTTCCGGACGCGGCGACAAAGATATTTTTACCGTACATGACATCCTGAAAGCGCGAGGGGAAATCTGATGGAACGCTATGACAATTTATTTAAACAGCTGAGCGCGCGTAAAGAAGGTGCATTCGTTCCCTTCGTCACGCTGGGCGATCCGTCCCCGGAACAGTCGTTAAAAATCATTGATACGCTGATTGAAGAGGGTGCGGATGCGCTTGAGCTGGGGATCCCCTTTTCCGACCCGCTGGCGGATGGCCCGACCATCCAGAACGCCACGCTGCGCGCCTTTGCCGCAGGCGTGACACCGTCACAATGTTTCGAAATGCTGGCAACCATTCGCCAGAAGCATCCGACCATCCCTGTTGGCTTGCTGATGTACGCCAACCTGGTTTTCAGTCGGGGAATTGACGAATTCTATGCCCAGTGCGCAAAAGTCGGCGTCGATTCTGTGCTGGTGGCGGATGTGCCGATTGAAGAGTCCGCACCGTTCCGCCAGGCGGCTTTGCGCCATAATATCGCGCCCATTTTTATCTGCCCGCCAAACGCGGACGACGATCTGCTGCGCCAGATTGCCTCTTATGGCCGGGGGTACACCTACCTGCTTTCGCGCGCTGGGGTCACGGGCGCGGAAAACCGTGCGGCGCTGCCACTGCACCATCTGGTGGAAAAACTTACCGAGTATCACGCTGCGCCCGCGCTGCAGGGCTTCGGTATTTCCGCACCGGATCAGGTTAGCGCTGCCGTAGAAGCAGGTGCCGCCGGGGCGATTTCCGGTTCAGCGATCGTGAAAATCATCGAGAAAAATCTCGCCAACCCAACGGCTATGCTGGCTGAACTGAAAGCCTTTGTGCAAAGCCTGAAAGGCGCTACTTTACCGCGTTAACCTCCCGCACCGCCTGTTGATTCAGGCGGTGCGCTTTCCTGTTTATCCCCATGTTTTCCAGACGCATTGTTAAAAGGTTCATATTTTCTGTGGAATAATAATCCTAAAAATTATGACACCGATAAAAACACCATGCGTGAAACCCCTGATTCTTGCTGGCAACGTCGCTGGCTGGCCCTGTTGCTGACCGGGTTGCTTTCCGGCGCGGCTGGTATGTTGATCGCCCTTCTGCTGCATGCCATCCAGCACCTCGCTTTTGGTTATAGCCAGCAATCGCTAATCGGCGGCGCACCATTTCTACAGGGCGTAACGGATGCCAGCGCCCTGCGCCGTTTTGCTTCTCTTGCTGCTGCGGGTGTGGTGGCAGGCTGGGGCTGGTGGCTCCTGGCGCGCTATGCAAAAAAACGTGTCGGTGTGGTCGCTGCGCTAAAAGATGTTCAGCGCCCGATGCCTGCTTTCACCACCTTAACCCATGCGCTCTTGCAAGTTGTTACCGTGGCGATGGGCTCGCCGCTCGGGCGTGAAAGCGCACCGCGTGAAGTTGGTGCCCTGTTTGGCGGTGGGATCGCACGGTATATCGGCTTAAATGCGCAAGAGACGAGGCTGGTGATCGCCTGCGGCGCAGGTGCCGGGCTGGCGGCGGTATATAACGTCCCGCTGGCGGGCGCGATTTTTACCCTTGAGGTGTTGCTGGTCACGATCAGTTGGGATGCGGTCATTGCCGCCATTGTCACCTCCGCTCTCGCTGCGTTCGTGGCATCGCTGGTGCTGGGCAACGAGCGACAATATCTTTTTACCGCCCCCGCCGCGCACCTGTCCTTGATTATCTGGGCTACCTTGTCCGGCCCGTTGTTCGGCTATGCCGCCAGTCTGTTCCGGCGGATGACCAAAAACGCGCGCGCACAGGTGAAAACCAACTGGCAGATGCCGGTCTTCTGTTTTATCGCTTTTGCCTGTCTCGGCTTGCTCGCTATCTGGTTTCCGCAATTACCAGGCAATGGGCGCGGTCCGGTGCAACTCAGTTTTGGCGGAGACGTTACGCTGCCGCTGGCGGCAATGTTGATCGGGTTGAAAGTGCTGAGTATCTGGATGGTGCTGCGCAGCGGAGCCGAAGGCGGCCTGCTCACGCCAGGTCTGGCGATTGGTGCCCTGCTGGGAGCGCTGATGTTCCTGCTGGTTGGGCAATTTTTCCCCGGTGGCAGTATGGCGGAATTCGCGCTGACCGGTGGCGCGGCTTTTCTCGCCTCGTCGATGCAAATGCCGCTCACTGCCATTGTGCTGCTTATGGAATTCACCGGCATGGATTTCAGCTTTTTTGTGCCGTTGACCCTCTGTGTTGCGGGTGCGTATATGACGTGCCGCTATTGCGAGTCACGCGTTCGTTTACGGCGCTGAATGCGCCATCAGGTTTCTGATAGCTGCGCGAAAAAACATTAAACGCTGACATTCGTAATGCGTCATCTCGCAGTTGGCCGCGCAACATGAGGTCTGGACAAACGAGGGTTTATCCCGCGGCTTACGGTGATCTTTGTGGTTGGTGCGCGTAGCGTGATGGCGCTGGGGAGCGGTTACATATGCTAAAAGAAATCCGCATGGTGATACGGCATAGAAGTGCGTGGAAACTGGTTATTGTGAAACCAGTTTCCACAATACGCTTAAAAACGATAACCAGCAGAGAACATAAATACCCACGGATCCAGGCGAGTATGTACGCTTTGTTGCTCACCATTCGCTTTAAAACGCACATCCGTATCAATATCCATCCACCAGACTGACATGTTAATCAGCCAGTTGCGGTTGATTAAGTAATCCAGACCGGCTTGCCCCGCCACGCCCCAGGAGTCTTTCAGACTCAAATCCGACAGCCCGGCCGCTTTCCCGGTATCGTTAAATTTCTCATCAAAGAAAGTGGTGTAGTTTACGCCTGCCCCAAGATATGGGCGCAATTTGCTCTGTGAATCACCGAAATACCACTGCGCCATCAATGTCGGCGGCAGGTGGTGCACAGTGGCGATGTCGCCGGTTGGACCGGTGCCAACGCGGTGGCGAAACGGCGTCGCGGCCAGTAATTCAACGCCGATGTTGTCGGTCGCCATCCAGCTCATCGTCACACCAAGTTGGGTGTTATTGTTGACATTAAAACTGCCCAGAGCGCCTAAAACGTTATCAGAACCTTCCGTCGGACGTACCGTCGCAGAACCGGCTCGAATGAAAAACTCGCCAGCTTCATGCGCGTATACACCTGTAGAAAGACTACTCAGGATCAATGCTGCCACGGCTAACTTCTTCATATCCACTCCATGTTTAAGGTTTTTATCGCGCCGTGAATATACCTATAACTGAGTACAAAGTGATCCAACACAGATCACACTTGACCCCGTAATTTAACATTCATTGATCTGGGTTAATTTTCACCACTCGTTACACTCATTACCTTTTGTATTTAAATCAATTTCCGCTTTGTGAGGCGGTTAAAAAAATACCTGTTCGCCCATCTTGTGCGCGTTCTGCGGCAGCGATAATTTATTGGCCTGACAATTTATGTTGATGCGTGGTTAAGTGCAGGTGTGCTATGAGTGATGTGAATCCGTGCATGTCGTGCGGAGCCTGTTGTGCGTATTTTCGAGTCTCTTTCTATTGGGCTGAAGCGGATGACGCTGGCGGCCCTGTCCCGGCTCAACTCACCGAGCCGCTAACCCCCTTTCTGCGCTGCATGAGCGGAACCAACCAAAAGCAGAGCCGCTGTACGGCGCTGCAGGGTACGCCCGGCGAGTCGGCCAGTTGCAGTATTTATGCGAACAGACCCTCTCCCTGCCGGGAATTTGCGATGTCCGGCGAAGACGGAAAGGTTAATGAAGCCTGCGATCGTGCTCGCGCGCGCTACGGTTTAGCGCCTCTTTACAAAGATATGCTTTTCCATACAAGCAGCGATGCTGCCACTGAGAGTGTATTCGGGGTACAATTGCCCGCAATTTAACACCGCTTTACTCAAGGAGAGTGCATGTCTATCACGGCGAAGTCCGTTTACCGTGACACGGGGAATTTTTTTCGTAATCAGTTCGTTACCATTTTACTGATCGCGTTGCTTTGTGCGTTTATCACGTTCTTACTTGGGAGCGCCTTTAAGCCCAGTGATGAGCAACTCTCCATTTTAAGTGAAGGGGATAATCTTGCAGGCAGCGTCGGGTTGTTTGAACTGGTGCAAAATATGACGCCGGAGCAGCAACAAGTGCTGCTCCGCGCCTCTGCGGCGTCGACGTTTTCCGGCCTTGTTGGCAATGCGATTCTCGCTGGTGGCGTGCTGCTGATGATCCAGATGATTTCTGCGGGTCAGCGCATCAGCGCGTTGCGGGCGATTGGTGCCAGCGCCCCACTGTTGCCAAAGCTATTTTTACTGATCCTGATGACCACGTTTATCGTGCAAATCGGCATTATGTTTGTGATTGTCCCGGGCGTCATTCTGGCGATCCTGCTTGCTTTCGCCCCGGTGATACTGGTGCAGGATAAAACAGGGATTTTCGTTGCCATGCGTAACAGCATGCGTCTTGCATGGGCGAATATGCGTCTTGTCGCTCCGGCAGTGTTAGGTTGGTTACTGGCGAAAACATTCCTGCTGCTGTTTGCACATAACTTTGCGGTGTTCACTGTAGAAGGCGGCGAAGTGATTGCCAATACGTTGAGCAACCTGATTTCCGCAGCGCTGCTGGTTTATCTGTTCCGCCTCTATATGTTGATGCGTTCGTGATTGTTCCGGTTGCCCACGTCTATGGGCAACCCCTTATGATGGAATCGTAGAATGAAGCAGTTTCTTGATTTTCTGCCGTTAGTGGTCTTTTTCGCCTTTTACAAACTGTACGATATCTATGCGGCGACCACTGCGCTGATCATCGCGACCGCTATCGTGCTGATATACAGCTGGGTGCGCTATCGCAAAGTTGAAAAGATGGCGCTGATTACTTTTGTGCTGGTCGCGGTATTCGGCGGGCTGACCCTTTTCTTCCATAACGATGAGTTTATTAAATGGAAGGTGACGGTGATTTACGCCCTGTTCGCTGCTGCGCTGCTCTTCAGCCAGTGGGTAATGAAAAAGCCACTGATCCAGCGCATGCTCGGCAAAGAGATCGCACTGCCGGAAGCCGTTTGGGGCAAGCTGAACATCGCATGGGCACTGTTCTTTATTTTGTGTGGTCTGGCGAATATCTACATTGCCTTCTGGCTGCCGCAAAATATCTGGGTGAATTTCAAAGTGTTTGGCTTAACCGCCCTGACACTGCTCTTCACCGTGCTGAGCGGTGTTTATATCTACCGCCATATGCCCGCGCAGGACGACAAATCCTGAGAATGAAAGCCAGGCTCTCGTGCCTGGCTTTTTTCTTTCCGAACGCCCCGCATTCGTAGTAGCATCCCGCCATAAATCCCTCATAGCAGAAGAGATAACAATGACAACCCTTCAGGACACTCCCCAGGGAGATCTTGTTTTACGCACATTAGCAATGCCAGCAGACACCAATGCCAACGGCGATATCTTCGGCGGCTGGTTAATGTCACAAATGGATATTGGCGGGGCAATACAAGCCAAGGAAATTGCGCATGGTCGCGTGGTGACGGTGCGCGTTGACGGCATGACTTTTCTTCGCCCGGTCGCGGTGGGCGACGTGGTGTGCTGCTACGCCCGCTGCGTTAAACGGGGCAACACATCAGTGACGATTAATATTGAAGTGTGGGTGAAGAAGGTCTCATCCGAGCCAATTGGTCAGCGCTATAAAGCAACGGAAGCGCTGTTTATTTACGTCGCCGTGGATAATGAAGGTAAACCGCGCCCGTTACCTCAGGCATAAGAAAAAAGCCTCCTTACGGAGGCTTTTTTTATTCCATTGAGGCACCGCCGTTCAGGCGGAACACAATATTCACAATTAATCCCGAACCCGGTTTCCCTGACTCATAACGCCACTTGCGCATTGCCGCTTTTACTTCACGCTCGAACATATTCGCCGGTTGCGCCGACAATACTTCAACATTCTCAACACGGCCATCTGAGGTGACGTCAAATTTCACTTTTACCCGGCCTTCGATGCGCAGCGCTTGCGCGCGGGCCGGATACTGCGGCTGATTGCGACTCAGCGCGCGCGGGCCGGCAGGAACAGCCGGCGCTGGCTGGGTTGTTGCCGACGGCGTCGGATTCGCGACCGGACGTGCGGGCGCGTTATTCTGGAACGGCGAGGCCGGTTGCGGCGTTACCGGTTTGACTTCGCGCTTCGGCTGCTCGACCTTTTTCTCCGGTTTTGGTTTTGGCTTAGGTTTTGGCTGCGGTTTGGGCTTTTCAATCACCACTGGCGCTGTTTTCGGAGGCTCAGGAACGGGTTCCGGCTCGGGCTCCGGTTCAACCACCGGCTCCGGCGGCTGAGCAACCTGGGGAGGTTCCAGATCGGCAGGCGAAACCATCGTTACCGTAATCGGCTGCGCGGGCGCAGGAAGCTCAACGACCTGATGTACCGACGTATAGAGCAAACCCACCACGACAGCACCGTGAATACCGATGGACAATAGCGTCGGCCAGGGAAAGCGGCGAGGTAAATCGAGGGTCATTGAAGTCATAATCGTGTCAGTTAAAAAACCAGAGCTAGATTTTAAATGCAAATAGCAATCATATTCAACAAGCCATCGCATGCGCAGGCCATTTAGTCGGGTAAATGGGTAAAAAAGCCGCATACTTTGCATGGCTGTTACCGCATTGTCATCTTTACATTGCAGTCGTTTCACCTTTCACATAGGGTATGGCTTTCTTATCTGTAAGGAGTTCTGCCCGTGCTGTACGTTATTTTTGCTGAAGATATTGCTGACTCGCTCGAAAAACGTTTGTCCGTGCGCCCTGCCCATCTGGCGAGACTGCAACTGCTGCATGATGAAGGCCGCCTGCTGACGGCTGGCCCAATGCCGGCCGTTGACAGCAACGATCCGGGAGCGGCGGGTTTCACTGGCTCGACGGTGATTGCTGAGTTTGAATCGCTGGAAGCGGCGAAGTCCTGGGCAGAAGCCGATCCCTATGTCGCTGCCGGGGTTTACCAGAACGTAACGGTGAAGCCGTTCAAAAAAGTATTCTAAAAAGAAAAGACCCGCCACTGCGGGTCTTTTACATTACAGGCGGCTTCAGAACCCGGCAGCATTTCACATCCGGCTGATGAGTTGATCGCCTGTGCAAATCGCGGAGTATTAACGAACTCGCCCGCGACTAACATATACCCGCTTCCTGCGGTATATATAGACAGGCAGATCGCCTGGTCGGGTTTTTATTATTTAATGCCCAACGCTTTTGGAAAAAAGATTAATAATCACCACCCCGGCGATAATTAACCCCATCCCCATGATTGCCGGCATATCCAGTTTTTGCCCGTGTACAAGCCAGCCAGCAAGACCTATCAGCACAATACCTGCACCTGACCAGATGGCATAAATCACCCCGGTAGGCAGAGTGCGCATCGTAATTGTCAGGCACCAGAATGCAATGCAATACCCGGCGATACTGATAATAGCGGGTAACAAACGGGTAAAGCTGTCGGAAGATTTCAGCGCCGTGGTGGCAATCACTTCCATCACAATGGCAATACTAAGAAAGATAAAGGCTTCTTTATTCATATGGGTTACCGGACAATATTAACGTTTACTCAGCGCCAGACGGGTGGCAAACAGCAAAAAGACCATGCCCGTGCAACGATCCATCCAGCGTATGACTTTTTCTTTACGCAGGAATGACGCCAGCGGGCGCGTGGCAGAAATCAGTAGCGTCGACCAGCAGGTGCCCAGTAAAAGATGAATAAAAACCAGGCCAAACGTCCACGCGATCGGCGGTTGCCCCTGCGGAATAAATTGCGGCAAAAATGAGACATAAAAAATGCCCACTTTCGGGTTAAGTACGTTGCCGAACATCCCTTTGATAAACCAGTGCTGCGATTTCGTATCACTTGCGTCTACCGCCGCAAACGATCTGCGCGGGCGCAGCAACATGTTCAGGCCCAACCAGCATAAATAGGCAGCACCGCAATATTTCAGGATATTGTACGCCAGCTCAGAGACTGCGATCAGTGCGCCCAGACCAAACGCCACCATTGCGCCCCAGATAAGGCAACCGGTGTTGATTCCCATCTGTGCCTTGAAGGCCTCTTTGCGCCCCTCAACGGTCGCGGTGCTTAGTATCAGCGCCGTGTCCAGCCCCGGTGTTAATGTCAAAAGCGTGGCGGCGAAGGTAAAAGCCAGCAGACTATCCATTACCGACATACGACAACTCCCTCTTTAGCACTAAGTCCAGAAACGATCGCGGGCACCTGTTCGGTGCCCGGATATTAAAGATCGTAAATAGCGAATAACAGCACATTACGATGACGGTTTACGCCACATTTCCTGATGGCGTGGATGCGCATATTGCGACGTGATTGCGCTTCCAGCCAGCGCGCTTTACGGCGGCTCATCTGCCGCAGCATACGCCAGCGCCCCACTTCCGTTCGACTACGCTTCATTTTTACAACTCAAAACTTAACAGAAACGCCATTATAGTCCGTCAACTTCGCCAGGCCAGCGCTTTTCGGCGTTTTTATTTGCCAGATGAATGCGGATGCGTACACTCATGAAATACGGTTTTTAAAAAGGATTTTTATCTATGTCCGCTTTTTACACGGTAATGAGTTGGCTGATTGTCCTGGGTTACTGGCTACTGATTGCTGGTGTAACACTGCGCATATTGATGAAGCGCCGCGCGGTCACCTCCGCGATGGCGTGGTTATTGATTATTTACATCCTGCCACTGGTTGGGATCATCGCCTATCTTTCCCTGGGTGAGCTGCACCTTGGAAAACGTCGTGCCGAGCGCGCCCGCGCTATGTGGCCTTCGACTGCCAAATGGCTGAATGATCTGAAAAATTTCAAGCATATCTTTGCCACTGAAAACAGCGGTGTGGCGTCGTCTCTTTTCAAGCTTTGCGAGCGACGTCAGGGGATCGCCGGGGTTAAGGGCAACCAGTTGCAGCTACTCACCTCAACCGATGATGTCATGCAGGCATTGATCCGCGACATCCAGCTAGCCCGCCACAATATTGAGATGGTGTTTTACATCTGGCAACCCGGCGGGATGGCGGATCAGGTGGCCGAATCGTTAATGGCCGCAGCGCGCCGCGGCGTACACTGTCGCCTGTTGCTGGACTCTGCCGGCAGCGTGGCGTTTTTCCGTAGCCCGTGGGCAACCATGATGCGAAACGCCGGCATTGAAGTGGTCGAAGCGCTGAAAGTAAATTTAATGCGTGTTTTTCTGCGCCGCATGGATTTACGCCAGCACCGAAAAATCGTGTTGATAGATAATTACATCGCCTACACCGGCAGTATGAATCTGGTTGATCCGCGCTTCTTTAAGCAAGATGCTGGCGTCGGTCAGTGGGTCGATTTGATGGCGCGCATGGAAGGTCCGATCGCTACGGCAATGGGGATTGTTTATTCTTGCGACTGGGAAATTGAAACCGGAAAACGCATTCTTCCCCCGCCGCCGGACGCCAACATCATGCCTTTTGAGGAGGCCAGCGGGCACACCATTCACACCATTGCTTCCGGGCCTGGTTTTCCGGAAGATCTGATCCACCAGGCATTGCTGACCGCTGTCTACGCCTCGCGCGAATATTTAATTATGACCACGCCCTATTTCGTGCCCAGCGACGACCTGCTGCATGCGATTTGTACGGCTGCTCAGCGCGGTGTGGACGTGAGTATTATTCTGCCGCGCAAAAACGATTCGCTGCTGGTCGGCTGGGCCAGTCGGGCATTTTTTGGCGAGTTGCTGGCCGCAGGCGTAAAGATTTACCAGTTCGAAGGCGGTCTGCTGCATACCAAAAGCGTGCTGGTGGATGGCGAACTGAGCCTCATTGGTACTGTAAATCTGGATATGCGTAGCCTGTGGCTGAATTTCGAAATCACACTGGTGATTGACGATGCCGGTTTCGGTGGCGATCTGGCGGCCGTACAGGATGATTACATCTCCCGCTCCCGCTTACTTGATGCGCGATTGTGGGTAAAACGGCCGTTCTGGCACCGCATTGCTGAACGACTGTTTTACTTCTTCAGTCCGTTGCTGTAAAACGTGCCCAACAGACGCGAAGAGGTAATCATGGAAATGGATCTGAATAATCGCCTGACCGAAGACGAAACCCTTGAGCAGGCTTACGACATCTTCCTCGAACTGGCAGCGGATAATCTCGACCCGGCGGACATCATTCTTTTCAACTTACAGTTTGAAGAGCGTGGCGGCGCTGAGTTGTTTGATCCTGGCGAAGACTGGCAGGAACATGTGGATTACGATTTAAACCCGGACTTCTTCGCTGAGGTGGTCATTGGCCTTGCGGATACCGATGGCGGCGAAATCAATGACATCTTCGCACGCGTCTTACTGTGCCGCGAAAAAGATCACAAACTTTGCCATATTCTCTGGCGCGAATAAGCGCGGAAAGAGAAAAGAAAAAGGGCTGACAGTTGTCAGCCCTTTTTTATATGCGTGGATTATAGCGGGTCGACTTTCAGGCAGGAGACCGCATGACGGAAGCTGCCCTCCAGCACCGGACGTGTCTGCGCGCACTCAGGCCCGGCAATCGGGCAGCGAGTACGGAACACGCAGCCCGACGGCGGGTTGATTGGTGACGGCAAATCCCCTTCCAGCAACTGTATCGTCTTGTTCTTTTCCCGATCCGGATCCGGAACCGGCACCGCCGACATCAGCGCTTTGGTATATGGATGCAGCGGGTTCTGATACACCTCGTCATAAGTGCCAAGCTCTACAGCATGGCCGAGATACATCACCAGCACACGGTCGGAGATATGCTTAACCACCGCCAGGTCGTGGGCGATAAAGATTAGCGACAGCCCCATTTCACGTTGCAGTTGCTGCAGCAGGTTAACGACCTGCGCCTGGATTGAAACATCCAGCGCGGAAACCGGCTCATCACAAATGATCAGCTTCGGTTCGAGGATCAGCGCGCGGGCAATACCGATACGCTGACACTGACCGCCGGAGAACTCATGCGGATAGCGGTTAATCAGGTTCGGCAGCAGCCCCACTTTCATCATCATCGTTTTAACGCGATCGCGCACTTCCTGGCGCGACATTTTCGGATGATAGGTGCGCAGCGGTTCGGCGATGATTTCACCGATAGTCATACGTGGGTTCAGTGATGCCAGCGGATCCTGGAATATCATCTGGATATCGCTGCGCACGTCGCGCCACTCTTCCTGCTTCATGCCCAGCAGATCTTTACCCAGCCAGGCCACTTTTCCGTCGGTGGCTTTCACCAGGCCAATAATTGCACGGGCGAAAGTCGACTTGCCGCAACCGGATTCGCCCACCACACCAAGGGTTTCCCCTTCGTACAGACGCAGCGTAACGCCATCAACCGCTTTCAGGGTTTTCGGCGGTTGCCAGAACCACTGCTTGCCATCTTTGATGTCGAAATGCACCTTTAAATCGGCGATTTCCAGCAGCACTTTTCTCTCATCAATCGCGGTATTCATACCAGTTCCTCCACCGATTTAAAGCAGGCGCGCAAACGGCCCGGGGCAAACTCCTCCAGCGGTGGAGCACTGTTACAGATTTCCATCGCGTGCGGGCAGCGCGGCTGGAACGGGCAGCCTTTCGGCAGACGCAGCAGGTTCGGCGGGTTGCCAGGAATGGTCAACAACGCTTCGCCTTCAGTGTCGAGGCGCGGTACGGCATTGAGCAGGCCGATAGAGTACGGATGGGATGGCTGATAGAACACATCGCGCGCTTTGCCATACTCCATGGTACGGCCAGCGTACATCACCAGCACTTTGTCACAGATACCAGCAACAACGCCCAGGTCATGGGTGATCATAATGATTGCGGTGTTGAATTCGCGTTTCAGCTCGTTCAACAGGGTCATGATCTGCGCCTGTACGGTCACGTCCAGCGCAGTGGTCGGTTCATCGGCGATCAACAGTTTTGGCCGGCATAACAACGCCATTGCGATCATGACACGCTGGCGCATACCGCCGGAAAACTCATGCGGATACATGCGCATGCGTTTTCGCGCTTCCGGCATTTTCACCGCGTCGAGCATTTTTACGGACTCTTCAAATGCTTCCGCTTTGTTCATGCCTTTGTGCAACATCAGGACTTCCATCAACTGCTCACCCACGCGCATATACGGGTTCAGCGAGGTCATTGGGTCCTGGAAAATCATCGAGATCTGCTCGGCGCGCAGTTTGTTCAGCGCCTGCTCCGGCAGGTTAAGGATCTCTTTGCCGTTGAACGTCGCCGAGCCGCCAATACGCCCGTTCGCCGCCAGCAACCCCATCAGAGCAAACGCCGTCTGGGATTTACCGGAACCCGATTCACCCACGATACCCAGCGTTTCACCGGCACGCAGCGAGAAGTTCAGGTCATTCACCGCCGTGACGTCGCCATCCGGGGTCTGGAAGGTCACACGCAGATCTTTCACGTCCAGCAGGAGATTGGATTGCTGCTGCGTCGCCGACGCGAATGAGGTTTCAGTTATGCTCATAACAGCACTCCTTAACGGTCTTTCGGATCGAGGGCATCACGCAGGCCATCGCCGATAAAGTTAAAACAGAACAAAGTGATAACCAGGAAACCTGCCGGGAACAGCAGCAACCACGGCGACACTTCCATCGAGTTCGCACCATCGCTTAACAGCGCGCCCCAGCTGCTCAGCGGCTCCTGGGTACCCAGACCGAGGAAGCTCAGGAAGGATTCGAACAGGATCATGCTTGGCACCAGCAGTGAGGCATACACCACCACCACGCCCAGTACGTTTGGCACAATGTGGCGCACAACAATATTAGCGGTAGAAACCCCACCGACCTGCGCCGCTTCGATAAACTCTTTCCGTTTCAGGCTCAGGGTCTGACCACGCACAATACGCGCCATATCGAGCCAGGAAACCATGCCGATAGCAACAAAGATGAGCAGAATGTTTTGCCCAAAGAACGTCACCAGCAGGATCACAAAGAACATAAACGGGAAGGAGTTGAGGATCTCCAGCAAACGCATCATCACCGAGTCCGTTTTGCCGCCCAGGTAGCCGGAAAGTGAACCGTACAGCGTTCCCAGGATAACGGCCACCAGCGCCGCAGCGATACCCACCATCAGCGAGATACGTCCGCCGATTGCCACACGCACCAGCAGGTCGCGCCCGGAAGAGTCAGTACCAAAATAGTGACCGGACTCCATATCCGGCTTGCTGGACATCATGCCCCAGTCGGTATCGAAATAACTAAACTGCGACAGCATCGGTGCTAATGTCACAAACAGGGCTATCAGCAACAATACGATCAGGCTTGCTACCGCAGCACGGTTATGCATAAAGCGACGGCGTGCGTCCTGCCACAGGCTTCGTCCTTCGACTTCCAGTTTCTCACTGAAGTTTTCCAGCGCCTCGCTGTTTTTCTTACTTAACATCATGGCGAACTCCAGTATTAATAACGAATCTTCGGATCGATAACGGCATACAGCACATCAACAATCGCGTTAAACAGAATGGTCAGCGTGCCAACCAGAATGGTCAGGCTCAGCACCAGCGAATAGTCACGGTTCAGCGCGCCGTTAACGAACAGCTGGCCGATACCCGGCAGACCATAAATGGTCTCGATAACCATGGAACCGGTAATGATGCCGACAAACGCCGGGCCCATATAGGAGAGCACTGGCAGCAGTGCGGGTTTGAGCGCGTGGCGGAAAATGATCCGGCGCATCGGCAACCCTTTGGCACGCGCAGTGCGAATAAAGTTTGAGTGCAAAACTTCAATCATCGAACCGCGAGTGATACGTGCAATGCTGGCAATATAAGCCAGAGACAACGCCACCATCGGCAGGATCATGAATTTCAGTGCCCCGCCATTCCAGCCGCCCGCGGGCAGCCACTTCAGCACGATGGCGAAGATCATCACCAATAACGGCGCGACAACGAAGCTCGGGATAACGACCCCGGTCATTGCCAGCCCCATCACCGTATAGTCCCATCGGGTATTCTGGTTAAGCGCGGCTACGACACCGGCCGTAACGCCAAAGACAATCGCCAGAATAAATGCCGCCGCACCTAATTTTGCGGAAACCGGGAAGCTTGCCGCTACCAGGTCATTCACGGTGTAGTCTTTGTATTTGAATGACGGCCCGAAATCGAAATGCGCCAGCTGTTTCAGATAACTGAAATATTGCGTGGTGATCGGGTCGTTTAAATGATATTTCGCTTCAATATTCGCCATGACCTCTGGCGCCAGCGCACGTTCACCGGTGAATGGACTTCCCGGCGCGAGACGCATCATAAAGAACGAGATGGTAATAAGAATGAAAAGTGTTGGGATCGCTTCAAGACAGCGACGTAGGATAAATTTCAACATTGCCCGTACCTTCTGGCCTGTGCCTTTTACACATTCTCTTTCAGGCGGTTAAGCCTGCGACCGATGTGTGTTCTGGTGCGATAAAATAAGACACTGTGGGGCAGGTTGCCCTGCCCCACTCATTGCCATTAATGCTTGATAATATACAAGTTTTTAACGTAGATATTATCCATCGGGTCTTTACCGGTGTAGCCACCAACCCAGGTTTTCACCAGACGGGCGTTCACGTAGTAGTAAACCGGAACGATCGCCGAGTCTTTATCCAGTTGCTGTTCAGCTTTGGAATAAAGCTCGCTGCGCTGTGCTTCGTCAGTGACTTTCAGCGTGTCGCCGATCAGCTTGTCAAACGCCGGGCTCTTATAGTGCGCGGTGTTGTTGGAGCTGTCAGAGAGCATGGTATTCAGGAAGGAGGTCGGTTCGTTGTAGTCCGCACACCAGCCCGCACGTGCAACATCAAAGGTGCCCTGATGACGCGTGTCGAGGAAGGTTTTCCACTCCTGGTTTTCCAGCTTAACGTCTACGCCAAGGTTTTTCTTCCAGATGGAAGCCACAGCGATCGCCAGTTTTTTATGCAGATCGGAGGTGTTATACAGCAGGCTGAACGACAGCGGTTTGTCTGCGGTGTAGCCAGCTTCGGCCAGCAGTTTTTTCGCTTCCGCGTTACGCTGTTCCTGGGTCATTTTGAACCAGGCCGGTTCAGTCAATTTTGCGCCATCGGTGTACGGCGGCGTGTAGCTGTATGCCGGCAGATCGCCCTGGTTTTTCACTTTGTTGACGATGATGTCGCGATCCAGCGCCAGTTTCAGCGCGGTACGAACGCGAACGTCAGTGAACGGGGCTTTCTGGTTGTTGATTTCGTAGTAATAAGTACACAGGTACGGGTCGACGTGTACTTCTTTAGGAATCTCTTTTTTCAGCTTCTGGAACAGTTCGATCGGCATGTTGTTATATGTCATGTCGATTTCGCCGCTGCGGTAACGGTTAACGTCCGTTACTTCAGAAGAGATTGGCAGGTACGTTACCTGGTTAATAACGGTTTTCGCGTTATCCCAGTAATTGGTGTTGCGCTCAAGAACGATACGTTCGTTGACCACCCAATCTTTCAGTTTGTAAGCACCGTTGGTCACGATGTTCGCCGGCTGGGTCCATTTTTCGCCGAATTTTTCAATGGTGGCTTTAGGCACAGCGGAAACAGATGGGTGAACCAGCAGTTTATAGAAATAAGGAACCGGCTCGCTCAGGGTGACTTCAAAGGTGTAATCATCAATTGCTTTTACGCCAAGATCGCTGGTCGGTTTTTTGCCAGCGATAACATCGTCGATATTGGCGATGTGGCCGTACTGCAGATAGCTCGCATACGGAGAAGCGGTTTTCGGATCCGCCAGACGCTGCCAGCTATAAACAAAATCATGCGCCGTTACAGGCGTACCGTCGGACCATTTCGCGTTTTTACGCAGATGGAAGGTCCAGACTTTAAAATCTTTATTATCCCACGACTCTGCGACACCGGCAGTCGGGTGACCCTGAACATCGGAGATCAGCAGACCTTCAAACAGGTCGCGGTTGATGTTGGATTCAGGAACCCCTTCGATTTTATGCGGATCGAGAGATTGCACTTCAGAACCGTTGTTACGAACCAGCGTTTGCTTCTCCGCCAGTTGTACTCCTGCCGGTACATCGGCAGCCATTGCCGCGTTACCGGTAATTAGTGCAGTCAAAATCCCCGCAGCTACCAGACTTTTCTTTGTGATGATGGACATTGTGTTGTTACTCCACTCATTATAATTACTGACGTTCACGCCAGCGTGTTTCATCCCCTGTTGGGGGCCTGTATAGCGCAGGAGCTTTTTGGCGCTATCAGACATCTTTTTTACTGCTGCTATCACCGACTTTTTTTATTACGGACTGCTCAAACGGCAATCTTGCGTCGATTCTGTTACGCGTCTCCCCTGTCGAGACGCGCGGTATTCATTATGACGACCGTTTCATATGAAAACGATCCTCATCTGAGCTGTTTATTCTGCAAATTATAAGGTCGAGAAACATAATGGGCGGAAAATAACAAATGCCCTCTGCTGCCGCCAATACATTTTGCAAATTTGTTAACCATTTCTCTTTTACGACACAGCATCAAGCGCAAGGCGATAGCTTTTCAGCCTCCCTGTTAAATTTTTATCTATTATTATCAATGAGATAAATGAACATCACCACCATGTGATGTTTTTCGACTGACGCTGTGCTTTTTTGCACAAAAAAGCAACAATTGACTACTTTTTAGCACATTCATCTGCGAGAAGATTGAAAGTACTAATATCATTTCAATTATGTCACGGCAAGCCCAATAGTATTATGTGACAGAAATAACAGGTGCGATTGCGCGAATTCCGCACAGCAGAGATTCGTTATACTTATAATTCGCTGATTGACAACAGATTTTCTGATTAGTGTAATTTATTATACTTTCCGCCGTTTTGCGCTTTCGTCATATGTTTTGCTGATTTTGCGCGTTCCTTGACAGCCATTTTGCAACGTAAAACGGTCATCGCTATATAGAAGAAAGCATAACGACAACCTTTTTATTTCCTTATTAAAGGAAGAAGTGAATCAGTTCAGCAAACCAGGAAATAGCGATCTCGTCCCCGCGACAATAAACTCAATACCCAGCGCCATAAGTAACAACCCCATAATACGTGTAATAACGTTGATACCCGTTTGCCCAAGCAAACGCACCAGCCAGGGTGCGATACGAAATAGCCCCCAGGAGCTGAGCGCAAACAGCGCGATCGCAACGGTAAAACCGATCAGATGCTCAACGGTGTGATAGCGTGTTCCCCAGACAATGGTGGAACTGATCGCCCCCGGCCCCGCCATCAGAGGCAAAGCTAACGGCACAACGCCAATACTTTCGCGGATGGCTGTCTCTGACTTTTCTTGTTTATTCTGCTTATCTTCACCCAGTTTCCCGCTGATCATCGACATGGCAATAGTCACCACCAGAATGCCCCCGGCAATGCGGAACGAATCGATCGAAATACCAAACAGCTGCAATATGGCATCGCCAAGAAACAGAGATGTCCAGAGAATAATGGCCACGGACAGATTGGCGGTGAGATTCGTTTTATTGCGTGCGGCGGTCATCTGGTAGCTGGTCATGCTAATAAAGACCGGAATAATGCCGACCGGATTGACCAACGCAAACAGGCCAATAAAAAATTTAAAATAGAGGGGAAGATCGAACACGATGTGCTCCACAGTAGGTTTCGTAACGTTGTCAGATAAATAACCTATCGGCACGACAGGAAAATCCATGCAGAAGATACGCGTTTTCGCTGCGTAGTTCATCATGATTTCCGTGGAAATTCGCAGCAATACAGCATGTTATTCAGTTGTGGGAATTGTGATAATCTTAGAGCGCGCCTGGCCATATGCCATTAACATTTGCTACAAACGCCCAAAAATGGGCTGCTGAAAGGTGTCAGCTTCGCTGAAATTTGATGTAGATCACGCAACACTTACTCAGAAGTGGGTAATCTTGATGACACGAAAAGAGCTCAAAAGTGTCAGTAAGTGCGTAGTATCCTCGAGGCTCTTTCAGTAAATCAGTGGTGGATGGTTTAGCGTTAACTCTTTGTTTTTATGAAATTTACGCAACCTGCAGCCGGTCTGTCTATACTATCCAATTAGGCAGCTGGTTTACTAAAAGAGTTTAAACATTATCAGGAGAGCATTATGGCTGTTACTAATGTCGCTGAACTTAACGCACTCGTTGAACGCGTGAAGAAAGCCCAGCGTGAATATGCCAACTTTACTCAAGAGCAAGTAGATAAAATCTTCCGTGCAGCCGCTCTGGCCGCCGCAGATGCTCGTATCCCGCTGGCAAAAATGGCGGTTGCCGAATCCGGCATGGGTATTGTTGAAGACAAAGTGATTAAAAACCACTTCGCTTCCGAATATATTTACAACGCGTATAAAGACGAGAAAACCTGCGGCGTTCTGTCAGAAGATGATACCTTCGGCACCATTACCATTGCAGAACCAATCGGCATTATCTGTGGTATTGTTCCGACCACTAACCCAACCTCTACCGCTATCTTTAAATCACTGATTAGCCTGAAGACCCGTAACGCCATCATTTTTTCCCCGCATCCGCGCGCTAAAGATGCCACCAACAAAGCAGCTGATATCGTACTGCAAGCAGCCATTGCCGCTGGCGCCCCGAAAGATCTGATCGGCTGGATTGACCAACCGTCTGTAGAACTGTCTAACGCATTAATGCACCACCCGGATATCAACCTGATCCTCGCCACTGGCGGCCCAGGCATGGTAAAAGCGGCGTACAGCTCCGGTAAACCGGCGATCGGTGTAGGTGCAGGTAACACCCCGGTTGTGATTGATGAAACTGCTGATATTAAACGCGCAGTGGCATCCGTACTGATGTCTAAAACCTTCGATAACGGCGTTATCTGTGCTTCTGAACAGTCCGTAGTTGTAGTTGATTCTGTCTACGATGCGGTTCGTGAGCGTTTCGCCAGCCACGGCGGTTACCTGCTTCAGGGTAAAGAGTTGAAAGCCGTTCAGGACATTATCCTGAAAAATGGCGCCCTCAACGCCGCTATTGTTGGTCAGCCTGCTTATAAAATCGCTGAACTGGCCGGTTTCACCGTTCCAACGACCACTAAAATCCTGATTGGTGAAGTGAAAGTTGTCGATGAGAGCGAGCCGTTCGCCCACGAAAAATTGTCCCCGACGCTTGCCATGTACCGCGCGAAAGATTTCGAAGACGCGGTCGAAAAAGCAGAGAAACTTGTTGCCATGGGTGGTATCGGTCATACCTCTTGCCTGTATACCGACCAGGATAACCAGCCAGATCGCGTTGCTCACTTCGGCCAGAAGATGAAAACCGCGCGTATCCTGATTAACACCCCGGCTTCTCAGGGTGGTATCGGTGACCTGTATAACTTTAAACTCGCGCCTTCCCTGACCCTGGGTTGTGGTTCCTGGGGTGGTAACTCCATCTCTGAAAACGTTGGTCCGAAACACCTGATCAACAAGAAAACCGTTGCTAAGCGAGCTGAAAACATGTTGTGGCACAAACTTCCGAAATCTATCTACTTCCGCCGTGGCTCTCTGCCAATCGCGCTGGATGAAGTGATTACTGATGGTCACAAACGCGCGCTTATCGTGACTGACCGTTTCCTGTTCAACAATGGTTATGCAGATCAGATTACTTCTGTACTGAAAGCGGCCGGCGTTGAAACCGAAGTGTTCTTTGAAGTTGAAGCAGACCCAACACTGACCATCGTACGTAAAGGCGCTGAGCTGGCGAACTCCTTTAAACCAGACGTGATTATCGCGCTGGGTGGCGGTTCCCCGATGGACGCTGCGAAAATTATGTGGGTGATGTACGAACATCCGGAAACCCATTTTGAAGAACTGGCGCTGCGCTTTATGGATATCCGTAAACGTATCTATAAGTTCCCGAAAATGGGCGTGAAAGCGAAAATGATCGCTATCACCACCACTTCCGGTACCGGTTCTGAAGTTACGCCGTTTGCGGTAGTAACCGATGATGCCACCGGTCAGAAATATCCACTGGCAGACTATGCACTGACGCCGGATATGGCGATTGTTGACGCCAACCTGGTGATGGATATGCCGAAATCCCTGTGCGCCTTCGGTGGCCTGGATGCGGTCACTCACGCACTGGAAGCGTACGTATCCGTACTGGCTTCTGAGTTCTCTGACGGCCAGGCGCTGCAAGCGCTGAAATTGCTGAAAGAGAACCTGCCAGCGTCTTACAACGAAGGTTCAAAAAACCCGGTTGCTCGTGAACGCGTTCACAGTGCCGCTACCATTGCCGGTATCGCCTTTGCCAACGCCTTCCTTGGTGTGTGCCACTCCATGGCGCACAAACTGGGTTCGCAGTTCCACATTCCGCACGGTCTGGCTAACGCCCTGCTTATCTGTAACGTTATTCGCTATAACGCGAACGACAACCCGACTAAGCAGACCGCGTTCAGCCAGTATGACCGCCCGCAGGCACGCCGCCGTTATGCAGAAATCGCTGACCATTTAGGTCTGACTTCTGCCGGTGACCGTACTGCAGCGAAAATCGAAAAACTGCTGGCATGGCTGGAAAGCATCAAAGCTGAACTGGGTATTCCGAAATCTATCCGTGAAGCTGGCGTACAGGAAGCTGACTTCCTGGCCAACGTGGATAAGCTGTCTGAAGATGCGTTTGATGACCAGTGTACTGGTGCGAACCCGCGCTACCCGCTGATCTCCGAACTGAAACAGATCCTGCTGGATACTTTCTACGGTCGTGAATACAAAGAAGGTGAAGTAGCGGTAGTGAAAGCTGAAGCTGCTCCAGTTAAAGCAGACAAAAAAGCGAAGAAACCCGCTTAATTGTTAACGCTAATAAAAAAACCCGCTTCGGCGGGTTTTTTTATTGCGAAAGAGAGGAAGCAAAAACTAACCTCTGACGCGTTGCTGAATCGTCGTTAAAGAGCCCTCTTGCAGGGCTTCTTTGTAGTGTTTGCGGCACACGGATACATAGCGTTCATTGCCGCCAATGACCACCTGTTCTCCTTCGTTATAAGGGCGCCCGTCTTGATCAAGGCGCAGCACCATACTGGCTTTACGCCCGCAGAAACAGACAGTTTTCAGCTCAACCAGTTTATCTGACCAGGCCAGCAAATATTGGCTACCTACAAATAACTCACCGCGAAAATCCGTGCGCAGACCGTAACAGAGCACCGGAATATCCAGTTGATCGACAACTTCCGATAACGCATAAACCTGTTCACGCGTTAAAAACTGGCACTCGTCGACCAGAACACAGTGCACAGCTTGTTGTTGATGCTCTGCGTTGATTTCGTCAAACAACGAGGAGTTGTGATTAAACAACCGCGCGGGTGAAGATAAGCCGATACGAGAGCTAACCTTGCCTGCTCCGAAACGATCGTCAATTTCGGCGGTGTAAACCACCGTGCGCATCCCTCTTTCTTGATAATTGTAAGAGGATTGTAGTAACGCTGTTGATTTCCCCGCATTCATTGCTGAATAGTAGAAATAAAGCTGTGCCATTGCGTGCAAAACCCCAATCAAAGTGTGATATTCCCGGCGAGGAGTGTACCATATTTTATCTGCTCCTCCTGTGGTCGCTCCGCGATTGAAGTAAATCCATCCTCAATAGCAGACTCATAGATATTCCAATAGTTAATCCTTTGAGTTGTTACTGCCAAAGAAACAGCAATAAGAAATTCATGATCTTACAAATTTTTTTAATCGGAACATTCTCACCCAGGCATACGGAAATTATTAATAATTTAAGGAAGAAGCACTTTCAACGCTGGAATACTTAAGGTCGATATTTATCCATAATGGCTATAAACACGGATCAGATTAATCAGAAGTTCGTGCATAAACACGCCGTAAACGGCGCTGCCAGTACATCGGTATAAGTGGTTTTTTGTGCGTTTCTTCAAGAAAAATTTAAGTTAGCGATATTTATAAATCGACTTAATAAAGCGGCATTTTGAATTCCTTACATTCACAGCTATTGCACTGACGAAATTAACGCTCTATTATTAGCCCGACAAACCACCCCAATATAAGTTTGAGATTACTACAATGAGCGAAGCACTTAAAATTCTGAACAACATCCGTACTCTTCGTGCGCAAGCAAGAGAATGCACTCTGGAAACGCTCGAAGAGATGCTGGAGAAATTAGAAGTTGTGGTTAATGAGCGCCGCGAGGAAGAAAGCGCTGCCGCAGCTGAAGTTGAAGAACGTACACGTAAATTACAACAATATCGTGAAATGCTGATCGCTGACGGTATTGATCCGAACGAATTGCTGAACAGCATGGTTACCGCTAAGACTGGTACTAAAGCAAAACGTGCAGCACGCCCGGCTAAATATAGCTATGTTGATGAAAATGGCGAGACTAAAACCTGGACAGGTCAGGGTCGTACTCCAGCAGTAATCAAAAAAGCAATGGACGAACAAGGCAAACAACTCGACGATTTCCTGATCGAAGAGTAATCAAGCCAGATTTCAAAAGGATCCCGCCAACTGGCGGGATTTTTTTTGATAAAGCACACATTCTCTTCACAAATATAGTGTATGGCATCTGGAATATAGGTTTCTCAATGCGTGCTGCTCAAATTCTGGTCAATTCATTTATTGTTTTGTGCGATATCTTCTGCACCGCTTTGACATAACCTTTTCATTAGGAACATTCACAAATAAAAAAGGCCGGAGATAAGCGGTGCGATGCACTATTATCTCCGGCCTTATTCAGACTACTAAAGAAAGCGTATTATGCTTTCCCGGCGCCGACAGTTTCTTCGAGCCAGGCTTTAAATTCCTCGCCCAGCGAATTATGACGAATACCGTACTCTACAAATGCGCGCATATAGCCAAGTTTATTACCGCAGTCATGGCTTTTGCCTTTCATATGATAGGCTTCTACGGTTTCTTTCTCGATTAGCATATCGATAGCATCGGTAAGCTGGATCTCATCACCTGCTCCCGGAGGTGTTTTCGCCAGCAGCGGCCAAATTTCTGCGCTCAGAACATAGCGACCCACAACGGCAAGATTAGAAGGTGCGACATTAGCTTTCGGTTTTTCAACCACGCCCACCATTGGAACGCTATCACCCGGGTTCAGCGTTGCGCCTTTGCAATCCACCACGCCGTAAGCGGTAACATCATCCACAGGTTCAACCATGATCTGGCTGGCACCGGTTTCGTCAAAACGTTTAATCATCTCAGCCAGGTTATCCTGGGAGAGATCGGATTCGTATTCATCCAGAATAACGTCCGGCAAAATAACCGCTACGGGCTCGTTACCTACTACCGGGTGCGCGCACAATACGGCATGTCCCAGACCTTTCGCCAGCCCCTGACGCACCTGCATAATGGTTACGTGCGGCGGGCAAATAGACTGAACTTCTTCCAGCAACTGACGTTTTACGCGTTTTTCCAACATTGCTTCGAGTTCGAAGCTGGTATCGAAGTGGTTTTCGATAGAGTTTTTAGATGAATGTGTTACCAGAACGATTTCAGTAATGCCGGCAGCGATACACTCATTTACGACATACTGAATTAATGGCTTATCAACCAGCGGTAACATTTCTTTAGGAATTGCCTTAGTCGCTGGTAACATCCTGGTTCCCAATCCCGCAACCGGGATTACTGCTTTAGTCACTTTCGAATTTATTGCAGCCATTGAAAATCTCCTGGACTGTCCATGCTTGAACATGTTCATGAATTAACTCGCGTCTGAGTATATCAGTACCAACCCATTGACCAGGTCTGAAAAGGACGCGCTAACATCTAATTAGGACTAATACGCATAAACTGCGGCGATAGTACCACCCGTTTTTATGCGGAGGGTAAATCTATCTGCAAAGTATGATTCGATCGCTCATTCCGCGCTCAACATTAAACGCAGCCGCCCGCCGGCGCCCCACACCTGACATTGCCAGGAGTCGCAACGCTGGCTCAGCTGATTTAAATAGGTATTGCCAAGCGTACCGAGAGGCACACCATTGCTGATTTGAATTTGATGATCGCCGGTATTTAACGTTGCGTTAAGACCAGCCGAAACAAGTATCAGGTTTTTCAGTTCACTGTGGTAATAACCGACAAGCAGTGGAAACTGACCGGGTAAATTAGCCTGATGCAATAATTGGTTTACCTGCTTGAGCAGCGCACCCATCTCGGGTAAACGCTGGCGCTGGTGAGAAAGCTGTTCTTGCAGTAATCCATTAAATAAGGCGCGCAACAGCAGCGCCGCCAGCACACCGTTATTTTCTGCACGCGTCACGTCCAGGCAATAAAACGCCAGGTCCTGACCTGATATCGGCGCGATATCAAGCACCAGGCCAGGGCTTTCAACAGAAACCAGTTGCCGGTAATTTACCCGGCAACCGGAAATAACTTGCTGCACCGGAGGCTGAAGTTCCTGCAACAAATTCGCCGCGGCCTGAGGATTATCGACCAGCGCGTCCCAGTCCTGGAACAAGCGCTCCTCTTCCTCAACGCGTGAATTAAACATATTGGGATAAAGACAAGCGAAAAGCGTTTCTTTTAAACGATTAAGATCTTTAACGGGTTTAAGAACGACATCCTGAACGCCAAGACGCAATGCTTTAGCGATATCCGCCATATTTTCTGTCGCCGATATCACAAGCACCGGCGTTTGCATGCCCCGATTGCGTAACGTCTCAATGAGGACCAGGCCATTCATGCGCGGCATAGCAAGATCGCAAATCATCAGATCGGGATTATTTGCTGCCAACAGCTCAAGCGCGACAACCCCATCTTCTGCCAGCAGCGTTATCGCGCCTAAAGATTGCAACCACGAATCCAGCAGAGAGCGGAAAACGGGCTCGTCTTCAACGATCAGTATCTGTTTTCCGGCCAACGGCTGCGTCATCTTATCTCCCCTGCCTGACGATAGATCAATAGTGGCATGCTTCGCCGATAATCGCCTGTCAGAATTTGCTGAAGTCTATAAAAAATCTACTTACGAAAGGGTCCGTACTAAAGGAAGCAACTCATCCATTTTCTTTTCTGTCGCCAGTTGCCCCGCAGCAATAGCAGCATCAGCCCGATGAAAATCGAGTGTCGAAATTTGCGGGCAGAGAGGTTGCAACAGAATATCTGGCGGATCGCCAGCCATACGATTACGTTTGAGCCGGTTTTCAAGCACCTGAATAGAGGTACTCATGATTTCCATCGCCGTCGGCGCGATCGGCCGTTTTGGCGCGATCCGCCCCAGCCGTTCACGCAGACGTTGATGCCAGCGCTGCGTGGCAACCGTGTCGTTGTCTTTATCATTATTAGAAAGATTCACCGACAGCAGATCTTGCTGCATCAGATGGGCGTCATGCTGCAAATCTACGGCAATCACCACATCCGCACCTAACGCGCGGGTAAGGGAAACCGGTACGGGATTCACTACCGCGCCATCTACCAGCCAGTAACCGTTATGCGGAACCGGTGACATTAACCCGGGCATACTACAGGAGGCGCGAACAGCATGATGTAAATCCCCTTCAGTGAACCATAGCTCGCGCCCGGTGCTAAGGTTAGTTGCCACCGCGCCGAAGCGTTTCTGGCAATGGTTAAAATCCGCGAACGGCAGCAACTGGCGATACTGATTGAACACGCGTTCACCGCGCAACAGACCACCACGCTGCCAGGAGAGATCCATCAGTCGCAACACATCCCAGTAGCCAAAAGAGCGTACCCATTTCTCCAGTGCCGGCAGACGACCACACGCGTAAGCGGCACCGACCAGTGAGCCAATGGAACACCCCGCTACAATATCAATTTCGATACCGGCACGCTGTAATGCGTTAATCACGCCGATATGCGCCCAACCTCTGGCCGCGCCGGAACCGAGCGCCAGACCAATTTTCACCTTTCTCATAACGCTTATTTTACTTCCCCCGGCTTACTGTAGCCACAGCGCTACGGCTCAGTTAACATATCGCTACCCTGGCGCTAACGCGCCGTTATTTTTATTCCTGGAATGCTATTTTGTCACAATCTTGCCCTTGCGGTAGCGCTCTGGAGTATAGCCTATGTTGCCAGCCTTATCTGTCTGGTGCGCAGCTTGCGCCGGATCCGTCACGCCTGATGCGATCGCGCTATACGGCTTTTGTGTTACATCAGTCAGAGTACCTGGTAAAAACCTGGCACCCATCTTGTGGCGCAGAGGCGTTCCGCCAGCAAATTGAAGCGGGCTTCGCGGCGACCACATGGCGCGGGCTGACGGTATTTGAGCACGCTTACGGCGAAAATGATAATGAAGGCTTCGTCAGCTTCGTGGCGCGGTTTAATGAGCACGGCAAAGACGGCGCAATTATCGAGCGTTCCCGATTCTTAAAGGAGAACGGCCAGTGGTACTATATCGACGGAACGCGGCCGCAATTTGGCCGTAACGATCCCTGCCCTTGTGGGTCAGGTAAAAAATTCAAAAAGTGCTGCGGGCAATAGGTCTGCCAGCACCTTATAGCAAACACCATCAACAGGATTTACCCGGCAATGCATTCAACACAACGTAAAATTTTGCGCACCATTTGCCCCGATCAGAAAGGCCTCATCGCGCGAATCACCAATATTTGTTACAAGCACGAACTGAACATTGTGCAGAATAATGAATTTGTCGATCACCGCACTGGTCGTTTCTTTATGCGTACCGAGCTCGAAGGTATTTTTAACGACGCCACATTGCTTGCGGATCTCGATAGTGCGCTCCCGGAAGGTTCGGTACGCGAGCTGAATCCAGCCGGTCGTCGCCGCGTTGTCATTCTGGTCACCAAAGAGGCGCACTGCCTTGGCGATCTGCTGATGAAAGCAAATTACGGTGGCCTGGATGTCGATATTGCCGCCGTGATTGGCAACCATGAAACGCTGCGTTCTCTGGTTGAACGGTTTGATATCCCGTTTGAACTGGTTAGTCATGAAGGCCTGACGCGTGAAGCTCATGACCAGCAGATGGCGCAGGCCATTGAAGCGCACCAGCCGGATTACGTGGTACTGGCGAAATATATGCGCGTATTAACGCCAGAATTCGTGTCCCGCTTCCCGAATAAAATCATCAATATTCACCACTCGTTCCTGCCCGCTTTCATTGGCGCCCGGCCTTATCATCAGGCTTACGAGCGCGGCGTGAAGATAATCGGTGCCACTGCGCACTATGTGAATGACAATCTGGATGAAGGCCCAATCATTATGCAGGACGTGATCCATGTGGATCACACCTATACCGCCGAAGATATGATGCGCGCGGGCCGCGATGTCGAGAAGAACGTATTGAGCCGCGCGCTGTATCAGGTGTTAGCGCAACGCGTGTTCGTTTACGGCAATCGCACGATTATTCTTTAACCATTAATAAAATGTGTTGTTCGGCTTTGCAGCGTTACGGGCAAAAAGCAGACAACTGATTCATTTTTCTCGTTTCAACGCTTTACAGTGGCGCGTCATTTGATATGATGCGCCGCGCTTCCCGAGATGGAAGCAGGCCAGTAAGAAATAGCTTTACCCCGTGGTGGGGTTCCCGAACGAGCATAAGGTAGCTGACTGCAAATCTGCCGTCATCGACTTCGAAGGTTCGACTCGAGTGCCAGCGAGAGAACGTTGCCAGAGGCAACGGCCCGAAGGGTGAGGAGCGTTAGCTCCGAATAATCCTTCCCTTTTGCAACATCACAACAATGTAGTAGCCCCGTGGTGGGGTTCCCGAGCGGCCAAAGGGAGCAGACTGTAAATCTGCCGTCATCGACTTCGAAGGTTCGAATCCTTCCCCCACCACCATCTACATCCTGCATCGACAATTTGATTTTCCCCTGGTGGGGTTCCCGAGCGGCCAAAGGGAGCAGACTGTAAATCTGCCGTCATCGACTTCGAAGGTTCGAATCCTTCCCCCACCACCATCCTAAAATAAACTTCCAGTCTTACTATTTACTCCGATTCCTCACATTCTCCGTTCGGGGAAGGACGAGAACCTTCGATTAAGGTTCGACCCGAGCGAAGGCGAGAGAACGTTGCCGCAGGCAACGGCCCGAAGGGCGAGGAGCGCAAGCGACGAGTCATCCTTCCCCCACCACCATCCTTAAATAAATATCCAGTCTTACTATTTACTCCGATTCCTCACATTCTCTGTTCGGGGAAGGACGATGACTTTCGACCAGGGTTCGACCCGAGCGTAGGCAAGAGAACGTTGCCGCACCGGGAAACCTGACGCGCGTCTGGCAGCCGGGCCTTACAGCGGCGGTAACCGCCGTTTAACCGGCGAGCTTTTCACTATCGACGTATTACACTGCGCATATTCGGCAATGCCATCCAGTAACGTATCCAGTTGCTCAATCGAGCGCACCACCAGCCGCATAACAAAACAGTCTTCCCCCGTCACTTTGTCGCATTCGATGCACTCCGGCAGCGCCTGGAGCATTTTATCCACCTTCTGCAACATGCCTGGCATCGGGCGAACACGCACCAACGCCTGCAAGCGGTAATCCAGCGCGGCCAGGTTTACGCGCGCGCCGTAGCCTTCAATTACGCCGCGCTCTTCCAGCCGTTTCACGCGCTCTGCCGTGCTGGGCGACGTCAGCCCCACTCTCGCACTTAACACCTTCAGTGACTGGCGGGCATCCTCGGCCAGAGAGGCCAGAATCGCTCTGTCGATATCGTCAATAAGGTAATCCATTATCTTCACCTAATTTTTAAAGGAATTGGCCGTCATACACCTTACAACAACCATATAAAGCTGGCCGCCGTTTTTTCACAATATGCCAACAACGTTCAGGAGATGAAAAAATGAAAACTATCCCTAATGGCACCTGGCAGATGAGCCTGGCGATGCTGATTTCCGGGTCGATTGGCGCATTTGTGCTGCTTAGCGGTCTGCCGGTGATTGATGTTGTGTTCTGGCGCTGCCTGATTGGCGCAGGCGCGCTATTTCTTTTTATCCGCTTTGGCCGCCAGCCGTTCGCGCGCCTTGCGTTCCCGGTGTTACTGCTGGCGATAGCGGGCGGTATCGCGCTGGTGATTAACTGGCTGCTGCTGTTCGCCGCTTACAGCCGCATTTCAATGGGGCTGGCAACCGTGGTCTACAACACCCAGCCTTTTATGTTAGTGCTGATGAGTATGTTGCTCGGCGAGCGCGTTACGCTTACGAAGTGGGGATGGCTGCTGCTGGCGTTTTCCGGCGTTGTCCTCTTGTTACTCAGTGAATTGCATCACCCGAACACCCAGTGGCTTCTCGGCATTGCCATGGCGCTGGGTGCTGCCTTTTTCTATGCCGTCACCGCGTTAATCGCCCGCCACCTGAAGCAACTTCCGCCACAGCATATCGCCCTGATTCAGGTATTAACCGGCACGGTGATGTTATTACCGCTGGTGCATCTGCATGCGGCCGGCGGGACATTCCCATGGGGTGTTTTGTTAACGCTCGGCATTGTGCATACCGGCGTGATGTACCAGTTGTTGTATAGCGCGATACAAAAGCTACCCACCCCGCTGATTGGCTCGCTGTCGTTTATCTATCCGCTGGTGGCGATTGTGGTGGATAACGCGCTGTTCGGGCATACATTAAGCGCGGTGCAAATGGCGGGTGGCGTGTTAATTCTGCTGGCTGCCGCAGGCAATAACCTTGGCTGGGGCGAGCGAAAAAGCGCGCCCGCGATAATGCCAACGCGACAGTAAAAAAAGCCCCGCGTTGCGGGGCTTTTTCTGATTAGCGACGGGCGCGAACAATCTGGTATTTGCGTGTCAGGTACTCTACCGGCGCGCTCCAGATATGCACCAGGCGGGAGAACGGAAACAGCACAAACAGCGTCATGCCCAGCACCAGGTGCACGCGGTAAATAAACGCCACACCCTCAAGATGCGCGGAAGCGCCAACATGGAAGGTCACAACCGACTGTGCCCAGCCAACCAGCTTCATCATTTCGCTGCCATCCATATGCCGGGCAGAGAACGGAATGGTCAGCAGACCCAGTGCACACTGCACCATCAACAGCGACATGATCAGGATATCCGCCGTGGTTGAGGTCGCACGAATACGCGGGTTGAATAAACGGCGTTTCAGCAGCAGCAAACCACCCACCAGGCACAACACGCCGCTGGCACCACCGCCAATCATCGCCATCTTCTGTTTCACTTCAATCGGCAGGAAGGATTCATACATCCAGTGCGGTGTTAACATACCGAGGAAGTGACCGGCAAAGATCCCCAGAATACCGATATGGAATAGGTTCGACGCCAGCGTCATCCCTTTACGATCCAGCATCTGGCTGGAGCCCGCCCGCCAGCTGTACTGACCATAGTCGTAGCGCAGCCAACTGCCGAGCAGAAAAACGGCGCCGGCAATATACGGATAGATGTCAAAGAAGAACATATTAAGGAAGTGCATTAGCGCTCTCCTCCTGTTGTGATATTCAGATATTGCGGCGCAACGGCACCGGCAAAACGACGCTGATGCGCAGTGATGTCGGCATCACCGCAGCCCTGTTCGGCGAAGAATTTCACCTGCTCTTCTTCCCACACAGCATCCAGCGCCTGCGGCGTATCATCGCGGGCTTCACCGGCAATTTTTTCCGCGACCTGCGCGCTATCCACCTGCGTATTCGCCAGCGATAACAGCGCGTCGAACAGCGTTGCATAATGGCTTTCGCGCTGCGCTAAACGCGCTTTTAACAGCGCGAGGATCGGCGCGATATCCTGCAAACCACCGATAGCCTCAGACCGGGGCAGCTGTGCCAGATATTCCAGATAGAGCGGCAGATGGTCCGGCAATTCACGGCTATCCAGTTGCAGGCCGTGGCGCTCATACTGCGCCAGCAGATCGACCATCGCCTGGCCGCGATCGCGGGATTCACCGTGGACGTGTTCGAACAGCAGCAGCGAGGTTGCGCGGCCACGATCGAACAATTCGCTGTAATTCGCCTGGGCGTCCAGCAGATCCTGAGACGTCAGATCCCGCAGGAAGACGCCAACCCTCTGGGCGTCGGCTTTTGTCAGGTTTTCACCCGACGCCAGCGCATCGAAAACTTCCTGCTGATGCTGCCATAGGGCAGCATCCGGGTACTCGAGCAAACGGGAAATAACCACCAGTTCAATCATGGGTGCGGCTCCGTTTTCACTGTGACATCCACCGCGTCAATGCGACGGCTGTTGAACAGGTTGAATTTGGTATCCGAACCGTGGCAACCATCGCCGAAGCTAAAGCCGCAACCGTTTTTCTCCGGGAAGGCTTCACGCGCCAGCTCACGGTGGCTCGACGGCACCACGAAACGATCTTCATAGTTAGCAATCGCGAGGTAACGGTACATCTCCTGCGCCTGGGCGGTTGTCAGGCCAACTTCTTCCAGCGCGCGGGTATCTTCCACACCATCCACAGTTTCCGCACGTTTGAAATGGCGCATTGCCAGCATACGTTTCAGCGCCAGCAGAACCGGACCGGTGTCGCCAGCGGTCAGCAGGTTTGCCAGGTACTGCACCGGAATGCGCAGGCTTTCCACATCCGGCAGAATGCCGTTGCTGCCCAGTTCGCCCGCATCCGCAGCAGACTGGATCGGTGACAAAGGCGGCACGTACCAGACCATCGGCAACGTGCGATATTCCGGATGCAGCGGCAGCGCCAGTTTCCAGTCCATCGCCATTTTGTAAACCGGCGATTTCTGCGCCGCGTCAATCACGCTCTGCGGCACGCCATCTTCCAGCGCCTGAGCAATCACCGCCGGGTCGTTTGGATCGAGGAACACATCCAGTTGACGCTGGTAGAGATCTTTTTCACTCTCGGTGCTGGCGGCATTTTCAATCGCGTCGGCGTCGTACAGCAGAACGCCGAGGTAACGAATACGGCCCACACAGGTTTCCGCGCAGACTGTCGGCATGCCCGCTTCAATGCGCGGGTAGCAGAAAATGCACTTCTCGGATTTGCCACTCTTCCAGTTGAAGTAGATTTTTTTGTACGGGCAGCCGGTCACGCACATGCGCCAGCCGCGGCATTTATCCTGATCGATCAGCACAATGCCGTCTTCTTCACGCTTGTAGATAGCACCGCTCGGGCAGGTCGCGACACAGGCCGGGTTCAGGCAGTGTTCGCACAGGCGCGGCAGATACATCATGAAGGTGTTTTCAAACTGGCCGTACATCGCCTTCTGCATGTTCTCGAAGTTCTGATCGCGGCTCAACTTGTCGAACTCACCGCCCAAATCATCTTCCCAGTTCGGGCCTGCGGTGATTTTGTCCATCCGCTGACCGGTTATTACCGAACGCGGGCGGGCAATCGGCTGATGTTTGCCTTCCGGCGCGTTATGCAGGCGCTGGTAGTCAAAATCAAACGGCTCGTAGTAATCATCAATTTCCGGCATGTGCGGGTTAGCGAAAATTTTACCCAGCAACATCGGACGGTTACCCATACGCGGTTGCAGTTTGCCGTTGATTTTGCGGATCCAACCGCCCTTCCATTTTTCCTGGTTTTCCCAGTCGGTCGGGAAACCGGTGCCCGGTTTGGTTTCCACGTTGTTGAACCACGCGTACTCCATCCCTTCCCGGCTGGTCCAGACGTTTTTACAGGTCACTGAACAGGTATGACAGCCGATGCACTTATCGAGATTCAGCACCATGCCGACTTGTGAACGAATTTTCATTTTGCGCTCTCCTGTACCTGGTCATTGCCTTCGCCATCCAACCAGTTAATGTTCTTCATCTTACGCACCACCACGAACTCATCGCGGTTTGAACCGACCGTGCCGTAGTAGTTAAAGCCATACGCCAGTTGGGCGTAGCCGCCGATCATATGGGTCGGTTTCGGGGTAATACGGGTAACGGAGTTGTGGATCCCGCCGCGCTGCCCGGTAATTTCTGACCCCGGCAGGTTCACAATACGTTCCTGCGCGTGATACATCATGGTCATACCGGCCGGCACACGCTGGCTGACAACCGCACGAGCCGTCAAGGCACCGTTGGCGTTAAAGACTTCGATCCAGTCGTTATCCTCAATGCCGATCTCTTTGGCATCTTTATCGCTCATCCACACCACCGGACCACCGCGCCCCAGCGTCAGCATCAGCAGGTTGTCGCTGTAGGTGGAGTGGATACCCCATTTCTGGTGCGGCGTCAGGAAGTTCAGCGCTTTTTCCGGGTTACCGTTAGATTTCGTACCCATCACTTCTTTCACCGAATGGGTATCAATCGGCGGACGGTAAACCAGCAGGCTTTCGCCGAAGTCACGCATCCATTGATGATCCTGATACAACTGCTGGCGACCGGAGAGCGTGCGCCACGGAATCAGCTCATGGACGTTGGTGTAACCGGCGTTGTAGGAAACGTGCTCATCTTCAAGGCCAGACCAGGTGGGGCTGGAGATGATTTTGCGCGGCTGCGCCTGAATATCGCGGAAGCGAATTTTCTCTTCCTCTTTATTCGTGGCCAGATGCGTATGGTCGCGGCCGGTAAATTCACTCAGCGCCGCCCAGGCTTTCACCGCCACATGGCCGTTGGTTTCCGGGGCCAGCGTGAGGATCATCTCTGCGGCATCAATGGCGGTATTGAGCATCGGCTGCCCTTTCGCCGGGCCGTCCGCTTTGGTGTAGTTCAGCTTACGCAGCAGATCCATTTCGCTTTGGGTATTCCAGGCGATGCCTTTACCACCGTTGCCGATTTTTTCCATCAGCGGGCCGATGGAGGTAAAGCGCTCGTAGGTTGCCGGATAGTCGCGTTCCACCGGAATAATATGCGGCGCGGTTTTGCCCGGGATCAGGTCACACTCGCCCTTCTTCCAGTCTTTCACACCCAGCGGCTGCGCCAGTTCAGCGGCGGAGTCATGCTGAATTGGCAGCGTCACGACATCGGTCTCTTTGCCTAAATGTCCAACGCACAGCGCAGAGAAGGATTTGGCGATACCTTTATAGATTTCCCAGTCGCTTTTCGATTCCCATGCAGGGTCAACAGCGGCAGAAAGCGGATGAATAAACGGATGCATATCCGAGGTATTCATGTCGTCTTTTTCGTACCAGGTAGCGGTTGGCAGCACAATATCCGAGTAGAGACAGGTGCTGGACAGGCGGAAGTCGAGAGTCACCACCAGATCCAGTTTGCCGTCGAGACCGTTGTCATGCCATTCCACCTCTTCCGGTTTCACACCGCCCTGTTTGCCGAGATCTTTGCCCTGAATACCGTGTTCGGTGCCCAGCAAGTACTTGAGCATAAACTCGTGGCCCTTACCGGAAGAACCCAGCAGGTTGGAACGCCAGATAAACAGGTTACGCGGGTGGTTTTTGCCGTTTTCCGGCTGTTCCGCTGCGAAACGCAGCGAACCGTCTTTCAGCGATTTAACGGTGTAATCGACCGCGCTCATGCCCGCTTTTTCCGCTTCAGCGGCGATACGCAGCGGGTTGGTGCCCAGTTGCGGCGCGGACGGCAGCCAGCCCATACGTTCAGCGCGCACGTTAAAGTCAATCAGATGGCCGGTATAGCGTGATTTATCCGCTAACGGCGACAGGAATTCCTGCGCAGTTACTGTTTCGTAACGCCACTGGCTGGAGTGGTTATAGAAGTAGGAGGTGCTGTTCATGTGACGCGCCGGACGCTGCCAGTCGAGGGCAAATGCCAGCGGCTGCCAGCCGGTTTGCGGACGCAGTTTTTCCTGGCCAACATAGTGCGCCCAGCCGCCGCCGCTCTGTCCCACGCAACCGCAGAAGACCAGCATGTTGATGATCCCACGGTAGTTCATATCGAGGTGATACCAGTGGTTCATCCCGGCACCGATGATAACCATCGAGCGGCCATGCGTTTTATCGGCGTTATCGGCAAATTCACGGGCGATGCGGATAATTTGCGCCTGTGAAACTCCGGTGACTTTCTCAGCCCAGGCCGGTGTGTAAGCTTTGACTTCGTCATAACGGGTTGCGCAGTTTTCATCACCCAGACCGCGATCCAGGCCGTAGTTCGCCATGGTCAGGTCGTAAACCGTGGTCACCAGCGCGGTGGAACCGTCAGCTAATTGCAGGCGTTTAACCGGCAGTTTGTGCATCAGGATATTATCAAGTTCAACGCCAGCGAAATGCTCGGTATTGTCGCCACCGAAGTACGGGAAGCCGACCTGCGCGATATCGTCGTGTTTGCCCAGCAGGCTGAGATTCAGCTCAACATCCGCACCGCTGTTGCCGTCGCGCTGCTCAAGGTTCCACTTACCTTTTTCACCCCAGCGGAAACCGATGGAGCCATTCGGCGCGGTCAGGTTGCCTTCGCTATCGAGGGCAACGGTTTTCCACTCCGGATTATTTTCTTGGCCCAGCGCATCCACCAGATCGGCGGCGCGCAGCATGCGGCCTGCCGCATAGTAACCGTCGCGCTCTTCGAGCATCACCAGCATCGGCATGTCGGTATAACGGCGAACATAATCGGTGAAGTACTGGCTCGGTTTATCGAGGTGGAATTCACGCAGCATAACGTGGCCCATCGCCAGCGCCATTGCCGCATCGGTGCCCTGCTTCGGCGCCAGCCACAAATCACACAGTTTGGCGATTTCGGCGTAGTCCGGCGTTACCGCAACGGTTTTGGTGCCTTTGTAACGTACTTCGGTAAAGAAGTGCGCGTCCGGCGTACGGGTCTGCGGAACGTTAGAGCCCCAGGCGATGATGTAGCTGGAGTTGTACCAGTCGGCGGATTCCGGCACGTCGGTCTGCTCGCCCCAGGTTTGCGGAGAGGCTGGCGGTAAGTCGCAATACCAGTCGTAGAAACTCAGGCAGGTGCCGCCTAGCAGGGAGAGATAACGCGCGCCAGAAGCGTAAGAGACCATCGACATCGCCGGGATCGGCGAGAAGCCTGCGACACGGTCCGGGCCGTACGTTTTCACGGTATAAACGTTCGAAGCAGCAATCAGTTCATTCACTTCCTGCCAGGAGGAGCGCACAAAACCGCCGCGACCACGCGCCTGTTTAAAGCTCTTCGCTTTTTCCGCATCTTCGATGATGGAAGCCCAGGCATTAACCGGATCGCTGTGCTGCGCTTTCGCTTCACGCCACAGTTTGATCAGGCGTTTACGCATCAGGGGGTATTTCAGGCGGTTCGCACTGTAGAGGTACCAGGAGTAGCTGGCGCCACGCGGGCAGCCACGCGGTTCGTGGTTCGGCATATCCGGACGGGTGCGCGGGTAGTCAGTCTGCTGGGTTTCCCAGGTGACCAGACCGTTCTTCACGAAGATCTGCCAGCTGCACGAGCCCGTGCAGTTTACGCCATGGGTAGAACGCACGATTTTGTCGTGCTGCCAGCGGTTACGGTATCCATCCTCCCAGTCCCGGTTGGTGTTTAAGAGCTGGCCGTGCCCATCGGCAAAGGTTTCGCCTTTCTGTTTGAAGTAGCGAAACCGGTCCAGGAATTTACTCATCGGGGGTTCTCCTGTTGGAGCCTGTCAGGCTCTCTTGGTAAATCGACATTGCTGCAATTGCGGCGAAGGTAACCCCCACAAAGACAAAGAGAATTGATGGTGATCAAGCTGCCAAAGCTTCGTTTCTGCACCAAAAACACGGAGTACCCACAAAGAGTTAGGGATTTTCATTTTTTAATTCATTGATAAATAACGACTTTATATAAACTCGCAACGGTACAAGCAGATAATTCCGCGTTCCGGGGTATTAAGGGGTAGATGAACCTGCAAAGTGATGTCCGTCACAGAGGTTTCCGCAGCACGCCGCTGAGAAAATCGCAAAGTATGTTGTAACTAATGGCGACATAAAAAAAGCGCGGCTTTCACCGCGCAAGGATAATCAACATTTACTGAGTGTTATTGTTTTTTACGCCCGTATATCGCCCAGGTGATCACCACGCAGGCGATATAGAACACAAGGAACACTTTCATCGCGCCTGCCGGTGAGCCGGTTAACGCCAGTGAAGTGCCGAATGCTTTAGGAATAAAGAAACCGCCAATCGCGCCAATTGCCGAGATAAAACCCAGCGCCGCGGCTGTCTCGGTGGCGGCTTCACGCATGGCTTCACTTTCCGTGCCACCGCTTTGTTGCACGCGTTCCATGGTTTTTTTCCGGAAAATCACCGAAATCATCTGGAATGTCGAACCACTGCCCAGCCCGGCGGTCAGGAACAGCACGAGGAAGACACAGAAGAATGCGGTGAAATTGCCCCCGGAGCCGCCGGATGGCAGCGTCAGGAACAGCAAGGCGCTGAAAATCGCCATCAGCACAAAGTTCACCAGCGTTACGCGAGTCCCGCCGAGACGGTCAGAAATCGCGCCGCCTGCGGAGCGAGCCAGCGCGCCCACCAGCGGGCCGAAGAAGGCGAAATGCAGGATCTGCACGTCCGGGAACTGAGTTTTCGACAGCATTGCAAAACCGGCAGAAAAGCCGATAAATGAGCCGAACGTTGCCAGATAGAGGAAGCTCATAATCCACAGGTGCGAACGTTTGAGTACCGGAAGTTGCGCGCTAAGCGAGGCTTTAGAGGTCGCCAGCTCATTCATACCGAACCAGGCTGCCAGGGTAAACACCGCCAGTAACGGTACCCATATCCAGGCGGCGTTTTCGAGGTACAACAACGAACCATCAGGTTGTGCGACACCGGTACCGCCAAAGGCGGCAAAAATGGAGAAAGAGACCGCCAGCGGTGCGATCAACTGCATCACGCTCACACCGAGGTTGCCAAAGCCACCGTTAATACCGAGCGCGCCTCCCTGCTTCTGTTTTGGAAAAAAGAAGCTGATGTTCGCCATGCTGGAAGCAAAGTTTGCGCCGGCGAAACCACACAGCAGCGAGATAATGATAAACGTGCTAAACGGCGTGCTCAGATCCTGCACGGCAAAACCGAGCCACACACATGGAATGATTAAGATCCCGGTACTGAACGCTGTCCAGCGACGGCCACCGAACACCGGCACCATGAAGGAGTACGGGACACGTAGCAGTGCGCCGGAAACGGATGGCAACGCTGTCAGCATAAAGAGCTGGTCAGTGGTAAACTGAAAACCCACTTTCGGGAGATTGACGGCGACTGCGCTAAAAAGCATCCAGACGCAGAAAGCCAGAAGAAGACAAGGCACGGAGATCCACAAGTTGCGGCTCGCAATCTTATTGCCCTGCTGTTGCCAGAATGCCGGATCTTCAGGACGCCAGTCGGTAATAACCCGCGCTGACGAACTTTTTTCCGGGATGGTTGAGTGCTGCATATACACCTCTGCTGTTCGGTTTGATGCCTGCCACCTTAGTTTTTATAGCGGTAGTTAAGTTGATATAAATCAAAGGAAAAGCAGCCCATTTCACGGGTGAAAAATCGCCATGCTCATTTATGAGTACCTTTTACCGGCAAAAAAGGTGTGGTTTTTCACGGTTCTGACCTTCCCTACTCAGTTTGTTCCCACTCTTGTCGGCTCGCTGGCAATAAAGGGGTAATCCTTTAGAGGTATGGGTATACCCCAGGCGATGGCAGACAATAGCGCCATCCGCACCGCACGCGGCCGAGGAGCCTTAATCACCTATGCTAAAACGCCTTTTTTCACCGATCTCGCTGGTTAACCAACTGGCGTTGTTGATGCTGCTGTCGACCGCCATCGGCGTGACGGGCATGGCGATCTCCGGCTGGCTGGTACAAGGCGTTCAGGGCAGCGCACATGCGATCAACAAAGCCGGTTCACTGCGTATGCAGAGCTACCGTCTGTTGTCCGCCATTCCACTGCATGAAGACGAGCAATACTTGCTCGACGAAATGGAGTACACCGCATTCAGCCCGGAGCTGGCGCAGGCGGCACAGCGCGACGGCCAGCAAGCGCAGCTCGCTGCATTGCAAAACTACTGGCGCAGCGAAGTCGTACCGGCGATAAAACAGGCACAACAACCATCGCAAGCAGCGGAAATTATTGCGATTTTCGTTGGGCGAATCGACCGGCTGGTTACCTCGTTTGACCGCAGCACCGAACACCGTATTGAACAAGTGGTGGTGATGCACCGGCTCATGGCGATAGTGATGGGTCTGTTATTGCTGTTTGCCGTGGTCTGGCTGCGGGCGCGTCTACTCCGTCCGTGGCAGCAATTACTGAGCATGGCGCGTGCGGTCAGCCAGCGTGATTTTACCCAGCGTGCACGCATCAGCGGGCGCAACGAGATGGCGACGCTTGGCGAGGCGTTAAATAACATGTCGGCCGAGCTGGGCGAGAGCTACGCGATACTGGAACGCCGGGTACAGGAGAAAACCGCCGGGCTTGAGCAAAAGAACCAGATCCTGTCGTTTTTATGGCAGGCTAACCACCGGCTGCATTCGCGTATCCCGATGTGCGAGCGCCTGTCACCGGTGTTGAACGGTTTGCAGAATTTAACCCTGCTGCATGATATTGAGCTGCGGGTGTACGATCTGGAAGATGAGGAAAATCATCAGGATTTTACCTGCCAGTCGGATGCGAGCTGCGATGACAAAGGCTGCCATTTATGTCCGCGCAACGGTATTCTCACCGAATCCAGCGGGTTTGGCACCACGCTGAAATGGCGACTGGCGGATGCGCATATGCAGTATGGTTTGCTGCTGGCAACGCTGCCGCCGGGTCGCCATTTAAGCCATGACCAGCAGCAACTGGTCGACACGCTGGTGGAACAACTCACCGCGACGCTGGCACTCGATCGCCATCAGGACAGGCAGCAACAGTTGATGGTCATGGAAGAGCGCGCCACCATAGCCCGCGAATTACACGACTCTATCGCGCAGTCCCTCTCCTGCATGAAGATGCAGGTGAGTTGCCTGCAAATGCAGGGCGACGCACTGCCGGAAAACAGCCAGCAGTTGCTGGGGCAGATCCGCAACGAGCTGAACACCTCATGGGCGCAGCTGCGCGAGTTGCTGACCACGTTTCGTTTACAATTAACCGAACCAGGGCTGCGCCCGGCGCTGGAGTCCAGTTGCCAGGAGTACAGCGGTCGTTTCGGCTTCCAGGTACGTCTTGATTACCAGCTCCCGCCCCGGCTGGTCCCGGCGCATCAGGCGATTCACCTGTTACAGATAGCCCGCGAGGCGTTGAGCAATGCATTAAAACACTCCGGCGCAACCGCGGTCAGCGTCGCAGTGCAACAGCAGGAAAACCGGGTAATATTGCGCATCACCGACAATGGTTGCGGCATCCCGGTCAATGCTGAAAGGACGAACCATTATGGATTGATAATTATGCGTGACCGCGCGCAAAGCCTGCGCGGCGATTGCCAGGTTCGCCCCGGAGCATCCGGCGGCACCGAGGTCGTCGTGACGTTTATTCCAGAGACGTTTCTCTCATCCATGCAAGGAGATACCCATGAGTAATCAGGATCCGGCCACCATCCTCCTGATCGACGACCATCCAATGCTGCGAACCGGCGTGAAGCAGTTAATCAGCATGGCTCCCGACATCACCGTGGTCGGCGAAGCCAGCAACGGGGAACAAGGCATTGAACTGGCGGAATCGCTGGACCCGGATTTGATTTTGCTGGATCTCAACATGCCAGGCATGAACGGACTGGAAACGCTGGATAAGCTGCGGGAAAAAACCCTGTCGGGCCGCGTTGTTGTCTTTAGCGTCTCCAACCATGAAGAAGACGTGGTAACCGCGTTAAAACGCGGCGCAGATGGCTACCTGCTGAAAGATATGGAGCCGGAAGATCTGCTGAAAGCGCTGCAACAAGCCGCGGCGGGCGAAATGGTGCTCAGCGAAGCGCTCACCCCGGTGCTGGCCGCCAGCCTGCGCGCCAACCGTGCCACCACTGACCGTGATATCACCCAGCTTACGCCTCGCGAACGCGATATTCTCAAGCTGATTGCCCAGGGGCTGCCGAACAAAATGATTGCCCGCCGCCTGGACATCACCGAAAGCACGGTTAAAGTTCACGTCAAACACATGCTGAAGAAAATGAAACTGAAATCCCGCGTTGAAGCCGCCGTTTGGGTGCACCAGGAACGTATTTTCTGACAGGTTACGGGTCTGGCAGCATCCAGCCCGTATTACTGTTTTCCGCTGGCGGGATCACCGGCTCCGTCAGCTTCAGTTCGATAGTGTTCGATTCAACGCGCTGCCCTTTATCGTCTTCCACCAGTGCCGACAACGTCCAGCGGTTGGTGGCACCTTCTGCGCTATCCCAGCGCGGCATAATCAGTGTCCAGCCATCGCTGCTGCGCCCATTGGCTGGCGGCGTGAGGCTTAACGCCTGCGTATCGCCCTGCCAGGTTATCGAACGTACACCGTGCGTGCTGTTAATTTGCAGTTTCAGCGCCACCGTCTCACCCGGCTGCAAATCCCACGGCGGCGTGGCGAGAAATACCGATAACGTTTTACGCTGACGATATTCGAAAACCGGGGCATTGTTGCGCGTCGGGCTGTCATAGCGGCTACCCCGTAGCGAACGGCTCTCTGCCACCTCGCTGGCAGAGAGCTGCTTCCACAGAGGTACACCAAAGCGATAATTCACTTTCAGCCCTAAATCGTTCTGACTAACCCCACTCTCCCCCTGCCGGTGTTCGGCGGTCAGCGTCACCAGCGGGACCGGCGTGTAATTCACCCCCAGCTTCACCGCCACCGGGTTGTGATAGCCGGTGCCGGTGTCAAACAGATCAACGCTGTTGCCGAAATATTGCTCGACGCTGACGCTGGTATTGAGCTGCTGATAAAACGGCAATCGCGCCTGCGCCGTAACATCGTAGCCCCGCGCCATACGCTGTTGCAGCGTGGCGGTCTGGTATTCCCAGCTGTTTACCGGCTGGTAGTAGTTTGCTGAAAAGCGTAAGTACTCGCCCCAGGCCTCAGCGCCCAGCCCGGCGCGACCAAGATTGTCATCAAGCAGATTATCGTAAAAGGTGTTGTAGCCGAGCAGCCAGTCGCCGGCGATCCAGCGCTGACCGACGCCAACATTTCCCACCAGCCCGGCATCCTGCTGCGTCAGTCCAAGCTGGCTCCAGCTGAGATAGCGATTATTATCCTGCAATGGCACAAACCAGTCGCCGTGGCTGCCGGTGAACCCGCCTTCATTATCCACTTTGAAATCCACGCTGGCGCTGCCCCACGGCGAAAGCCAGGACTCCACTTGCTGATTCACTTCATCACTGACGACATCGCGCAGTTGTCCGAAAGCAAACTGCCGCGCCTGCTCGCCGGTGGTCAGGCCGTTATCATTCATACTGGCTTCGCCGAACGCTTTCGCCATCTCGGCGAAATGCTTTTCCTGCGCACCATTTTCCGCGGCCATGCCAAGGTCCGGCAAACCATCGCCGTCATTATCAAAGGGGTTTTCTGCTTGCTGTACGAAGCTATTCTGCCGGGCACTGGCGACGCCGCTTATCAGTGACAGCATCAGAAGTGTAAGGAGAGGATAATTCATACCGTTAAGTTTAACGGTTTTGCCAGGGCTTTACAGCCACAGACAAAATACCAGGAAAAACCTTATCCCTGCGCTTCGCTGCAGCTACAGTTAATGCACCCCTTACCGGAGAGCTGACATGAACACTAAGCATAAAATTTTGTGTAGTGCGATCCTGTTTTATGCCGCGCAGGCCGGCGCCAGCGAGCTTTTTACCCTGCAATCTTCCGCATTTGCCGATAACGCCTTAATGGAGAAAAAATTCGCCGGTAACGCCAGCAATAACCCGAACTGTACCGGCGAAAATTATTCGCCGTCGCTGGTGTGGAACAACCCACCTGCCAATACGCAGAGTTACGCGCTGGTGGTACACGATCCCGAAGGCGCGACCGGGCTGGGCGTAACGCACCTGGTGGCTTATAACATCGCCCCGTCCAGCACAGGCTTTGCGCAAAACGATCTGCGCGATGGCAAAGGCTATACGGGCGGCAAGAACACACCGGGGAATCTGCGCTGGCATGGCCCGTGCCCGCCTCCGGGTAGCGGCGCGCATCATTACACCTTCACCCTGATCGCCACGTCGCTTAAACCAACGCTGCCCGAAGGGCTGACGCGCGAAGAGTTATTTGCAAAACTGAAAGGTCACACGCTTGCCGCCACCGGGCTTATCGGTCGCTTTGGTCAGTAATTGTTGTGACTGCCTTTCGCCCGTTGCGCCGGCGCAGTAGCATAAGCGCCACGAATCCTGTTTATCGAAGGAGTGAAGATGCAAAAGATCGTGATTATCGCCAATGGCGCGGCGTACGGCAGTGAGTCGCTGTTCAATAGCTTACGGCTGGCCATCGCGCTGCGTGAGCAGAGTAGCGACACTGAACTGCGGCTGTTTTTGATGTCCGACGCAGTAACCGCCGGGTTGCGCGGACAAAAACCCGCTGAGGGCTACAACATTCAGCAGATGCTGGAAATTCTGACGGCGCAAAATATACCGGTGAAACTGTGTAAAACCTGCACCGACGGGCGCGGCATCACCGCGTTGCCGCTGATTGACGGCGTGGAGATCGGCACGCTGGTGGAGCTGGCGCAGTGGACGCTGGCGGCCGACAAAGTATTAACGTTTTAATATTGCGGCGAGTTTAATATTTTTTTCTTATGGGTGGCGTTACGTCATCAAGTTTGCCTGCTGTGTTGCCGATAGCCCTTTAAGACAACACAGCAGGTACTATAACTATGTTCAGATCGATTAAGTCCCGTATTATTGCAGCAACGGCGGGGTGTCTCGCCGGCGCTTTGCTGCTTAACACCATCATTAACTATCAGGTAACCAGCCAGCACAGCCAACAAACCCAGCAGGATATTCTCTCCAGCACCAGCGCCAGTCACAGTATTGCGATTGCCGACTGGGTCGCCAGCAAAATGAACATGATTGCCTCTTTGCAAAGCGTGGCGTTAACCGACGATCCCGTGCCGGTTTTCACGCAGATCGCACGCGCCGGTGGGTTTATCAACGTTTATGTCGGTTACGCCACGAAAACGGCGAAATTCTCCGATCCGGGCGGCGTACCGGCGGATTACGACCCGACAATCCGTCCGTGGTATCAGCAAGTGGTAAAAGCCGACGCGCCTGTCGTCACTGCGCCTTATGTTGACGCCAGCACCGGTGCGCTGGTGGTAACGTTCGCCGTCCCGGTCAAAGAGAACGGTACGTTAAAAGCCGTGGTCGCAGGCGACGTCTCGATGGATAGCGTGGTGGCTAACGTGCGCGGTATCAGCCCAACACCGAACAGCACCGGCATGTTGCTGGCAAGCGATGGTTCTGTAATTGCCGCCGCCAACGACAAACTGACCATGAAGCCCTTCAGTGAGGCGATTGGCGGGGTCAGCTTCGAACAGTTACGGGCTGGAAAACGGGTGGAAGGTGTGTATGCCGGCGAAGATAAAGCACTGCTGGCAAGCCCGGTCAAAGGCACCAACTGGCTGCTGGCGGTGGCGCTTGACAGCGCTGATTCTACCGCCGGGTTGCGCGCGCAACTGAAAGCCTCTGCGCTGTCGCTGATTGTGCTGGTGCTGATTGCCGGTACATTGATGCACTGGATTGTCGCCACCCTGCTTAAACGCCTCTTGACGGTGCGCGATGCCATGAACGCGATCAGCAGCGGCACCAACGATCTCTCGCAGCGCTTACCGGTGGATGGTCATGACGAGGTGTCACAAATAGCGCATGCCTTTAACGCCTTCAGCGACAAGCTTTCCGTAGTGATGATTAAACTGCGCGATTCCAGCAATTCGGTACAAGTGGCCGCGCAACAGATTGCCGCCGGCAACCAGGATCTCTCCGGGCGAACCGAACAAGCGGCCTCCAGCCTGCGCGAAACGGCCAGTGCGGTCGAGCAAATCACCGCGTCGGTGGCGCAGTCTACCGACGCCGCAGCTCAGGCCAACGATCAGGCGCATGTGGCTTCGCAAGCGGCGTCGCGCGGCGGTCAGGTAGTAACGCAAGCGATCAATACGATGCAGTCGATTGAAGTGGCTTCGGCAAAAATCGGCGATATCACCAGCGTGATTGACGGCATTGCTTTCCAGACCAATATCCTGGCGCTCAACGCCTCGGTTGAAGCTGCCCGTGCGGGTGAACAGGGTCGCGGTTTCGCGGTGGTTGCCGGTGAAGTGCGTAATCTGGCAAGCCGCAGTGCACAAGCGGCGAAAGAGATCAAAACGCTGATCGACTCCACCACCGAAAGCGTGGCGACCGGTTCGCGCTTTGTCCGCCTCGCGGGCGACAGCATGACGGATATTGTTGCCAGCATCGACAGTGTGTCGGTGATCATGCGTGAAATTTCCGTCGCCACCAGCGAGCAGATGAAAGGCATTCAGGAAATTAACCATGCGGTGCTAGATCTTGACCGCATGGTGCAGCAAAACGCGGAACTGGTGGTTGAATCGACCGCCGCCGCAGGCGCGCTGCGCTCGCAGGCGACGGAGCTTGCTGAAACTGCCGGTCATTTCCGCATTTAATTTTTTATCGGCGCGTTTTAACCACGGTTTTACGCGCCGTCTTCTTCCCCTGCCGAATAATGTAATTTTTGTTTAATCGTTACGTCATTATTTGATCAAAATCAGCATTCGAACCCCCTCCGTTTGGTGTTATGCACTGAGTGAATTGTGAACAAAGTCACGCACGGGGATTCTTCCCGCACGGATCGCGTTGTTAAAAAACTACGGGGTTAAAAATGGCGGTGGTAAAAGCAAGTCTGAAGTTGTTTGGTGGGGATACAGTAGTTGTTCGTTGTTCCGAAAATTGTCACATTCATTTGATGAGCGAGAAGAGCCGAACGCCGAACGCTCAAACAGATATTCTGAGTGTGCAGAATCGCGCAAGCGCCTATCTGGCTGTGCCATACAGCGGCGTCTGGAGTGTGCTGATCGACAGCCACAGCCAGTCGCTGGAGCACTCGATCAGCTACGTCGCCGCTTAACGGTTGCGGTTAGCAGGCAAAACCAGGCTGCATCTCCGGGCCTGGTTTTTCTCCCTCCAGCAGCAAACGCACTTTCCCCACCAGATCGTTCAGGCAATCATCCTGCATACCGAGCTTCATCAGCTCCTGTTCCAGTGAAAAAAGATACTGCGCATTCGTACCGAGCGGGCCGCTGGCGGCGGCAATCAATGGGGCGATGGTCTGCGCACGCGTATCGGATTCATACAGCGGGTGGCGCGGATCCATAATAAACACCAGCGCATTTACCGTGCGGCCATCATCAAGCGCCAGTTTGCACCAGCTTGGCATGTAACAGCCGGTGATCATTTCGCGTTTCCACAGCAGCGTCAGCTCATCATGCAGGGTGTCGTCGGATAAACGGTACGCCACGCCCGTGGTACGCCCGCCCTCTTTAAGCGCCAGCATGCGTCCAGGCTGGCAGGCGGTGCCGCGACCAGCGGTTAAGCGCAGACAAAACGCACGGTGCCACCCCGTCAGCGTACCGGTGCAGGATTCGTCAAACTCCAGCGCCGGGTTCCACATCAGCGAACCATAACCAAAAATCCACACCGGGCCATTGTCCGGCCGAGATGCCAGCGTCGCCGCAAGCGATGCCGCGCGCTGTTCCGCCGACCAAAGTAACGATTCGTCAATATCGCCGAATGCCGTTTTGCAATCTGCTGTTCGCAAAAAATCACGCGTTACCATCTTCTACCTCCGCCACTGCCTGCTTCCGTGCGACTGCTCAACTGCTGCCTTCCCGGCATATGCTGCTTTAAGCGCAGCTTACTACGACCTTATGCAATTCACAGGCCGCTGGCAATAGCGTCAATCCATCGAATAGAGCTATAAATGGCGAAAAGTAATTATTTCAGTGCGTTACTTCTTTTTATGCCATTTGTCATCGTCGCCTTTCTGGTAATCGTTTTTTACCGCCGCCCAGGCAACGCGGTGCGCCGTCTCCTCGCGGCTGGCATCCCCTTTGCGATCGTCTTTGTCCTTATATTGCTCCCAGGCGCTGTTAAACGCCTCTTTATAAATTTCCTGCGCATGCGCCGGCAGGACATGTTGCACGCTCTCTGGCAGATCGGACTTCGCTTTATACGGCATTTCACGCTCCTTTTGGCTTAAAGAAGTAAGCCTGGACGACAAACACCGGGCACGCCAGAAAAAGTAACAGATTGCCAGATGGTCACACCTATATCGCTGTAAGATAAATAGAAATTAAATGAGAGCGTGCATTTTATTTAGTTGATAACAAAACGAAGCGCTGAGGGTAAAACTACGTAAAAAAGCCCAGCAAAACAGCGATTTTTGTTATTTTATGACCCGTTCTTTTTCTATCTATAATTCGCAAACACCTGCACTGTGATGGAGCATCATAATGACAACAACGCACGAGGCGGTGAAAACCCGCCACAAGGAGACATCCCTTATTTTCCCGGTGCTGGCGCTGGCAGTGCTGCTTTTCTGGGGAGGTTCGCAGTCACTACCAGCGGTTATCGGCATTAATTTATTAGCACTGGTTGGTATCTTATCCAGCGCGTTTAGCGTGGTACGCCATGCCGACGTGCTTGCCCACCGGCTTGGCGAGCCCTATGGTTCACTGATCCTCAGCCTGTCGGTGGTTATCCTCGAAGTCAGCCTGATTTCCGCATTGATGGCCACCGGCGACGCCGCGCCAACGCTTATGCGTGACACGCTCTATTCCATCATCATGATTGTCACCGGCGGTCTGGTGGGCTTTTCGCTGCTGCTGGGCGGACGTAAGTTCGCCACGCAATATATGAATCTGTTTGGCATTAAACAGTATCTGATAGCGCTGTTTCCGCTGGCGATTATCGTGCTGGTGTTTCCGATGGCACTGCCGCAGGCCAATTTTACAATTGGTCAGTCGCTGCTGGTGGCGTTGATCTCAGCGGCCATGTACGGCGTATTTTTGCTTATCCAGACCAAAACGCACCAGAGCTTGTTCGTCTATGAACATGAAGACGAAGGCGATGATGACGATCCGCACCACGGCAAACCGTCCGCGCACGGAAATCTGTGGCACACGCTGTGGCTGATTATCCATCTGGTTGCGGTCATTGCCGTGACGAAAATGAATGCGACGCCGCTGGAAGCGCTGCTGACAGAAATGAATGCGCCGGTGGCATTTACAGGTTTCCTGGTGGCGCTGTTGATCCTCTCGCCGGAAGGATTAGGGGCGTTAAAAGCGGTGCTGAATAATCAGGTACAGCGCGCAATGAACCTGTTCTTTGGCTCGGTACTGGCAACGATTTCCCTCACCGTCCCGGTTGTGACGCTGATTGCGTGGCTAACCGGTAATGACCTGGTGTTCGGCCTGGGCGCGCCGGAAATGATTGTCATGGTCGCTTCGCTACTGCTGTGCCAAATCTCGTTCTCTACCGGGCGAACCAACGTGCTTAATGGCGCGGCGCACCTGGCGCTGTTCGCAGCCTATCTGATGACAATATTTGCCTGACAGGCAGAAACAAAAAACCCCGCACTCGCGGGGTTTTTTATGCTTACTCGGTATCGAGTTCGTCGAAGCTTTTCACCAGATCATCAATCGCTTTGATCTGTTTTAAGAACGGCTCCAGCTTATCCAGCGGCAGCGCGGACGGGCCGTCGCATTTTGCGTTATCCGGATCCGGGTGCGCTTCAATAAACAGCCCTGCCAGACCGGTTGCCATCCCGGCACGCGCCAGTTCAGTAACCTGAGCACGACGACCGCCAGACGCCGCGCCGAACGGGTCGCGGCACTGCAACGCGTGGGTGACATCGAAAATCACCGGCGAGTTGTTGGAGACTTTCTTCATCACGCCGAAGCCCAGCATGTCGACCACCAGGTTGTCATAGCCGAAGTTCGCGCCGCGATCGCAGAGGATCACTTTATCGTTGCCGCCTTCGTGGAATTTATCCACGATATTGCCCATCTGGCCCGGGCTGACAAACTGCGGTTTTTTCACGTTGATGACCGCGCCCGTTTTCGCCATCGCTTCAACCAGATCGGTCTGACGCGCGAGGAACGCAGGCAACTGGATCACATCCACTACATCAGCCACCGGCTGCGCCTGCGACGCTTCATGCACGTCGGTGATCACTTTCACGCCAAAGGTCTGTTTCAGTTCCTGGAAGATTTTCATCCCCTCTTCCAGACCCGGTCCACGGTAGGACTTGATGGAAGAACGGTTGGCTTTATCAAAAGAGGCTTTGAACACGTACGGGATACCCAGTTTCTGGGTCACGGTGACGTAGTGTTCGCAAATGCGCATTGCCAAATCGCGGGATTCCAGCACGTTCATACCACCAAACAGTACAAACGGCAGGTCGTTCGCGACGTTAATGTCGCCAATGCTGACCACTTTTTGTTTCATAAAATCGCCTTATCGAGTGTGAATCGGAACAAATCTTTAATGCAGGGTAATCTGCTTGTGCGCAATCGAATTGATTTGCGCGCGGATCATTTCACTTATCGGATCCTCAGGACACTGCTCTACAAAGTAGTTCAAATCATTCAGCGCCACATGGTCACAATCCAGCTGCGCATAAATCAGACCGCGATCGCGGATTTCATACGGATCTTCGGGATTGAACTGCAACAGCGCTTCACTGGCGCGCAACGCCAGTTCCATCTGCTGCTCTTCCATCAGCGCCGACTTCAAGGTATCCAGTAATTTGCGGATCACTTCGGCGTTGTCGGCCTCATCGAGATCTTCGTTAAACAGCTCGGCCACCGGGCTGATATTGCCTTTCAGCCACACTTCCAGCGTGTGTTCATCCAGCGTGTCGCCGTTAAACGGGTTGATCAGCCACATTTCACCATCCAGCCATTCGGCACGCAGGATGAGCTGAGTCGGGAAAATCACCGGCGTCAGGGGAATATCCAGCTGACCGGCGACCCACAGTAAAATCGCGCCCAGCGATACCGCGCTACCCTGACGGTTTTGCAGCACTTTATCCAGCCACAGCGCGTCAGATAAACGGTACACGCCGCGCGTATCTTTAAAACCCCATTCGCCGTAAAACAGCTCAACGAGTTTTTCCAGTTGCCAGTCCTGAGGCTTTGCCTGACCTATCTCCTCACGTGCCAGACTGAGCAACCGCTCCAGTTCGTCTTGCACATATTGCGAAGGAAAGTCATCGCGAATCAGCTCGGAAACAAGGATCATCCCGTCGCATAACGGCGCTTTGTTAAATTCGAAATCAGCTAACGATCTCATGTCTTACCCCAGTATCGGTACTTTTGTGGCGGCGAGTTTAATGATGATGTACAGCACCACCAGCCCCAGCAAGAAAGCGATAAAACCTGTTTGCTGGCTGCGCGGGCGATGTCGCCCCAGCGCAATAAAACCCAAAACGATGTAGATGATAACGCCAAACAGCTTTTCAGTCAGCCATGCGCCTTTAACCGTAAATGGCAAATAGCCTGTCACCCACATCAAACCCGCGCCGCTGAGCAGCAGCACGGTATCCACCGTGTGCGGCACCACCCGCACCCAGCGGGCGTTAATACGCGGATCGCCCGACCAACGCCACCAGTAGCGTAAAACAAACAGGCTAACGGTGAGCGCCACAGAGGTCAAATGCAATGTAATCAGCAGTTTAAAAGCATTCATTGCCCGTTACTCCTGTAAAAGCCATTGCCCCAGCGTCAGGCGTTCGTTATCACCGTAATCCCGGCACGTTGCCACGTGCTGCCAGCCGTAATGTTCGAAGATAGCGCGAACATCTGCGCCCTGTTGCCAGCCGTGTTCCAGCAGCAGCCAGCCGCCGGGCAACACATGCTGGCGGGCAGCGTCAATGATGGTGTGTAAATCTGCCAGTCCGTTGTTGGCCGCCACCAGCGCACTGAGCGGTTCAAAACGCACATCGCCCTGCGCAAGATGCGGATCATGCTCATCAATGTAAGGTGGATTGCTGACAATCATGGCAAATTGCTGCCCTTCAAGCGCGCTGAACCAGCGGCTTTGCAGGATTTCAATATTGGTGATGTTCAGATGTGCGGCGTTACGTTGTGCCAGCGCCACCGCATCCGGAATCAGATCGACCGCCGTGACGTTGCAGTCCGGGCGCTCGCTCGCCAGCGCCAGCGCGATGGCGCCAGTGCCGGTGCCTAAATCGAGAATGCGACACGGTGAGGAAGGAAGGCGCGCCAGCGCCTGCTCTACCAGGCACTCGGTGTCGGGGCGCGGAATAAGGGTTGCCGGCGAGACAAACAGCGGCAGTGACCAGAACTCCCGTACGCCAATCAGATGCGCCACCGGCTCGCCATTTACACGACGAGCCAGTAACGTCGCCAGCTGTTGCTGCTGCCAGGCGTCAAGTATGGTTTCACCAAACGCGAGAATGAACGTACGCGATTTGCCAGTGACAAAGCCCAATAAGATCTCCGCGTCGCGACGCGGGCTTTCGCTCGCGGCCAGCTCACTTATCGCCTGGCGCAACCACTGTTGATAATCCATTAGTCCTGCTCGGAGAGCGCCGCCAGCTGGTCGGCCTGGTATTCCTGCACAATCGGTTCGATCAGCATATCCAGCTTGCCTTCCATCACTTCGTCAAGGCGGTACAGCGTGACGTTGATACGGTGATCGGTCACACGGCCCTGCGGAAAGTTATAGGTGCGGTTACGGTCGCTGCGATCGCCGCTGCCCAGCAGGTTACGCCGTGTTGAGGCTTCTGCCTGCTGGCGTTTCGCGGCTTCTGCGGCGTGGATGCGCGCGCCGAGCACTGACAAGGCTTTCGCTTTGTTTTTATGCTGCGAGCGTTCATCCTGGCACTCGACCACAATCCCGGTCGGCAGGTGGGTAATACGGATTGCGGAATCGGTGGTGTTAACGTGCTGACCGCCCGCGCCGGAAGAGCGGAAGGTATCAATACGCAGATCGGCCGGGTTGATATCCGGCATTTCTGCTTCCGGCAGCTCCGGCATCACGGCCACGGTACAGGCAGACGTGTGAATACGGCCCTGCGATTCCGTCGCCGGAACGCGCTGGACGCGATGTCCGCCGGATTCAAATTTCAGACGTCCGTAAACGCCCTCGCCGCTAATTTTGGCGATCACTTCTTTAAAACCGCCGTGCTCACCTTCGTTGGCGCTCATGATCTCGACGCGCCAGCGGCGGGATTCGGCATAACGGCTGTACATACGGAACAAATCGCCGGCAAACAGCGCCGCTTCGTCGCCCCCGGTTCCGGCGCGAACTTCGACAAACGCGTTACGTTCATCATCAGGATCTTTTGGCAGCAGCAACAGCTGCAATTGCTGCTCGAGTTGCTCGCCTTTTTCTTTCGCGTCGCGCAGTTCATCCTGCGCCAGGTCGCGCATTTCCGGGTCGTCGAGCATCATCTGCGCGGTTTCGATATCTTCCTGAACCTGTTGCCAGTCAGTAAAACAGCGCGACACATCGCTCAGTTGTGCGTATTCGCGCGACAGCGCACGGAATTTATCCTGGTCGGCGATGGTTTGCGCGTCACCGAGCAGCGCCTGAACTTCTTCATGGCGCTCATGCAGGGCTTCCAGTTTGGCAACGATAGAAGGCTTCATAGGCGTAAATGCACCTTTTAATAATAAGAGAGTGTTGTGCTAATCCAGCCCGAGGCTGTTGCGCAGAATATGCAGGCGCTCATCGTCCCCGTCACGGGCGGCCTGCTGAAGAGATTTGGTTGGGGCGTGGATAAGGCGGTTGGTCAGTTTCCACGCCAGATCTTGCATGATAGCTTGCGGATCGCCGCCCTGCTCCAGCGCGGCAAGCGCTTTGGCAGTCAGTTCATCGCGTGCCGTTTCAGACTGGCTGCGGTATTCGCGAATGGTCTCGCTGGCGCTTTGCGCACGCAGCCAGGCCATAAATTCACTGGTTTCCTGGGCGACGATGGTTTCCGCCTGCACCGCCGCGGCTTTACGCTGCGCCAGGTTGTGCTGAATAATACTTTGCAGATCGTCGACGCTATAAAGATACGCGTTCGCCACTTTGCCCACTTCCGGCTCGACATCGCGCGGCACGGCGATATCCACCAGCAAAACAGGCTGATTACGCCGCGCTTTCATCGCGCGTTCCATCATCCCTTTACCAATAATTGGCAGCGGGCTGGCGGTGGAACTGATCACGATATCAGCATCTTTCAGGCGCTCATCAATATCGCTTAAAGCAATGACTTCCGCACCGACCTCATCCGCCAGCACCTGCGCACGTTCACGCGTACGGTTGGCGATGATCATTTTCTGCACTTTATGCTCACGCAGGTGGCGCGCAACCAGCTCAATGGTTTCGCCCGCGCCCACTAACAGCACGGTCACCGACGCAAGGGATTCGAAGATTTGCCGCGCCAGCGTACAGGCGGCGAAAGCGACCGATACCGCACTGGCGCCAATATCGGTTTCCGTGCGCACACGCTTGGCGACGGAGAATGATTTCTGGAACATGCGCTCCAGATCGCTGGCGTTGTCATGACCACGCCGGGAATCGGCAAAGGCCTTTTTCACCTGGCCTAAGATTTGCGGCTCGCCGAGAACCAGCGAATCCAGCCCGCTCGCCACACGCATTAAATGGCTGACGGCGTCGTTATCCTGGTGCCAGTAGAGGCTCTGGCGCACTTCGTCTTCACGCAAATGGTGATAATCACACAGCCAGCGCACCAGCGCTTCTTGCAGGTTGTCCCGCTCTTCAACGCTCAGGTAGAGCTCGGTACGGTTGCAGGTTGACAGCACCACACCGCCTTGCACCATCGGCTGTGACAGCAGGCTTTCTAACGCCTGGTCAAGCGTTTCCGGCGAAAATGCAATGCGTTCTCGCAACGAAACGGGAGCCGTTTTGTGGTTGATGCCAAGTGCTAAAAGGGTCATGAGCGCGGGAATAGTACCAACGTTGATAAGGTTAGACTGTACGCATCATACAGGATGAGTGAGGTCAATAAAAGAGACACTACCCTTTCGGAGTAATTGGTAATTTAATGATTTAAGACAACTTGAACGTAGACGCTGTTTCAGAGCGGCGCTAGCATTAAGCGTAATACTGCAACCTCGCAAGGATTTCCCCTCGTTATGACTCTGCCAGACTTCCGTTTTATTCGCCTGCTGCCGCTGGCAAGCCTCGTGTTAGCCGCTTGTACGCTCAATGCACCAAAAGGGCCGGGACAAAGTCCGGATTCGCCACAGTGGCGCGAACATCAGCAACAGGTGCGCAGCTTAAATCAGTATCAAACGCGCGGCGCATTCGCTTATATCTCTGACGAGCAAAAAGTGTATGCCCGTTTCTTCTGGCAGCAAACCGGCCAGGATCGCTATCGTCTGTTGCTGACCAACCCGCTGGGCAGCACCGAACTGGAACTGAACGCCCAGCCGGGTAACGTGCAACTGGTGGACAACAAAGGCAAACGGTATACCGCCGATGATGCTGAAGAGATGATTGGCAAACTGACCGGCATGCCGATCCCACTTAACAGCCTGCGCCAGTGGATCCTTGGTCTGCCAGGCGATGCCACCGATTATAAACTCGATGCGCAATACCGCCTGAGCGAGTTGAATTACAGCCAGGGCGGCAAAAACTGGAAAGTGGTATATGGCGGGTATGACAACAGCCAGCCCTCCCTGCCGGCCAATATGGAGCTGAGCGACGGCAAACAGAGCATCAAGCTGAAAATGGACAACTGGATTGCCAAATGACGACCTGGCCCGCTCCGGCGAAACTCAACCTGTTTTTGTACATTACCGGCCAGCGCGCCGATGGCTACCACACGCTGCAAACCCTGTTTCAGTTTCTTGATTATGGCGACACGCTGAGCATTGAACCGCGCCGCGATGGAGAGATCCGCCTGCTGACACCGGTCGAAGGCGTGCCGGACGAAGAGAATCTGATTGTACGCGCCGCACGTCTGCTCATGCAGCGCGCGGCACAAAGCGGTCGTCTGCCTGCGGGTAGCGGCGCAGAGATCGCTATCGACAAACGCCTGCCGATGGGCGGCGGGCTCGGCGGCGGGTCGTCGAATGCTGCCACCGTGCTGGTCGCCCTCAACCACCTGTGGGGCTGCAAGCTGAGCGTCGATGAGTTAGCCGAACTCGGCCTGCGACTGGGTGCCGATGTGCCAGTATTTGTCCGCGGTCACGCGGCTTTCGCCGAAGGGGTTGGCGAAATCCTCACCCCGGTCAATCCGCCGGAAAAATGGTATCTGGTGGCGCACCCTGGCGTCAGCATTCCCACGCCGGTAATTTTCAAAGATCCCGAGCTGCCGAGAAATACGCCGCAAAGGTCAATTGATACGTTATTAAAATGTGAATTCGGCAACGATTGCGAGGTTATCGCAAGAAAACGTTTTCGCGAGGTTGATGCCGCGCTTTCCTGGCTGTTAGAATACGCGCCGTCGCGCCTGACTGGCACAGGAGCCTGTGTCTTTTCCGAATTTGACACCGAATCCGCCGCTCGTCAGGTGCTTGAGCAAGCCCCGGAATGGCTGCACGGTTTTGTCGCGCGAGGCGTCAACCTCTCGCCGCTAGCGCAGACCATCGCCGGGCAAGCTGAGCTCCGGTGACAACGTCACACCTGTTCCAGACGTTGCATCGCGCTCTTTAATACACCGCATGGATAGAATTCAGCCCTGACCGCACATTTTGGCCGATTCTATCCACCACTGGACGCATGCCTGAGGTTCTTCTCGTGCCTGATATGAAGCTTTTTGCTGGTAACGCTACCCCGGAACTAGCACAACGTATTGCCAACCGCCTGTACACTTCTCTCGGCGACGCCGCCGTAGGTCGCTTTAGCGACGGCGAAGTCAGCGTACAAATTAATGAAAATGTACGCGGTGGTGATATTTTCATCATCCAGTCCACTTGTGCCCCTACCAACGACAACCTGATGGAATTGGTTGTGATGGTTGATGCCCTGCGCCGTGCTTCCGCAGGTCGTATCACCGCGGTCATTCCTTACTTTGGCTATGCCCGTCAGGATCGCCGCGTGCGCTCCGCCCGTGTACCGATTACCGCAAAAGTGGTTGCCGATTTCCTCTCAAGCGTCGGCGTTGACCGTGTACTGACCGTTGACCTGCATGCTGAACAGATTCAGGGCTTCTTCGATGTACCGGTAGATAACGTATTCGGTAGCCCAATCCTGCTTGAAGATATGCTGCAACTGAATCTGGACAACCCGATTGTGGTTTCCCCGGATATCGGTGGCGTCGTTCGCGCCCGTGCGATTGCCAAGCTGCTGAACGATACCGATATGGCGATCATTGATAAACGCCGTCCGCGCGCTAACGTCTCCCAGGTGATGCACATCATCGGTGACGTGGCAAACCGCGACTGCGTTCTGGTTGACGACATGATCGATACCGGCGGTACGCTGTGCAAAGCAGCAGAAGCGCTGAAAGAGCGTGGTGCGAAACGCGTGTTCGCCTATGCCACTCACCCGATTTTCTCCGGTAATGCGGTAAATAACCTGCGCAACTCTGTTATCGACGAAGTGGTTGTCTGCGACACCATTCCGCTGAGCGATGAGATCAAAGCGCTGCCGAACGTACGTACGCTGACGCTGTCTGGCATGCTGGCTGAAGCTATCCGTCGTATCAGTAACGAAGAATCGATTTCCGCCATGTTCGAACATTAATCGTTGCTGTATAAAAAACCCGCTCAGGCGGGTTTTTTTAGCTTTAAATATTATTTGTATGATTTATTAATTAGTTATCGAATGATTTCCAGGGGACGCCAGACTATTGTGAACAGATTGTTCTCACCTCATGTCATGCCTTTTCGCGCGCTAATCGACGCGTGCTGGAAAGAAAAATACACCACTGCCCGTTTCACCCGCGATCTGATTGCCGGGATAACGGTTGGTATTATCGCTATCCCGCTGGCGATGGCGCTGGCGATCGGCAGTGGCGTGGCACCGCAATACGGGCTTTATACATCGGCGGTTGCCGGGATTGTTATCGCCCTGAGTGGCGGTTCGCGCTACAGCGTTTCCGGTCCGACGGCCGCCTTCGTGGTGATCCTGTACCCGGTTTCGCAGCAGTTTGGTCTGTCGGGCCTGCTGGTAGCGACGCTCATGTCCGGTGTGTTTCTGATCCTCTTCGGGCTGGCGCGCTTTGGTCGGTTAATTGAATACATTCCGCTTTCTGTGACGCTCGGTTTCACTTCCGGGATCGGCATTACCATCGCCACCATGCAGATAAAAGATTTTCTCGGCCTGCAAATGCCGCATGTGCCGGAACACTATCTGCAAAAAGTCGGCGCGCTGGTGATGGCACTGCCGACAGTCAATCCGGGTGATGCGGCGATTGGTATTGTCACCCTCGCCACGCTGGTGCTGTGGCCGCGCTTGCGTTTACGTCTGCCGGGGCATCTGCCCGCGCTGCTGGCGGGCTGCGCGGTGATGCTGGTGGTCAATCTGCTCGGCGGTCACGTCGCGACCATCGGTTCGCAATTTCACTACGTACTGGCAGATGGTTCGCAGGGCAACGGCATCCCGCAGCTGCTGCCGCAACTGGTGCTGCCGTGGGATCTGCCAGGTTCTGAATTTACCCTGAGCTGGGATTCGCTGCGCGCGTTGCTGCCTGCGGCATTTTCTATGGCAATGCTTGGTGCTATCGAATCGCTGCTGTGCGCTGTCGTGCTGGACGGTATGACCGGCACCAAACATAAAGCCAACAGCGAGCTGATTGGCCAGGGGCTGGGCAATATCGCCGCACCGTTCTTCGGTGGGATCACCGCGACCGCAGCGATTGCCCGTTCGGCGGCCAACGTCCGCGCCGGGGCCACGTCACCCATTTCGGCGGTGGTTCACTCACTGTTAGTAATCATGGCGTTACTGGCGCTGGCTCCCCTGCTCTCCTGGCTGCCGCTGTCTGCCATGGCGGCGCTGTTGCTGATGGTGGCGTGGAATATGAGTGAAGCGCACAAAGTGATCGATCTGCTGCGCCGCGCGCCGGTGGATGACATTGTGGTGATGCTGATTTGCATGTCACTGACCGTGTTGTTCGATATGGTGATCGCCATCAGCGTAGGGATTGTGCTCGCGTCGCTGCTGTTTATGCGCCGTATCGCGCGGATGACTCACTTGTCCGTGGTAAACGTCAGCGTACCGGATGATGTGCTGGTGCTACGCGTGATCGGCCCGCTGTTCTTTGCTGCTGCAGAAAATGTGTTCAGCGATCTGGAAACCCGTATCGCCGGAAAGCGCATTGTGGTGCTGAAATGGGATGCGGTGCCGGTGCTGGATGCAGGCGGGCTGGACGCTTTCCGTCGTTTCGTCAACCGCCTGCCGCAGGGTACTGAACTGCGCGTCAGCAACCTTGAGTTCCAGCCGCTACGCACGCTGGCACGCGCGGGTATACAGCCAATCCCTGGCCGTCTGTCGTTCTTCCCTAACCGTGATGCGGCCTTAGCCGACCTGTAATCATGATGCGCGGCGGCGCATCATCACCTCAATCGCCCGTTGTAGCCATTGCAGCACGTCGGGCGTCATCCAGGTTCCCTTCATCAGATGCGGCTCCTGTTGCATCGCCCTGCGGAATTTTTGCTGCGTTTGCGGATCGGTTCCGGCATAAGACTGGAACAGCTCCAGCCAGTTAGCGGCCAGCGCCTGCGCTTCGTCAGACTCTGGATCTACTGCCTGACGTTGAGCGGTATACAGTTTCGCCACCAGCGGCGGCCACTCCATCATGCGGTCAAAATAGTGCGCCCGGGTAAACGCCATCTCTTGCGCAGACAAATAACGCTGCCAGATAGCGAGCTTGCTTTCCGCAAAACTGTGGGTAATAAAATCGACCGCTTCCTGCGTAATGCCTGTTTGCTCACGCATTTGGGGCTCCACGCGGTGCATCTCATTTAAGCGGGTCAGAAACTCCGGTTTGTTGGCAGTATCCTGCTCCAGCCGCGTCATCCAGCGGGTTGCCAGATCCATCGCGCGCGGATCATCCACCGGGCACTTCTGCGCTAAAAGGGTTTGCACTTCGCTCACCATTTGCGCCCAGAATCGTTCGCGAGCCTCATCGCGCGAGGCAAACGGTAATTCCTGTAACTCTTGCGGACTAAACCAACGATCGTACATTTTCATTAACTCCAGGGTCTGTAGCCAGGACTCCAGATCGGGCTCCACGCCGCTGGCGAGACCATCACGCAACACCGCAAGCTGTTCGCGCAGAGTGACAATATTGCGCATTTGCTTGTCGAGCAGCATGATTTGGTCATCCAGTAATTCCGCCAGCGGACGCGTTTCCCGCGCCAGATAATCCCCGATTGTCGCCAGTTCCATACCCGCTTTCGCCAGCGCCTGAATCATATGCAGGCGTTTGACATCCGCGAGCGCATAAAGCCGGTATCCGGCGGCGCTTCGGGCAGAAGGCAACAGCAAACCGATTTGCTCGTAGTGGTGCAACGTACGCACACTGATCCCCGCACGTCGCGCTAACTCCCCCACCTGAATCAACATAGCTGCTCCTTTCTCGCCCACAGACTGGACTATCGGGCCTCACGTTACGTGAGGGTCAAGAAAAAAGCCAAAAAAAACGGCTCCCGCAGGAACCGTTATCGAAACTGACTTTTTAACTATGATGTTGCCGGTCCCTGCGGCAGCGTTTGTCATAATGACGCACCCACCAGTACTTATCGCACACCTGCTCATGACCACTTACGCGGGCGCCAGCGAGCCAGAGAACGGCGCCGAGGAAGATGCTCAGCACAGCGCCATGGGCAAAAAACTGCGGCAGGTTAAGTTGCGGCAGCTGGTTTAAAATGGAATAACCAACGCCGACAACCATCACGACCAACCCCAACCCCATAAGCACATTACCGAGCAACGAAGCGTTTTTGCGTTTCATCTGTCACCTCCGGAACGACGGGTTGGATGGGATAACCCCAATCCTTGTGCGTAAAGTATAGACAGCCACCCTTTTAGCGGTTGCGGGCACGATCACAATTACACATCTATGACTAACACAAATTTACAAATAACCTACTGAACTACATGAAATTCGAATGGTTGATGTGAGCAATCATTATCATTTTTCGCGTTTCGCCGGGAGAATTTTGTCTTCGCGTCCCGCACAACGTAAACTACGCGCCGGACATTGATCTGGTCAGGAATAAAAAGTGACGATTAAACTGATTGTCGGACTGGCGAACCCCGGCGCTGAATACGCCGCAACGCGCCATAACGCGGGCGCCTGGTATGTTGATTTGTTGGCGGAGAGAGCCCGCGCGCCGCTGCGCGACGAACCGAAGTTTTTCGGCTATACCTCGCGCATCAATCTGGCGGGTGAAGACGTGCGTCTGCTGGTTCCCACGACATTTATGAACCTGAGCGGTAAGGCGGTCGCGGCAATGGCGACGTTTTATCGCATCAACCCGGACGAAATACTCGTCGCCCACGATGAGCTGGATCTGCCGCCAGGCGTGGCGAAATTTAAACTGGGGGGCGGCCACGGTGGCCATAATGGTCTGAAAGATATCATCAGTAAACTGGGCAATAACCCCAATTTTCACCGTTTACGCGTTGGAATTGGTCATCCGGGTGATAAAAACAAGGTTGTCGGTTTTGTGCTGGGCAAACCACCGGTTTCCGAACAGAAACTGATTGACGAAGCCGTAGACGAAGCGGCGCGTTGTACCGAGATCTGGCTGAAAGACGGTTTAACCAAAGCCACCAATCGCCTGCATGCCTTTAAGGCGCAGTAAGCGGGTTGCGGCGGCATTTTTGCCGCGCGTAACAGCGGTTACGTGTATAATAGCCAAAGTTATTCACTTTTCTACAATCTGTTTTTCGCAACAGGTTGATTATCAAGATATTAAGGTAATTACATCATGGGATTCAAATGCGGTATCGTTGGCCTGCCCAACGTAGGTAAATCCACCCTGTTCAATGCGCTCACCAAAGCAGGTATTGAAGCGGCTAACTTCCCGTTCTGTACTATTGAGCCGAACACCGGTGTCGTACCGATGCCCGATCCGCGTCTGGATAAACTCGCGGAAATCGTGAAACCGCAGCGTATTCTGCCGACCACCATGGAATTCGTCGACATCGCCGGTCTGGTAAAAGGCGCGTCCAAAGGCGAAGGTCTGGGCAACCAGTTTTTGACCAACATTCGCGAAACGGAAGCCATCGGCCACGTTGTGCGCTGTTTTGAGAACGACAATATCATCCACGTTGCGGGCAAAGTGAACCCGGCCGAAGATATTGACGTGATCAACACCGAGCTGGCGCTTTCTGACCTGGATACCTGCGAACGCGCTATCCATCGCGTGTCCAAAAAAGCGAAAGGCGGCGACAAAGATGCGAAAGTTGAGCTGGCCGCGTTGGAAAAATGCCTGCCGCAGCTGGAAAACGCCGGTATGCTGCGCGCGCTGGATCTGAGCAAAGAAGAGAAAGAAGCGATTCGCTACCTGAGCTTCCTGACACTGAAGCCGACCATGTATATCGCTAACGTGAACGAAGACGGCTTTGAAAATAACCCTTACCTTGACCAGGTTCGCGCTATCGCTGAGCAAGAAGGCTCCGTCGTGGTGCCGGTTTGTGCCGCCGTTGAAGCAGATATCGCCGAGCTGGACGATGAAGAGCGTGACGAGTTCATGGCCGAACTGGGTCTGGAAGAGCCGGGGCTGAACCGCGTGATCCGCGCAGGTTACGCCCTGCTGAACCTGCAAACTTACTTCACCGCCGGCGTGAAAGAAGTGCGTGCATGGACCATCCCGGTTGGCGCAACCGCGCCGCAGGCGGCGGGTAAAATCCATACCGACTTCGAAAAAGGCTTTATTCGTGCGCAGACCATCGCGTATGAAGATTTCATCGCTTACAAAGGTGAGCAAGGCGCGAAAGAAGCCGGCAAGATGCGTGCAGAAGGCAAAGAGTACATCGTGAAAGATGGCGATGTGATGAACTTCCTGTTCAACGTCTAAATAAGCTTTGTTGTCTCATGAGATGTCAGAACATCTCATGAAGCTTACAAAACCCGCTAAAATCCACGCACTTGCGTGGATTTTTTATTCCGTATTGTCGCATGAAAGCGCGGTCTGAAATGAATACATAGGTGCGTACAATCAGTTTCCATTCTTATCTTGGGTGAGTGCAATAACGCTATAAGAAATAGACAAGAACCCGCTAGATCCGCAAGGTCAATGACGCATCTAACACCTTTGAGCTGCTCGCTAAAGAATGGTTGCAAATAAAAGACCGGGCAGAAACCACCAAAATGCGCCGACTGGATATGCTTGAACGTGTGGTTTTCCCCGCAATCGGTAAGCTCCCTGTCAGAGATATCACCCCACACCACATTCTTAAAATTCTTCAGGAAACCGCTAAACGCGGCGCTCCGACTGTTGCCGCTGAAGCGCGACGTACTATTTCATCGGTTTTCGAGTTGGCAGTGGCAACGCTTAGAGCTGATAGCAATCCTGTCTGGCCTGTACGCAAGGCGCTTCCGGCGAATAAGACACAGCACAAACAGGCATTGAATCCACACCAAATCGGGAAGCTATTAAGCTGTTTTGATAACAGTCGCGGCTCATATCAGGTTAACTATTGCATGTGGCTAATGTGGTGGACGCTGGCGCGACCAGCCGAAGTCACCGAGGCAGAATGGGCAGAATTCGATCTCGATAATGCACTATGGACCATTCCGGCAGCGCGGATGAAAGCCCGCAGAGAACACGTTATTCCCCTTCCCTCCCAAGCCGTCAACATGCTCAGAACGCTACAGGGATTAACCGGACATCGACAGCACCTGTTTCCGGGCAGGGATAATCCGCTAGGTCCAATGACATCGCACTCGCTGCGCCAGCTACTTAAAAGCCTCGGCTGGAGTGGAACTTACAGCCCACATGCAACCCGAACCACAGGCAGCACACGGTTAAACGAGATGGGCTATCGACCTGATGCTATCGAAGCTCAGCTTGCGCACGCTGATACCAACAACGTTCGCCGCACGTACAACCATGCGACGTATCTTGATGAGCGTAAAGTGATGATGCAGGAATGGGCTGATAAGCTTGATGGCTGGGTAAGCAGCACTGACAGTGTAAGTATCCCGCTTAACCGAACCATTCACTTTTAGAGATCTTCCGACATACTGACTATGTCTCCTGAGGAGATCACCATGCGTAAAGCCCGATTCACCGAACACCAGATCATTGCCGTTCTGAAGTCCGTCGAAGCCGGACGTACCGTCAGGGATATCTGCCGCGAAGCTGGTATCTCTGAGGCCTCGTATTACAACTGGAAAGCGAAGTTTGGCGGGATGGAAGCCTCTGATATCAAAAAGATGGAAGACCTGGAAGATGAAAACCGGCGCCTCAAACAGATGTTTGCTAATCTCAGCCCTGGATGCCGGGCCCTAGACGTTATCGAAAAAAAACGTTAACACCAGCGATAAAACGTGAGCTGGTCAGCTATCTGATCGCGCAGTTTGCCATAAGCTTACGCCACGCCTGCAGGACATTGTCGCTGAGCAGGACGGTATTTCGTTATCAGCCGGACACGCGCCGTGATGAGCCGGTGATTATGGCGCTGACCGTGGCGGCTGAACGCGATCCGCGATACGGATTTAAAAAGTTTTTTCAGGTATTTCGCAGGCAGGGCAATAGCTGGAACCATAAAAGAGTTCACTGTATTTACTGCCTGCTGAAACTGAATTTTCGCCGTAAGGGAAAACAGCGTCTGCCGGTACGTAATCCGGCTCCGCTGGCAACGCCGCAGGCGATGAACCAGAGCTGGTCCACCGATTCAATGCACGATGCGCTGGCCTGCGGCAGACGCTTCCGGACCTTCAATGTGGTGGATGACTTTAACCGCGAGGCCCTCGCAATAGAAATCGATCTGGATATCCCGGCACAGCGAGTGGTCAGGGTGCTGGACAGGATCGTGGCAAACCGGGGTTATCCGCTGAAACTGCGGATGGATAACGGGCCGGAACTGGTCTCGCTGACGCTGGCGCAGTGGGCTGAAGAGCATGGTGTGATACTGGAATTTATCAAACCCGGGAAACCAACGCAGAATGCCTTTATTGAACGTTTTAACCGGACGTACCGGACAGAAATTCTGGATTTTTATTTATTCAGAACGCTGAATGAAGCATGGGAAATTATAGAGCCCTGGCTCGCTGAATATAACAGCGAACGGCCCCATGCATCCCTGAATAACCTGACACCGGAAGAGTACCGGCTGATGACTGAAAAACCGGAACTCTCAAAAAGTGCATGGAACAAAATCGGGTGCGCTTACAATGTGAACTGGAACTAAAAGGAAGCAAAACGGGTGCAGATAGGTTGCAAAAACACCGGCGCAAGGCCGGTGTTGAGAATAAGTAATGATTAAGAAAACTCTATTTTGCAATCTGACAGAGGGATTGAGCGGCCATCTGAAATAACAAATTGATCACCTTTGATTTGGGCGAGTAATAAACCAAGGCCAATGGCCCCTGCCTCAATATCTTTTCTCCAACCGTCAAGATCACCATGATAGGAAATCGCGTGAAAAATAGGCCCCGAGGGCGGGGTGACTTTGCACCCGCGATCATTTACCCCTCCACGAACAGCATTCGGAGGCTCAGAAAAGCACGTAATATTATTAAATTGTTTTCGGGGATTGTTTTTCCCATCGTCCGAAAAATAAACAACGTGCTGCCCATCCACAACCGTAACACCTGGTACATCTCTAGCGTCCGACTGCTCAATTTTTCCACCGAGAATTTTTTCTAACGTTTCTCGATCATTACTCATTTTACACCTCACTTTGTGGCCGGGGTAATTACAAACTTAAAGTTTGTGACGCCCGCATCGGTAAACACCTTAGAATAGTAACTAGCTAATTCCGGGCTGTTCGTATGATAAATAGCACCACCATCGAAACCAGAGGAGTATTTTTTCGCCTGATCTACCATTTTCTTCTGTTCAGCTACTGACCATGGCTTCGAACCAGCCGGGCTTTCTGGGTTCCGAATAGAACTAGCCCAGTCATCGACAAATTTGGCTTCAATAGCTGTGGGTTTCCCGCCGATCAGTGCCACTTCATCAGCGACACCGTTGACACGTTGCCCATCGACAAGTGCCGTGTATTGACGTTCAGCAAATGGAGTATCCCCATACATCCCGCGCACACCACTTTCGTAACTCCGCGCCTTATCGATTGCCCGACTACCACTCACAGCAACGGGATTGGTGGTTTCCAGCGTAATGCCTGCGCCTTTTGTACCAACATCGGCATTAACGTAATGCTCGGAAACCGTAGTCGCTTTTCCTGCACTTCCTACTCCACCAATCCCCGCAGCCCCAACCTGCGTCAGACCATAAATGCCCTCGGAGTAAGCCGGTGATACACCCAACCCTTCCAGCAGGTATGCACCACTGGTTTTCTGGTCGACCCCGTACAGGAAAGCGTTCCACCCGGCGTTAGCCGTATCCAGCCCCGAGGCTGCCAGATAACTCCCGGCCAGACAAGTTACGCCGCCCGTACACGCTGCCACGCCACCAACTGCTTGTAGCTCTCCTCCGGTGAATTGCGCCAGACCGCCTATACGCGTCCCCACATTGTAGCGTGAGAGTGTGTCGCCGGTCTGATCGCTGAGCGAATACCCGAACATCGGCACGCTGGCATAGGTGTAACTGCCCATCGCGTAGATCAGTTGATTGCTATTCTGAGCCGCCAGTTGTGTGCGCTCGCTCGCATATGCGTCACTGTTACCTAACTGCTCCAGGGCTTGCGCTTTGATGTAATCCGCAGAACCTTCCGCAAACTCAGCGGAACATTTGACCAACGCACAGGCCGCTGCTTTCAGACGCGCTTCTTTTTCTTTATCCCCACCGGATAATTGCTGGATACGGGCAATTTCATCAGGATGCAATTGCCGGTTATAACGTTCAGCATCCAGTGATACTGCTGCACCGGACTGCGCACCGTTTGTTCCACCAATCACCCCGCCTATTGCGCTACCGCTCAGTGCGGCGGCCCATTGGGTAATCGCCCCTCTTTCATTGCGGTCCAGCTGCGTATTGTTACTCAGATAGGTATCAACCATCTGACCAAACACTTCACTGCTCAATCCAGCAAGCCCACCGGCCAGCGCATTCCCGCCGCCCATACTCGCCTGGATGGCACCTATCACACCGTGAATAGCCGCTTTTTCCGGGCTATCCGCCGCCCATCCCATCGCCTCGCCAATATCTCCGGCGGCAGTGTTCGCCATCTGCCCGAACACCGCGGCCAGTTCTTGCTGCTCTGCGATTTTCTTCTGATCAAAGATTTTATCGATATGACCATTGGCGTTGTCGGTGTCACGACTTAACCCTGTAACATCCTGCGCTTGCTGATCTCCAGCACGTATTACGATGCTGCCTGCAGCAATGGCGGATTGCGTTGTACCTGAAGCCGCACCGCTGCTCGCCACACTGATGGCAGGCACAACACCACCGCTGTTTACACGCTCGCCTTTGTCATTGTTTCCTGATGAGAAACCACCGGAAAGACCTTTGCTACTGGCGCTGTACTGCGCTTTGTTATCTATGTCACGCCATCCTAACGTACCGGTATAAAGCAGGTTCTTATCTGCTGTTGCAGTACTGGCTATGACCGCGCCATCCAGTTGGGTATGGTTACCGACCGTAATATCAAACCCTTTATCCCCGGCAAACAACCCGCTTTGCTCACCGACGCTGGCGTAGTCGCTGTCGGTTTTGCTTTTATTGACACTCAGGGAGGCGGAACCGGTCATTGACCCAAAGGTGAAACTGGCACCGCCGCTCACGCTTTTCTGCTGGCTGTGGTACTCGTCAGTATCCTGCAGGCTGGTAACCGTCAGGTTACGTCCCACCTCTGCAGTGATTTTTTCACCCAATGCCTGTGCGCCGGAGATGACCGTATCTCCACCGCTGCTAAGACTCAGCTCGTTGCTGGCGTTGACGCGCGTATTTACATATTCGGTACTCTTACCGTCAGCCGTTCCTTTTGACTGGTAACCATTGGCTGACACACCTATTCCTGTCTCCTGACCCAGTGATAGATGTACCCCCACATTCCAGCCACTGCTGCTATTCTTGCTGGTTTGTTCAGTGTTGTTCGATGCCGCATCCAGCAACAGGTTATTCTGCGCCACAAGAGTGACATTCTTGCCAGTCACACCGCTGCCGCTGATGTGAAGGTCCCCGCGACTCCCGTTCGCTCCCGTCGCCACCAGCGTTGTATTCCCTCCTGCGCTAAGCGTGCTGCCACGAACCTGATTTTGCGTAGAACTGGACTCTGACGAGCTTTTACTCGAACCGACGCTCACCTCCACCTTGACGGCATTCATATTGCCCTGGGCTATATCAGCCGCCATAGAAGGGGCTTGCGAGGCGGCCACCCATGCATTTTTTGCTGCCTGCACGGCATACAGGGTTTTCAGTCGTTCATCGCTGACTTCCTGGCTGCGTTTCAGTGTATTGTTGGCTGCCATCGCGGCATCGATCACAGGACTCGATACGGATAATGTCAGACCACTCTTCTTCTGCTCGAAACGTTCCTTGCGTTTCAGTAGATCGTTACCCGGGTCAACGATAATTTCCCCTGCGACCACGTTCAGATTTTTATCTGCAATCACATCAGCGCCACTGATGTGCGCTTTTTCACCGGCGACAATATTGGCGTTACCCCCCGTTGAGCCAATGGTGCTCACACTCTGGCTCTGGGTGGTCCCCTGCTCTTTCAGGCTCTGCTTCGTACTGGAACTGCCAATGGTAAAACCGATGCCGCCGGACCCCATCAGGCCGCTCTTTTTCTTCTCTTTAAACTGCCAGTTCGAGTCGGTGTTGGTGGCGGCGGTGATATCTACGTTATGCACCGCACTGAGCGCCACATCGCCATCGCCCACCACGGATGAACCTTTCACCAGCAGGTCATTGCCGGATTTCACCGTCACGTTATCGCCGCTCAGCAGCGTGCCGGATTCACGGGTGGCGCTCTGCTCGGAAATGGTGTGCGTTTTGGTTTTACTGAGGAAGCCGCTTTTGGTTTTGGTCTCTTCTTTGTAGTGATAATCGCTTTCGGTGGCGGTCGTCAGGTTCACATCGCGCCCGGCCTGTACGCCGATATCGCCTTTCGCGTTAACCTGCGCGGCTTCGGCGTTCATATCACGTCCGGCGAGGATCACCGTGTTAGTGCCGCTGGCGATCTCGGTGCCCTGCTGGCGCACCTGCTCGTTAATCACCGTTTTCTTGCTGGCTTTGTAGCTGTCGCCCTGGGTGGTGGCTTCCGCCAGCAGATTGACGTCGCGCCCTGCCTGCATGCCGACCTGCTGTTCAGCCGCCAGCCCGGCGGCCTGCGAGTTGATATCCTGGCCTGCGGCGAGTATCAGGTTATTGCCTGCACTGACAGTGGTGCGATCGAGGCCGGTGCTGTGGTTTTCGCTTTTGCCGCTGTGGCTGTTGTTGCGGGTCTGCTGTGCGTCGAGGTTCAGATCGTTGCCCGCTGACAGCTTCGCGTTTTTCCCGGCGCTGACATCGCTGGCGCTGAGCGTCAGGTCGTTGCCCGCCTGCATGCCAAGGTTGCCGCCGGCAGTGATACCGCTTCCCTGATACGACACCTGCTCGCGGCCCGTTGCCGTCTGGCGGAGATAACCCGCTTTAAAACCGGACTGGCTGTACGCGTCATTTTTCTCGATCGCGTTGACGGCGATATTGCCACCGGCATCCATCAGCAGATCGCCGCCCGCTTTCAGCGTGGCGCCGGTCAGGGTGATATCTTTACCCGCTGCCAGCGACAGGCCATCCGTTGCGGTGATACCAGCGATACTGCCAAGCGTGGTGTTTTTGAGGCTGACCGACCCATATTTGCTTTTCGCATCCAGCGAGAACTGATCGGCCAGCGTGACGTTATTAATGCTGCCGTCGAGACTCTCCAGCGCCACGGTTTTGCCGCTGATGGAGGAGCTGAGGTTACTGATATTGCCGATGGCGCTGAGACTGACGTTGCCGCCCGCTTTCATCAGCGCATCGTTGCTGTTGGTGATGGCCCCGCCGCTCTCCACGCTGAGGTTGTTTCGCGCCAGCAGCGTACCGCCGGTGTTGGTGACACTGCCTCCTTCGAGGCTGACATTGTTCCCGGCAATCATACTGCCGTTATTGACCGTGACATCTTTCGGCGACAGGTAGACTTTCGGGATCATCACCGTTTCGCCATTGATGATGGCGCTTTCCCACCACAGGATGCTGTGGTCGAGCGCGGCGATTTGATCGGCATTGAGCGCCACACCAAACTGCAGCCCCAGTGACTGCTGCGCGTTAGCGGCGTTATCCATCAGATACTGCATCTGCGCGAGATCGGAGCCGATACCGTTCAGATAGCGGTTACCGGTCTGGTTCAGCACGACGTTACTGACATAGCGCGTGTCAAACGCCGCATCGCCGAGGAAGCGATAGTCATGATCCGGGTTAAGTTTGATGCGATCCAGCATGTAAGCAGAGCCGAGAAACTGCTTCTCATCGGTATAAGTGCTGCTGGTTTCGCGCGGGGCGGCAGACGGCGTCACGCCGAGCAGTTTGTTCAGATCGCCAAACAGCGCCGGATCTAACTGGCCAAGCCCGTCGAGTTTCGGGTTAACGGTGATGAGGTACGGGCTTTTCGGGTTAGCCGACACCACAAAGTAGCCGTTATTACCGGAAGGCAGCGGGTAGGCGCTGGTATCAACGGATTTCCCCTGATGCGCGTCGAGCGCGCCAGTGCTGGTGTTTTTCAGCGCCGCACTGGTGACGCCCGCGTTTGTCAGACTGCCCGCATTGCCACCGTTAATCTGCTGCAGTGCGTTCTGCAGTTGATCCTGCCACTGCGGGGAATTCACCGATACGGGGCCTGCGGCGAGCGTCTGTTTTGCCACGCTACCGCCAATACTCTGATTGCTCAGGGTATTCAGTGACGGAGCGGTGAGGGTGCCACTGACGCCGCCGGCATTTGAAGTGGTAGCGGTGTTGCTGAGATTACTGCTGAAGCTGGCGCTGACGTTACCACCGGCCTGGATGACAGCGCGATAGAGCTGTCCCTGGGTGGTCTCGATTTCATGCCCAATCAAGGTATAAGCAATATTCTGCACATACTGCTCATATCTATCACTCTTATTCCTTAAACCGCCTGCAGGAATCGCAAACTCAGCATAGGTTACGTCCTTGCCTGTTCCATATTTATAAACCAGAACGTCTGAGGTAACGCTGTTTTGCCAGCTCTGGTTGTTAAGCTGCGCCCCCCGCAATAACAGGTTGTTAGCGCTGACGATGTCGCTGGCTTTGTTATCAAGCACACTGGCTGAAATAACGGCATTACGGCCAGATGCGATTCGTGCGCTTCCGCCACTACTGCTGACGTCGGTACGGGTCTCGCTTAAAACAAATTTTTGGGTGCTGTTGCCCTCGAAGGGCGCATAGTGATAAGTCGTTTCTGTCCATGAATCACACCCACCATCAGCTCCTGCACAGCTGTTGCCTTCCACATAGGATTTAACCGTGTAGTAACCATAACTTCCCGTAGGGAGCAGCGAATAATGTACGCTCAAGGTAGGCTTACCCACGCCCGTAACACTTTGAGCGGTTGTTGACGTTGTCGTGTTAGTGACCAGTCCATCCCTGGTATTCAGCAAATGTCCGGTATTAATGGTGATATCGCCATTTCGCGTTTCAATAGTGCCGGAGGTGTTCACCACCTCGCTGTTAGCATTGCCCGCCGCGTCGCGCTGCAGCCTCAGGTTGTTGCCCGCCAGCATATCGCCGCGCTGGTTGGTGATGCTGCCGGCGTACAGCGCCAGGTTATTCGCCGCGTACAGTAGCGCGGTGTTGACGATACTACCCGGCGCACTGAGCGTCAGGCTGCCGAGTGTGCCGGCAAAGCCGTTCGCCGTGATGTTGCCCCGGCTCGCCAGCGTCACATCGCCGCCGCCCTGCAGCGAACTGTTGCCGTTCAGCACGATGTTGCTGCCGCTTAACGTACTCGTGCCGCTGCCGGTGGTGATTTGCCCGTTGTTGGTCAGTTGCCCGCCCGCACTCAGGTTCACCGCCTGGCCCTGCATCACGCTCTGGTTATCTATCGCACCGTTACTGGTGACACTCAGGGTTTTCCCCGCCGCCAGCGCGGTTTTACCGGTAAACGCATCGGCCAGTTGCAGCGTCAGGTTGCCGAGCGCCACGATTTGCCCCAGCGCGTTGAGCCCGGTCGCCCCCACAAACAGGTCACCGCCGCTGAAGAGTCTGCCGGCGGCGGACTGGTTCACCTGCGCGGCGTTCACCGTCAGCTGGCGGCTGCCCAGCAGCGTGCCGTTGTTAGTGAGCTGGCGGTAATTCAGCGTCAGGTCGTTCGCCTGGGTGGTGCCCTGGTTCGTGAAGGTGTCGCCGGTAAGCGTCATCCGGTCAGCCAGCAGCGTACCGGTCGCGGCATTGTTCGCCGCATTCAGAATGAGGTCGGTTGCCTGTAGCCAGCCCGCACCGCTGTACTGCGGGGCGGTCAGCGTCAGCGTCCCGCCTGAGAGCTGTTTCCCCTCGTTGCGCGCCTGCGTGGCGGCAGTCATCCGGGTGTCACCCGCGCCCTGAATCAGACCGTAGTTGAGCAGTTGCGGCGTGGTGAGCGTCAGCCCCTGCCCGCTGACCAGCTGCGCGCCGGCATTGTTGGTCAGCGTCTCCGCGCTGACGGTCACGCCGCTGCCCTGGATGTTACCGGCGTTATCGACACGCTGTGCCGTCAGGTTCAGCGCCCCGTTGCCGGCAAGCTGCCCGCCCGCCTGCTGGGTGAACGTACCCGTGAGCGTCGCGGTCAGCCCGTCGCTGCCGCTGATGGCACCATTGTTCGTCAGCGAACCGGCACTGAGGGTCAGGTTTTTCGCCGCCCACTGCCCGCTGTTCGTCAGCGACAGCGCCTGCAGTGCCGCCGTGCCCATGGCGGTGATTTTGCTGCCTGCAGCGGACGTCAGGTCACCGGCAAGCTGAAGATTAAGTGCCCCGGCGCTCTGAATAGCACCGCGGTTATCCAGCGACTGCGCCGCCAGCAGAATGTTATTGCCCTGCCAGGTGCCGGTGTTGTTCACACTCCCGGCGGTGATATCCAGCGTGCCCTGCGTCAGCAGCGAACCGGCGTTAATCAGCTCCAGTTGCGGGGCAGCCATCGCCATCCGCGCCATCAGGGTCGCCGTGGCCTGGCTGTTATCCAGCGCCAGACTGTCGAGGCCGGTCAGCGTACCGTTGTTGGTGACACGACCTTCATGGGCCGACAGCGTTTTGCCCTGCACGCTGCCGTTGTTGGTGAGTTGTTGCCCGCGCAGGGTGATGTCCCCGGCGCTGAGCAGTTGTCCGTCGTTGTTCAGCTGTGCCGCGCGGATATCCGCCTGGCCCTGGCTCAGCATCTGCCCCTGGTTAGCGAGTGTGCCGGTAACCTGTACGTTCAGCGCGTCCTGCGCCTGCACCGTGCCACTGTTATGCAGGCTGTCCGCCGTTGCGGTCAGGGTTTTACCCTGCATCCGGCCCGCGTTGTCCAGGGTGTTGCCCAGCAGTGCCAGACTGCCGCCGCTGACAAGCTGCCCGTCCGCGGTAGTGGTCAGCGTGTTGCCATCCCACGTCAGCCCGTCCGTCCCCTGAATCAGACCGCTGCTTTGCAAATCGCCGTGCAGGGCGAGCACTTTCGCCATCAGCGCGCCGCTGTTCGTACTGTTCTCTGCTGTCAGCGTCATCCCCTGCCGGCTGACCACCTGGCCCTGGTTATCCAGCGTGCCGCTGACCGTGGCAGTCAGGCCGCTCTGCCCGAGAACCGTGCCGGTGTTCATCCACTGCCCGGTCGCGAGGTTCAGCGTGTCACCCTGTATCTGCCCGGCGTTGTTCAGCCGGTCATTTTTCAGCAACACCGCGCCGTTACTGAGCAGCAGGCCGCCCTGCTGGTTAGTCAGCGTGGTACCGGAAGCGGTCAGCAGCGCCGTGCCCTGCAGCGTGCCGCTGCTGGTGATGTCAGCGCTGTTCAGCGTCAGGTTTTTCGCGGCAATCAGGCCGCTGTTGCTCAGTTGCGACGTGTTCAGCGTAGCGCTGTCGCCCGCAACCATGCGCCCGTCCGCCGCGTTATTCACCTGTTGCGCCAGCGTCAGCAGCAGCGTGGTGGCACTCAGGTTGCCCTGGTTATCGAGGGTCTGCCCGCTGAGGTTCAGCGTGCCCGCCGTCGCCAGCGACCCGCCGTTGGTGGTGGACTGCGCCGCCAGCGTCAGCGCATCGTCGCCCTGCACGCTGCCCGTATTACTGAGCGTGTTCGCGGTGATGTCGGTGGTTTTTGCCGCCAGCACGCCACGGTTGCTGATGTCATCCGCCGTCAGGCTGAGCGTATTATCCGCCAGCAGCCGCCCGCTGTTCTCCAGACGGGTGTAGTCGCTGAACAGGCTGATACCATTGATTTCGCCGCTGCTGGTCAGGCTGTTGCCGTGCAGATGCAGGTCACCGTCGGTGGTGATTAACCCGCTGTTGTTCAGTTGCGGGATAGCAAGCGTCAGGTCTTTTGCGGAGTACAGCGTGCCGCCGGTGAGGTTTTCCAGCCAGTCCGCCTGCAGGTTCAGAGCCTGTGTGCCCTGCAACAGCCCGCTGCTGGTGATATGTGTGCTGCCGAGGCTGAGCGTATCCGCGACCAGCGTACCGCTGTTGTTCAGCGCACCGGGGGCGGTCAGGGTGATGGCTGACGCATTCGATTTCCCGCCGTGACTGACGGATTTCGCCGTCACGCTGAGCGTGCCTTTCGCCGCCTGGGTGCCGTTGAGGGTTGCAGTGTTATCTGCCGCCAGCGTCAGAATACTGCCGCTCTGCAGCTGTGCCTGCTGGCGGGTCTGCAGGTCAGCCGCTTTCACGCTCAGGGCTTTACCGGCATTCACCTGCCCGCCGATATCAGCGGTGGTCTGCGCGGTCAGCGTCACATCGCCTTTCGCGGTAATAGTGGAGCCGGTGCCGGTGGTCAGCGCGCCGGCCTTCACGTTCAGGGAATCGTCAGCGGCCAGGGTGCCGTTGTTCTGCACCCCATCGCCGGAGGCAGTAAGCGTCTGCCCCTGCAGTGTGCCGCCGTTATTCAGCGTCGAGGTGGTGGCGGTGAGATTGCCTTTTGCCGCTACCATCCCCTGGTTATCCAGCCGGGCGACCGTAAGCCGGGTATCACCTTCGGATAGAAGCGAGCCGCTGTTGTGCAGCGCATCGCCGGTCACGCCCAGCGACTGGCCCTGCAGTGTTCCGCTGTTGTTCAGCGTGGACGCCGAGGCGGTGAGCTGATTTTTCGCGGCGATGGTGCCCTGGTTATCCAGCTGCCCGGCGGTAATGCGGGTATCACCCGCCGCCATCAGCGTGCCGCTGTTGTGCGCCGTCTGGGTGTTAATCTCCAGCACCTGCCCCTGCAGGGTGCCGCTGTTGTTCAGGTTGCCCGTGGTGGCCGTCAGTTGCCCTTTCGCCGTTATCGTGCCGGCATTATCCAGCTTATCCGCCGTTATCCGGCTGTTGCCGCCGGCGGTCAGTTCACCCTGCCAGCTGATACCCTGCGCATCCAGGGTGGCGTTACCCGCAGCGCTGAGCTGGCTGTCCGCATCGCCGTTAATCTGTTTTGCGCTGAGCGCCGTCTGCCCGGCAGCGATTTTGCTGGCAGTAAGCGCGGTATTCCCCGTCGCAGCCAGCGTCAGTTTGCCGTCCGCCGCCAGCGTGGCGTTGTTCAGCGCCATATCCTGCGTGCTGTTAACCGCGATATCACCGCCCGCTTTAAGGCTGCCGGTGAGCGTCACGCCGTCGCCCTTCGCCGTCAGCGACCCGCTGGTGACACTCTCCCGGACGGTCATTTTCCCGTTCGCATCAAGCGTGATATCGCCCTGGCGCGCCGCCAGATTACCGAGGTTCACCCCCACGCCTTTTTCTGTGGAGACCAGGTGAATACGGTTGGCATACATGCCGCCGAGTGCGCCGGTATCCACCGCCACCACCGGTGCCGCGCCCTCGCCGTTGATAGCGGTCGCCTTACCGCTGGCATCCACCCGGTTCGCCCCGGTGGTGACCGTTAAATTCTTCGCATGTATAGCAGCGTTGACTTCGGTGGCACGGGAAATCAGTGACAGCGCATCGCTACCGCTGGTATTCAGCCCCTGGCCTTCGACGGTGATGGTGCCTTTTGTCACCTCGAGAGCCGAGAGGTTGCCCGCCGCGTCAAACTGTGGTTTGCCGGTGGTCAGTGTCGCATTCGGCGTGTTGATAAAGCCGCAGCCGTTACAGGTGATGCCGTACGGGTTGGCGACCATCACATTGGCGGCTTTTCCCGCCACTTCGGTGTAGCCCTGCAGCTGTGAGCGGCTGCCGCCGGTCACTTCGTTGATAATGCCCTTCGCTTCCTGCCCGGCCTTCAGGTTCGGGTTGTTCTGGATAAGCCCGCCAAGCTGGGTCTGGTTCAGCTGCCCGGTGGCGTTGTTGAGGATGAGCCCCTGCTGGCCGACGTTGTATTCGTTAAACTGGTTGTGCGAGATGCCCGCGCCGTTGGGTGGAGCGATGTTCACCACCGGCACGCCGTTGCCGGCTTTGTCCATGCTGGCCGGGCCGGTCGGCGTGATGGCCGCCGCGAAGGAAGGTGCCACGGGCTGCCAGACCAGCAGGCCGATAATCAGCCAGCTGAGTGCGCGCTGCGAGAAACGAACCGGTTTATCGGTATTCATCCTTGTCTTCCTTTAAAAAGTGACAGCCACACGCCAGTTAAATGTCAGGTGGTCCGGGCCGAGCCAGTCCGGGTAACGCAGCGGTGTGCCGACAGAGACCTGGCTTGCGAACCAGCGCCCGGCGCTGCCCAGTCCTGCCGCGGCGCCCCAGAGCGTGCCGGCGGCATACCGGTCAAGCCGGTCTTTCTCCAGCCAGCCGCCATCCAGCGCCGCGGTGGCGCTTATCTGCCCGAGCACCGGCAGCGTGAACAGGGTGTAATTCACTTCGTTGCGCCAGTAACCGCCGTTGTCGCCGGAGATGTACTGCTCTTTGAAACCGCGCACCGAGCTTTCACCGCCAAGCGTCAGGCGCTCGCTGCCGTAGAGCCGGTCCGGCGACCACTGCCCGTACAGGCTGGACAGCCACAGCAGGTCGCTGGTGAGCGGGCGCTGAAAACTGGCGCTGAGGCTCCCCTTGCGGAACTGCGCGCGCGGCACATCACCGGTTTTGCCTTCATCGGTTTCGGCGTTAAACCACGGCATGCCGTGGCTGTAGGTCGGGTTGAAGGTTGCCACGCCGCCCAGCAGTTTCTGCGTGTGGCTGATGCCAAACTGCAGGCTGGAAAGATTGCGCGTGCTGCTGACCAGCGGGGCGTCGTTAAGCCAGTTGCGCGATGCGCGCTGTGTGATGCCGGCGCTGAGCGCGGTTTTGATGTCGCCGTTGCGGAAAATAACGCGTGAGAGGTTCAGGCGGTGGGTTTTCGTATCCCCCGTGGAGACCCACGGAAACCCCTGACTGATGATGGTGGTGCGGTAATTGCTCCAGGCGTAGCTGTAATCCAGCAGGCTGTAGCCGTACGGAATACTGACCCCGGCCTGAAAATTCTGCGCGTCATACCCGGTGGCGAAATCGCTGCTGCGTCCGCCGCTGACAAACCACTTATCCGCCAGCCCCAGTAAATTATTGCCGGTCAGTGAACCGTTCAGCTGATTTTCACCGGTGCTTTTCTGCCCGCTGTTATCCAGCGACACAGAGGCACTTAACGGAAATTCCGGCGTGGCGGTTAAATTCACGGTGGAATAACCGGGTTCGCTGTCCGGCACTATTTCAATCTGCACCGGCTGACTGCGCAGGCGGTTAATCTGCTCCATGCCCTGTTCAATATCCCGCAGGTTGAGAACTTTCCCCTCCAGCCCCGGAAATACCATTTTCAGCATGCGCGGGGATTCACCTTCCAGGCGGATATGGCGTAATTTTCCCTCCAGCACCACAATGCGTAATTCGCCGTGGGATAAATCCTGCTCGGTAAGAAACGCGCGGCTGGTAATATAGCCCCGGCTGATATACCAGTCGGAAATGGCGGCGGTGAGTCCGGTTATTTTCGCCATATTCAGGCACTGGTTCTGCCAGGGCGCGAGCAGCTTCTGCTGCGCTTTTTCACTGATGAGCGTCACGCCGGAAAGGGTGATGGTGTGGATATCAATACAGGGACCACCGGCCTGCGTGTCAGACGGGGTGCGGCCTGCGCGCGGCAGCGGTGTGGCACGTTCCAGCTCATCGCGCTGCTGCTGGTTCTGGCGCAGCAGTTGTTCCTGCTGCTGACGGACAGTATCACGATCCGCCGGTGATAATGGCGCAGCCTGCAATCCCGCCGTGACAAAAAATAACACTACCACTAAATAGCGCACGTTAGCCCATCCCTGACCAGAATAAATGTCACCCTCACCAGTAAATTTTGGTTAGGTTAGTTATAATCATCATTTTCAAGTATTTTCTTATGGGCTTAATGAAAAAACAATATTCAGGACGTAAATAGACAATTTCTGTCAAAATTTAGGTTTAGTTCCGAATATATTCCAGTTAATGATATTTTAGCATGCCAACCCACCGGAAAATAATGACAAGCCAGCGCCCCAGGAAATACAATTGAGAACTAACTTAAAATTACCATTCATGCTTTTTAATGATAGTTAGACCTTATAACGGCAAATCATATTACGTAAACATATAAAAGTTTATAATATCGTGATGGTTTTATTTCCCACTTTACAATAACTATGTGTTATTGGTTCGCGGGATTGTCACCAGGTTCGCAAGTGACCTGCTCCCCATTGATTAACACACGACGATGTTAGTAATGTCTTCATCAGCAACGTGAGGACATCCCCATGAAGAAGCGTTTTTCTGTCGAACAGATCATCAGTATTCTCCGCGAGGCCGAGGGTGGCATTTCCGCCCGTGAGCTTTGCCGTAAGCATGCTATTTCTGGCACAACCTTTGACACCTGGCGTAAGAAGTTTGGTGGCATGGAAATCCCTGAAGTAAAACGCCTTAAGTCGCTTGAAAAAGATAACGCCCGTCTCAAGAAGTTGCTTGCGGAAGCTATGCTGGATAAGGAAGCATTACAGGTAGCGTTGGGCCGAAAGTACTGACGACAGACCACAAGCGGGAAGCTGTTGTAGTGATGTGTAAAGCGACGGGTCTGCCGCAACGTCGAGCCAGCAGGCTGACTGGTTTGTCCCTGTCGACCTGCCGCTATGAGGCGCAGCGTCCGGCGGTTGATGCGTATTTATCCGGGCGCATCACTCAGCTGGCGCTTGAGCGCCGGCGTTTTGGTTACCGTCGTATCTGGCAACTACTGCGACGAGAGGGCCTGCGTGTTAATCACAAGCGCGTGTACCGCCTTTATCATCTCAGCGGCCTGGGTGTTAAGCGCAGACGACGTCGTAAAGGCTTGGCAACAGAACGTCTTCCATTGCTCCTTCCTGCAGCTCCTGACCTGACGTGGTCGATGGATTTCGTCATGGACGCACTGGCCACCGGACTCAGGATCAAGTGCCTGACCTGCGTCGATGATTTCACGAAGGAATATCTGACAGTCACTGCTGCCTTCGGTATATCAGGTATTCAGGTCACACGTATTCTGGACAGCATTGCGTTATTTCGTGGCTATCCGGCAACGATCAGAATAGATCAGGGACCAGAGTTTACCTGCCGGGCACTGGATCAGTGGGCCTTTGAGCATGGCGCTGAGCTCCGGCTTATTCAGCCGGGCAAGCCGACACAGAATGGGTTTATCGAAAGCTTTAATGGTCGATCTCCGGATGAATGTCTGAATGAGCACTGGTTCAGCAATATTGTTCACGCCAGAAAAATCATTAACGACTGGCGGCAGGACTATAACGAGTGTCGGCCTCATTCCTCACTGAATTATCTGACGCCAGCGGAGTTTGCAGCAGGCTGGCGAAATGGAAAAAACGAAGATAAACAAATCGACATTACTAACTGATTATTGTGTTTAATACTGGGACAGGTCATTTTATTCAATCTCATAAAGCTCACAAAAGCCTATAAAATCCACGCTATTGCGTGGATTTTTCATTTCATAACAACTTAACTCGTCACGTCACACAATATAGTTCGCGTTACCATCAATATTTAATGCGATAAACACAGCGCATATGGCTCCGTAATTTACCCTGCCGTATTTGCCGTATTGATATCAGATGTGTTCGTATTTATATTTTTTCCATTAGATTTATATTTCGAGGAAATTAAAAAGCCTCATATAACGATTATAAATTTGTTCTATATCGCAGGAAGCACTGAAATATATACAAGCCACTAATAAGCAACATTTTCGTTGATTACCTGGCGGCATTCTCTTTTATATCAATGAAACACAGTAATTTTTATAGCATACACACCTGGAACTTTGAGTGGAGAAATAATATGAATACTAACGCTTTGGATTTTGTGCTTAAAACACCGATTGAAACCACTGCCGATCTGGCACCGTTACTGGAACGTCTAAAAGGAGTACCGGATCATGGTCAGTCAAAAAGAAAAACCATGCTGACTGATAATAAAGTCTCTGCACAAGTCAATGCCGGCAGCCTCATCTCATTTACCGAACGGCTGGATGGTCAGAATAAACAAGATGTGCAGAACTCAACACTGTTCGCTCAACTGGCGGCGGATAAACACTGCAACCGTTATACTGCGCCCATGGATTGGTATCGTTTTTATGTCAATGTACTGGGCCAAATTGGCTGGAACCAACCTGCTTTCGCGTTTGATACCTATACGTCAGGTGCCAGTACCGTAAAACTGGATGAGGCTGTGTTGGGAATCATTGCGCAAATCGCTACTGTCGGTGAGGTTGCATTAGTGGCAGCGGCAATGAAGGCGTTATCCAGCCTGAGCGATACCTCAAAGCAAATGCTTATCTGGGATGCGAAATCAAATTCGGAAAACACCGGTAATTTTCAAATTTTCCCGGCAGATCTGTTACCAAATGGCGATGTGGTAATGATGCTTGATGGTATGCAATTTGATGCGAAGCGCAATGAGGGGCGTTTTTTGTGGGTAACCTGGCAATCCACCTCGATCAAAATTCAACGCGCGGCAAATAAATTCGTCTTAAACGAAGGTGTTTATAAGGGGGTGCGCCAGGCCGTTATTGATAAACTGGGTGATCGGGCAATCGATATGATTGCAAATATTGAAATCTGATATCGAAATACGGTTATTTTACTCTGTCGTCCATGATGAAGTAATAAGCCATGTTATGGACGACCACCTATTATACTTGCGATACATTGCGAGGTTAATTTATGTTGTCACTCCTGAATTCCATCATGCTTCCTGAATTAACAGATCGAGAAAAAATGCTTAAATCTGCCGCCCGCTGTCCTGACCCGGCGGTTGGTTCAGATGATGATAATTATGCGCAAATTAACGAAGGTATTGTGCTCTCTTTTGATAAAACCCTCTCCAGCCAACAGCGGGATGATGTGAGCCATTCTCTGTTATTCGCTCAACTTGCGGCAGATAAGAAATTTAACCGGCATTCTGCCACTCAGGACTGGCAGGAAAGTTTTACGGGTGTGCTTGCAACGGTAGGCTGGAATATGCTCCATTTTGCCAGTCAATCCATTGAGCTTTCAGCACCTGTCGACTGGGCTGCGTTAGTGAATCAGCATATTCCCGACGCGACACAGTCTCTGGCAGGCGCGAGTATTCACGCGGCGCAAGACCTCACATTGACCTCGCCCGCTTTTACCTTATGGGAATCCGCGGCTATCAATCCGCACAAATATAGTGACGGCCTTTTCATTGTGACACCAACGCTGAATGTACAAAATTCGCCGCAAATCATTGTTCTGATGCTTGCTTATCACTTTACCAGTGATGTTGAGGGTTTTATGAAATGGCAAGAAGGCTATTCCATAGATATATACAAACTGGGACTCAAATTAAATGAAGATATTTACAACCAGCTCAGACAACCTATTCTTACAAAGCTTGGCGATCGCCCGGAATATCTGATAGCAAATATCCCATTGGATACAGCAATGTGATTACCTGACGATAATACATACTAATCCCCTTTCTGACATGCTAATTACTTTAACGACGGCGGCGCTTATTAAAATTTATTAGCAACAGGACAACCCAACTGCTTAACCAATAAAAGCAGAGTGCTTATTTGATAGTTATCTGTGTAAGCACTCTTGTTTTTACCCACAGGATATACCTGAAACAGAATTCACAATAAATACATGGAGAAATACAAATGTCTGATACAACTCACGTCTCTTTCACCGCGAAATATGCATCGGTTTCCGCGTGGTCGGGGGCGCTTAAAATAACACTTCTCAATAATACTGGAAAAACCATTAACAGCCCTGTGAAAATTAGCTTCGATATGCCGCAAAGCGTTCAGCCGTCTACCAATATTGGGTTGAACATCGAGAAAACGGGGATAAGTACGACACATATTACCGGGCAATTAGCGAACTACCTGACACCAATCGCTGATGGCAAATCGGTCAGCTTTATTGTCAATATCGGTTCCAATAATGGTAGCTTAAGCGCTGATGTTTTACCGATCGCTTATTATGTAAATGGTGTACTCGCCGGAGACAGCGATACGCCAGATACCACAGCCCCCTCAGCACCGACAGGTCTGGTTTCCACCGGCACCACCAGCTCAACCATTGCTCTTTCATGGAACGCCTCCACCGATGATGTAGGCGTCAGCGGCTATATTGTCACCTGGAGCTGGGCCAACGGAAGGCATACTAAACGCGTACCGAACACCACCACTATCCTCGATGGTCTTAGCGCAGATACGCAATATGCAATCTCGGTACAGGCCTATGATGCCGCAGGCAATGTATCCGACAATACTGGCAGCATCAGCGTGCTGACCCGGCCCGTTTCGCCAGATACCACCGCCCCCAGCGTTCCGGTTAACCTGCATGTGACGCGTATTGCGCACAATGCCATATCCCTGGCATGGAATGCCTCTACCGATGACGGTAGCGGCGTAAAAAACTATGTGGTGTCTTACGCCGAACCAGGAGCTTCATCGCAGACCGTTACCGTGACAACAACGTCAGCCACCATCGGCGGCCTGAAACCAAACACCCTTTACACCTTCCGTGTCTTCGCTGTCGATAACGCAGGCAACCAGTCAGCCAGGAGCACTGCAATTAGTGGCAAGACTTCCGGTAAACCCTCGACAGGCTCTGGCGCCACTGATTTTGCACCCTATGTTGATGTCACTATATTCGCTAAATGGGCAACAACGCCCCCGGGACTCAACCAGGATTTTATCAGTGATGCGATCGCATTCGGCGTCAAAAAGTTCCATCTCGCTTTCCTTGTGCAGGATCCCGCCAACCCGAAAAATCCGGTCTGGGGCAACAGTAGTTTTCCACTCATGGCCATCAAACCGCTGACAGATTTAATTAATAACGCAGGTGGTGAACCCATATTTTCTTTTGGTGGTTTTTCCGGCGTGGATTTTTCCACCACATGGAGCGTTAATGATCTCGCCGGGTTATATGTCAATATCGCCAATAATTACGGTGTAAAAACGATCGATCTCGATTTTGAAACCCAGGGTTTTTATAATAGCAATGTTGCATTCCCGGCATTTGTGCAAGCTAAGAAAGCCGTTCCATATCTGGAAGTCAGTGTCACGCTGCCCGTATTACCGACTGGATTAGTTCAGGCTGGCCTGGATGTACTTACTAGTGCAGCAGCGAATAAATTACACCCTTACGTTAATATTATGGCGATGGATTACGGCCCAAGTTTTGCCGGCAATCAGGGGGATTATGCTATTCAGGCAATTAACGCCACCAAAGATCAGCTAAAAGCGATTTGGGGTTATACCGATGCCGAAGCATATTCAAAAATCGTTGTGACACCGATGATCGGCCACAATGACACTGACCCGTTAGTATTCACGCTTGAGGATGCAGTTAAGGTTGCTGAATTTTCCAAAGCCAACAATCTGCATCAAGTCAGTAACTGGTCTCTGGGACGCGATTTTGCACCTGATACCATCGACGAACATGGCAATATGCACTCGAACAGTAAACCAACCAGTACGCTGATCACTGGTCAGGAAAACTATGCTTTCGCCAAAGCTTTTGCAAAAATCCTCTCCTGAGTGTTCTCTGCGGGGTCGGTAACGACCCCGTTTTATACTACCCCGCCACAAGCTGTGATCATTCTGAAGTGTTCTCTGGCAGTGCGATAATGCATAAATGCCATTTAACATGCCCGGCCGGAACAGGAAATAGACTTCACCTGAACGACGCACGATCACAGCTCACACTGTCTACTCTCTTAATTATTTCAGGAATGGACGGTCAATCATTTCACTTGTTTTTTAAAGTATAACCAGTTGATTTAGAATCCGTCGCAGAAGATGTAAGCGTAATAAACTTTCATACCCAGCATGAAAAACCTCGCCAGGTATACTGTTAACGACAAATGTCTATTATTAAATCTGACACCACTAACAGTTAGTACATATAGCAAAATGATATTTTTGGATGAAAGCGAATTTCACGGATTAGCGAACAGCTATGCCAGAGTATATAAGGGAAAAATACCCGCAACCGCTTTTTTCCCTCCTTTTATGGGGCCGGATTTCTGACACCAGCGTTGTTAGCCCGGGTCGGATGCCACAATTCACCCATCATGTTTAAAAGACGTTTTTTGTTATTGCCTGTACGGGCTTTCAATCAAAACCCTTTCGATTATTTACAGCGAAGAGTATTGCGCAGATAAGCTCTGGAATCGGATAACGCTAATTCTGCTGCCGGTCACCAGGCTTTCATGTTGTTGTCGAAAGGAGCACATCGGCGCACCGAAAACCCTGCGTTTCAAGGTATAACCAAATGAGATAATAAGATAACACCCTACTTCGCAAAAATAATTAAGAGGTTGTTTATAAGCGTCAGGCATAACTTAAAGTTATTATCCGTTCCCTGTCGGATAAAAGGCCTATGGAAATCACCCTAATTTCAATTATTCACACCATTGACTACTCTATGAAGTAATAGATTCATTGAAGAAACTATTATATGGAGAAGGCGCATGCATATATTCATGATTGACAAACATTCTATATACATTGAAGAAATGACATCGGTAGTGTCTCATAGCATTCCGGAAGTAAAAATCTGCGGTTTAAATGATTGTAAGAAAATCAATGAAACTCTGGGCAAATTCCCCGCCTCCTTAATTATTCTGGATGGTAATGATAATAAAAAAGCATGTATTGAGTTAATTGATAACTTATCGCAGCACTATCCTGGCATCCCGGTGGTGATGCTGGTAAATAAATGCCAACTCATCTCGTTGCGACAATTTCTGAATCATCATGCCATTGCTTTTGTCAGGCGCGACTCCCCCCCCGAAACCATCACACAAACGCTACATACCGCTTCTGCGGGCATGCTCAGCTTTCCCCACGAGAATATGACGGTTCTGGATAATAACCATCGTACCCTGGCTTGTCTAAGCGAACGTCAGCGCGAGATCCTCAAATTGCTGGCTGCCGGCGAATCTAATAAACAAATTAGCCGCCTCCTGAATATCAGTCCGGGTACCGTAAAAACGCATCTCGAATCTATTTTTCGTCGCCTGAATGTGACTAACCGCACCCAGGCGGCAATGATGTATTTTAAAGAAAGTTAGCCACACTATTTATGCTGTTCGATTGCCATCTATTCCCAACGAGTCTCTAGCACAAAAGGAGCATCAGATGTAAATAATGCTCCTTTTATCATACTCACTCTTTTTTTGCGGTGGTGATTTTTTTAGCTTATTTTGCTGCTCTTTTATGGGGAAATTTCTTACTGGATGGCAGATTTGTAGACGGCGGGTGTATGCAATAGCTGATTGTTACTATCCCGATACCGATATCTTTAAATATAAAAAAAGAGGATTGATAAGGCGTTAATATGACATCAAACAATAAAAAAGGCACATTTATCGCCACCTGTAACATAAAACCAATCCCCGCAATCAGCAGCCCAATACTATATCCTCGCGAAATATAAACGGTATTGAGAAGGCGATGACTGAGCGCGCTAATCAGAATAATCAAAGCAACAAAAACATCTACCAGAGTGAGTACCCAGTATAAAACCTTCAACATCATGATGGATCTCCTGTTTTTGAACTACGAACGGATCGGTAACGGCCTGGTATTTTGTTAACACCTCTGGCGGCGCGCTTCAGCTCTCCTGCCACCTGCAAAATGTCGCGCTCTTCTCTGTGGCAGAAAAAATTGGCCAGCCAGGCAACCATTCCGACACTGATTGACCCAATGAAATAACCGATCCCCATAGCAGTATCCTTATCTGTAAAATTCATTCCCAGCCATTGAGAGATAATTCCTCCCAGGGTAAATGTCGTACTAACGCTAATCCCCCCGATAATGATGCCCGCCGTCAGCCGGCCACGTTGATACAACTTTTTAGGTTGCCAAAAAAATGACACGCTCAGGCCACCAAATAATCCGGCGAGAGCGGCCAACCAGTTACTGAATAACCCCATGTCATCAATTGTTATCATTGCAGCCTCCTTAAATTATCAAGATATGACCTCAGTAAACGTCATGAGGCCTTAACATCAATTACTGACAAGGGAGAAGCACGACAGTTGTAGCGCCATTATCCGTAGAGAGATAACGCACCGCGCTTTGTGGGTTGTCGATCACATATTTATCAGTACGCAAACCGCGTACGCTATCCGTCACTGCACTGTACCAATTCCCGGCATCCGCAAATTGCTAGCCAATCCAGAGAGCGGGTTTGTTACGCTTTATGTGAGACTCGCCCCGTGATTTTCACACTGAACGATCCCCTTGCGGGCGAACCTTTCAGACTGGCTTGTGGACTGGTTTCGCTGTTACCTGATTCGCGTTGGGTAACATCCAGTTCGAAGCCAATTGCCCTTTCTCCAATGCTGATATTTCAATGAGGGATGGCAACAAGCAGGGGAAATGGCCCCGGGCAAAAGGGCCAAAGGTAAGATTAATTACACATTTATACCTGCAAAAAACCACACTCGATAAATAACCTTATTTAATAAACTGTATTAGTACAGACTCGGACTAATACAGTTTTAGATATTTCATTAATTATTTAGTCATATTAGCATCAATGACCTGATAGAACGCATTCCCTGTGTCGGCAATTGTCCATACGCCCAAAATAACTTGATACCCCGAGCGTTGTGGAATAGTACAGTTCATCTGGACTTTACTTTGCGGGATTTTCCCGTTATCAAATCTTTCGCAGAAGGGTTTTAAATCAAAATCAGCCCGAGCTAATGGTTTATTCGGATCCCATCCTTGCTTAGTGATGTAATATTTCCAGGAAGTTGTGCTATGGCGGGCGGTGAGCGTCCAGTCAAATGTATGCGCGCCACTTTTGAGATTGACTTTGTACCAACGACCTGGCGTCTGTTCATTTAATTCAGAAAAACTCGGATTCCCTGCGCTTGCGATTAAACCATCGGAAGGACCGCCGACAGGAAAACCTTTCACGCCTTCAATCGATTGAGGTTCATACATCACCGCGCCACAAGCTTTATTTAATGCACCGCCCGCGTGAGAGCAAAGAAATGAACGACTTGGTGGGTTATCAATATATCCATGCGCGTAAACATAACCAGTTAGAAATAAAGATAACATTAAGATCAGTAGATTTTTTTTCATGATTGAATATTCCTTTTCAGATGTGATATTACCTGTTGATATTAATAACCAGGCTGATTTAAGATTTTTGTTGATATACCTCCTTTACAGAAAAAATATAAAAACGCGCCGGGTTCATCGCATTTTAAGGTTTGCAGATAGAGGTCTTACCTTCTCTGCACAACCTTTGCAGGGATTCCGGCGCCTGGTTTTCCGGGATCAACAACTGCATCTCTTTTTGCCGGGCCGTCCAGGTAATCTGGAGGCGGTAGAAACGCTGGTCACCCTCGCCTGGAGAATTTGCCAGGCCAGGCCGCTGCCCGAGCGGTAATGCCTGGCGAAGAATAGTGTCAAGGCGCTGGCGCTGCTCTGTATTCAACTGCGCTATTTCAATGCACTGCTTTCTGATGAGTTTCGGCATATAAACCAGCCCGCCTTCACGGGCCAGTTCAATCACCACATCATCGGTGAGTTCAGGTGTGCTCACCATAACACTCCAACTTCTCTCCAGGCCTGTTCGATGGCGTTGGCAACCGCTTTGCCGGAACGTTTTCCACCGTGATAGATAGTCAATCTGGCGAAGGTGGCGAAATCTGCGTCCGGAGTCAGTGACTTGTCACAAACCGTGTCGTACCAGGCGTAACCGGTTTTTTCCCATGCATAACCGCCGACAGCGACAGATGCCAGGTAAAAGGCGCGATTTGGGATACCGGAATTTAAATGCACACCGCCATTGTCATCGCGGGTTCGGACATAATCGTTCATATGGGCGGGCTGCGGGTCGGCACCTAACATCGGATCGTTGTAGGCGGTGCCCGGCGCAGACATGGAGCGCAGCGCACGGCCATTAATTCTTTCACCCAGTAATCCTTCGCCAATCAACCAATCAGCCTGGTCGGCGGTTTGCTGGTAGTAGTATTGCTTCACCAGCGAGCCGAAAACATCTGATAAAGATTCATTCAGTGCGCCTGACTGCGCATAATAGATCAACCCGGCCTCACTGCCGGTGACGCCGTGACCGAGTTCATGTGCGATGACATCGATGGCAATCGTGAAACGATTAAAAATAACACCGTCGCCATCACCAAAAACCATCTCCTGCCCATCCCAGAACGCATTCATATATGATTCACCGAAATGCACGATGCCATTCAGGGCCATCCCCTGGTTATCAAGAGAATTGCGTCGCCAGACTCGCCAGAAGAAATCATGCGTCACGCCGAGGTACTCATAGGCCTCGTCCGCTGCGATATCGCCATTGGAAGGTTGGCCTTCATAACGTACCAGCGTGCCATTTACCGTCGACTGATGATGCGCATCGTAAATATTACGCATCAATTCGCCAGGGTAGGTGGCCAGAGGCTTAGAGATTCCTTTAAGGCCGATATCCATCAAGTTTTGCACATGGACTAAAGTTCGACGCGCAAAGTGTTGCTGCGCCTCAGAGCCATTGTCGATAATGCGACGTAAAATATGGGGAGGAATAAGACTGTGTGGGTAATATGCGGACATATTATTCTCCTTGGCTTTATTTAGGCTGTATGAGGACATATTGGCCTCCTTGCAATAAAATTATCTACGAGCAAATATGCTGTTCCCCTTGAAATAAGAAAGAACAACAAAAATATAGGCCTGCTCACCTCTTTTACTCAATACGGCAAATAATCCAGGGCAAATTACGGAGCCTTCCGCATTGTTATTTTATAGCCAGTAATAAAATCACTTTCACCTGACTATTACCTGAAAAAAACATTATTCAGATGTTATTTAATGCAACCATTACCCATCGGATAGCTCATTATCAGGCAAGCATTGCTTCATTAAATATATTATTAACTTTTGCGTATGATTCCCGACGGATATAAAGGAAGGTTATACCAGATGTGATATTTGCCGCGTCCGCAACATCTGCCCTACCCTTCGTCTGCACAAAATAATTATATTGCGCGACGCCCGGTTAATAGTGCATATCAATGGCGATAAACCCGGTAAACGGAATGATTTTCTGGACACTTTTCCGCTAATCAATCGCCACGGATATTCCCGACACTTCCGGGCCGCTGATAATAGTGGTTTTCATACTCCGCCGGTGGCAGGGATTGCGCTAACCATGCTGACGCTTACTGATATAAAACAGTTCGTTGTCATCAAAATTTCGCTGCGGGATTCATCTCTCGTTCGGTAGATTTTTTTCTTTAATTCTTCACGCTTCAGTAACGGAAAAACTTTCTGTAACGGCGTTGTCGTGGCCGTCAGCACGACGACTCATGCTGTCCTCCAGGCCGTGTGATCGGCACAGCAGAGTCATCAAAATGGCTCTGCTGTGCCTGTTAAACCCATGGCGATGCAATCACATGAGATCTGATTGCCTCTCTAAAAGCCGTTACCTCACCTGAACGTTTTTTCAGGACTCACCACCATCCAGACCGCCACGCCGATAATAAGCGCCCCCATAATGAAACCGCTGTTAATGGTTTCGCTCAGTACCAGATATCCCCATAGCACGCCAAACGGCGGAATTAAAAATGTCACGGTTAATGAACGTAACGGCCCGATATCGGCAATCAGTCGAAAATAGAGGATGTAAGCCCATGCCGTGCAGAAAACCCCGACTGCAATGACGCTCACCCAGGCCTCTTGCTGCAGCCAGTTAACCGTTGGCCCGAACCGGGTGCTGCAGATGAAAAAAGGCAGCAAAAAAACCGTTGCGCCTGTTTGACTACCGAAAGCGACTATTTTCGGATCAAGTCCCCCTTTGTTTGAAATCCAGCTGCGCGTCAGAAAGCCGGCGATCCCATAACAACTGGTCGCGATAAGACAAGCAATAACGCCGATGATTTGTTTATCCGCTGATTGCGCTTCACCGATGGTGGTAATCACGATGATGCCGACAAGCCCCAGCAGCACGCCACCCCATTTTTTGAGGGTGAGTTTCTCGGCAAAAAAGGAAAAACCCACCAGCGCCCCCATCAACGGGGTGGTTGCATTCAAAATGGCCGAATACCCGGCAGGCAGCCATTGAGCCGCCAGACAATACATCAGAAAAGGCAACCCGGAATTAATAACGCCGAGGATAAATGAGGATTTGAACTTATCTTTAAAATCAAACGAAGATTTAAACAGTAATAAAATGACCGCGAGTCCGATAAAACCAAAAAATACGCGCAAAAATGCCGTATTAATCGCACCGAACTGCGGTACCGCTATGCGCATAAAGAGAAAACTCGCGCCCCAGATAGCGGCAAGCAACACTAACCGAAGATAATCAGCAACACGCATAACCGTTCCTTTTCGTTTACGGGGAATTCACGGCGAAACTGTGAAACATGCCAGACAGACTGACAAACAAGATTTTTGTTTATACTTAAGATTTTCTAACTCATGAGACAGTGTCGTTAATGAAAATGCCCCCTTTACATGCACTTATGTGTTTTGAGTCGGCCGCAAGGCTGATGAGTATCAAAGCGGCTGCTGAAGAGTTATGTGTGACATCCAGCGCTGTCAGCCAGCAAATCGCAAAACTGGAAAACTTCACCAGCACCAGGCTGTTCATCCGCAGCCCTCGCCGTCTGGAACTGACAATCGAGGGGCGCATCTATATGCGGGCGATAAGACCCGCGTTCAGCCAGATAGCAGAAGCAACGCAACGCTTAATGAATGAGGGAAAGGCAAACAAAGTGACGGTCAGTTGCACCAGTGGTTTTGCCATTCAATGGTTGCTGCCGCGCCTGCCAGCCTTTGAAAAAGCCAATCCGGGTGTGGAAGTGCAAATCAGCACCACCAACAGGCAGGTTGATTTACTTTCCGAAGGGATTGATTTCGCTATCCGACACGGTGCGGGTAACTATCCGGGACTGACGTCTGAGGTCCTGGTAAACGACAATCTTCTCCCGGTCTGTAGCCCCCGATTACTCGCGGCAGAAAGCGAACTCCCAGGACCGCGGGATGTGGCAAAGTACCCGCTGCTGCACGATGAGCACCGGCTGGACTGGGCCTTATGGTTTCATACGCTGGGTATTGACGATGTGAAGAGTGACACCGGCCCCATTTTCATCGACTCCAATGGCGTGATTGAAGCGGCAATTGCAGGTAGAGGCATCGCGCTTGTTCGCCGTGCTCTTGTACGCGAAGAGCTAAGAAGTGGCCTGCTAATTAACCCGCTGAAAATCTCGCTTCATTCGCCGATAGCCTACTATCTGGTGTATGAGGAATCCGCATTGTTGCAGAAGATAAGCCGCCGCTTTCGCGACTGGATCTCGGCTGCTGCAGCCACTGAAGAGTAAGGACGTAGTATGCAAATCGACCTCCATTTACTTGAAGAAATCATCAGCAAAATTTTTATTGAAATGAAGCAGCGGGGAATAGATAGCATTGCGCTGGATGCCGATTATTACTGGAATGTTCCCTCCGCATCCCTCTACGATCCTCACCGTGAGCCAGATAAATTAGACATCGGCCAGCTGGTTGATGACTACGACATAGTGAAGCTGGCTTATGAGAAGAACAGTCTGGTTAGCTATAACTTAAAAAATGTCGCGGCAATCATGAGATTCTTATCGGAAAAATATTCATTTTGAAGGCAAAATTGTGGCTGGCATCTCAGCGTTAACGGTGTCACCTCTTGTCGCTGAAACAGATTGTGCGCGGAATTCGTTCGTCCTGCGGAACACAAGCTGCCTGTTTTGTGACTGACGGAAGAACGGCTAAGCCATCAGACTGAGCACTAAAACCCCTACGGGTGCGCGGTATTTCCCCCTGCCGGCGTGCATTGCGCGTTGTTCGCGCCCGGCGCAAAGGGGCACTGGCCTTTGTTGCTGCCCCTTCCCCAGGGTGTCGCAGCGTTATCGCGGACATGAGGCGATCCCGGCGCTGCGTTACTGTTTAACCCATACCAGTTGGTCAACCCGGAACCCGAGGCTTCGCGCGGTATTCAGATAATCCTGTTTTACCGTTTCAGGAAGCGTCGGCGTGCGGGAGAGGATCCACAAATAGTCGCGGTTCGGGCCGCTCACCAGCGCGTACTGGTAATTGTCATCGAGTTTGATCACGTTATAGCCGCCGTAAAACGGGCCAAAGAACGATACTTTCAGCGCCGCGGTGGTCGGCTCGCCGGTGAAATAAGCCTTCCCTTCGCTCTCGCTCCACTTCTGCTTTTGCGGATCAAAACCACGGTTAAGGACGCTGATCCCACCGTCGCTGCGCTTGCCATAAGTGGCGGTTACCTGTTGAAGCCCGCGCTCAAAACGATTTTCCAGACGCGCGATTTCATACCATTTCCCCAGATAACGGCTGGCGTCAAACCCGGTGATCGGCTGCACCCCTTTTGGCGGCGTCGGAGATTTACAGGCGACAAGTGTCAAGGCGATAGCCACACCCGTCACCACTGGCCATAACTTCATGAGAACTCCTTTCATCTTCGCGGTTGGCAGTAAAGTGTAGTGCAAACGGCCCACACTTCATTCAACCCATAAATATTCGTAGTATATTGAGAGCATTCTTTATTAGCGGGTTTACCTTATGTCTTACTCCATCGGCGAATTTGCGCAACTTTGCGGGATCACCGCGACCACGCTGCGTGCCTGGCAGCGTCGTTACGGCCTGCTCAAACCGATGCGCACCGATGGCGGTCACCGGCTCTACAGCGATGACGATGTGCAGCAGGCGCTAAAAATTCTCGATTGGGTGAAAAAAGGCGTCCCTGTCAGCCAGGTGAAACCGTTGCTGGAGCGCCCCGGCGCGCGTCGCACTAACAACTGGCTGACGCTGCAGGAAAACATGCTCCAGCGCCTGAAAGAGGGAAAAATCGAATCCCTGCGCCAGCTTATTTATGATTCAGGACGTGAATATCCGCGCCCGGAACTGGTAACCGAAGTGCTGCGACCGCTGCGCAGTAAAGTGTCGGCCAATATCCCGGCGATGATGACCCTGCGCGAAATCCTCGATGGCATCATCATTTCTTACACCTCCTTTTGCCTTGAAGGGGACAGAAAAGCGCCGGGCGATAACTATCTCATCACCGGATGGCACCTTGCCGATCCGTGTGAAATCTGGCTTGAAGCGCTCAAACGCACCGGCCAGGGCCACCGTATTGACGTGCTTCCCGTGCCGCCTGCAACCTTAGCGCCGGAGATCCTGCCGGAACGAAAGTGGTTGCTGGTCACTTCCGGCAAACTCACCGTCGCCCGTAAAAAACAGATCGAACTCTGGCAACCACGCGTTCGCTCCCTCGACGTCATCTCGCTCTAATCCCTTCCCTGCGCAGGCCTATGCATCAAGCGCAACGGTTACCGTTGCGTATTACCCTCATTTTTTCGCAAAAAAACACCGCAAACAACCAATTGAATTCTCTACTAAATAAAAAATATTTTCATCAAAACTTGGACAAATAATTTTAATTGTGTAAGTTTGAATTATGCAGTTCCGTTACGTTGTTCAACGCCCTGGTGAGAGTCATGAGCACACTGTCCCGCGTCATCGATCGGTTTGTTGAGTACTACGCCCGGCTGGATAGCCAGCCCGTCTCTGCGCTATCCGCGCTGTATCACCCGGATGCGCTGCTTATCGATCCGTTTGGCGAACACCTGGGGTTACCGGCTATTGAGCGCTATTTCAGCCACCTTCTCGCCAGTGTTAGCCACTGCCATTTTTCCATCGACTCACCACTTCACGACGATGCGCGTTTTGCCACAAGCTGGACCATGCACTGGTCGCATCCGCGCATTGCCGGCGGGAAACACCTCACGCTGCCGGGCTGTTCAGTGGTGGATGTGCGGGGCGAAAAGATAGTGCGGCAGCGCGATTACTACGATGCCGGCGAGATGATCTACCAACATCTGCCGCTGCTGGGTTGGGCGGTTCGCGGTGTGAAACGGAGTGTGCGCGCATGATGACTGTCCTCATCACTGGCGCCAGCTCCGGTATCGGCGAGGGGCTGGCGAGATCCTGGGCCCGCGATGGCTACCACGTTATCGCCTGCGGGCGTGACCCGGTGCGGCTGGAAGCACTCCGGCAATCCAGCCCGAACATCACAGTTCGCCTGTTTGATATGACCGATCGCGAAGCCTGCCGCCATGCGCTGGCCGATTGCTGCGCCGATCTCACCATCCTTTGCGCAGGCACCTGCGAGTATCTCGATCGCGGCGTGGTGGATGCAGAGCTGGTTGAACGGGTGGTCACGACCAATTTTCTCGGGCCGGTCAATTGCATTGCCGCGCTGCAACCGCAGCTGGTGGCGGGAAACCGCGTGGTGCTGGTCAGTTCGATGGCGCACTGGCTGCCGTTTCCACGCGCCGAGGCGTATGGCGCGTCGAAAGCCGCACTGAGCTGGTTTGCCAACAGCTTGCGGCTGGACTGGGAAGCTAAAGGCATTGCCGTCACGGTCGTTTCACCCGGTTTTGTGGATACACCGCTGACGCGTAAAAACGATTTTGCCATGCCAGGCCAGGTAAGCGTTGATGAGGCGGTAAACGCTATCCGTCGTGGTCTGGCGAAAGGCAAAAACCACATCGCCTTCCCGACCGGTTTTAGCCTGATCCTGCGTCTGCTGGCCGGGCTGCCCTCTTTTCTTCAGCATGCGCTGTTGCGCAGGATGGTGCGTTCATGAAGATTGCCATTATCGGCAGCGGCATTGCCGGGTTGACCTGCGCCTGGCGGCTGGCGGGACACCATCAGGTGACGCTGTTTGAAGCACAGCCCACCGCTGGCGGGCATACCGCCACGGTCGATATCACCACGCCGCAGGGTACTTACGCCATTGATACCGGTTTTATCGTCTACAACGATCGCACCTACCCGCGCTTTATGGGCCTGCTCAACGAGCTTGGCATCCGTGGGCAAAAAACGCAGATGAGCTTCTCGGTGCATAACCCGCGCAGCGGTCTTGAGTACAACGGACATACGCTCACCTCGCTATTCGCTCAGCGGCGTAATCTTTTCAACCCTGCATTCTGGGCGTTACTGAAAGCAATTGTGCGCTTTAACCGGCTGGCGAAAGCGGCGTTACAAGACAATATGGATGAGAATGCCACGCTGCAAACCTTCCTTGAGCGCCACCACTTTAGCGATTTCTTCGCCCGTCACTACATTTTGCCGATGGGTGCCGCCATCTGGTCATCCTCCTTGCAGGAGATGCGCCGCTTCCCGTTGCCGCTCTTTTTGCGCTTTTTTGAACATCACGGCCTTTTGGATATCACCCATCGCCCGCAGTGGTATGTGGTGCCCGGCGGCTCGCGGGAGTACATCCGTGCGATGCTCTCACAACTGGGCGATCGCCTGAGCCTGCAGCTTAACGCGCCGGTGCAAAAAGTGATTCGCCATGACAACCGCGTCGATATCGAGCTTGCCACAACCACGCAGACTTTCGACCAGGTGATTTTCGCCTGCCACTCCGCGCAGGCGCTGGCAATGCTTGATGCCCCAACCCCTGCCGAACGTGAAGTGTTAGGCGATATCGGCTGGCAGCGCAACGCAGTCGTTTTGCATAGCGATCCCCGCTTGCTGCCGGTACGCCAGCGCGCATGGGCAAGCTGGAACTATCGTCTGAGCGAGCAGGATCATGCCAGCGCCTGTGTGACTTACAACATGAACATTCTCCAGGGGCTGCCGGCGGGAAGCCCGCTATTCTGCGTCACGCTGAACCCGGATAAGCCTATCGATGATCGCTACGTCTGGCAGCGCTTTGTCTATGAACATCCGCTGTTTAACCCGGCAAGCTGGCGCGCCCAGGCGCGGCGTCATGAGATTAACGGCCAGCACCGGAGCTGGTACTGCGGCGCTTACTGGTACAACGGATTTCATGAAGATGGCGTGCGCAGCGCGCTCGATGTCGTCCACGGCATCGCCACCAGCGAGGGGCGCGCCGATGAATAGCTGCCTGTATCAGGGCGTGTTGCGCCATCGTCGGCTGCAGCCGAAAGCGCACCATTTTCGCTATAGCGTATTTATGGCCTGGATTGATCTGGACGAGCTTGATGCGCTGCCTTCGGTCGGCATTCGCCGTAATCGCTTTGCTGCGGCCTCATTCCATGATGCGGACTATCCGCTGGGCACGCCGCTTAAAGCGCGTGCGCTCGCTCAAGTGGAAAAGCTGACCGCCGAGCGCCCGGACGGCCGCGTGATGCTGCTGACCCAGTTGCGCTATTTCGGCTTTCACTTTAACCCGGTCAATTTTTACTACTGCTACGACAGTGCGGGTAGCCTGCGCTGGGTGCTGGCAGAGGTGCGCAACACGCCGTGGAACGAGCGCCATTACTACGCCGTTGAAGGCCAGACGCCGCGCCCGCTGGAAAAAGCGTTTCACGTCTCCCCCTTTAATCCGATGGAGATGGTCTATCACTGGCGCTTCAACAGCCCCGGTAAAACGCTGCACATGCATATCGAAAATCATCAGCAATCAAAAGTGTTCGACGCCACGCTCATGCTGAGCCGGGAACCGTTAACCCGCGCCACGCTGGCGTCTTTACTGCTGCGTATTCCGTTGATGACGCTAAAAACCGTGTTGGCTATTTACTGGCAGGCGCTGCGGCTGTGGCTCAAACGTGTGCCGATTTATCCTCATCCCGTGAGCAGGAGTGAACGTTCATGACCGATCCCGTCTTTGCGCTTGAACCCGAGATTTCGCGCAACGTCCGTATCGCGCGATGGATACTTTTCCGCCTGCTGAGCGGCATTCAGCAAGGCTCCATCACCCTGCGTGAAGGCGCCCAGGCGTTTCATTTTGGCGATACCTCAGCTACGCTGCGCGCCGAGGTGCAGATTGTGGCACCCGGTGTTTACTGGCGGCTGGTGACCGGCGGCAGCCTCGCCGCTGCTGAAGCCTGGATCGCGGGCGACTGGGAGACCAGTCAGCTTACCGCACTGCTACAGATCCTGGCGCTGAATAGCCGCGTGCTCGGGCGGCTGGAGAGCGGTTTTCGCTGGCTTAGCCGACCTGTTGAGCGGCTGCGTCACTGGACGCGACGCAACCATCGCCAGCAGGCGCGAGAAAATATCGCCGCCCACTACGACCTGGGCAACGCCTTTTACGCGCAGTTTCTCGATGAAAATTTGCTCTATTCCAGCGCGCTTTTTGCCGACGACAATCAGGATCTTGCCGACGCGCAACAGGCCAAAATGGCCAGACTTTGCGAACAACTGGCGTTGACACCTGCCGATCATCTGCTGGAGATCGGCACCGGATGGGGCGCGATGGCGGAGTACGCCGCCCGTCACTATGGTTGCCGGGTAACCACCACCACGCTTTCGCAGGAGCAGTACCGCTGGGCAAGCGAGCGCATTGCCCGCGCGGGGTTGCAGGATCGTGTGCAGGTGCTGCTTTGCGACTATCGCGATCTGACAGGTGAATTCGACAAACTGGTGTCGATCGAGATGATAGAAGCCGTCGGTCAACGCTATCTGCCTACCTTTTTCAAAACCTGCCAGGCGCGTCTGCGTCCCGGTGGCAAAATGGCGTTGCAGGCGATCACCATTCAGGATCAGCGCTACCGCGACTACAGCAAAAGCGTCGATTTTATTCAGCGCTACATCTTCCCCGGCGGCTTTTTGCCGAGCATCACCGCCATGAACGATTGGATGACGCGCCACACCGATTTTGTCGTACGCAATCTGTTCGATATGGGACCTGACTACGCCCGCACGCTCGCGCACTGGCGGCAGCGTTTTAACCACGCCTGGCAGGAGATTGAAAAACTCGGCTTTGATAACCGCTTTCGCCGCATGTGGCTCTACTACTTTGGCTACTGCGAAGCCGGGTTTAACGCGCGCACCATCAGCGTGGTGCAACTGACCGCGGAGCGCGTATGAAACGTTATCTGCAGGTCTTTTTATTGGCTATCGCGTTCGATCTCTACTGGACGCTGGTGGTGCTGTTTCGCGAGCGCGGCCTGGTTATCTGGCTTACGCTGGCGATCGCGGCCTGCATGCTGTTATCCCCTACACAGCGTCTGTACGCCCTGTTTCTGGCAGGAATGGGGGGCGGACTGGATGCATTCTGGGCGCTGACGGGTCTTATCGAATTTAGCGGCGATTCGCTGCTGCCGCTGTGGATGGTGGCGCTGTGGCTGATGTTTGCCTGCGTCTGGACGGCGCTGAGCAGTACCTCGACGCTTCCCGGCTGGGCCCTGATGTTGATGGCGACAGGCGGCGGCCCGGCGGCTTACCTCCTTGGCGAACGATTAGGTGCCATCACCTTTCTGGCCCCCACGTTTATTGTCGTTAGCTCGATGGCTACCGGCTGGCTGGTGATGATGCTCTTTTTCCATATTGTGACGGGGAGGCGCTGATGCGAACCGCGTTACTGATGTTGTTGTGGCTTGGCGCGCTGGTGCCCACGGTCCACGCTGCCGACTGGTTAAGCTGGCGCAAAGTTGGCGACGCGACGCTGACCTGGGGGCCGTTTACGGTTTATACCTCGCAGTTGCGCACGCCAGACGGCCGCTACAGCGGGCCTGAACAGGATCAGGCGCTGATCATCACCTACCAGCGCGATATCGACCGCGACGAACTGGTAGACGCCACCCGCGAACAGTGGCAGGCGCAGGGGATCCTGGCGCGCGAGCCGCAGAGCGAAGCCTGGTTGCACATGTTGCGCAGGCTGTGGCCTGACGTAACATCCGGCACGCAACTGGCGTTTGTGATGCGCGGCAAACAGGGGCAATTCTGGTATCGCGCCGCTTCGTCGCAGCAAGGCTTTGCCCCACTCGGCCCACACCAGTCGGAGGCGTTCAGCAGCCACTTTCTGGCGATCTGGCTTGCGCCCGCCACGCAATATCCCGCCCTGCGTCAACAGTTGATCGGAGGTCAAAAATGAAACGCATTCTGGCGCTCGGCCTTGCGCTGATGATGCTGCTGCTGGCCGGTTGTAGCAGCGAGATTGGCGATTATCAACACCAACAGCCGCCGCTTGATATTTTCCGCTATTTCAACGGCACAACCGAAGCCTGGGGGATGGTGCAGGATCGCAGCGGCAAACAACTGCGCCGCTTCCATGTTGAGATCAAGGGCGAGGTGGTGGGCGAGACGCTCACGCTCAATGAGCACTTCGTTTATGACGATGGTGAAAAGCAGCAACGGGTGTGGCATATCCGCCGCGTCGGTAGTGATCGCTACGAAGGTACGGCAGGCGATATTGAGGGCGTGGCAACCGGGCAGTCGGCCGGTAACGCCTTTAACTGGCACTACCGCATGAACGTGAAAGCCAACGGCAGCACCTGGCTGCTGAACTTTGATGACTGGATGTATCTGCAGGACGACATCCATTTATTCAACAAAACAGCGATGAAGAAGTTCGGCATTACCGTCGGGACGGTGACGCTTTTCTTCACCCGCCAAACGCAGTAAGAGGATAGCGCCATGAAAACCCCACCCATGATTGGTATCAGCGGTTGTTTAACCGGCTCCACCGTCCGTTTTGACGGCGGACATAAACGCATGGGCTTCGTGATGGACGAGCTGGCGCGGTGGGTCACGTTCAAACCCGTCTGCCCGGAGATGGGCATCGGCCTGCCCGTGCCGCGCCCGGCGCTGCGTCTGGTGCAGACCACCGCCGGGGATATCCGTATGCGCTTTAGCCACGCCCCGCACGACGATGTGACAGAGAAAATGGCCGAATTCGCCGAGGCGTATCTCGCCCGCCAGGAGGGATTAGCCGGTTTTATCGTCTGCGCGAAATCGCCAAGCTGCGGCATGGAGCGCGTGCGGCTGTATGACGAAAATGGTCAGCGCGGGCGTAAAGAAGGGGTGGGGCTTTTTACCGCTGCGCTGCTGGCGAAATACCCATGGTTGCCGGTGGAGGAAGATGGCCGCCTGCACGATCCGCTGCTGCGGGAAAACTTTGTCGAGCGCGTTTTCGCCCTGCATGAACTCAATACTTTGCGGGCCAACGGCCTGACGCGCCACGGTCTGCTGGAATTTCACAGCCGCTACAAACTGCAACTGCTGGCGCACCATCAGGCGGGCTATCGGCAGATTGGCCCGTTCGTCGCCTCCCTGCATGAGTGGGAAGATCTGGATGCCTTCTTCAGGGTGTATCGCGAAAAGCTGATGGCTATCCTGAAAAAAAATGCTTCCCGGGAGAACCATACCAATGTGCTGATGCATATTCAGGGCTATTTCCGCGAACATTTGAACAGCCGTCAGCGGGGCGAACTGCGCGATGTGATCCTCAATTATCGCAACGGGCGGCTGCCGATCCTCGCCCCGATCACGCTGTTAAAGCACTATCTCGCCGAATACCCGGATGGCTACCTGGCGAAACAGCGCTACTTTACCCCCTACCCCGACGATCTGGCGCTGCGTCTGACCGTTCACTGAATTAATGACAAGAAAGCCCGAATGACCCTTACGGGCTCCTGAACCACCCCCTTTAGACGACATCGTAGTGTCGTCTTTTTTTTTCCCGGCATTGCCAGCGGCTTATGCGATCCTGAAGAGAGGGGGCAACTCACCGCGCGGAACAGACGATGGTGGCATGATCCCACCACGGATTCTCGTTCACCTGGCTTGCATGCACGACAAACTGCGCGTTTTGTACTTCCTCGAGCAAATCAGCCAAGGGTTTAAGCGTGCGCCAGGCTTGCCCCTGCCTGAGCAGACACTGCTGGTCGCTATCGTAAGCCGCGATATCCCCGGCGTAGCGCGGCAGCCCGCACATCGAGCTGATAACAAAGTACCCTGTCGGTTTGAGCAACCGCCTGACTTCGGCCAGGCAGCGCTGCCGGGCATCGCCAATGAGACAGTGCAGACAACTGCCATCCACAATCAGATCAAACATGGCATCGTCACATTGTGGGAGATGGCAGACATCGCCCGTGAAAAAGTGCGCGGGCAGGCCCGCCTGCGTAAAACGCGCTTTCGCCCATTCGATGGCGGTTGGCGCGAAATCCACGCCCCAGACGGTATCGCCTCGCAGGGCAAAATAGTGCGCCGCCATGGCACCATTGCCACAGCCAAGTTCCAGGATGGTCGCACCGGGTTGCGGAAGATAATGTTGCTGGCTGAGCCAGGCAAAAACCTGCTGTTGTTGCGCTTTCGCGCGTTGGTAACCGTCGCCAGCCCAGGCTTCGGCACCGCTGGCTTGCAGTTCCTGATACTGTTTTTCGTAAATATCCATTGAGCACCTCACGTCCGGGCAAACCTGTCGTCACGCATGTTGATGGTAGTTAAACGTTGTGCCGCTATAGTGCGCGCATCAAAGGGTGAATGCTATTGCGCGTTTTGTTAAACGCACTTGCTGCTGCACCCCGCGCAATTATCTATACTCCCTTTCACCTGCCCTCATTCCGTAAGGTTTCCTGTGTTAGCCAAAATTCTTGTCGCCATTGTTGCCGTCATTCATCTCTACATTCTGGTGCTGGAAATGTTCCTCTGGGACACAAAAACAGGCCGCAAAGCCTTTAACCTGAGCGCGGAGTTTGCCCGCGAAACCCGCGTTCTGGCCGCAAACCAGGGGCTGTACAATGGCTTTCTTGCCGCAGGGTTATTGTGGGGGTTGTGGCTCGCTGAGCGCGGCGTGGCGGTACTCTTTTTCTTTCTTATCTGCGTGCTGATTGCCGGGGTTTTCGGCGCGGTCACCGCCAGCCGTAAAATCCTTTATGTGCAGGCGCTTCCGGCTCTGCTGGCGCTGATTGCGTTGCTGGCGCAGCAGATGTCGTGACAGTGAGTACTGTTTTTCCTGCCGGGCTAAATGGCCGCAACGGGAAGCCGCGATGTGCAGGCGCGTCGCTTAGCGCGGCGCTTTTTGTTGTTCCGCAAAGTAGTGCGCGGGCGTGCTGCCCATTGCTTTTCTGAACATGGTGATAAAGGCGTTCACCGATTCATAACCCAGTTTTGCCGCCACATTTTGCACCGAGACACCACTCGCCAGCTCCCGCAAGGCAATCACCAAATGGAGCTGTTGCCGCCAGCGCCCGAAGCTCAGCCCGGTTTCGCGCAGCATCAAACGCGCCAGCGAGCGTTCGCTGAGCGCCAGCCGCTTTGCCCATGCTTTAAAGGTGCTGCGATCGTCGGGATGGTTTACCAGCGCCTGTGCCATCGCGCGGATTTTGGCGTTCGCTGATACGGGCAAACTGACGTTTTGCTGCGACATGGTGGCTAACTCGTCGAGCGTGACTCTGGTCAGCCTGGCAACATGGCTGTCTGCGGGGTATTCGACGCTCTCGCCTGTCAGTCTGTCCACCAGTTCTTTGACCAACTGGGAGATCGCCAGCGTGCAACACTGGTTCGGTAGCGCTGCCGCGCCAGGCTCGATAAACAGATAATTGAGATGCGCGTTCCAGGTGGCGCTGACGCTATGTGCGACGCCGCCCGGGATCCAGACCGCGCAGTGCGGCGGCACAATCCAGATCTCATTTTCCGCCCGGCAAGTCACCGCGCCATACAGCGCAATAATTAACTGCCCTTTACGGTGGGTATGCACCGGCACTTCGGCTTCGTAATCAACAAAATCGAGACGACGCGCCACCGCCGGGCAGTCGGTGGTGTCGGGATCAAACAGGGTCGTGGCATAACGGGTTGGCATACGATTGGCAACATTCAGGTATTTTTTGACAGAATAGAGTATTTAATGGCGTGCGCAAGCCGGTAATACTTCCCGCCATGAACAAAATTGATTTCTCACCCCGCCGTTTGTTGCGCGATTTATCTGCCCTGCGTCGTCGTATGGGCGCGATGTTGGGTTCCGTCACAGTGGCGGGCGATGCCAACGCATTACTCTATTCCGCCAAGAGCTTTGCTGCGGCAATGCTCGCTTATTACATCGCCTTATCGATTGGCCTTGAAAAACCCTCATGGGCGATCATTACCGTTTATATTGTGTCGCAAACCTCGGTTGGCGCGTCGCTGAGCAGAAGCGTCTACCGCTTAGCCGGTACAATAGTGGGTGCCGGGGCGACGGTGTTGATTGTGCCCACTTTCGTAAACACGCCGATTTTTTGTAGCGTGGTACTCACCGGCTGGATCACCGTTTGTCTCTATTTATCGCTGCTTGAGCGCACACCCCGTGCGTACGCTTTTGTGCTGGCCGGTTACACGGCGAGTCTGATCGGTTTTGCGGCAGTTTTTCACCCCGGCGAGATTTTTGATACCGCCATTGTTCGTGTGCAGGAGATTGGGATTGGCATCTTCTGCGCGGCGCTGATTCACCGCTATGTATTGCCAAAACGGATCTCTGGCCTGTTCAACAGCAAAATCGCGCAAACGCTGCATTCCGCACGCCAGATGCTGGCAGACGCGCTGGCGGGAAGTGCCAATGAGGCGGCCGCTAATCTGCGACTGGCGCTGGCGTTACAATTTCTGCAAGGCCTGAGCCACCATATCCCTTACGACTTCGCCTTCTCGGCGCCGGTGCGCCATGCGCGAAAAGCGCTGCATGACAAGCTGGCGCGTTTGTTGATCGTCAGCGGTGAAATACATGATCGCCTGTTGATAGTCACTGCCCTGCCCGCCGATATTCAGACGCTGCTGGAAGAGGTGCAAAGCTGGCTCGTCGGAGAAGATAGCGCAAAACGGAAAATCACCGGACAAGCGCTGGCAGAACGCTGCGCGATATTAACCAAACGGCTTGCCGCCGCAGAGGCGCTGACCTTTGAAACGGCGCTGCAGATGAACCTTGTTCGTCACCTCCATGAAGCCATTATCCTGTTGCTGGACTGCGAGCGGCTCGCGAACGCACTCGCGCAGGCAAAACCGGCGCAACAACCAGCAGAAGATAAACCGGCGAAAGGCTATGTCTTTCACCGCGACAGCCTGTCTGCGGCGCGCACGGCGCTGGGGGCGTTTGTCATCATCCTCTGTGGTTGCCTGATCTGGATTTATTCCGCCTGGCCCGATGGCGCGACGGCGGTCTCCATTCTCGGGGTCTGCTGCACGCTGTTTGGTAGTTTCGATACCCCCGCCCCGCATATTGTGAAATACATGATAGGTTCCGCCTGGGGGGTGATGGTGAGCCTGCTCTACAGCTTTGCCCTGCTTCCCCAGGTGACAGATTTCGCGGTGCTGGTGGCGGTGCTGGCGCCGGTCTATCTGTGGGCCGGATCGTTACAGGCGCGACCGGCTACCACCTTTATGGCGATGGGGATCACGCTGACGCTGCCCATCTTATGTGAGCTGGGAGCGCACTACAGCGGTGATTTCGCCACCGCCGTCAATACCGCCATCGCGCTTTTTGCCGCCACCGGCTTCGCGGTTCTGGGTATGGGGTTGCTGCAAACCGTGCAGGCCGATGCCGCCATCCAGCGTTTATTGCGCATCTGCCAACGCGATATCAGGCGCAGTGTGAAAGGCGTCATGATGCTTGATGAAGTGCACTGGACCAATCTGATGATGGACAGAGCGGCGTTGTTACTGCCGCGCCTGCAACGCAGCGAACAGGCAGCCGGAGATGTGCTGCAGGCGATGTTGCAGGCTTTGCGTATCGGCCTTGCGGTAGTGCATTTACGTCGCTTGCAAACACAGGTTAACCGTAAAACCGCCGTTGAGATAAGCCTGCTTCTTGAACGGCTTATCCACCATACCGACTCGCCTGCGCCAGGCCCGCACCTTCACACCCTGATTGACCACCACGCGCCGTCGCCGTATGAGCTTTCACAAAAACTCACCGACAGCCTGCTGGATCTGCACTGTGCCTTGCGTGAACACAATAAGGAGCCGAACGATGGTTAATGATCTCAATCTCGCTGGCGTATACATTCCCGGGCTGCTGGTGATCGCGCTGGCGGCGTTACTGCTCACGCTATTATGGGTGCCGCTTTTCACCTTCAGCAGACCCCTTCGGCGCCTGCCCTGGCGTCCGCTGATGAGTTTTACCACTTACATTGTTACTTTTTTCCTGCTTATGCAGGGACTGAACGCGCTGGGGTTAGTCGCATGAAATCCTTTTTTTCTCTGTTAAGCCGTTATGCACTGACGTTAAGCGCCGTGCTGGTGGCAACCCTCCTTGCTTACCTGATGTGGAAACATTACGCGCAGCGTCCCTGGACCCGTGATGGTCGGGTGCGTGCTGATGTGGTGCAGATAGCGCCGGATGTTTCCGGGCCGGTGGCAAATGTTGCCGTTCGCGATAACCAGTGGGTTAATCGTGGCGATGTGCTCTATTCGATCGATCCGCACTGGCTGAAGCTGGCGGTAGCCAGCGCGCAGGCGGATGTCGAGGCGAAACGCCATGAGATGTTAATGCGCCAGGATGCGGCGACAAGGCGTTCGCAAATTAAAGGCGTGATCTCCGGCGAAGACTTACAACAAACAGGCAGTGCGGCCAGCATCGCGGTGGCGAATTATCACGGCGCGCTGGCGGCGCTGGAACTGGCACAACTAAATTTATCGCATGCCACGGTGCGCGCGCCGGTAGCGGGCTATGTCACGCATCTCAGGCTGCGTCCGGGCGACTACGCCACCGCCGGGGAAACCAAAGTGGCCATCATTGATGCGAACAGCTTCTGGGTTGTGGGCTATTTTGAGGAGACAAAACTGCGGCATATTCATGTCGGAAATCGCGCGCACATCGCGCTGATGGGGTTTGAACCCGTCATCACCGGTCACGTTGAGAGCATCGGGCACGGCATCGGCGACAGCAATGACGAAACGGGTGGTCTTGGCCTGCCGGACGTCAACCCCACCTTTAGCTGGGTGCGACTTGCGCAGCGCGTACCGGTCCGCATTCATATCGATAAGTTGCCCGCAGGCGTGGAGTTAGTGGCGGGGTTATCCGCCACGGTGTCAGTGGAGACTACCGGGCGGAAAACTTCCCCGTCGTTACTCGCCCGCATAACCGGTGAATAACCAAAGCGTTAAATGTTGTCTTGATTTTGTCCGCTGACAGCCTGTTCAGCGCCAGCGGACGATACGGCAACGCCTTATTTAAACAGTTTCTGCACAAACTCAGCATAGGCGGGACGCCAGACATCCATTTCATGCCCCAGACCGGGATACGCTTTATAGCTAAACGTGATGCCCTTTTGCTCCAGTTCTTTTTTAAGCCCGGCAATATCCTTCCCGGTGACGGTATCTTTTTCGCCCACCACCACCGTGAAGTTATGCAACTGCTTATTCACTTCCTGCGGCTTATTGAGCTGCGCTGTCACGCCCGCATCCGGGACGGTGGCGGTGGTGACACCACTGAATGTCGCCAGCCAGCCAAAGCTGTCCAGATGGTTCATCCCGGAAACCAGTGCCTGAAAGCCCCCTTGTGAGAGCCCGGCCAGCGCACGTCCGCCAGCATCCTTGCGCACATTAAAGCGGGCATCGACCAGCGGAATAATGTCATGCATCAGTTCGCGATCTGCCGCTTTGGCATTAAGCGGATAGAAGGTTTTGCGCCGCTCTTTCGGCGGGAAATTTTCCGGGATCGCCTGCACGATATCCGTTTCGGTATCCGGCACCACCACCAGCATGGGTTTGATTTTCCCTTCGGCCAGCAGGTTGTCCATTATCTGCGGCAACCGCCCCTGATCAATGGCGGAAAGGCCGGTATCGCCAAAACCATGGTAGAAATAGAGCACCGGCAGAGGCTCGCCTTTACCGTTGTAACCCGGCGGCGTCCAGATATACATGCGACGCTCTGAACGCAGTTCTTTCGCGTGGTAGGTCACCGTCAACAGATCGCCATGGGGCACAGCGCGATCGTCCAGAATACTGCCCGGCACCAGAATCAGGCTGGTATTGACCTGGCGCTGCGGTTTCTGAAACCGGCTTCCTGTATCCACCGAACGAAAACCATCGACATCAAAGTAATATTCGTAAAGGTTCGGTGCCAGTGGGGCGCTTTTCCACGACCATATGCCGTGCTCATCTTTTTGCATGTCGTGTGAAACAACGCTCTCCGGGGTTGAACCGGTCACCACCGATACCCGCTTTGCGCCCGGTGCGAAAAGGCGGAAGGTAATACTTTTATCGGCGTTAACCTGGGTTACATACTGGCTTACCGGCACAGATAAATCCGGCGTCGCCGGTAATGGCGCGGCCACGGCAGGAAGCGTCGCGCCCGTAACAAGCGCGCTGACGGTAAGCGCCAGCCAGGTAATGTGTGTTTTCATATTCCACTCCCTCATTGTTTTTTTCGTTAAGGCAGAACGTGTTAGCGCATTCCCACCACGCTTCAACCTGAACGCCAGCCCGCCCGATCAATGTTACCCGCGAAGGCTGGCAGCAAAAGTTTGCGTAGTGAGCGGATTTTTAAAAACCTGTTTCTGTGCGTTTTGCGATATATGTTGCGTAAATCAGCGACTTTTAACCAATTTTGAACAGGGTTAAGAAAGAGAGGACGTTCTGTGAACATCACGCTGAGTTTCTGTATGGCGAGCTTTTCGACCTGTTGCAGCGGTGCGGGTTTTGAAGGTGAAACAGGTGAAACGCGCCCGTCGCGTTTCACCTCGGGAGTATTAGGAAATGCGGATCGACCGTCAATCCACGGTTTAGAGAACCTCAACCACCGCGAACTCTTCCGCGACAAGCTCCATCTGTTCAGAGAAAAATCCCGCGCGGGTAAAAAAGGCTTTGTGCTCTTCGCGCCAGTATTCAAGGCTTAAATCGCCCTCGCCCTCTTTTCTGGCAAACTCTTCCGTCACATCGCAAAAGCGTACCAGGCGCAGCGCTAGCATTCTGATGACGCAAACCGGGGAATGTTGCCCGTCGAGAATAATATGATAACTGCCGATTTTGGCTGCCGACTCTTCAGCGAGGTAGGAAGCAAGCGAGCAGCAGGAGGCCGTTTTTCTGCCACTCACCACTAAGCGTGCAAGCGCGTTTGCCATCTCCGCGTTATCGCCGAATGACCATGCCTGTGCGCCGGGATAGGCGTTTTTTAGTTCATCAATTTTCGTCATGCTGGACCTTTTATCGGCGTATTATCGGCGTAACTTCGCGGCAACTCGCGTTCAGGGCGGGCATTGTGCCGCCGTATTTCCCATCCATTAACGTAACCGCCTACGTTTTGATCACTGCTCTTTTTTGCGCACAAGAGAGGTGACAATGGCCGTCAATCCACCGATAAGCGGCATCGGTCCTGCGCCGGCGAGGAAGTTTTCGCGATCGATTTGGTTATCACGGCGAATATCCGCAAAGCGGGCAAGCGCGTTTTTTTCACTGCTCGCGCTGATCTCTTCAAACTGTTTTTCGAAGCCCTGCGCCACCAGTTGTCAAGCGGCATCCCTTTGCGAACTTTTCAGCACAAGGATTTGCTTACCTTTTTGATAAAAACTGTAATCCGTCATTTCTCACTCCCTCATAGAAAAGGTGGCCCGACAGGTAATATATCTGGCTTAAGTGAATTCTGAACCTGTTTTCTGCACAATTTGTTAAGCCGGTAAGAAAGACCCTTTTATCTTCAAGCCCTGTACCTTTCTGCAAAGATAATTCGCGTTTCTCTTTCCTTACTCCCGCCCCATATTTCGCGGTCACACGCCGGTATCTGTGTTGAGATTTAACTTAAAGAAGATATTGCCCGTTCCCTTCTGCCAAGCAGAACTTAGCCAACTCGTTTAAGGATGTTTTACCTGTTGCCACTCCATCGTCACTCCATATTAGCGGCAATATAAATCAATAAATCCTCTGCAGAATGTGTACTGTCCGCAGGAGGAAAAATGAACAGATTTAATTATTTCATGAAATACACCGAGTATCTGGGTCGAAAACTTTTAACCGGTATGGTTCAGGATCACCAGTTTCATAGCAAGAGATTAAAAAGACTCACGGGCAGAACCCCCGATCTGGTTAATCCGGTGACGCTGAGCGAAAAAATATGCTACCGAATGATGCATGACCATAACCCGCTCTATACGCGGCTGGCAGATAAACTGGCGGTGCGCGATTACGTTGCTACGCGTACGCAGAAAGTACAATTACCCACCTTGCTTTGCGTCTATGACAACGTGCAAAGCATCGATTTCAGCCAGTTACCGGACAAGTTTGTGCTGAAGTGTAATCACGACAGTGGTAGCGCAGTAATATGCACCGATAAGGATAAACTCAATATTGCGCGCGCGCTGCAGAAGCTGGATTTTGCCCTGCGCAAAAATATGTATTACACCACCCGGGAATGGCAGTATAAAAACATCAAACCGGTTATATTGTGCGAAAAATACATTGATTTATTTTCCGAAAGAGACAAAAGCCGCACGCCAGAAATGCTGAGAATACACTGTTTTCACGGCATCGCGGGTTTTATCGAAGCAGACTTTACCGATGATGCCGGTCACGGTTTTATTAATGTCTACAATCGCTGCTGGCAGTTGCAGCCCTTTCAGATGGAATATCCCAATACCCCCGGGGCGATACCTGAACCGGAATTATTGTATAAGGCAATAACCGCTGCGCAGGAGCTGTCAACCGGGATCGATTATTGCCGAATTGATCTTATGCTGCAGCGTGATGTTATTTATTTCAGTGAAATCACCCTCAGCCCCCGGCGCGGCAAGTTACAAATCTCACCGCCAGAGTGGGATACCCGGCTGGGTGAGATGTGGAATATGGCCGCGAGACAAACCAACCCGCAGTTGCAGACACTGAAAGCGTAATCACGGTTGTTTCCGTAGGGGCCATGCGAGGCGAAAAATGGAATGGCCCTGATCGGTTAACGTGTAGGTAACGTCGCCCTGATGGGCAAGCATGATGGCTTTCAGCACTGACAACCCCAGCCCACAGCCTCCCGGATTGGTATCCCTTGCGCTGGCGCCGCGCTGAAAGGGGTGAAACATAAATTTATGAAACGCCTCCGGGATCCCCGGCCCCCCATCTTCAATAAGAATAAAGTTCTCGTGTTCATTCGCGCCGTGGCGGATCACCATGCTTTTAGAGGTGGCATATTTTATCGCGTTATCGAAAAGGACAGTCAGACACTGAATGATTCGCAGCGGATCGCACTGGCATTGCTGGGGGTGTAATTCGGTCGCGACGGTAAAATGGCTACGTTTAAACTCCAGCGCAAAGGAATCCACCGCGCTCTGAATGATCTCCTGCAAATCCACTTCCGCGAGCGTTAACGTAAATTCGGCCCCGCCGGATGAACTCACCACCCGCAGATCTTCTATCAGGCTGGATAACCCCTCGGTTTGCTTAAGCAGATTGTTAAACAAGGTTGGATTTGGCTCGAATACGCCATCCACCAGCCCCTGTAAACGGCCCCGCAGAATGGTAACCGGCGTGCGCAGTTCATGGGCGATGGCGGCATTCCAGGATCTGCGCTGCGCATCCATTGTTTGTAGTTTTTCCGCCATCTCATTGAAGTCATTAACCAGATGATTAAGCTCACCCAGATGGGAACTGGCGCAAAATGCCCGCGCGCCCAGATCGCCCTGGGCTATCCTGCGCAGGCTGGTCGCAACGGAGCTTAACGGGGTCAATATTCTTGCCGACAGTTTTACCGTAAAAAAAAGCGAGATGGATAAACTTATCGCGGAGGCAATCAGGATCCATAACCAGTCCAGATAGGTCATCTGATCCTCATTCCCGGCCATTGCCCCGCCGGGAATGTAATAAATGATAAAGGTATAAAACAGGTAGGAGCCGATAACCGAGACAGCAATAACCGTCAGCGTCAGCGAAATCATAAACGCCAGAACCTGGCGGCTTAACGGATGGCCTTTGTTCATTTGTTTTCACCTAACCGGTAACCCATGCCGCGAATACTTTCCGGAACCCCTTTTAACCCGCAGTTTTCCAGCTTTTTGCGTAGCTTGCTCATATGGCTGTCCACCGTGCGATCCAGGGTATCACCTTCCGGCAGGCAGGCATTGAGCAACTCTTCGCGCGAGCAGACTTTGCGCGGGTTACGCGCCAGATAGGCCAGCAGTTTGAATTCAGTCGTTGTCAGTAAGGGAGAGATAACCTCGCCGCAACCATTGATCTCCACATAAAAATCTTGCGGATACACCGTTAAAAAGGGGGTGCGGATAGGCTTGTTGTGGAGTTGTTCGTGGCTGGCCTTTGCCCTGCGCAGCACAGCTTCGATACGTGCGACCACCTCAGTGGGATTGAAAGGTTTAACGACATAATCATCCGCGCCAAGCCGCAGCCCCATCAGTTTGTCGATATCCTGATCCAGTGCCGTAACCATGATGACCGGAATATTGCTCTCTTTTCGCAGTGTGGAAAGGACAGTCCAGCCATCAAACACCGGCAACTGAATATCCAGTAATACCAAATCGGGCTTTTTCAGACGACAGGTATCTATTGCCTGCTCGCCGTCTGCCGCGCGCAGGGTGCGCATCCCCGAACGCTGAATATAACTGGTCAGAATATCCGCTATTTCATCATCATCTTCAGCAACAAGAATAAGATAGTTGTCGTTCATGATTTCTCCCCCCACCACTGATATTGCAGGCATTCTGTGACCTGGCTTGCGCAAAGCATACACCGATGTTTTCGCTGCGGTTAATGCACCGATGCAAATGCCGTTTTTCTAAGCTGTTTCTGAAGCCAGGCAATAACGCGCAGGTCATCAGCGAACATGAGACCCGCTTGTGCGGCGAAAGTTGCATCCAGGTAAACCCGCTGACGTCTCATTTTTTTCTCAATGTCTGACGGCAACATCCGCAAGTGAATATTTACCAGGCAGACGTACACACTCGCTCCACATTCGGGTAATCAATTTTCCACAGTCCTGGATAACAATAGAAACTAAGGCATAGAAAATAACGTGTTACTGGAAAACGATGACATAAATAAACACGGTAAAAACATCTTATTTCATTACCGGTAACGCTATCTTTCGGAGTAGATATATCAATGAAGTACTTACGGAAGCTCACCGCTGAAAAAATCAGTTCATTGATGATATTTTCGATATGGTTATGGGGAATGTTCTATATATGGCTTATTTTGATGCACAACGTTGAGGAAAAAGTAGGTGCGACGCTGCTTTCATCGCCGTTTATCTATTCGGCGTTAAGCATTTCACTTTTATTGTTTTTGCTACAGGAAAAAGCGGGCGTACTGAAAGAGCTGGCGCTTGTCACCTTCGTTTTGGTCATCATATTTCTTCACCTTATTCTCATCTTTAATATTCTGTTACTGAGGTTTCCTGATATTTATGATTTTAGTTTTTATTATGAGTGTTTTTTGATTATTTTCCTCGGCGTTACGCCGATGTACCTTTTATTGCGGATCCTCTGAATCTTATTGAATGCGAAGCAACGATTTTTGGCGATAAGCGTGGTGACAGGTAGCGAGAAAATTCTGGCATCTTTATATCGCAGATAAACTAGCCGCCTCCATATAGCCTCCATAAAGCGGCCATTCTGCGTAAACATCAAAACGATACATTGCATCAATGCACTGTAATTCTGGCGCATATGTTAATCGGCTCGCAATGAAAGCGCAGGGGTGATTAAGCATAAAGGTAAGCCAGGATTGTTCATCCATACTGGGTAGATAATTTTTATAATGACGTCGATAAATAAACACCCACCGTCCTCCACTGAAAATGTAAAAAGGACATTAAAACATCTGGCCGTAAAAAACGGGAAAAAGCTCTCGGTGACTTTTTTGCTGGTGATTGCGGAAAACGTGACCTATTTGTTATATCCCGTGCTGGCGGGCATCGCTATCAACGCGATTCTGGCGGGGAATGCCCTTACAGCCGCGCTGTATGGGCTGATGATCCTCTTTATCTGGATCCTCGGTGCAACCCGTCGCAGCATCGATACGCGCACATTTGCACGCATTTATGCCGGTCTTGCCGTATCGGTTATTATTGCGCAGCGTAAATATCAGCTTAATCACTCAACCATCGCCGCACGGGTGGTGTTAGCCCGTGAATTTGTTGATTTCTTTGAGATGCATCTGCCGATGCTGATGACCTCGATTATTTCCCTTTTTGGCGCGGCCATTATGCTGCTCATCATTGAGTTTCACGCCGGGGTGATGTGTGTGGTTATTGTCATTATTCTGTCGTGCTTTCTTAAAGGCTATACCCGTAAAAATGAGTTGCTGTTTAACCGGCTGAATAACCGACTGGAGAAGGAGGTGGACTATGTGCATAAAGCCACCACGCTCTCGCTTAACCGCCATTATTCCTCCCTTGCCCGCTTGCGAATCAGACTTTCCGATCGTGAAGCGCTGGGATACCTGGCGATCGGCGTGCTGATCGCCCTGCTCTTTACCCTGACCATTATATTAATGACCTCAACCCAGGGGGTGAACGCCGGGCATATTTATTCGGTAATGACGTATATGTGGATGTTTGCCACCAGCCTTGATGATGCTCCGCAACTGCTGGAGAAGTTTTCACAACTTAAAGACATTGGTCAACGCGTCAAGACGGATGATGTCGATACCGGGACATTATCACCGCAGCAAAAACCTTGAGTTTACTCATCTCGCCTTAATTGTTCGGAATTGATTTCATGCCACAGTTTTTTATTGACCGGCCTGTTTTTGCCTGGGTTGTTGCACTGTTCATTATATTGAGTGGGTGTTTATCCATCCCGCATCTTCCGGTCGCACAATATCCGTCGGTCGCGCCGCCGAGTATTATTATTTCGGTCAGTTTTCCTGGCGCATCGCCTGACATGATGAATAGCTCGGTGGTTTCACTTATCGAGCGAGAGATCACCGGTGTCGACAATTTGCTCTATTTCGAGTCCACCAGCGATACCACCGGAATGGCGTCTATCACGGTGACGTTTAAACCGGGAACGGACAGCAAACTCGCGCAGATGGATGTGCAAAATAAGGTAAAAACCGTGGAGCCACGCCTACCGCAGGCAGTGAGACAAAACGGTGTCAGCGTTGAAGCAGCCGAGTCTGGTTTTCTGCTGATGGTCGGACTGAAATCCGAAACGGGTGGCTATCAGGAGGCGGATCTGAGTGATTATTTCGCCAGAAACATCAGCGATGCACTTCGTCGCGTGCCGGGCGTGGGCAAGGTTCAGTTGTTCGGCGGTGAAAAAGCCATGCGCATCTGGCTTGACCCGGTAAAAATGCACCATTACCAGCTTTCAGCCAGTGACGTCATCAGCGCGGTGAGCCAACAGAATGTGCTGGTTTCACCCGGCAGATCGGGAGACGAACCGGCGCTGCCGGGCCAGGACGTCACTTATCCGTTAACCGTGAAGGGGCAACTCACCTCTGTTGCGGAATTTAAAAATATCACCCTCAAAGCGACCACGGACGGCGCGCGTCTGACGCTTGGCGATATCGCACGCGTGGAGTCTGGGTTACAGAGTTATACCTATGGCATCCGGGAAAATGGCGTTCCGGCAACGGCAGCAGCGATTCAGCTTTCACCAGGCGCGAATGCCATCAGCACTGCCGCAGGGATTCATCAGCGACTGGCCGAACTGAGCACCGCGCTGCCGCAGGGCATGGCGTTTACCGTTCCGTTCGACACCGCCCCTTTTGTCAAAGCGTCGATCATCAAAGTGGTACAAACGTTAGCCGAAGCGATGGTGCTGGTTTTTCTGGTGATGCTGATCTTTTTGCACAACATCCGTTGCACGCTCATCCCGGCCATTGTTGTTCCGGTGGCGCTGCTCGGGACATTCACCGTGATGCTGCTAAGCGGCTATTCCATCAATATTCTGACCATGTTTGGCATGGTGTTAGCCATTGGCATCATCGTCGATGATGCGATTGTCGTCGTCGAGAACGTTGAGCGACTGATGGCAGAAAAAGGCCTCCCGGCGCGCGAGGCGACCCGCGAAGCGATGCGGGAAATCACACCGGCGATTATTGGCATTACGCTGGTGCTCACCGCCGTGTTTATCCCGATGGCCTTTGCCAGCGGTTCGGTCGGGGTGATTTACCGCCAGTTCACGGTTTCGATGGCGGTATCGATCCTGTTCTCCGCTTTTTTAGCTTTAACGCTGACGCCTGCGCTCTGTGCCACCCTGCTGAAGCCGCATCAGAAAAATGCGACTTCAGCGGGAAGATTTGCCGCCGGGTTTAACCGTTATTTTCAGATGCTCTCTTCCCGTTATACCGCGGGACTGGGGTATGTAGTAAAGCGCGCCGGGCGAATGATGCTGCTTTATGTCGCGCTGTGCGCAGCCTTGGTGATGGGGTTAATCACGCTGCCATCCTCTTTTTTGCCCGAAGAGGATCAGGGCTATTTTATGTCCTCCATCCAGCTTCCCTCCGAGGCCACGATGCAGCGCACGCTCGCGGTGGTGAAACGCTATGAAGATGAGGTAGCGGCACGGCAAGCCGTTGATAGCAATATTATGATCCTCGGTTTCGGTTTTTCAGGCTCGGGGCAAAACTCCGCGCTGGCTTTTACGACCTTAAAAGCGTGGTCCTCGCGCAAGGGCATCGCAGCCCAGGATGAAGCCGATCTCATTCAGGCAAAAATGCAATCCGTGCCCGACGCGGTAACCATGAGCCTGCTGCCGCCCGCTATCGCTGATATGGGCACCTCTTCCGGGTTCACCTTTTATGTTGAAGACAGAGCGGGCAAAGGCTACGAGGCGCTGAAACAGGCCGCAGACAGGCTGGTTTTACAGGCAAACAGGCATGCGAATCTTACGGATGTCTATATCGATGGATTACCCGAGGGGGCGTCTATTTCCCTGAACATTGATCGGGAAAAAGCGCAAGCGTTAGGCGTATCGTTTGAGGAGATCAATCAGGCTATTTCTGTCACCTCGGGTTCAAACTATGTCAATGACTACACCAATGCTGGCCGTGTCCAGCAGGTCATTGTGCAGGCCGATGCGGCCTACCGAATGCAGCCTGAAACGCTGTTAAAAATATCCGTAAAAAACCGGCTCGGGGAAATGGTGCCACTTTCAGCTTTTGTCACCTCGTCCTGGCACCAGGCCCCGCAGCAACTCAATCGTTATCAAGGATACCCGGCCATTCGCATTACCGGCAGCGCCGCTTCGGGCCACGCCAGTGGTGAAGCGATGAAAACCATGGAGCAGCTGGCAAAGGCATTACCGCCAGGGTTTACCGGCGAGTGGGCGGGCAGTTCGTTGCAGGAGAAAGCCTCGGCGTCCCAGTTGCCAGGGTTAATCCTCCTGTCTGTGCTGGTGGTATTTCTGGTGCTGGCGGCACTGTTTGAAAGCTGGTCAATTCCCGTTTCCGTGATGCTGGCCGTGCCGTTGGGTCTTATCGGCGCGCTTATTGCTGTCAGCGCTACCAGTATGACCAACGATGTCTTTTTCAAAGTGGGCTTAATTACCCTGATTGGTCTTTCAGCCAAAAACGCCATTTTGATTGTCGAATTTGCCCGGCAGCTACGCCACCAGGGCATGAGCACCCTGGAGGCAACATTTGTGGCGTCCCGACAACGGCTGCGCCCGATTTTGATGACCTCGTTAGCCTTCACGCTGGGCGTTGTTCCTCTGATGCTCGCCAGTGGTGCCAGCGCCAGCACGCAGAATGCCATCGGTATTGGGGTTTTCGGGGGCATGATCAGCGGCACCGTATTCGCCATTTTCTTTGTGCCGGTATTTTTTATTGTGGTGACAGCATTTTTTGACAGGAGTTTGCGATCCATAAATGACCCCAAAGCGTGACGTATAACCAGGCCGACACAAGCCGGTACGTGTTTGTTTAAAGCCCCGGAAAGGGGCTGAACCGTGGTTAACTAGGGTGCAGGGGGAACGGGTGGCGCCGGTGCCAGTTCCCTCACTTCCAGCCGGACTTCATAACGCTTGCCGTTTTCCAGCGCCGGCAGATTTTTAACCACATTGTTCAACGTATCGACCGGGGTGGTGGTTTGCTGGACGACACCATACACGAGGGCTCCCGGCACGGACGGGCTATCCCTTTGTAACGGCGGCGGTTTTATATCGCCCTCCGGGGCAGCAAAAACAGAAAAAGTGCACACCATAACGGCAGTGGCCAGGCTTGTCTTCGTTAATCTTCTCATGCTGTTCTCCGCGTTTGTGGTTAAAAAAACATCACCCGACGGAAAATAGCTCGCCAACAAGAAGGGAATGTGAACGCGTTTCGCAAGAGAGGAAAATTGCCGGACAACATCGCGACGTCATGGCCAGAAACGGCGTCGCGGCAGGCATTTCTTTCCCCCGCCATGTACGCTTTTGGCTTCCAGCATGGTACTCAGCATCGTAGCCAGACCGTAGTGGTGTCGATCCGGTGCGTTATATCAGCTTCGTACTATTCAATAATATTGACCTGACATTGGCTGTTGTCATTCCAGGCAAAAAGCACCAGATGCCAGAGCCCGGGCGCTTTACGCGAAGGGTCAATTAAACCATTAAAGCCGAGTGATTCCAGCCGATTACGCACACCCCACGAGCCGGGAACGCCGCCCTCTTTCACCATTTCCTGCCATGGCGCAATCGCATCTTGAAGATTAATGCCCGCGGCCTGCACGGCATCTGCACTCCGGAGATCAAAAATTTTCTTTGCCATAACCCTGACTTTGACTATTTCCAGGCTGGCGCTTCGGTTGCTACGGTGGGATTGCATGGCTGCTTCTACACCTGCCGGCGATGAGCTCAGGTACAGCGTTGGCTGATGGCTGTCAGAATAGCGCCCTGGCGCTCTGGAGCCGGCTAATGCAAAGCGCCGGTAAGCCGGATCAACTGCGCGATAAAAGACTCCGTCAACCGCTGTAAAATGCGTTGTCAGATCCATAAATCTCCTCATTGTGTTCTGAGAAAAAGTCTGCCATGGCAGCCGCGTCGATTCTGCTTCGTTTAATGGCCTGATTTCCGTCCTGCTGCCTGTGCTGATACGAGGATAAATTTGATGCTGCTCAATATGTAGTCCGATCCGTGTTGCAAGGTCAACAAGCGCGGCGTATCACCGTCGATGGCACTTTTGCCATTCTTGGGGGACGAAAACATGGCTGACAGAAGACCACTTAATCCAGACGTCGTCGTACCTAAACCTGGTGGTGGCACACAACCTCGCGATCGCAACAATAACGGAAGGGTTCGTGAGAAACGCTCGGACGCAGGTAAATCAAGAAAATGATGACCGGGGCCACCTTGCGGTGGCCTCTTTGTTTTGTACGCTAAGGGAATTGGCAACGCAACCTTGCAAAAACTCTGCGAAATAACAGGCTTAAGAAAGTACTTAAAGACAAACAAAAGAGACAGCCATGCAGCCATCCGGGCGTGTAAGTGGTTAAAATAAAAAAACATAAACATTGCCAAATCGAACTCGCTATGTCATAATAGCGTCATCGGTTTGGAATACAGACCTTATGAAAGCAGTTTTAGTAAAGCAGTCCTCAGTTCAAGAGTTATCCAAAGATACCCTTCTTCGTGAGCCTCCTCCTAAGTGCCAAATAAGTCACTCTATAATCACAGGCCATTATCGCCGCGCTTCGTGGCTCATCAATTAAGGAAATATCAATGTCTAATAAAATGACTGGTTTAGTAAAATGGTTCAACTCTGATAAAGGTTTTGGCTTTATCACTCCGGACGACGGCAGCAAAGATGTGTTTGTTCACTTCTCTGCAATCCAGAGCGACAGCTACAAAACCCTGGATGAAGGTCAGAAAGTCTCCTTCACCATCGAAAGCGGCGCGAAAGGCCCTGCAGCTGGTAACGTTACCGCGCTGTAAGTCCTGCCCTTTATCAGCGGTGCTTACCACAGCGATGAAGGCAAACAGCCTGAGCAGTTAAGCGCGACTGAGAATAAAAAACCCGCCTGGTGCGGGTTTTTTATTGCCCGCATTTCGGCAAAACGAAAAGCGGCTCCGCCAGACAGGCGTAGCGCTGTTTGGCACAACCAGAAAAGCGACATTAAGAAATATCCTGCCAGATGAATAAATATTGAGAGCCCGCCCACATTTAATTCGCCATTATCCCCAAAGAACATAGAGCACTAATTAAAACCAGGCTAATCGGTAATTTCGCAAGCCCGTCAGTATGAATGACGGCACATATAATATATTCCCTCTTAGTTTTATCTCTGCCAATAAAAACCTTTGCTGACTCATGATTACAATGCTGATCGAATAAAAGCACACGGCTTTTTTCGCTATCTATAATGCAATGTGCTTCATTTACTTAAAATATATTTTTCGCCTGCAATTTTTTTCTTTTTTCCATTAAAAAATGTGCAGCAATTGTCGATAAGTATTTTGATAAGTCCTGTCTCCAGCGTCCTCTTAAGAAGTGAAGACACCTGCAATCTGATAAGAAGTGAAAGTGAAACCGTCTTTTGAATATTAAGAATTATTATTGAGGATACCTCTATGCCAAAGCTGTTACCGTCAATAAAAAACCTGCCTGTCGCTGCCAAGCTGTTTGGCGGATTTGCGGTTTTGATAATTATCATTGTTCTGTCTTCACTTATCAGCATTCAGCAATCCAGCAATATCCGCGACCACGCCCTGAAAGGAAAATTAATCAATGAAATCAGTACGGAGCTAAATACCGCGCGGCGTAACCGTTTGACGTATCAATTAAACCACGATGAAAAATCCCTTGAGGCGAACAAAGTCGCCATTGAAAAAATGGACCAGAAAGCAGTTACTGGCCTGGACTACACCTGGGACGATGACGCTCGCGTGTTGTTTGATGAACTGCGCAGCACTATCCCGGATTACGCCACTCACCGGGACACGTTTGTTAAGCTGGAAAAAGTGACCGTCGGGCAGTCACAGAATCTGACATCAGCTGATATGAAAACCCTGCTCAATCAATTCACTACCCGCCTTGAGCAGCAGGAAACCACCACCAAAAACGAGATAGCGCTACTGAACCACCTCAACAATATCTGGACGACGGCGTATGAGATCCAGTCATCGGCGGGTAAGCAAGGAATGGACATTTTTGCCCGTCAGTACGATGAAGCAACGAAAATGCTTAACGCTGAAAATGCGGCGTTTAGCGCTGAAGACAAAGAGATGGCGCAGGCGTTTCTCAGCGGCCTGCAGGGGCACGTCACAGCATATGCGGCTGCATTAAAAGAGTCGCAGAAGGCAGCGACGGAATTGACCGCCGTGGCAGAAAAAATTAATACCGTTACCTCGAATTTGGTTACAGGCCAGACGCAGAAAAATATCGATATCATTCAGCGGGTGATGATCATCATGGGCGTGGTTGCCCTTTGCGCCGTACTGACGGGGTTACTGGTCGCCTGGCTGCTTACGCGCCAGATGACGCGACAGATAAAACACAATCTGACGCTGGCAGAACGTATTGCCGAAGGTGACCTGACCGCAACCATTGAACCTCAGTCAAAAGATGAACTGGGTCGCCTGACGCTGGCCATGGGCGTGATGAACGACAAGCTTCGCGAAATGATCACTCAGATAAAAGAGTCGGTGGTTCATGTTGCCAATGCCTCTTCGGACATTTCAGCAGGCAATACGGATCTGGCCTCCCGCACAGAACAGCAGTCTGCCGCCGTGGTTGAAACAGCGGCCAGCATGGAGGAGTTGACCTCAACGGTTAAGCGTAATGCTGACAACGCGCGCGAAGCCAGTCAGCTCGCGGTGCTGGCGGCGGAACATGCACGTTCCGGTGGGAAAATTGTCTGGGATGTCGTCAGCACGATGGAGACGATCACCGAAAGCTCAAACAAAATCACCGATATTATCAGCGTCATCAATGGCATCTCTTTCCAGACCAATATCCTTGCACTAAACGCAGCCGTTGAGGCGGCGCGCGCAGGTGAACAGGGGCGCGGTTTTGCCGTGGTGGCGGGAGAAGTAAGAAGCCTTGCATCGCGCAGTGCTCAGGCCGCCAAAGAGATCGAAAGTCTGATTAAAGAGTCCGTCCAACGTGTGGTGACCGGTTCAGAAATGGCCAATAAAGCCGGGACGACGATGGAGCAGATTGTCTCTTCTGTCACCAATGTGAGTGGCATCATGAACGAAATCTCCAGTGCGTCGGAAGAACAGAGCAGAGGTATCGATCAGATTGGTAAGGCGGTCACCGAGCTGGATTCAACGACACAGCAGAATGCCGCGCTGGTTCAGGAGTCGTCTGCGGCATCATCATCACTGGAACAACAGGCTGAGCAACTTGCACAACTGGTTTCGGTGTTCAAACTGCGTTCCGATACCGTTAAGCCGAAAAAAAGCGTAGCGGCGCCTCACCGCAAGGTTGATCTGAAGCCCGCAACGTCGACAGGTCATAGTGCTGACTGGGAATCGTTCTGACGGTTATGACTTGCCAGTAAGTGCCCTCCTGATGAGGAGGGCACTGTTCGCGGCCAAATGATAAACGGTGGCGGCTTATTACCTGTCTGACAGCCAGGGTTCGACGATGGATACTTTCTGATTGTCAAAATCAAGGGTAAGCGTTGAACCAAGGGGTAAGGTCAGCATCGGATGCGTGTGGCAGCAATCAAAACCATCCACGATCGGAACGTTTTCGTCACCTAAAACTTCTCGTAATACATCGTAAGGCGTCCGGCCGCTTCCGGCGTTATCGAATAATTCATGTTTACCAAGAAGGATCGCCCGCACTTTTTTAAACACGCCATTGAGTTTCAGCATCACGAATGAACGTTCAACGGTGGCAATATCTTTTAAGCTATCTTCAATGAACAGAATGTCACCGGATCGTATTTCAGGCATCCATTCACTCCCCCAGATACCCGATAACGTATTCAGGTTACCGCCAATAACGCGCCCTGTGTGTACCCCCTGCCCGATAAACCGGCAGTTATTCGCATACAGTGTTTTAGCGCGTACCGGCTCGGCATCATCCCAGTTAAGCCGTTCATCCGTCCATTTTTCCGGTAAAACATAGTCGTAGTGACCGTTATTCTGTCCGCAAAGTATTTCAATAAACGCGTGATAAGTGGCATCCACCAGCGGCGGAAATTCACCAAATGAAGCAACCAATGCCGGGCCATAAAAGGTAACTAATCCCGTTCGCGCATAAATTCCCGCCAGTAACGCAGTGGTATCTGAATAACCGATGATTATTTTGGGGTCTGCTTTCAGGGCGTCATAATCAATAAAAGGCAGCAAGGCGTTACTATTATTTCCCCCTATTGTCGACATCACACAGCGAATGTGCGGATCGCGAATAAGTTCGTTGAACTCCTGCGCTCGCTCCGCAATCGTGCCAGAGCGATAGAAATCAGACTTGCCGGTCAGACGACCGGCTTGAAGACGAAACCCTTTCTCCTCCAGGAAGCGTTTCCCACGGCTAAACCGATTGGGTGCCGTGGTAGTTACCGGCGCTGATGAAGAGAAAAAACCAATGGTGTCACCGGCCTGAAGAGGCGGCGCCAGAAGAGGCTTGCTGAAGTTAATCATTGGGATCCTTGTCTGTACTTACCTGCCAGCTTGCGGGCAAAACCTGTTTAGCACGCTTACTTAACGCCACGACTGACGGCTTGTTGCCAACCTGCCCGGCACTGATTTTTGCGGGCAGGAGCGAACGGTGCTGGCGCTATTTTTTCTTATTCAGCATCGATTTTAAATCGGCAAAGGGGTTATACGTCGCGGCCCCGACATCTTTCTGCGCGTCTTCCCCCGCCACAACGGTAGTGCCGTACTGATCGGCTTCCGTATATTTCGAGTGTTCGTGGTCATGGCAAAACAGACACAACAGCTCCCAGTTGCTGCCATCTTCCGGGTTATTGGTATGGTCGTGATCGATATGGTGAACCGTTAATTCTCGCAGATTTGAATAGACAAACTCGCGGGAACAGCGCCCGCACACCCACGGATAGATTTTCAGTGCTTTCTCACGATAACCGCTTTCCAGCCGCGCGTAGTTTTTTGGGATCAAAGCCATTGCCAGTGCCACCTGTTATAAAAAGATAGGTTTCTACTATATCCCAAAAGCGACGCACTGACGTAACCCGCAGCGGTGAATGGCTGGCAATACACCGCTGCTGGCCGTCTGCTTTATTAGCCTGTTAGTGGAGCGGCTTAACTCCGCTATCTAAGCGGTGGTTGATCGCATTTGACCGGCACGCCATCCGCGAGCTAAAAACGCCAAAATATCGGCAGTGCCGCCCAAAGCACGGCGCTGCTGATGGTCGCTGTTGTCCAGGCGTGCTTTTGCTGGCATAGACATCAAACATCGTCTGCATCGTCAGCCGCCTTGAAGATGCAGACTCACCACACGTTTGCAGTCGACCGCCTTTCCTGCGCCCCTTCACCAGCACGACAGAATGTTACATTTATGTATCACACGATTGACGTGAAAGCCGATTATTATCCCTTCTCGCAGGTGTTCGATACGGCATCTGTTTTGTCTGCCAGCCGCCGAAAGCGGATAACAACCCGCTTTCAGGATGCGGAAAACCGGGACTTCAGGAACGCAGCGCATGCACATAAAAAGGGGTTCTATGCCGTTACGCTCGCTACAGGCACTCTGTTTAGTGAATTTTTTCATGGCGGATGTCAGGGATGGCCTTGGCCCCTTTTTGGGGATCTTTCTCACTGAGCATCACTGGCAAGCCGACAACATTGGCTGGATGATGACAGCCGGCGGTCTGGCGGGTCTGGTGGCGACCATGCCTTCCGGGCTGGTCGCTGACGCCACCCGGCATAAACGCGGCATTCTTGTTGCCTGCTGCTTGCTGATCACCGCCGCCACGCTGTTACTCTGGGCGTATCCGACACTTTTCGTCGTTGGTTTTTCACAACTTGTCACCGGCATATCCGCCGCGTTTATTGCGCCGCTATTAATGGGTATTACGCTTGGCTTAACCGGCCCGTCTGGCTTTAACCGGCAGATGGGCAGGAACGAGGCGTTTAACCACGGCGGAAATATGAGTGCCGCGATCCTGGCGGGCATTCTGGTGTGGTATTTCGGTACCGATGCCGTTTTTATTCTGATGACCGGCATGGCGATATGCGCAACGTTCGCCGTATTTGCTGTTCGCAATAACGACATTGATAACCGCGCCGCACGGGGGCTCAGTCACGGCGAAGATCCGGCGGCCGTCCCCCGCCTCAGTGCGATTATCACCCACCCGGCCCTTATTGCGACCGGCGTGACGCTGATGCTGTTTCACCTGGCTAACGCGGCGCTGCTGCCGATGCTCAGCATGCGGGTGGCCTCCGCGCCCGGCGGGGAAATGAGCGCCGGTGTATATGCGGCGGCGACCGTCATTATTTCGCAACTGGTGATGATCCCCGTCGCCTTATTTGCCGCCGCCAGGGCGGGAAAATATGGTTACCCGCTGCTGATTACCGCAGCGTTGCTGGTTCTGCCGCTGCGCGCGGCACTTGCCTGCGTCTCGGCAGGACCGCTTTTTATGATCCCGGTTCAGATACTGGATGGCGTGGCCGCAGGGCTGCTGGGCGTGGCGGTACCCGGTTATATCGTTAAATTGCTGGAAGGCAGCGGGCACACCAACGCCGGGCAGAGCTTTATCATGCTGTTGCAGGGTGCCGGAGCCGCATTCAGCCCGGCGATGGCGGGAACAATTGCGGCGAAATACTCCTACAGCGTGGCGTTTGCCGTGCTGGGGGCAATCGCCCTGCTGGCGCTGGTTATCTGGTGGCTACGCCGGCTTTTTTCAGGAGTTAGTAAAGAGCGGCAGTATGAATGACGCGCGCCCCGGCGCGGCTGAAAAAGCGCCGCGGGTAGTCTCTGTTTAATAGCGCGTTGGCGGCACGCCGAACATGGCGCGAAACGCAAAGGTAAACGAGGCCGGGCTTGAATAGCCAAGCTCCAGCGCCACCTGCGTCACGCTGCGTTTGTTTTTTAGCATCACCACGGATTCCAGCAAACGCACCCGTTTTTTCCATTCGCTGAACGCCACGCCGGTCTCCTTTTTGAAACGGCGCGAGAACGTGCGCACCGACATACCGCTACAGGAGGCCCACTGTTCAATACTGTGCGCGTCGCCGGGGGTTTTCTGGATCTGGCTGCAAACTCTCGTCAGCAACGGCGATACCGGCCAGGAGACCGATAACCCGGCATCGGGTAAACGTCTGAGCAGCGAAATCAGCACCTGCACTAACTGCGCGTCATCGCCTGCGTCGTCATACTTTTCCGGCACGTTTTGCGTGGCGTAGTGAATATACTCACGCACAAAATCACTCACCACCACCACCTTACTGCCGCTAAAGGGGATGGTGGCAAAATCGGCCTCGACATACAGGCTTTCCAGCAATACGTCGCTGCCGGCAAGAAGACGGTGCGGCACGCGCGCCGGGATCCAGACGCCGTAAAGCACGGGCACCACCAGCGTCTTCCCTTCAATTTCCACCCGCATACTTCCCTCGCGCGCATAGAGAAATTCCGCGAACGGATGCTCATGCATGTCCACGCCCGTATCGCCGCGTAAAGGGTAACTGCGAAAGTACACCGGGCGAGGCAAGGTCATCAGCACCGGCGCGGGCTGGCCGCTAATGGGCTGACGAGGCGGCAACACAAGCTTTGAGCACATAACAACCTGACCTCTATTCGATGAAGTTTGTCTTGATAGCACAGCGCAGGCAAAACGGGTTTCCTGAATAATGAACGGGTCATAAATATATTTCACCCGTTGTGAACAATTTACCAGCCAGCTGCCTGAGCGATAAGCCTTTTTCGCACTGACGGGCAGTGAATAACGGGGGAATTACCGGCTGAGCGCACGCTACGTTGAAGGAAAGATGATGGCTAACGAATGTACCGTCGATGTGATCAGTAAACCCGGCCACTGGCTGCGGATTGTCCAGGAACTGCTGTCCCAGGCAGGCATCATGATTAATGGTCCCGAACCCTGGGATATCCGTGTGCATGACGCGCGTTTTTTCAGGCGCGTGTTGCAGCAGGGTTCACTCGGGCTCGGTGAAAGTTATATGGAGGGCTGGTGGGATTGCAAACAGCTCGATGCGTTTTTTGACAAGCTATTGCGCGCCAGGCTTGATGAGCAGCGCCCGGCGCGTTTGGCCGACCTGATGCGCATTGCCGCGGCGCGCATCATCAACCCTCAGTCCCGTCGCCGCGCCTGGCAAGTGGGCGAAGTGCATTACGATCTGGGTAACGATCTGTTTAGCCGCATGCTCGATCCCCATATGCAGTACTCCTGCGGTTACTGGAAAAACGCCGATGAACTCTGCGCGGCGCAGGAGGATAAGCTCGCGCTGATCTGTGAAAAACTGCAGCTTAAACCAGGCATGACGCTGCTGGATATTGGCTGCGGCTGGGGCGGTTTAGCGCAATACGCGGCGCGCCATTATGGTGTCAGCGTTGAAGGCATCACCATTTCGGCAGAGCAAAAAGCCTACGCCGAAAGCCACAGCGAGGGGCTGGATATTCGCATCCTGTTGCAGGATTACCGCGATCTGGATAAACGCTATGACCGCATCGTCTCCGTCGGCATGTTCGAACATGTCGGGCCGAAAAACTATGCGACCTACTTTAACGCCGTCGATCGCTGCCTGAAGCCAGATGGTCTGTTTTTACTGCACTCCATCGGGTCGAATAAAACCCTGCATAATGTCGATCCCTGGATCAATAAATACATTTTCCCGAATGGCTGCCTGCCCTCCTTAAAACAGATTACCGAAGCCAGCGAGCCCTATTTTGTTATCGAAGATGTGCATAATTTCGGTGCCGATTACGACAAAACATTAATGGCCTGGCATCGCCGTTTTAATCAGGCCTGGCCGCAAATAGCGGGCAATTACTCCACGCAATTTCATCGCATGTTTAATTATTACCTCACCGCCTGCGCGGGCGCATTTCGCGCCAGAAATATCCAGCTCTGGCAGATCGTATTAAGCCGCGGCGTCACCGGCGGGCTGCGCGTGGCGCGCTAAAGAGACGCGTAAACAGGTAAGCGCAAACGCCCTCGCCGCCTGCCTGAAATGAAAAATAACGTTATGCCGTTATCTTCGCTGGAAGCTAAATAATATGAACGTAAATTTTTTTGTTACCTGCATTGGGGACGCACTTAAATCGCGCATGGCGCGAAACAGTGTCCTGCTACTCGAACAGTTAGGCTGCCATGTGCAGTTTCCTGAAAAACAGGGCTGCTGCGGTCAACCGGCAATTAATAGCGGCTACATTCGTGACGCCTTGCCGGGTATGAAAGCGCAAATTGCGGCGCTGGAAATCAACGACTACCCGATTATCTCGCCTGCCGGTTCCTGCATGAACGCGATCCGCCACTATGGGGACTGGCTGGTCGATGAACCTGAGTGGGCGATGCGCGCCGCGAAGGTTGCCAGCCGCATGGTTGATCTGACCTCCTTTATCGTTAACCAGCTTGGCGTAACCGACGTCGGCGCGCGCCTGCCAGGACGGGCGGTCTATCACCCCTCATGCAGCCTGTTTCGTAAGCTCGGGGTACGTGATGAACCGCTAATACTGCTGCGCGAAGTGCGTGATCTGGAAATTGTACCGTTTGGCGCCCAGGAAACCTGCTGCGGATTTGGCGGCACCTTTTCGGTCAAAATGGCCGAAATTTCCGGCGAGATGGTGAAAGAAAAGGTCGCGCATATCATGCAAGCCAGGCCGGATTACCTGATTGGCGCGGATGCCAGTTGCCTGCTGAATATCGGCGGGCGTTTACAGCGTGAAGGCCAGAACGTGCGTGTGCTGCATATCGCTGATGTGCTGATGAGCCGCTAAGGAAACACTATGTCGCTAAAAACCAGCAATGTTCCTTTTTATGACCGGGTACAGCAGCAAATTGACGATCCGGTAATGCGCCACGCCGTGGCGAACGCGCAGGATCGGATCGGTATCAACCGGCAGAAAATGGTCGATGAACTGGAAAACTGGCCCGACTGGCGCTCGCACGCCGCTGAAATTCGTGCCCATGTTCTCGACAATCTGGATGCCTATCTTTACCAGTTAAGCGAAAAGATCCGCGCTAACGGCGGTCACGTCTTTTTCGCCGATACGCATGAAGATGCCACCCGCTATATTTTGCAGGTTGCCGGGGAAAAACGGGCGCGCAAAATCGTTAAATCGAAGTCGATGGTCACCGAAGAGATCGGCATGAACGCCGCGCTTGAAGCGGCTGGCATTGAGGTCGTGGAAACGGATCTGGGCGAGTATATTCTGCAACTCGCCAAAGATGCCCCCTCACACGTGGTGGTACCGGCCATTCATCGGGATCGCCATCAAATTCAGCAGGTGTTGCGCGAAAAGCTGGGTTATAACGGCCCCGAAACGCCGGAAGCCATGACGCGTTTTATTCGCCAGAAGATCCGCGAGGATTTTCTCAGCGCCGACATCGGCATTACCGGCTGCAACTTTGCAGTCGCGGAAACCGGCACGCTCAGTCTGGTGAGCAATGAAGGCAATGCCCGGCTTTGTACCACCGTGCCGAAAACGCATATCGCCGTGATGGGCATGGAGCGCGTGGTGCCGACATTCGCCGAGCTGGACGTCATCCTCACCATGCTGGCGCGCAGCGCGGTTGGCGCCCGTCTTACGGGATATAACACCTGGCTTACCGGCGCGAAAGGCAGCATGGAGAGCGACGGGCCGGAATCGTTCCATCTGGTTATTGTCGACAATGGCCGCTCGCAGGTGCTGGGCTCGCCTTTCCAGGACATCCTGCGCTGCATCCGCTGCGGTGCCTGCATGAATACCTGCCCGGCCTACCGTCATATCGGCGGACACGGTTACGGCTCAATCTATCCCGGCCCGGTTGGCGCGGTGCTTACGCCGTTGCTCGGCGGTTATGATGATTTCAAAAACCTGCCCTACGCCTGCTCGTTATGTACCGCCTGCGATGATGTCTGCCCGGTGCGCATTCCGCTGTCGTCACTGATCCTTGAACACCGCCGCACGCTGGCGGAAAGCGGAAGAACGCCCGCCATAGAAAGACACACCGTTCATCTGTTCAATTACGCCAACCGTCACCCCCGGCTGTGGAAAGTAGGCATGGTCGCTGGGGCACGCGCCGCCCAACTGATGATCCGCAACGGCAAGATGCCCTTTACGATCTCAGCCATCGGCAAGTGGACGGAGGCCCGCGATCTGCCCGCTGCCGATGGCGAGAGTTTCCGCAGTTGGTTTAAAAAACACCAAAAACAGCATAAAAACGGGGAGCAAGCCTGATGGAAAACCGCGATGCGTTTATGCAAAAAATTGCCGGACGGCTCGGTCGCGAACCGCGTCAGATACCGCCGCCGCTGGAGTTTGCCGGACACGCTCCGCTGACAAGCCGCTATGCCGGACAGATCCAGCAGCACCCCTGCGACAGTTTTATCGAATATGCGACCACAGTTATGCAGGCCCACTGCGAAGTGGCTCCGCTGGCGCAAATTCCCCAGCTTGCCGAACGGATCTGTAACCAGTACGGCGGCGGTCCGCTGCTGATTAGCGGCGACGCCCGGCTGGCAAACGTCGGGATCACCGCGCATTTGCAGAACAGGTTTCCAGCACATTGCTGGGCGTCATCGGGCGGAGAAGAGAATCTGCGTCGCGCCGCACAAGCCAGCATTGGCGTGGTCTACGCCGAATATGGTCTGTGCGAAACCGGCGGTGTGGTGCTCTTTTCCTCCCCGTCACAGGGGCGTGCTATCAGCCTGCTGCCCACCACCACCCTGTTCGTTATCTATAAGAGCAGGTTGCTGTATGGTGTCACACAACTGGCGCACGTTTTGCGCCAGCGGGTGCAGGAAGGCGAAACGCTTCCCTCGTGTATCAATCTTATCGCCGGACCAAGTTCGACGGCCGATATTGAGCTGATTAAAGTCGTCGGCGTCCACGGGCCGCTTAATGCCGTCTACTTAATTATTGAAGATTGCTGATGCGGATAACCTGACGGGCGGAAACAGGTTATCTGCCCGTAAACAGAATGACGCTTTTGCGTTCGGGGAGGAAACAGAGATAACTTCCCCAAACGCCGCGCATTAACAGCGGGAATTGAAATGAGAAAAAAGTCCTCGTTATATCTGATGAGCTTAACCATCCAGGATATTCTCCAGTGGATAGAGCGCAATATTGCCGAGCCCTTACCGCTTGGCGTGTTAGCGAAAAAATCCGGTTACTCCGCCTGGCATTTCCAGCGCGGTTTTAAACAAATCGCCGGCATGTCGCCTGGGATGTATATCCGCTACCGGCGCATGGTGATTGCGAAAGCGTTGCTGAGCGAAACGCATCGCTCTATTACGGATATTGCGCTGCACCTGGGTTACCAGCAGCAATCGACATTCTGCCGCGCGTTTCGCGAACAGTATCAGTTAACGCCAAGACAATATCGCCTGCTTGCGCAGGAGCAGGCGACGCAGGAATAAACCGCTCTTCGCGTCGCCACCCTCCAGGCTACACTGAAACGCTCGACCAGCGCGCAAGGAATAAGGGATGACAGCTCAGGATTTATCAAAAATGGGGGCTGCGAACGTGGCGCTTTTTGTTGATGAGCATGGCCAGCGCGTCATTGAGAAATATCCCGTCAGTGAGGTTGAATATGCTTTCTATCAACATGCGGCGCACCGGCTCAACGCGGCAAAGATTGCCTCGCCAGGGCTGTTATTCGCCGATCCGGCGCGACAGTTAGTAAGGCTTGAGTATATTCCCCACCCGGTTTCGCAGGATGCCGTGGCAGGTGATGAGGTGTTAGCGATGCTGGCTCGCTTGCATCGCGTTGCGCCAGAGGCGTCATGGCGCTATCACCCGCACAGCTGGTCAGTTTCCGCGCTGGAAAAATCGCTGGCGCTGCTGGCGTTGCCGGAACCGGCTTCGCAACAACTGCGCCGTTTTCAGCAATCCAGCGAGGTGCTCTTTCGCCATCCGGGGTTAATTTCCGGCGACAGCAATGCGGGTAACTGGGGACGACGGGATAACGGCGAGCTGGTGCTCTTCGACTGGGAACGATTTTCCACGGGAAGCCCGGCGATTGACCTCGCGCCGCTGATAAAAGGGATGGGCACCACACACGCTTTTCAGGCGCTTGCCGGGCGCTATTGTCGTATTGCGGATCATGCAACACCGCGCGAACTCGGCCGGGAGATTGCCCTCGCCAAAGCGTGGATTGTCACCGAAGTGGTCACGCTGCTTGCTGAGCGGCAGAAAACCGATCTTCAGCGCTATCTCGCCTGGTATCGGCAACATCTTCCGGACTGGTTAGACAGCACCGTTACCCTGCTCTGAATGGTGGCAGCTTACTGTTCTGTTCGCGTAGCTTTCCCCACGGTTTCGGCATAGGGTGTTATGAGCATTAGCTCATTAACAGGAAACGTAAGATGCGTGATCTTCCCCCCACAGCGACACTGCGCGCCTTTGAAGTGGCAACCCGCCACACCACCTTTACCGCGGCGGCGGCAGAGCTGTGTATAACGCAAAGTGCCGTCAGCCATCAGCTAAAAAATCTCGAGGACATCTGGGGATTACCGCTGTTTCAGCGCGGCAAAACCCTCAGCCTGACGCCAGCCGGTGCCGCGCTCGCCCCGCTGGTGCGTGAATTTTTCAGCAAACTGGAAACCACGCTGGCGGATTTGCGCGAGCAAAAAGGCCGGGTGCGGCTGCGCGTCAACACCACTTACTCTTTTGCGCTGAAATGGTTGCTCCCACGCTTGCCGGATCTGGCGCGCTTACACCCGGAAATTCTGGTGACGCTGGAAAGCACCGATCAGGCCATTAACTTCGCCAGCACCGATGCCGATGTGGCGATCCGCTTTGGTCACGGGAATTATCCGGCGCTGCATACAGAATTTATGTTCCGCGAGCAGCTTTTCCCGGTTGCCAGCCCGGCACTTTTGCAGCGTTTTGGCACGCCGGATGAACCTGCCGAACTGCTGCGTTACCCGCTGCTGACGCGCGATGGCGCCGATCTGGTTCCCAAATGGGACGCCTGGTTTAAGCAGGTCGGCGTTAATACCGATGTGCTGCATGAGAACGTGCGTTTCGCCGATACCAATATGACCATCGAAGCGGCGTTACTGGGCCAGGGAATTGCGCTGGCGCGCAGTGGGCACGTTGAAAAGGAGATCGCCGATGGCTCGCTGGTGCGGCTTTTTGACGTGCCTTTCCCGTCGCCGGCCGCCTATTATTTTGTCTGCCCGCAGGGGATCGAAACACAGCCGCACATTGTGACTTTCCGCAGCTGGCTGTTGGCAGAATCACAACAGGCACAGCGTAACTATCGCTAAGCATGAGTATTTGTTCATGCTGGTGTGATGACACTTCACTTTTCATCCGGGCATGTGCTGATTAGCATCGATACATGCCCACTTACCTTGTTTTGCTGACGTTATTCGCCGCCCTGCTGCATGCCAGCTGGAATACGCTGTTACGCGGCGGCACGGATCGCTTATGGTCCATGACCATCATGTGCGCGACGATAGCCCTCACCTGCATTGTCGTGGCGCCGTTTTTACCCTTGCCGGCTTATGCCAGCTGGAAATATGCGCTGCTGTCAGCGGTGCTGCATGTCGGTTATAACCTGTCTCTGGTACGCAGTTATCAGAGCGGCGATTTCGGGCAAACCTACCCGATTGCGCGCGGTGCTTCACCGCTGATGGTGACCCTGGCGGCGGCTCTGTTTGCCGGGGAAAAAATGGCCGTGAACGCGCTGGCTGGCATTGGGTTGATTTCCGGCGGTATTCTGCTGCTTGCCCTGCAACGCCGTCGCCTGGCGCTACCGGGTCTGACATATTCGCTGGTCACTGGCGCGTTTATCGCCGCTTATAGCGTGGTGGATGGCATTGGCGTGCGCATCGCGGGTAATGCCATCGCCTATACCGTGTGGATGAGTGCGTTATGGGGCGCGCTGATGCCCGCGCTCTATATCGGGCTTCGCGGTGCAAAAAGTTTACTGCGCTGGCGTCCCGATGTATTGCCTGCCGCCGCCGGCGGGCTGGTTTCGCTGCTGGCTTACGGCATCATTATTTATGCGATGGCGACCGCGCCAATGGGGGCAGTTTCAGCGCTGCGTGAAACCAGCGTTCTGTTTGCGGCACTACTGGGTTATCTGTTTCTCGGCGAGACGTTAACGCTAAGAAAAGTGCTGGCGTGTACGGTGATCGCGACCGGCACGGTAATGATTGGTTAACCACATCAGGAGAACTCACCATGTCTGATTTTCCGACAATTGCGCTGCTTGGCCCGGGGGCTATCGGCACGACTATCGCGGCGGCGCTGCACGAAGTGGGCCGCGCGCCCGTTTTATGCGGACGTACCGCGCACCCGCAGTTGATTCTGCGCCACGATGAGGGGGAAATTGTGGTGCCCGGCCCGGTATTGAGCGATCCGGCAGCGCTGCATAAGCCGTTCGATCTGGTGTTTGTGGCGGTGAAAACCACGCAGGTTGCGCAGAGCGCCGCCTGGCTGGCGACGTTATGCGATGAAAACACCGTTGTGTGCGCGCTGCAAAATGGCGTCGAGCAAAAAAACCAGCTCGCGCCACTGGTCAACGGCGCAAGCGTGCTGCCGTCCGTCGTCTGGTTCCCGGCGCAGCGTGAGCCGGATGCCTCTGTCTGGCTGCGCGCCAGACCGCGCCTGACGCTGCCGGACATGCCGCAGGCAGAACGGGTGGTGAAAGCGCTCAGCGACACACGCTGTGCGGTTGAATTGTCGGCGGATTTTACGTCGATCGCCTGGCGCAAGCTGTTGCAGAATGCGGTCGCTGGCCTGATGGTGCTCGCCAATCGCCGCGCCGGCATGTTCACACGCGAGGATATCACCGCGCTGGCACTGGTGTACTTGCGTGAATGCCTGACGGTTGCGCGGGCGGAAGGCGCGGTGCTCAGCGATAACGTTGCCCGGGAGATTGTGGACGGTTTTCACCGTGCGCCGGCGGATTTGGGGACCTCAATTCTCGCCGACCGCCAGGCGAATCGCCCGCTTGAGTGGGATATCCGTAATGGTGTGGTGCAGCGCTATGGTCGCACGCATGGCATCGCCACGCCCATCAGCGATGTGGTGGTTCCGCTGCTGGCCGCAGGCAGTGAAGGCCCCGGTTGATCGTCCGGTTTTGCACGAAAAAGGGAGCGTGATGCTGTTCATTTCGTCATCAGAAAACACGGTGTGCCAGGCTTAAAGGGAAATTTGTTCGCCTGCAAGGGCAACGCCTGGTTTACCTTCTGACGACGCGAGGAAAGCATGACACAGATATCGTCTCTCTCTGACCACGAAATTCAGCTGCTTGATCGCTACTGGCGCGCGGCCAATTATCTCTCTGTCGGGCAAATCTACCTGATGGATAACCCGCTACTGCGCGAGCCGCTCAGGCCGGAACATATCAAACCGCGCCTGCTGGGCCACTGGGGTACCACGCCGGGGCTGAATTTTATCTATGTTCATCTCAACCGCGCCATACGCCAGCGCGATCTCGATATGATTTATATCTGCGGCCCCGGCCATGGCGGGCCAGGCATGGTGGCCAACACCTGGCTTGAGGGGAGCTACAGCGAAATCTACCCGCAGATAAGCCAGAACGCCGACGGCATGAAGAAGCTGTTCCGCCAGTTTTCTTTCCCCGGCGGCATCCCCAGCCACGCCGCGCCCGAAACACCCGGTTCGATTAATGAAGGCGGCGAGCTGGGTTACTCACTTGCTCATGCGTTTGGCGCGGTGTTCGATAACCCATCCCTGATTGCCGCCTGCGTGATTGGCGATGGCGAAGCGGAAACCGGCCCGCTGGCCTCGAGCTGGCACGGCATAAAATTTCTCAACGCCGCCCGCGACGGCGCGGTACTACCGATCCTGCACCTGAACGGGTACAAAATTGCCAACCCGACGCTTCTCGGGCGCACCAGCGATGATGATTTACAACAGCTCTTTCGCGGCTACGGCTACGAACCGCTGTTTGTCAGCGGCCATGAACCCGCCAGGATGCACCGCCTGATGGCACAAACGCTGGAACAGGCGCTGAACAGCATCCGTGACTATCAGCAGCAGGCGCGCAGTGGCGAGGCGCAGACCACCGTGCCGCGCTGGCCACTGATCATTCTGCGCAGCCCCAAAGGCTGGACAGGCCCGCAAACCGTCGATGGCAAAAAAGTGGAGGATTTCTGGCGCGCGCACCAGGTTCCGGTTTCATCATGCCGTGAAAACGATGAGCACCGGCAACTGCTGGAACAGTGGATGCGCAGCTATCAGCCAGACGATCTTTTCGATGCATCGGGACAACTCAAAACAGAACTACAGGTACTGGCTCCGGTCGGCGACAAACGCATGGGCGCGTCGCCGTGGACCAACGGTGGTCGTTTACGCCGGGAGCTGGTGACGCCGGACCTGCATCACTACGCCGTCGAAGTGACCTCCCCGGGCGAAACGCAGGCCGAATCCACCGCCGCGCTGGGTGCCTATCTGGCCGGTATTTTCGAACACAACCGCGATAATTTCCGGCTGTTTGGCCCCGACGAAACGGCCTCCAACCGGTTGAGTAAAGTATTCGACGTAACGAATCGCACCTGGCAGGAGCCGCTTAAACCCTATGATGAGCAACTGGCGCGCGATGGCCGGGTGATGGAGATCCTGAGCGAACATCAATGCCAGGGCTGGCTTGAGGGCTATTTGCTGACCGGGCGTCACGGGCTGTTCAACTGTTATGAGGCGTTTATTCATATTGTCGACTCGATGTTTAACCAGCATGCGAAGTGGCTGAAAGTGACGCGCAACCTGCCCTGGCGCGCGCCGATATCGTCGCTCAACTACCTGCTCTCCTCGCATGTCTGGCGCCAGGATCACAATGGTTACAGCCATCAGGACCCCGGTTTTATCGATCATGTCGCCAATAAAAAAGCGGATATTGTGCGCATCTACCTGCCGCCGGATGCCAATACCCTGCTGTGTGTCGCCGACCACTGCCTGAAAACCTGGGATCGCATTAATGTCATCGTCGCCGGGAAACAGCCTGCGCCTCAGTGGTTAAACCTCGACGACGCGGCAAAACACTGCGCCGCAGGGATGGGGATCTGGCCGTGGGCCGGAAACGTGCAGCAGAACGAAACTCCGGATGTGGTGATGGCCTGCGCGGGCGACGTGCCGACCATGGAAACCCTCGCTGCGGTCGACCTGCTGCGTCATTACCTGCCGGAGCTGCGTGTTCAGGTGGTGAACGTCGTGGATCTCATGGCGCTGCAAACCCAGGATCAGCATCCGCATGGCCTGAGCGAAGAGGCCTTCGAGGCGGTGTTTACTGCCGATAAGCCGGTGATTTTTGCCTTCCACGGCTACCCGAGTCTGATTCACCGCCTCACTTATCAGCGCAACAACCACCGCCATTTTCACGTGCATGGCTTTATGGAAGAAGGCACCACCACTACGCCATTTGATATGACCGTGCTCAATGAACTGGATCGTTTTCACCTGGCGCAGGAGGCGATTTTGCGCGTGCCGTCGTTACAGGGCAAAGCGGATGACATCCTGGAGGATCTGGCGCAAAAAATTGCCGCGCACCATCTGTATGTTCGCGAATATGGCGAAGACTTGCCTGAAGTGCAGAACTGGAAATGGCCATCGCAGCAAGGAGAAGGCAACGTACCGGAGTAAACGGGCGTGCAACCCGCACGCGTAATGTCCCATGCGTTACCAGCACGCCGTTCGCCAGGCGCGGCGTGCTGGCATTAGGGAGCACGCTGCTGGCACATCTTTTGGTAGCAGCTATACCTGTTAAGAAGATGATTTTGCTTGGGAGTAGTATGGAATATCTGGCCTGGACCGCTGCGGCGGGTTGTTTGTTGTTGTTTATGTCTCTCTCTTACGGCTGGATAAGCCGTGTCCCGGTGCCCATTTTTGGCCTCTATCTGCTGGTGGGTATTGCCTGCGGGCCGTGGATGCTGGGGCTGATTGGCATTGATATTGTTCGCCACGCCCCGCTTACCAGCCGGATAACGGAAATGGCGATGGCGGCGTCGCTTTTTATCACCGGGCTAAAAATCCGCCTGCCGCTTACCTCGCCTTACTGGCGAATGGGCATCATGCTGGCGCTGCCCGCTATGTTGCTGACCATTGCCGGGATTATGCTCGCCGCCCATTTTATGGCCGATCTTTCATGGCCGTTATCGCTGGCGCTGGCGGCTATTCTCGCCCCTACCGATCCGGTGCTGGCAAGCCTGGTGGCTATCAACGATGCACAGGATGATGACCGCCTCAGGATCGCGCTCTCCAGTGAAGCGGGTCTCAATGATGGCACCGCGCTGCCCTTTTTGATGCTGGCGCTGCTCTGGCAAAAAGCCGGTGGCACAATCAGCGCCGGGGAATGGTTTCACTGGTTGAGCGTCGATCTGCTCTGGGCGCTGATCGGCGGGCTGGGTATCGGTTTTGTTCTCGGACGCTTAATTGGCCTGGTCGCCACACGCTCACGCCACGCGCAGGGGGAAGTGGCACCCAGCGATTTTATTGCGTTAGCGCTGATTTGCCTGAGTTTTTCGCTGGCGATGATGCTCAGCGCGTCCGGTTTTCTCGCGGCGTTCGCTGCCGGTATCGGCCTGCGTAGCGCCGAGATGAGCGTACAAAAACGCCACACCAGCGAGGACGATCACGACCTGCCCGCCGAGATGCAGGTGAATCCGCATACCCGGCACGGGCTTGAAGAGCATAACCCGATCAAATCCGTCGGTCTGGTGGTGGGCGATGCGCTCTCCTTTGGCGATACCGTTGAGCGGTTGCTGGCGGCCGGGCTGGTGATCGTGCTTGGTGTGACACTGTCACGCCACTGGGATGCCAGCGCGCTGCTGCTGGCCTTCACCGTGTTTATCATCATTCGCCCCCTCGCCGTCTGGTTGCTGACCTGGCGTTCGGGTGAATCCGTGCTGCATCGGTTAAGTCTTGGCTGGCTGGGCATTCGCGGGATCGGCAGTCTTAACTATATCGCCTACGCCTGGACGCATGGCCTTCAGAACGCGGGAGCGATAACCGATATCGCCATCACCATCGTGACGCTAAGCGTGCTGGTGCACGGTATTTCAGTCACGCCATTACTCACCCTGCGGCGAAAACAGGAACAGCGCTGAACGTCGCCGCGAACCATCATACGCAGACGTAGCGTCGCTGAGCTTGCGGCGTTGTCATGCTCACCCGCAGATAAAAACAGGAGACAACGATGAAAGCCGCACGCTATTTTCAGCCGGGAAAACCGGAGGTTTTACGTTATTCCGACGTCCCCGAACCTGTTTGTGGTCCGAACGATGTGCTGATCCGCGTAGAAGCCATCGCGCTTGAGGGCGGCGATGTGATTAATCGCGCCACGGCCTTCCCCGGCGAGCAAGGTGGGATTCCTGGTTATTCCGCTGCGGGCACGATTATTGAAGTCGGTGCGCAGGTAACAGATCGCCACCCGGGACAACGTGTGGCGACGCTCGCGCTCGCGGGTTCTCATGCCCAGTACCGCGTTGCACCCGCGCAATGGTCATGGGTCATTCCCGACGGGCTGGATGTTGTTTCCGCGTCGGTTATCCCGGTGAGTTTTGGCACGGCTGCCTGGGCGCTCTCTTCACGCTTAAAGATCAAAGCAGGCGATAGCGTGCTTATCCAGGGCGGCGCGGGTGGCGTTGGGGTTGCCGCCATTCAGCTTGCGAAGGCGCAGGGCGCGCGTGTGCTCGCCACGCTTTCCGGTGATGCCCGCGTAAGCCAACTGACAACGCTCGGACTTGATGTCGCACTGGATTACCGCCAGCAGGATATTGTCGCCGAGGTGAAACGGCTGACAAACGCAGCCGGCGTGGACGGCGTTCTCGATCTGGTCGGCTCGACGCTGGAACAATCCATCGCCTGCCTGCGCGAATGGGGAACCGTGGTACTGGCCGGTAACGCCGGGGGAAATGCCCGCGCCGATCTGGCGGCATTACAGCAAGCTAATCAAACGATTAGCGGGCTTTTCTGGGGGCGTGAACTTGCCCACCAGCAAGCACGAGATTCAATCGACACGCTGCTGATGGATGTCAGGGATAACAAATTCAGCGTGATCATCGACAGAGAGTTTTCCCTGCAAGAGGTGGTGCAAGCCCACCGCTACGCAGAGGAAAACCGCGTGCTGGGGCGCATTATTCTGCGTCCCTGACGGCTGGCGACTGGCGAGAAGCATTGAGGCACGCCGGGATATCGCGTTTATCGCTGCACGCAATGCGCTGGTTTATCTGCGCCATCATCCACGGGAAAAACGGGTTGGAACTGGCGCGCATCAGCGTATCAAGACTCACCGCCAGCGTATTGGTTTCGCCGCGTAGCGAAATGGCGCCGAGGCTTATGCCGTATTGATTATTCTGCGCCGGATAGAGGCCGTACAGGGAGTCATTCAGTGGAAACGGCAGCGCAATGTGCGACAGCGAAAACATCCCCGGCGGCCAGGCAATGTGTAACGCCTCCTGCGTCTCCTGCACCGCCTGCGCGGGCGTCATGCGGGCAACCGTGTCAACGCTGTCGGCGGCGGCATTGGTAATGACGGTTGCGGTGTAGCGACGTGGCGGCGCAGGCAACAGCGTATTCACCGCCAGCGAGGCTGACGGGCGAAACAGCGCACCGGCATTGGCCGCCTGGTTGATATCAAACAGCACTAACTCGCTGCCGTTTTGCGGCAGATAGCGGTACAGCGCGTCGACCACCGCGCGGGTACTGACCGTGGAATCCATTACCGACTGGAACGTCAGCACCGGCGGTAAGTCTTTTATCTGTCCGCTGCGCGCGGCCTGCTGGATCTGCTGCTGCAACGCCTGCGTTAGCAACCATGATTGTCGGGCGGCGTTAACCGGAAACGAATTGTATTTATACGGGTTGAATTCTGGCACCACATTCAGCCACGCCGCTTTGGCAAACGCCGGAAACGCCGCGGGCCAGCCAGCGAGCCCGGCAAAACGCGCATAGGACGGGACGCCGATCATCGGCGATAACAGAATGATCTGTTGTGGTCGGCGCAGCGCGCTGTTGCCAAGGCTATCCAGCGCATACTGCATGGCCAGCGCGCCTCCGTTCGAGTAGCCGACAAGATGCAGCGGTACGGACGATCCCGCAAGCCTTGTGGCTTCCCGCACAGCCAGTCGCGTGGTCGCCAGCCATTGGTCGCGATCCACTTTCGCCAGCGCGCCCGGTGCTGTGCCGTGCCCCGGCATGCGCGGCACCACCACCACAAATCCCTGCTGCTGCCAGGCCTGCGCCAGGTAACGCATGCTGTAGGGCGAATCCGTCAGCCCGTGCAGCAACACCGCCGCGCCGCGAATAGTGCCTTGCGGCATCAATACCTGAGAGCGGTTCCAGTTGGGTTGAAAACCGGCGGGGTAAACCCGGTTTTGCGCGTAAAACCGGTTAAGCGGTGTTTTCTCATCGTCGCTAAGCGCATCCGTGAGCTGCGTTTTCATGTCGCGGAAAAGCGTGTCTTCGTGCGCAAGATAGTCGGCGAAACGGGCGTGGTCGATCGCTTCGGCAGACATTTCATCAGCAGACCAGCGGTGCCATGACTGCAATGAAGGGCCTTTTTCCGACTGATAAACGCGGCCAATAAAAAAAACGATGCCGAGCACAAGCAGCCCAACGGCAAGCTTTCTGGCAAGTGGGATGAGCTTAAAACCTGACATTATTGCCCTTTGTCGCCACCAGGCGCAGCGATGCCGTTACGAAACAGTGCACAGAGAATAGTGCCACTTTTCAGATTGCGGCAAATCACTACGTCGGCAGGCAAGCGTAAAAAAACCCTGGTGTGGCAGGTGTTGGCAAAGGGTGTTTTCAACAAGTGGAGCCAGTAGAAGCCAATAAAGGAAGGCAAAAAACCGCTATTGGCAGATTATTGCCACCGTCTGCTTTTGCGGACGGTGGCAATAATCCCTCGTTCCTGAGGTCAGATATCATCCGTCGTATGGTGTACAACAATTTCCAGCGTATTGCGGATAATGTCGCTTCGTACCACATCATCCGTGCTTTCGATCATCCGGATAAGTTCAAGAATCAACGCCTTATGGGTTATACGTTCATCGGCTGCGACTATGCGTCTGATGGCGACACCAAGAATGGCGGATTCCTCTGCAAGTTTTTCACCACCGCTGCGAAAATATTCCATGAGAGAAAGATCGGTAAGATTTTCGTACCCATCAGAACTTTCAAGCATAGCCTGGCTCATTTCATTACCCCATGTTGAGTTCATTCTTTCAGCACTTCAGTCAGTGTTTTTTACTACTGCCCGGCTGCTTGTTGCCAAACAGTGGATAAATGTTATCCCTGCGATCCTCATTCCATTCCATGCCTACCGCGTCTGCGCCATGGCGCATTTCGCCCAGCGTGTTATTGCTGATTTCGGCAATAATGCGCCCCAGCATCTTGCGCCGTTGGCTGTCAGGCTCACTGCTCTCCATCGAACGCAGCCGGGCTATCAGTGCCTGGGTGCTGATAGGAGAGTTGTCTTTCAGGAGTGACAACACGGCCACTCCGATAAGTTCATCTGTCAGTTGCTCTATTTCACTACTGTTCATAACTGCATCTCGGGTTGCCGCCCGTTGCCGAAGTGCAATTGCGGCATGAAGCCAATTCTCACGTGGTAGCGTTCTGCCAGAGCTTATGGCGCCCCGTGAGAATTGACTCAAATAACCAGGTCATTTATCGCGATTAGTCTTTTCATCTTAACGATCAAACAGCAAACCAATCAGCGTGTGATAGTGGCTCTCCTCTTCCGGGCCAGATGCTTTTTCAAGCCGCGACAACAATTTCGTACAAATAGCCTTACGGTTCAGATTGCGGCCTTCGGTCAGGATCTCGACTGCAATGCGTCCCAATGTTTCTTGCTGCGTTGGCAGCGTGGCTTTATCAAAGTAGCGAGTAACAGCATTCGCTGTGTTTGGAAGAAAACCATTCTGTTGCATCTGTTAATCCTCTAAAATCCATGAGTCAGGAAAGTACAATTAAAGTTATACAAAGATTGCTAATATGTACATAGAAATTGTACAAAATAATTAGCCCCCTATAGAAACACTCAATAAATTTATATAAATCATCAATTTAACACGAAAACAAAAGCTCTCGAACGCAACAGCCTTGTACAAATTACCTGTATCGATGCCTGCTGAGTTGTTAACATTTCTGCATAATCACCTGCGGACATACGCGAACTGTTTGAAAATAAATGGAATAACGGCACAACGTCCTGGCAATCTTCTGCTAAGGTAAATATTCCTAAATATCCCGCCGGAACTCCTATGCTTACCACCATCATTTACCGCAGCCACCTGCACGACCATGTCTCGTTTAAGATGCTTGAAGAGATGGTCGCAGCCGCCAATATCAAAAATGGTCGGGCCAGCGTGACGGGGATCCTGCTATTTAATGGCACCCATTTTTTTCAATTGCTTGAAGGGCCTGAAGAAAGTGTTACGGCTATTTATCAGGACATCTGTGGCGATGACCGCCATTACAATCTGGTCGAAGTGCTCAGAGACTACGCGCCGTCAAGGCGCTTCGGTAAGACCGGAATGGAGCTGTTCGACTTGCGCGATCACGATCGTGAAGCGGTATTGCAGACCGTATTTGATAAAGGCACAACGCGATACCAACTGACCTACGGCGATCGCGCATTGCAGTTCTTTCAGACCTTCGTCGAAGACAGCGAGAAAGAGTTCTACTACGAAATTCCACCGGGCGATGCCTGGGAGTTTATTGCCGATGGCAACGCGATAACCCTGCCGCCAGGCGTCCCGGATAGCCGTGCCGACTGCCATTTTGCTTTCCAGCCTATTGTTGACCCCTTTGCCCGCCAGATTGTCTCTGTCGAAGCGCTGCTGCGTACCCGCGTAGGCGGATCGCCGCAGGACTGGTTCGACGATATGGCCGGGGATGATATTTACACCGCCGATTTACAAAGTAAGCGCGTCGCCTTCGCGATGGCCGCGGCGTTAAAGCTGGGTGCGCAGACACTCTCGGTAAATCTGCTGCCCATGACGCTGGTAAAGGTGCCGGATGCCACTGAATTTATTGTGCAGGCGATTAAAGAGCACGGGCTGGTTCCTGAGCAGGTCATCGTGGAATTTAACGAAAGCGCTGTGTTTGCATGCATTGATGCGTTTACGCAGGCGGTAAAAATGCTGAAAGGTGCCGGTATTCGTGTGGCAATCGATCACTTCGGTGCCGGGTTTGGCGGGCTGGTATTGCTGACGCAATTCCAGCCGGACCGAATCAAAATCAACCGTGCCCTGATTGCGGACGTGCACAAAAGTGGCTCCCGTCAGGCCATTGTTCAGGCGATTATCAAATGCTGCACCTCGCTGGAAATTGCTATTTCCGCCGTCGGCGTCGAAAAGGCGGAAGAGTGGATGTGGCTTGAATCGGCGGGCATTTCTCAGTTCCAGGGTCACCTTTTCGCCCGCCCGGATGTAAACGGCATTCCGGCCGTGGCCTGGCCAGAAAAAAGAGATGAGATGATATAAGCTGTGCAGCGAAGTTGTACAAAAAAGGATTTGTACAACTTTGCAAAGTTAACTTAGTCTGTGAAAAGAGCACACTGGCGTTAAAGAGTACGAGGGAGCTATGGCTTTTTATAGTATCGGCGAGGTTGCCGAACGCTGCGGGATAAACCCGGTCACACTACGCGCCTGGCAGCGTCGCTATGGGCTGTTAAAACCGCAGCGCAGTGAAGGTGGTCATCGTCAGTTCGATGAGTCTGACATTCAGCGCATTGTGGAGATCAAGCGCTGGATCGATAACGGCATTTCCGTAAGCAAAGTTAAAGCCTTGCTCGACGACAACAAATTCGCCGGGCAAACAAGCTGGGCGTCACTCCAGGAAGAGTTGATGTCGATGCTGCGACAAGTAAATCCCTCCCGGCTGCGCGCCACCCTTCACACCTTGTGTCAGACACACGCAGCGGATGTGCTTATCGACGACATACTGGTGCCGGTACGCCAGCGGCTCAGCCGCGATAAAAATACCGCACGTGTGGTGTTAAGCCTGCTGGACGGCGTATTAGTGGAGTTCGCCGCGTCAGGCATTGCCACCGCGCGTGAACAGGCAGCGAAAACGGCGCTGCTGATCGCCTGGGGAAATGACGATCGCACCCATCTATGGCTCGAAGCATGGCGCCTGTCACAGCAGGGCTGGCGCATTGATGTCCTCGCCGAACCGCTCGACTCCCCTCACCCGGAATTTTTTCCCGGCCAGCATCTGTTTGTCTGGACCGGCAAACCGCTCACGCGCAGCCAGGCGCAGCAGCTTGCCCACTGGCGGGAACAGGGGTTTGCTATCGCTCACCATAGCGGCAAAGCAGAAAGCATCTGAGACTGGCATTCAATTCAGCCTTGCTTCTCTGTCGCTATCGGTTTGCTGAAAACCGTTTTGTCTCCCCACTACTCCTGATGATCGCGGAGATCATCAGCTCTGGTTATAATCGCTTCGCCAGTTCGCACAGAAAATAATATTAATAAGGGGAGCATTGTGACGGAAAAAGCATCAGATTCAGGTTTGAAGGAACAGATAACAGGTTTCGCCAGTAATATTATTTCCAGCCGATTAAAAGGGCCAGTGTATATCTATTTATTGTGCTCACTGGTCGCGTTTAACTGGAAGCACATATTACTTATCGCCATGTCGGATGAGAAAATAGAAACCCTCCTTAAAAATATCACCAGCGCTTACCATTTCTCGCATAACTATTTTTACTGGCCGCTGGTGGTGGGTTTTGGCATGTCTGTAGCCATGCCGGTACTGGATTTAGTTGTTAATTTACTCTCCTCTTTTGTACGCATTGGTGTTAACTGGTCAGATTGCGTCGCAAATGCCGCATGGCAATGGTTTATGGATCGTATCAATGCAGGCAGAACAAAGACGCTCAAAAAAACGCTGGCGCTTGAAGCTGATCTTGCAAAAGCCCAATTTCAACTTGATAACGCCCAAAAATCTCTCAGCAATACCCGACAACTCTCCTCCTCTGTTCGCCAGGAAATTATTTCGCTTGCCGCGCGGCTGGCCGTTATTTCCGGGAATATAAGCACTAACCTGGAAGCTTTAAACGATCCGGAGAAAGTTCAAAGCACCCTTCACAAACTGTTTGATTTTGATGAACGTAATCCGGGACGTGCGTTGGCGAATAAAATATATATGACTAATGCATCCGAAGATTTTATTGAAGCAATAATACGGCAAACGCAATCATTCTCTAAAGAGGATATAGAAAAGATAATGGCGTTTCTGAATCTTCCCTCCGCCACGGCCGAAGAGAACGAACCCGCGGCTGCTCAGGGTTAACCATTCTGCCAGGCAATATTTTCCCTGAACAAAGCCCGGCGTAAACCGGGCTGATTACCCTACCCCATATCACTTTCCAGCCGCTGGCGGTGGCGCAAACCGGGGAACCACTTCATCCAGAGGGCTACCACAATCAACGTGCCGACACCGCCAATCGCCGCCGCAGGCACCGCGCCAAGCCACGCCGCCAGCATACCGGATTCAAATTCGCCGAGCTGGTTAGAGGTGTTGATAAAAATGGAGTTAACCGCGTTCACCCGCCCGCGCATCTCGTCTGGGGTATCGAGTTGCACCAGCGAACCGCGGATCACCATGCTCACCATGTCGAAACCGCCGAGCGCGAACAGCGCCAGCAGCGACAGCCACATCCAGCTTGAGAAGGCGAATACCAGCGTCGCCACGCCAAACCCCGCCACGCACATAAACATGATCATGCCGACATTGCGCGTCAATGCGCGATGGCTTAGCCAGAAGCCCACCAGCAGCGCACCAACGGCTGGCGCACTACGCAGCAAGCCCAGACCAAGCGGCCCGGTATGCAGCACATCATGGGCGAAAATGGGCAGCAGCGCGGTCGCGCCGCCGAGCAGTACGGCAAACAGATCGAGCGAAATCACCCCCAGCACATCCGGGCGGTTGCGGATAAACCCAACGCCGGCAAACAGCGAAGATAGCGTCGCTGGCGTGCGCGGCGGCTGCGCCTGTTCATACCGCAGGGTCATCACCAGCAACAGCGACACCAGATAGAGTCCGGCGGTAACGCTGTACACCACATCGGCCCCCGCCGCGTAGAGAAAACCGCCCAGCGCCGGGCCGACAATCTGCGCCGCCTGGCCGGAAACCGCATTCGCGGCTGTTGCTCGCGGTAAAATGGAGAGCGGCACCAGCGCCGGCAACATCGAAATCATCGATGGCGACTCAATGGTTTTGGCGCAAGAGATAACAAAGATAAGCGTCAGAATCACCCACACGCTGGCATCGCCCTGCCACGTTAACCACGCCAGCGCGGCGATGGCCATCCACTCGAGAATCTGCGCCAGCAGCACCACGCGACGGCGGTCAAACTGGTCGGCGATATGTCCGGCAGGCAGCGCCAGCGTTAACGAGGGAATAAACTGCACCAGACCAATCATCCCCAGCCAGAACGCGCTCTGTGTCTGGGAGTAAATTTGCCAGCCGACGATGATAGATAACATCTGAAAACCGAAGCTGGAGCTGGTTCGCGCCAGCCAGAAGGCAACAAAAGAACGATGCTGCAATAAACGACCATCACTGCCTGGTAACACCGGAGCCATAGGTTATTCCATCTCTGTTATTAGTGTCCCGCCGACGGCGCGTCCGGCGCACCGGAACGTACAAACGGCGGGCGGGCAAACCAAATCACCACCACCAGCGCCAGAAATCCCCAGCCCAACAGCCAGAAATAGTCGATGGTCGACAGCATATAGGCCTGCTGTTCAATGGTTTTATCCACCGCCGCCAGGTGTTGCTGCGTCACGCCGCCCATTTTATGCAGATAGTCGGTGGCCGCCGGGTTATACACGGAGACGCTTTCCGTCAGGTTAGCGTGATGGTAAACCTCGCGGCGCGACCAGATCCAGGTGGTGAGCGACGAGGCAAACGAGCCGCCCAGCACGCGGAAAAAGGTTGCCAGCCCGGAGCCTTCCGCCACTTCGGCACCGTGCAGATTCGACAGCACAATGGTGGTGATCGGCATAAAGAAAAACGCCACGCCGATACCCATAAACATCTGCACTTCCGCCACGGTGCGAAAATCGACACTGGTATTAAACTGCGCGCGGATAAGGCAGGATGCGCCCATGGTCAGAAACGACAACGACGCCAGCAGGCGCAGATCCACTTTATGGGCGTAGCGACCGATAAACGGTGTTAACAGCAGCGGTAAAAAGCCCATCGGCGCGGCGGCAAGCCCGGCCCAGATGGCGGTATAACCCATCTGGGTTTGCAGCCACTGCGGCAGGATAATGTTAATGGCGAAAAAGGCCGCGTAACCGAGCGTCAGCGTTGCGGTGCCAATGGCGAAGTTACGATCTTTAAACAGCCGCAGGTTCACAATCGGGTGCTGCTCCCCCAGTTCCCAGATAACAAACGACGCCAGCGCAATGGCGGAAAGTACCGACATAACGATGATTTCCGTGGCGTTGAACCAGTCCATGTCGTTGCCTTTATCCAGCACCACCTGCAACAGGCCCACGCCGAGCACCAGCAACGCAATGCCGATGTAATCGATCGGCGAATGAGAGGTGGTTTCTTCGCGCTCGCGCAGCTGTGTCCAGACCACGATGGCGGCGAAAATGCCAATCGGTACGTTGATATAGAAGATCCACGGCCACGAGTAATTGTCGGTGATCCAGCCGCCGGTAATCGGCCCGACAATCGGTGCGACCACGGTCACCATCGACAGCAACGCCAGCGCCATACTGCGTTTGCTGGTCGGGAAAATCACCAACAATAGCGTCTGGCACATCGGGAACATCGGCCCGGCAAAAAAGCCCTGCAGCGCGCGGAAGATAATCAGCTCGGTCATGCTGTGGGCGAACCCGCACAGAAACGAGGTCAGAGTGAACAGCGCCACCGAACCAACAAACAGCTTGAGCTGACCAAAGCGACGGGTAAACCAGCCGGTCAGCGGCAGCGCAATAGCATTGCACACCGCGAACGAGGTAATCACCCAGGTGCCCTGATCCGAACTGACGCCAAGGTTACCGGCGATGGTCGGCAGCGCAACGTTCGCGATGGTGGTATCCAGCACCTGCATAAAGGTCGCCAGCGACAGCGCAATCGTCGCCAGCAACAGGCTGGGTGGCGTAAACGCCGACTTATCTTGCATAACGTCTCTCTTAGCGGGCGCTGGACGCTACCGCCTGGCTGTTGTCATGAAGAATTTTCGTCACCAGTTGATCGGCGTTCTCCAGTGCGTTCTGGTAAACGTCGGTGGTGAAGCGCGGCGCAGCAACCGTTTTGGGCGGCAGCAGATCGCCATCGGCGTTACGAATATTCACGCGGGCAAACATCGACAGCCCCACACGCAGCGGATGTTTCTGCATGTCATGCGGATCAAGGGTGATGCGCACCGGCAAACGCTGGATGATTTTGATCCAGTTCCCGCTGGCGTTTTGCGCCGGCAGCAGCGAAAACGCACTGCCGGTGCCAATGCCCAGACTCTCAATGGTGCCGTGGTACTCCACATCGTCACCGTAGAGATCGGCGGTCAGCGTCACTTTCTGCCCCAGACGCATGGTATTCATCTGGCTCTCTTTAAAGTTGGCGTCCACCCACACCTGATCCAGCGGCACAATCGACATCAGCGTGGTGCCGGAATCGACGCGCATCCCCAGTTGTACCGCGCGTTTCGCGACAAAGCCGCTTACCGGCGCAACAATGGTGCTGCGCGCATTATCGAGGTAACGCTGGCGCAACGTGGCGATCGCGCTTTTGATTTCCGGATGGCTGTCGATAACCGTGTCATCGGTCATCGCCAGGTTAGTGCTTAACGCCTGTTGCGCCGCCGCCAGATCGCTTTTCGCCGTGGCGACCGCATCACGGTAGTGCGCTAAATCCTCAACGGAAATCGCGCCGCTGGTGGCGATTTTTTGCCGACGCGCATAGTCGTTCTGCGCGGTTTGCAACGCGGTTTGTTTCGCCGCGACCTGCGCACGGTAGTTATCGACCGTGCTGTACAAGCCGCGCACCTGGCGCACAGTGCTGGCCAGGTTCGCTTCTGCCTGTTGCAGGGCGATTTCGGTGTCACTCGGATCCAGTAACACCAGCGGCTGCCCTTTTTCGACATAATCACCTTCATCAACGGAAACCTGCGTCACCGTCCCGCCGATTTGCGGCGTTAAGGTCACCAGGTTGGCGTTGACGTACGCATCGTCAGTGCTTTCGTAGTAACGGGCATATAACAGATACCAGGCCAGACAGCCTGCGGCGATAAGCAGCAAAACAACGAACAGGATAGCGAAGTTGCGCTTACGTTTGCTCGGCGCGCGTTCGGGTTGTGCAGATGAAGTTTGCATCTTGATACCTTTTCAGGACAGCTTAGCGATGTGGGCGGGTTGCCTCGTCCGGCAACATTTTTATCAGCAGTTCAACCAGCAGCCGCGACTCGTCGGCGGTCAGACGCCTGGTCATCGTACTGAGAATCGAGGCCAGCGCCTCATTCTGAAATCGGTCACAAATCACGCGCCCTTTGTCGGTCAGTTCGAGAATGACCTGGCGTTTATCTTCCGGGTTGGTGGTGCGCACAATCAGATCGCGCTTGACCATGCGCTCAAGCATGCGGCTCATCGCCCCGGCATCCATCAGCAGATTTTTGCTCACTTCAACCGGGCTATTGAAGCCTTTATAGATACTTATCAATACTTTGAACTGTGCAGCGGTGATATCCGCAGCAGAAAAGTACTGGCTAATAAGCTGGTCTTTGAACTGGTTTGCCAGATGAATCAACAAACCGAGGTGCAGTTTTGGGTTGGGAATATCCGCAGCGTTAGTCATGATATTTGCCTGGTCAGTAATTACAAATGAAATTACTGACCAGGCAGTTAACTGTCAATGAATTGTCAAGATAAGCGCACGTTTTGTCAGTGCGTGATGGTGTTCCGGGTGGTGAAGATCAACTTAACGCGTTGATTTTATGGCTCGTGAAGCGAGCACTGCATTCGCTGCTTCGACAAACCCGGCCCCACCCGGCCCACGCGTGATCCAGGCAGGCGCCTGGGGCAGCGCATCAAGGCACTCCAGCACGGTACTGACGCCTACCGAATGGCGGAAAAAGGCAAACATCGGTGCATCATTGAGTGAATCACCGGTATAAAGTACCGAGTCAGGGTCGCTATCGATGTCGAGGTTGTAGTGTTCGCGCAGCACTTTTCGCGCCATCACCAGCTTGTCGTAACCGCCCAGCCAGCCGAGCAGCCAGAGATTATTGACCGTGACACTGGCTCCATGACTGCGCATGCAGTTGATGATGGCGGCGTTTTGTTCGTCATCCGCCGTGCGGGAAAAAGCAATACTGGTCAATCGAAAGGGCTGGTCATCAGCCAGCGTGGCCGTGGGAACCTGGCGTTTTACGTCGTCAATAATATGCGCTAATTGTGGTGTCAGTTTCGCCTGCGCGTCTTGCCAGTAGTGACGCGCAATCCCCTCCTGTGCACGGCGATAAAAAAGCCCGCCGTTTTCGCCAATCACCCCCGCCACCGGCCACATTCGCGCCATTTGATCGCACCAGCCAGCCGGTGCGGCGGTCACAGGAATAACGCTGATCCCCGCGTGGTGTAACTGTTCCAGCGCCTGGTAGGTGGCTGCAGCCAGTTTTCCCTGGTATGTCAGGGTTTCGTCCATGTCCGTCAGGACAAAACGTACTGCGCGGAAAGTCGCGGCATGGGCATTTTCCAGTTGTTTCATGATGTTCTCCTCGTGGGCTAACAGGGTAACGAGCCATCAGCGCCCTGAACATCATTCTGGTTAGCAATAATCCTCATATGGAAAAGTAAAAACGGGCATATGCCGCATGCACCTGTCAGGTAAGGCATCACTCTCTTTTTTAACGCCGCGAATGGAGCGGTTCAACTGTGCATTCGGCGGCAACCCTTTCGGCGGGCGCGAGGACTGAGATAGTTCTTAAACTTGCTGAATATCACGCGTGTAGCCGCTTGCCAAACGTAAAGAAATGTCAAAAAAGGCCACGAAAAAGCCAGCCATACCTGCCAAAAATGAGTGATAGTGACACAGGTGATTAATGAAAACGAAAGTGCATGCCGTTAAGTTATTAATATTAATGAAAATTTATTTTTTAAAAAATAATAACAAGCGAAACGGCGAGCAAAAAATATATTCAACCCAACCTGTTTACGCCTCGGTTTGACTAAATGAGGTCAGTGTCTAAATTTAATATCAAGCGACACATGCTGGCATGTAAATATAAAGCAGGAAGGATATCAGGATTAATATTTGTCTATTTAATTCATCTCGCGTTAATAAACGCCGCATAACTTCCCCTGATATTTTTTATTAATCGTATAACTGCTGATAACAGCGGCAGTGCCCTATTTTGCTTATCCACTCAACCATGAAAGGATCAGATATGACACCTCAAGAAAATTATCACGACTGGTTACGCGATGCACATGCCATGGAAAAACAAGCTGAGTCAATGCTTAATGCCATGAGCAGCCGCATCGATAATTACCCCGATTTACGCGCACGAATTGAGCAACATTTAACGGAAACGCAAGGGCAAATAAAATTGCTGGAAACGGTGATGGATCGTAACGATATTAACCGTTCGTTAATGAAAGATGCCACCAGCAAAATGGCGGCGATGGGTCAATCATTTGGTGGCATGTTTGCACCGGATGAAATCGTTAAAGGCGCAATTAGTAGCTACGTCTTCGAACAATTTGAAATTGCCTGTTATACCTCGCTTATCGCCGCGGCTGAAAAAGCCGGTGACAGCGCCAGCATCGATATTTTCAAACAGATCCTGGCGGAAGAAAAAGCAATGGCCGAATGGGCACTCAATCATATTCCGGATGTGACAGAACAATTTTTGCTGCGCAGCGCAGCGGAAGGCGTGGAAGCTAAAAAATAATAAATTTTATTTTTCAGGAGGCAAGCAATGTTTCGTCATGTAAAGCAACTGCAATACACCGTGCGCGTCAGTGAACCGAATCCAGGGCTGGCCAACCTGCTACTTGAACAGTTTGGCGGCCCGCAAGGGGAACTGGCTGCGGCATGCCGCTATTTCACCCAGGGGCTGGGTGATGAAGACGCCGGTCGCAAAGAGATGTTGATGGACATCGCGACAGAAGAGCTCAGCCATCTGGAAATTATCGGTTCGCTGGTCGGCATGCTCAATAAAGGGGCAAAAGGCGAGCTGGCAGAAGGCACCGAAAGTGAGGCGGAGCTGTATCGCTCGTTAACCGAAAACGGTAACGACAGCCATATTACGTCGCTGCTATACGGCGGCGGCCCCGCGCTGACTAACTCCGCCGGTGTCCCGTGGACCGCCGCTTATATTGATACGATTGGCGAAGTGACCGCCGACTTGCGTTCGAATATCGCCGCCGAAGCGCGCGCGAAAATTATTTACGAGCGCCTAATCAATGTCACCGACGATCCGGGGGTAAAAGACGCGTTAGGTTTCCTGATGACCCGTGAAGCCGCGCATATGCTCTCTTTTGAGAAAGCGCTCTACTCGATTCGCAATAATTTCCCGCCAGGAAAATTACCGCCAATCGAACAGTACACCAACGTCTACTACAACATGTCGGAAGGTGACGATCCGCGCGGTAGCTGGAACAGCGATGAGAACTTTGACTATGTCGCCGATCCACAACCGGCGGTGGACGGCGGTGACGGCTCCGCCACCACGACGCTCAGCCCGGAACAACTGGCGCTGGTAAAAGCGATGGCCGAACGCACCAAATCCGATCCGACTGTGGACCCCCTCACCGGCGCCGACCTCGGTAGCGGTGAACCCCAGCCGAAATAAGCATCCCGAAAGCATCTGCCTTGCAGATGCTTTTTTTTTATCGGCGTTGTAACGCACGCAACTCCTGCGCATCGTGGCTACAAAACAGCCGGATCTCCTCGCCATGCGTTAACGCCAGCTCGCGCAGACGTTGCTGGTTAACCCTTCTGGCTGCGTTATCCATCGCCATCATCCATTGATAAAAACGCAGCCCCGGCGTGCAGTGGCGCTCCGTCCCCCCGATTTCACCCCGGTAAAACCAGGCGTCGCCGCCGTGCAGTAGCCAGCCAGCGGGATGCTGAATGGCAATACCGGCATGACCCAGCGTGTGACCAGCGAGCGGGATAAGCAAAATCTCCGGCGGCAACCCACGCAGGGCCGTCACGGCATCAAAGCCGTACCACTTCTCGCCCTCGGCGGCATACCCCTGCCAGCCCGAAACGCCCTGCCACTGGCCGGGACGATAGCGTTCGCGTGTAAGCCAGCTGTGCCGCTGCTGCGCAGTGTCGATTTCGCGCTGTAAGAGATGGATCTGCGCCTGCGGGAAATCGGTCAGGCCGCCGGCGTGATCAAAATCCAGATGGGTCAACACAATATGCCGCACATCTGCAGCCTTAAACCCTAACGCCTCAACCTGGGCCAGCGCCGTTAAGTTTTCCCGCTGCTGGATGTTGTTCAACAGGCGAAAAAAGGCCGGGATATTGCGCCGGGGCTGGCGCATATCGGTGGTGCCGAAGCCGGTATCCACCAGCACCAGACCGTGGCGTTGTGTTTCAAGCAGCAGGCAGTGACACGCCAGATGCGCATGCACACCTTTGCTGAAACCGTCATACAGCGCGCCGCCGAGTGGGCACATACAGCCGCAATTAAGATGATGAATAATCACGTTTGCCCTCCGCGAGCGTTATTTATGTGCATGTGTACTTTCAGAGAGCGTAACGGGCTTGATTTGAATTACCTGCCCCTGTTCCCACGCATCCGCGCCCTGTGCCACCGGGTGCGCTGGCAGATCTGCGCGCTGCTGCCTGATAGCCGGGGTGCTCACGCCAAAACGGCGATCGCGGTCAGCAAGCAGCGCCGGATCGAGTTGCCCATCTTGTGTAAATCCCATCATTAGCGCGGGCACGCCCAGCGGCAGCGTCTGATCACGTTCAGTGTGCCAGGTATGCCAGGTCTTGCCGTAGGTATTCACGATATTGCTCATCAAGGCTTTTTCGGCGACGGCCGGTAAACCCGGCGCAATAAGCGAGCCGGATTTCACTTCATAACGGTGGCTATGCCAGAGTTTTTTCTCCTCGGGCGGTAGCGTTTTGAAAAGTCGCTCACTGATGATGTATTCCACGCCCATCAGCCGTGCATTGGCGGTATTACCGTCATAAATCACCGCCTGCATGACATCATTATTTAACACGGTGACATAATGATGGGCTTCCATTTGCCCTTGTCGATCGCCGTTATAAAAATGAAAGCCATCAAGGTAAGCACTTATTGCCTCAATTGGCGGGCGAGATTGTATTAGCGCTGCGCCTGTTTCGAGGGTTTTCATTTTTCCGGAAGTTTTCTCGCCAGGTATAGCCGTTTGCGGTTCGCTATTATTGGCGCCACAGCCAACAAGCATCAGGGGAATAATAAGATGTAAAGCCAGACGCATTGATCTTTTTCCTTAAAGTCAGGTGGAATAATCAGGGTAGCGTATGCTGCGTATTCGGCCAGTTATATTGTGATAATGTGCCGTTACGTCATTATTAGCGAAACGGTAAAAAAGAAAAAATGTCGCTCTGTACATAAGATTATCCACAACCCTTCCCCCACGCTGGCAAAAAATGCATTGCCGTAATCTCTTTCTTATTGAGCAAACGCAGCGAAATGCAGTTGCTACATAGCGGATTTATTAGCCATTCCGTTTCGGCCGATTAAATTAATATTGCGCAGATAAAGCATCGGAAAATTATTCCAGGCGCGGGGATGGATATATTTCGCCAAAACGTTGGCGTTTAATTTCAAAGTGAGAATACACACCTGTGTTCCATACGCTTGCAGGTAGCGCCTGCTGTACCGTGGTGACGTCGTCACAAAAAATGCGCTACGCCAGGAAAAAAACCGTAACGGTAGTGGTGGAATTGCTAATGTTTAGGAGTGGGTAGCGCAGTTAAGCGATTTGCGTCAAGTTTTTACCATTTTATAGAAAGGTATTAGCTATCAAATCTGTAGATTCATTCAAATACCTTTATCAGGAAGCAGTGTATATCGTAACGACAGAACACAAGCAAATGGAGCCCGATATGAGCACGTCAGACGATCAATCCCTCTCGTCATCCGTCGAGAAATGCCCCTTTCATAACAAAAGCAGCGAAAAAAGTGCAGGCCCGGTAACCAGTAACCGCGACTGGTGGCCTAACCAGTTACGCGTAGATTTGCTAAACCAACACTCCAACCGTTCTAACCCGCTGGGTGAAAATTTTAACTACCGCGAAGAGTTCAAAAAGCTCGATTATTCCGCGCTCAAAGCTGATATCCGCAATGTGCTGACCGATTCCCAGGAGTGGTGGCCAGCAGACTGGGGCAGCTATATCGGCCTGTTTATTCGCATGGCCTGGCACAGCGCCGGCACCTATCGCACCGTCGATGGTCGCGGGGGTTCAGGTCGTGGCCAGCAGCGCTTTGCACCGCTCAACTCGTGGCCGGATAACGTCAGCCTTGATAAAGCGCGTCGTCTGCTGTGGCCGGTGAAACAAAAATATGGTCAAAAAATTTCCTGGGGCGATCTGATTATTCTGGCGGGCAACGTGGCGCTGGAAAATGCCGGCTTCCGCACTTTTGGTTTTGGTGCCGGGCGTGAAGATGTCTGGGAACCGGATATGGATGTCGACTGGGGTAATGAAAAAGAGTGGCTAAGCCACCGTCACCCGGAAAGCCTGGCGCAGGCCGCGATTGGCGCAACCGAGATGGGGCTGATTTACGTTAACCCGGAAGGCCCGAACGCCAGCGGCGAGCCCGTTTCGGCTGCCTCTGCCATTCGCGCCACCTTCGGCAATATGGGCATGAACGATGAAGAGACCGTCGCGCTGATCGCCGGTGGTCATACGCTGGGCAAAACTCACGGTGCCGCCACGCCGGATAACCATGTCGGACCAGAGCCGGAAGCCGCGCCGCTGGAAGCGCAGGGTCTGGGCTGGATGAGCAGCTACGGCAGCGGTGCAGGCCCAGATGCCATCACTTCCGGTCTGGAAGTGGCATGGACGCAAACACCCACCCAGTGGAGCAACTACTTTTTCGAAAACCTGTTCAAATATGAGTGGGTGCAAACCCGCAGCCCGGCGGGTGCTATCCAGTTTGAAGCGAAAGATGCCCCTGAAATTATCCCTGATCCGTTCGACCCGGCGAAAAAACGCAAGCCCACCATGCTGGTAACCGATTTGACGCTGCGTTTCGACCCGGAATTTGAAAAGATTTCGCGCCGTTTCCTCAACGATCCACAGGCGTTTAATGAAGCCTTTGCCCGCGCCTGGTTCAAACTGACCCACCGCGATATGGGGCCAAAATCACGCTACATCGGCCCGGAAGTGCCAAAAGAAGATCTGATTTGGCAGGATCCGCTGCCTGCGGCGGTTCATCAGCCGAACGGTGCTGATATCGCTAATCTGAAAGCGGCGATTGCCGAATCCGGCTTGTCGGTGAGCGAACTGATTTCAGTCGCCTGGGCGTCTGCCTCCACCTTCCGTGGCGGCGATAAACGCGGCGGCGCGAACGGCGCGCGTCTGGCGCTGGCACCGCAAAATGGCTGGGAAGTGAACGCTATCGCCGCGAAAGCCCTGCCCGCGTTGCAAAGTATTCAGAAAACGCTGGCGAAAGCCTCGCTGGCGGATGTGATTGTGCTGGCGGGCGTGGTTGGCGTTGAAAAAGCAGCGGCAGCGGCCGGTGTGCAGGTTAATGTGCCGTTTACGCCGGGGCGTGTCGATGCGCGTCAGGATCAAACCGATGTGGACTCTTTCGCACTGATGGAGCCGCTGGCCGATGGCTTCCGCAACTATCGCCGCGTGTGGGATGGTATCAGCACCGAAACGTTGCTGATTGATAAAGCGCAGCAACTGACGCTCACCGCGCCGGAAATGACCGTGCTGGTTGGCGGCCTGCGCGTACTGGGTGCGAACTATGACGGCAGTAAGCACGGCGTCTTTACCGACCAGCCGGGCGTACTGAGCACCGATTTCTTCGTTAACCTGCTCGATATGCGCACCGCATGGAAAGCCGCCGACGAGAAATCAGAGCTGTTTGAAGGCCGCGATCGCAAGAGCGGTGAGGTGAAATACACCGCCACGCGCGCCGACCTGGTGTTTGGCTCCAACTCGGTACTGCGCGCGCTGGCGGAAGTTTACGCCAGCGCCGACGGTAAACAGAAATTCGTCACCGACTTTGTTGCCGCCTGGACAAAAGTGATGAATCTCGATCGCTTCGATCTGCTCTAATCCCGCTCTTTATCCTCAAGCCTGCGACCTGTCGCAGGCTTTTTTATGCCGCGCGTTCAGGAATCCGCGCAATCACCTTAATTTCGAAATCAAAACCCGCCAGCCAGTTCACGCCCACGGCTGTCCAGTTGGGATACGGCGGCTGCGGGAAAAGCGCCTGTTTGACTTGCATAATGGTGGCGAACTGATTTTCCGGGTCCGTATGAAAGGTGGTGACATCAATCAGATCATCAAAAGTACACCCCGCCGCCGCCAGCGTGGCCTGGAGATTGTCGAACGCAAGACGCACCTGTGCCGCGAAATCGGGCTCCGGGCTGCCATCGGCGCGGCTGCCAACCTGACCGGAAACAAACAGCAGATCGCCGGAGCGTATCGCGGCAGAGTAACCATGTTGTTCATACAACGCATGGCGATGAGCGGGAAAAACGGGTTCGCGTGGGATCATAGGGTTACCTTCTGTTGGTTAATTTGAGATACACTTCGTATATGAAGTTAATCCACATACACTGCGTATGTCAATTCACATACGCGATGTATTTAAAATGGAGTCAACATGGCCGTAAAACGTCGCGCGCAAACCATGGAAGAGAATCGCGCCAAACTTATCGCCGCAGCACGCAAGGCGTTTGCCGAAAAAGGCTTCGCGGCGGCATCAATGGATGAACTGACAGCCAGCGTGGGCTTAACGCGCGGGGCGCTGTATCACAACTTTGGCGATAAACAGGGCTTACTTGCCGCCGTGGTGGCGCAGGTTGATGGCGAAATGGCGCAGCGCGCGAAGATGCGCGCGCAAGCCACCGATAATGCCTGGGATGCGCTACTGGCTGAAGGTGTCGCCTATATCGAAATGGCGCTCGATGCGGAAATCCAGCGCATTGTGTTGCTTGATGGCCCGGCGTTTCTTGGCGATCCTTCGCGCTGGCCAAGCCAGAATGCCTGCCTGCAGGCCACCCGTATCGCCGTTGCTGACATGGTGGCAAACGGCGAGATGAAAGAGGTGGATGTGGAATCCGCCGCGCGTTTGCTCAACGGCGCGGCGTTGAATGCCGCGTTATGGGTCGCCGCCAGTGATAACCCGCAACAGACGTTACCCAAAGTTATTAACGCGTTTTGCTTGCTGGCCAACGGGCTGCGCGCAGAGAAAAAAAACCCGGCGTAATGCCGGGAATAATGGGTAGATAACGAGTTTTAGCGTGGCGGCAAAGTGCGCCGCCGCGAAATCAGGGTAACAACAAATGAAGCCGCAAGCCGGAAGCCGGAAAAAACAGAGTCAGTGGTAGGGCTCGCGGCTATTAAAAGGGATAAATATAACGCAGAGATGACACGGCGTCGGTGGCGAATAATACGCCCGTCGCCTGCACTCCTGTGCCACTGGTGAAACATGCTACCCGAGTGTGTTCAACCTGAAGCGGCTTCTTTCTCCAGCCTGAGCACAAAATGGTTATCGTGACGGGCAATCTTCGCCCCGCTGTTGCCGTAGTTTGCCGAGAGCATAAAAAACGTATCCGCATCGACATCAAAAGCCAGCTCAACTTCCTGGTGCTTACCTGAGCTAATCATTTGATATGCCTGCTTTAAATTATAAGCTTTTGCTATAGCCATGGATAAGTCTCCGCGCATGCTGTTGCTTACTGTAAATCTCGCCTTTACTTTATAGCCTGTTTTGCCGAACTAACCTGCAATTTTTCCACTAAAGATGCGAAAAACCCAGCTGTTATAAAGCAACGTTACGGGCACCAGTAGCGCAAACATCACCAGCAGAAATCGCTGCGTGGCCGGTGGCGCGGCGGTTTGCGTAATGCTGAGAACAGGTGGCACTATCCAGGGAAAAAGCGTAAACACCAGCGCACAAAAAGCACAACTGACTATCACCTGCACCGCCGCCAGCGGTAGAAATATCCGCCGCAATATCAGCCCCAGCCATAACAACGCAACTGCCAGTGCAGCCGCCAACGAGAGTGGTAACCACAGCCACGGGTTAAACAGATGCTGCCGCCAGGTTTCGTGCAACTGCGCGCTCCACACCAGCAACCCCGCCAGCAGCAACCCGGTGCCGATGGCGAGCCACGGCATCACCCGCCGCCCCCACGTTTCCAGCTCGCCGGTACAGCGCCAGATTATCCACCCTGCCCCCATCAGACTATATCCGCAGACCAGCGCAAAGCCGCAATAGAGTGGAAAAGGACGCAGCCACTCAAAACCGCTGCCGGTAAACTGGCGCCCATCGGTAGCAATTCCCTGTAACAGCGCGCCTACAATAATCCCTTGCGCCAGCGCCGCCAGTAGCGAACCAGCCACCAGCATCAGGTCAAACAGCCGTGGCGCATAGTGGCGGTACTCAATTGCCATGCCGCGCATCACCAGCGCCAGCAACATCACAAACACCGGGATATAGAGCGCGCTGAGGATGATGCCGTACGCCAGCGGGAAAAGCCCCAGCAAGCCGCCCGCCGTGAGCACCAGCCAGGTTTCGTTGCCATCCCAGACCGGCAGTAAAGAGAGGTTGATAATATGACGCGACTCCGGGCTGCGCTGAAAGGCGCACAGGATGCCGGTGCCCAAATCCGTGCCATCAAGCAGAACATAGACCAGCAAACTGAGCGCCAGTGCAGCGGCAGAAAGTGCATCAAGCCAGGGCAAACCTAAAATATCCGGCATATCACGTCCCCTTCCCGGTGCGTTCGGCGACCTCAGGCATGGCACTCTTTTCATGCCTCGCCGGTAAGCGCGACATCAGCTTCAGCAAAAACCACAGCCCCAGCGCAAAAAGCGCGATATAAACCACCACGGTCGCCAGCAACGAGCCCAGCACCAGTTCCGGTGAAACCGGCGCCACACTGTGCGAGGTGCGCAGCAAGCCGTAAACGGTCCAGGGCTGACGCCCCGCTTCCGTCACCAGCCAGCCTGCGAGCATGGCGATAAATCCGGCGGGTGCCAGCAGCACCATCACGCGTTGTAACCAGCGTGCCCGCCACAAACGCCCCCGCAGGCGCACCACCAGCCCGGCCATGCCCGCAGCCGCCATGGCGATGCCAAGCCCGACCATCACGCGAAACGACCAGAACACCACCGGCACCCACGGCAACGCTTCCGCCGGGTACTGGTTGAGCGTATGAATGCGCCCTTCAAGATTGTGCCGCAAGTAGAGCGAACCGATATCAGGTATGGCGACTTCGTATAAATTGCGGCGCTGCTGCATGTCCGGCAGCGCAAATAATCGCAGCGGCTCGCCTTCGCCCGGCGGCGGTGGATCCCACGCGCCTTCCATCGCCGCCAGTTTTATCGGCTGATGGTCGCGCGTGTTTTCGCCATGCAGATCGCCAAGCACGATCTGTACCGGTGCCATCACCACCAGCATCCACAGCCCCAGTGAGAACATCTGGCGCGCCGCCGGATGTCGCGCCTCGCGCAGCAGATGCCACGCCCCGCAGGCCGCCACCAGGCACGCCGTGCCCAACATTGCCGCCACCACCATATGTGCCATGCGCCAGGGAAATGACGGGTTGATAATTGCCGCCCACCAGTCGACCGGCACAAAGCGACCATCGGCCGCCACGGTGAAGCCATCCGGCGTTTGCATCCATGAGTTGGCCGCAAGGATCCAAAACGCGCTGAACAGCGAACCAAGCGCCACAATACAGGTCGCCATAAAATGCACCCACGGCCGGACTTTGCCCATGCCGAAAAGCACCACGCCCATAAACCCCGCTTCAAGAAAGAACGCGACCAGCACTTCCATATACATCATCGGGCCGAGCACTGCTCCCGCGCGGCTGGCAAGCCCGCTCCAGTTCGTCCCGAAAGCGAACTCCATCACCACGCCGGTGGCCACGCCCACTGCCACGTTAAGGGCAAAAATTTTGCTCCAGTAGCGCCACAGCGACAGCCAGAGCCGCTGCTTGCGCCAGAGCCACATCGCCTCAAGGAACATCAAAAAATGCGCCAGACCAATGGAAAAAGCCGCCAGCACAATGTGAAAGCCGATGGTAAAAGCAAACTGGCCGCGCGCCAGCAACAGTGCGGTTTCCTCGTTCATTATGCGTCGCTGGGTTTACCGGTCCACGCGGAGATCGGCTTATCAACCGGTTGCTCCATGCGCCGCGCGAAGGCTTTCATCCCGGTAAGCAGGGGTTGCAGGGCATGCCACAGATCCTCGTCCTGCAGCATCTTCCACGCCCCTTGCAGACCCGGAGCAGTATGCTCACCCGCCCCGGCAGGCTGGCTTAGCGCATCGGCCATATCGCGCAGGCCAAAGGCCAGTTTGTACATTTTCTCCGGAGGAATGCTGGAGAGCGCGAGCAGCAGCACCGAGATATTCTGTATCGCATTGAGCGTGCCTTCGCGCTGTAAGCCGTTAACCAGCACCTGCGCGATCTCCTGATTGGCACCTACCAAATCATTTGCCAGGCGCAGCACGCCATGCTGATGCAACGACTCCAGCAGTCGCGCCAGTTCTTCATGGGCATCGGGGCCAATCTTTGCCGGTTCCGGCTGATAATCAATCGCTTTTGCCATCAGAATTTCTCCGGGTGGGGTTCGGTTGCTGGCGGTTCGCGGTAATCTTCGCGCCGCCATTTCTCTTCCACTGGCACCTTGTCAATCGGGGTACGTTTACCGTGGCGGAAATTGTGCTTCGGTAGCGGGTCGGGCAGCGGCGGGCGATCCAGTGTTTCCAGGCGCACGGCCAGCTCTTTATAGGCGGGTGTATTGACCGACGGATCGTGGTGTTCGCCAGTGAGTTGGTTAATGCCATCTTTACCCTGATGAATGGAGATGAACAGCACCTTCCCCTGAACGCGATCGGTCACCACCACCGGCACCTCAACTTCTCCGCGCCGGGAGATAAGTTTTACCCAGTCGCCTTCCTGCAAGCTGCGCGCGTTCGCCAGCTGCGGGCTGATTTCCACAAACCAGTCCGGTGAAAGACTGGTGGTGCGCCCGCCCTGCCCGCTCTGGTTGGTGGACTGGAAATGCTCCAGCATCCGGCCATTGTTGAGCAACAAATCATATTCGGCATCCGCCTCTTCAGCGGGCGGTTGCCAGCTCAGCGGATAAAGCGTGGCGCGCCCGTCGGGGGATTTAAAGCGTTCGGTATAAAGCAGCGGTGTGCTGCTGCCATCGGCGTTGACCGGCCAGATTTGCGATTTCCAGCCCTCAAGACGTGAATAGCTGACACCGGCAAAGCTTTCGGCAATGCCCGCCACTTCCGCCATGATCTCCTGCGGATGTTGATAGCCCCAGTCATGGCCCATACGGGCCGCCAGTTGCGTGAGGATCCACCAGTCCGGACGGCTGTCGCCAAGCGGCTCCATTACCGGGTAGAAGCGCTGAATTCGCCGCTCAGTGTTTACAAACGACCCCTCTTTTTCCACGCTCGGACAGCCAGGCAACACCACATCAGCAAACTGCGCCGTGCGGCTAAGAAACAGATCCTGCACCACCAGAAAATCGAGATTGGTAAAACCCTGATGCACATTTTCCGCGTCCGCGTCGGAAAAGGCGGTTTCCTCGCCAATGACGTACATGGCACGGATCACATCCTTACGCGCCAGTTCAACCATCATAAAGTTGTCCTGCCCGACCTTGAGCGACAGGCGCTCAGCCGGTACGCCCCAGGCCTTGGCCCATTTTTCGCGGATCTGTGGATCGCTGACCGATTCGTAGCCAGGGTAGAAGTTTTTCAGGCAGCCGAAGTCACTGGCACCCTGCACATTGTTATGTCCGCGCATCGGGTAGCCGCCGGTGCCGGGTCTGCCATAGTTGCCGGTCACCAGTAACAGGTTGGATAACGCGGTGCTGGTGTCTGAGCCGTGGCTGTGCTGCGTGATGCCCATCGCCCACATAATGCAGACGCTACCCGCTTTGCCGATCAACTCTGCCGCTTCGCGCAGTGTCTCTTCCTGTATGCCGGTGATTTGCGCGGCGTAATCCAGCGTAAATGGGGTTAGCGACTGGCGATAGGCGTCAAGCTGGTTGACACGTTCCGCGAGGAATGCCGCATCTTCATAACCGTGGTCAAACATATAACGCGCCATTGCCGATGCCCATACCAGATCGCTGCCGGGATGAATGCGTAAATGCAGGTCGGCGCGTTCTGCCATTTCGTGGCGTCTTGGGTCGACCACCAGCCATTTTTGCCCGCGGTGTTTTTTTGCCGCTTTCAGGCGTGAGGCGATCACCGGATGGTTTTCCGCCGTGTTGCTGCCGACGATAATCACCAGTTCGGCCTGTTGCAGATCGTCAATTGTCCCGGCATCGCCACCATAGCCCACCGTGCGAAACAGCCCTTCCGTGGCCGGGTTCTGGCAGTAGCGCGATGAGTTATCCACGCTGTTGGTGCCAATAATGGCGCGGGCAATTTTTTGCGTCAGATACGCTTCCTCATTGCTGCCTTTGCTGGAGCCGATAAAACCAATACTGTCCGGGCCGTACTGATCACGGGTCTGTAATAAGCGGCTGGCGACAAGGGTTAAGGCTTCCTCCCAGCTTGCCGGGCGAAAACGGTCATTTTCGCGGATCAGCGGCGTGGTCAGGCGCTGCGGGCTGTTAATGAAATCCCACGCGAATTTGCCCTTAACACAGGTGGAGATGCCATTTACCGGCGCATCAACCACCGGCTGCACTTTCAGAAGCTGGCGGTCGCGGGTCCACATTTCAAAGCTGCATCCGACGCCGCAATAGGTGCAGACGGTTTTGGTGCGTTTAATCTCCTGCTGGCGTAACGCGGTATCCATCACCGAAATACCGGAGATAATTTCGGCGCCGGTGGAATTCTCCAGCACTTTGATCACATCAATCAGCGGACGTTTGAGCGACTGGCGCATCGAGGTAAAGGGCCCGGCATCCGGCTGCATGCTTTTTTCCAGCAGTGCATTGCACGGGCAGACCGTCACACAATGCCCGCAGCTAACGCAGCTCGAACCGGCAATTTGATTCCCCCCGTCCCACAGCACGCGCGGATGCTCCATGGTGTAATCAATGCTCAGCGTTTCGTTGACTTCCACATTCTGACAGGCGTCCACGCAGCGCCCGCATAATATGCATTGATCCGGATCGTAGGTGTAAAACGGGTTGGAGTGATCTTTAACGTAAGGCTTGCGCGTATACGGGTAGCGCTGAATAGGAATGTGCATATCCACCATGGTGTTATGCAATGTACAGTCGCCAGTATTGTGTTCGCACACGGTACAATAAAGTTCATGTTTCGCCAGCAGACGATCCATGCCCTCTTCGCGCGCCGCCCGCGCCTGGCTGTCCAGCGAGTTAATCACCAGCCCGTCATGGCTTCGCAGCGTACAGCCGCGCACCAGCTTCCCCGCCTGTTCGACCCAGCACACATCGCAGGTCTGTAACGGATCGAGCGCCGGATGGTAGCAAACATGGGGTAGCGTGATATTGCAGGTTTCAAAAAAATCGATCAGCGGGACATTTTCGGGGCCAACCAGCGCCCTACCGTCGTACAGGACGGTACATTTTTGCAGGCTCATCTTGCTTCCTCACCAAAAAACGCTGTACGCGCACTCCCCGGTTCGACAGCTCAGTGAACTGGCAAAAAGTCGTTCCTGTTCAGGGTGACGTATCGGTTATGAAATTTAAAAGTAGTTGCCGCGTGAGCGGCGAGCCAAACGGCAAGATACATTCTGCATCCCTGTTTGAGACTTGTCTTAAAACCATAAGAAATCATGATGATTTACCAAAGCCAAATGTAAATTTATGTCAATAAATGCCATTTTCATGCCAGAAACCTCATGAAAAAAGGTAGGTAATAACGAGAGGTAATATTCGTTTTCTATCTACTTTTTGCTAAGTGACTTATTTTAAAGATACATCCTCAATGCCGCTTTGTTTAAATAACCAGCAGCTACACCTAAAGGAGTATTTTTTTGCATAGGAATTTTCACGTTTGACTATTTCACTACAGCGACTAACTTTAATCCCTGAACGCAGTGAACATGGTTTCGAATATTCATGTTCATATATTTAACAACGAAACAGGAGAAATATTATGGCTGAACATCGTGGCGGCTCAGGTAATTTCGCCGAAGATCGTGAAAAAGCGTCCGAAGCGGGCCGCAAAGGCGGTCAACACAGCGGTGGTAATTTTAAAAATGATCCACAGCGCGCTTCCGAAGCAGGTAAAAAAGGCGGCCAGAATAGCCACAGCGGCGGCCGTAAATCAGGGGATTAATTTCTGATTTAATTTTTTACCGCATCAATATATTTATTTTATTCCTGGCGAGCCGGCAACGGCTCGCTATTTTTAACCTGAAATTAAAGGTCTTTAATTATGCAGATTAATACGCTAAACGATTTATTTATCCACGGTTTGTCGGACATTTACAGCGCAGAAAAACAGCTTGCCCGCGCGTTAGCCAAACTGGCACGCGAAGCCTCTACGCCCGAGCTGGTGCAAGCCTTCAAACAACACATGGAAGAGACGCAAGGCCAGATAGAGCGCATCGATCAGCTGCTTGAAGCCGAAAGCGGCCTGAAGTTAAAACGCATGAAGTGTCATGCGATGGAAGGTTTAGTAGAAGAAGCCGACGAGGTGATTGAAAGCACTGAAAAAGGCACTATTCGTGACGCCGCGTTAATTGCCGCTGCGCAAAAAGTTGAACATTATGAAATTGCCTCTTACGGTACGCTTTGCACCCTTGCCGATCAATTAGGCTATAAAAAAGCGAAAAATCTTCTGGCGCAAACGCTGGAAGAGGAAAAAACCACCGACAATTTGCTTACCAAAATTGCGACCAGCAAAATTAATTCCAAAGCGGAAGTAGAATAAATGTCATTGAGTTAATTCCACCTGAGGTAAACGTATGACACGCGAAGAGAATTATCACGACTGGCTACGTGACGCACATGGGATGGAAAAACAGGCAGAGTCGATGCTGGAGGCAATGGCTAAACGCATCGATAATTATCCTGTGTTGAAAAGCAAAATTGAAAGTCATTTAGCCGAAACCCGCGAACAAATAGTGTTACTTGAAGGGCTTATTGATCAATGCGGAATATCGCGATCGGTCCTCAAAGACACCATGGGTAAAATGGCGGCGATGGGTCAAGCCGTTGGCGGTGTCTTTAATTCCGACGAGGTGGTTAAAGGCGCAATAGGTGGCTATGTCTTTGAGCAATTTGAAATTGCGTGCTACACCTCATTGATTAGAACGGCTGAAGAATTGGGCGATGTTAACGGCGTGCAGGTGCTGCAAAAAATTGTGGCGCAAGAGATTGAAATGGCGGAGTGGATGCTCCAGCACGTGCCGGAAGTGACAACTCAATTCCTTGACCGCTCCAGCGCGCCCGGCGTTGAAGCGAAAAAATAACCTGCGTTTATTGTTAATGGAGAGACGACGATGCTGCCAAAGCTGAAACGCGTAAGGAATGTGTTAATGAACAACCGTGCCAGTGACGATCTCGGCTGGCAGGTGTTGAGTGAGTTTGAACGCGCCCGGGAGCAAAAACCCTTTGTCGCCGGGCAACCTGCCAGCAACCATGATGAGGCTGAACTGCCGCAACCCGATCTTTCTCTCGACCCCGTGCAGGAATATCTGGTCACGACGATGGCTAACCGTAAACAGGCCAGCGAATAACGCCCACACACCGCGTTATTCGATAACATTTTGTGTCTTGTTAGATTTGCCCGGAGCGGAGACTCCGGGTTTTTTATTGCCCGTCATCCGCGCCCTTCAGCGCAGGCTTGACTTAAAATGTAATTGGCGTACGTTTCAGGACATGAAAACATTCCTGATTATTGTTCCTGATGGCGGCATGCTGTTCGAAGCCGCCGGTATTGCCGACATTCTGATGCAGGCCAACCAGCTGCATCCGGATGAGACCGCGCAGCCGCGCTATCGCGTTACCGTTGCCACCACCCAGCCTCACCAGGTGATCCATGGCCAGTCCGGGCTGAACCTGCTGGCCGATCACCGCCTGCCGGAGATCGATCCGCGCCAGTCATGGGACACCATCATGATAACCGGTCGCGGTACTGATGCCGAAGAAGGTACGGCCGTGGTGGACTGGCTGCGTCTTGCCGCGCCGCACGCGCGTCGGGTCGTTTCTATTTGCGGTGGCGCGATGCTGCTGGCACAAAGTGGGTTGCTTAACGGACGGCGCGCAACCACCCACTGGCGGCTGCTGGAAACCATGCAGAAAGAATACCCCGCGGTAACCGTTGAAGGCGGTCCGCTCTATATTCAGGACGGGCCAGTCTGGACCTCCGGCGGCGTCAGTTCCGGCTTCGATCTCACGCTGGCGCTGGTCGAAGATGATTATGGCTTCTCACTGGCGCTGGATATCGCGCAGAACATGGTGATGTACCTGCGCCGCCCCGGCGGTCAGTTGCAGTTCAGCCGCTATCAATTGCAGCAGGCCAGCGGCGTCGGGCCAATCAGCGAACTGCAAAACTGGATCCTTGCCAACCTGGCTGAGGATTTATCCGTTGAGCGGCTGGCGGAACAGGTTGCGATGAGCCCGCGCAATTTCACCCGCGTCTTTACCCGTGAAAGCGGTGTTTCTCCCGCGCGCTATGTGGCCGAAGCGCGGCTCGCCGCCGCACGTAGCCGGCTGGAGCAAACCAGTGAAACCCTGGAGCAGATCGCCGCCGCCACCGGTTTCGGCAGCAGCATCAATCTGCGGCGCATTTTCGAACGCCAGTTACACCTGACACCAGGCGATTACCGTCAGCGCTTCCACTGCCGAAAATTGGCGTAAAGTGATCCTTTTTTGTCGTTTACGCCAAACCATGACCGGCCTACAGTAACTGCAGTTAGTTACCGCACAGGAAGGAGTCAATTATGGTTAAGGTCGGCATTAATGGTTTTGGCAGGATTGGACGCAACGTGTTACGCGCGGCGCTGGGCAACCCGGAGATTCAGATCGTGGCGATTAACGATCTGACAGACAGCAAGACCCTCGCTCATCTGCTGAAACATGATTCTCTGCTCGGCACCCTGCCCGTTCCGGTAGAAGCGGGTGAAGGCCAGTTGTTCGTCGATGGCAATGCGGTGCGTGTGTTCAGCGAACGCGATCCGGGCAACATTCCATGGCGCGATGTTGGCGTGGAAGTGGTGATTGAAGCCACCGGTTTCTTCACCGAACGCGACAAAGCCGAAGTGCATATCAGCCGCGGCGGCGCAAAACGGGTGATTATCTCCGCGCCCGGTAAAAATGATGATTTAACCATCGTGCTGGGCGTGAACGACAGCCAGTACGATCCCAAACGCCATTTTGTGGTCAGCAACGGCAGTTGTACCACCAACGGACTGGCTCCTGCCGCGCAAGTGCTGCATCAGCGCTTCGGGATTGAACATGGCCTGATGAACACCACCCACGCCTATACCAACAGCCAGGCGCTGCATGACCAGCCGGAAAAAGATCTGCGCGGCGCGCGTGCTGCGGCGCTGTCGATTGTGCCTTACTCCAGCGGGGCGGCGAAAGCGCTCGGCAAAGTGATCCCGGAACTCGACGGCCGGTTGACAGGCTACTCTCTGCGCGTGCCGGTTCCGGTGGTGTCGATTGTTGACCTGACGGTCACGCTAAAACGTGATGTTACGGTTGAAGAGGTAAATGCCGCGTTCCGCGAAGCCGCAGAGACCGGTCCGCTGAAAGGTATTCTCGGTTACAGTGACGAACCGCTGGTTTCCAGCGATTACCAGGGCGACCCGCGCTCGTCGATCATTGACGGATTATCAACGCTGGTGATTGGCGGCAATCTGGTGAAAATCCTCGCCTGGTATGATAACGAGTGGGGCTTCTCAAATCGCCTGGTTGAACTGGCAAGCCTGATCGGCAAACGCGGTTTATAACGGCGAGACTTCCGCCCTGCACATTATGACGACGCCTCAGGGCGTCGTTTTTTGTTCTGTCGCGCCCAGCGCGGCAACCAGTTGCGCGCGGCGGCGTTCAAGGGTGGCGATTTGCGCCTCAATCGTCGCCAGCCGTTTACGCTGCAACGCGCGCGTTTGCGGGCACATCGTCGCCCCTTCTTCATTGCGCATACAGGCAGGAAAAGCGGCAATTTCAGCAATGCTAAACCCCGTGGCGATTAACTGCTGGATTTGCCTCACCTGGCCGAGCGCCTGCGGTGGAAAGTAGCGATAACCGTTGCAGGCACGCGTGCTGCACAGCAGACCGTGGCGATCATAATGGCGGATAGAGCGCACGCTGATGCCCGTTTGTCGGGCGAGTTCTCCAATTGAAAACATTCTCTTCCTCCCGGTAAATGGCTTGACTCTGACACCAGTGTCAGGGTTGAGGATAGCCGCGAACATTCATCTGGAGGAACATTTTATGCTGTTATCCCCTGGCCGTTATCTCGCTATTTTGTTATTCAGCTTTTCCGCCTCGCTGTTTGCCAGCGACAAGCAGTACACCGTGACCTCGGCGGACGGTGTGGAACTGGCGGTACAAGAGTCCGGCGCGCCGCAAGGCAAGCCGATTATTTTTATTCACGGCTTATTAGGCAGCCACCTGAACTGGGAAAAACAGCGTCAGGATCCGGCTTTGCAACGTTTTCGCTTAATCAGTTTTGATATGCGCGGCCATGGTCTGTCGGCCAAACCGACGCAGGCAGAGGCCTACCGCGAGGGAAGCCGCTGGGCGGAAGATGTCGCCGCCGTCATTGCCGCAAGCCATGCAAAAAAACCGCTGCTGGTCGGCTGGTCGCTGGGTGGCGCGGTGATCAGTCACTACCTGGCGCAGTTTGGTGACAGAGCCCTGTCTGGTGCGCTGTATGTCGACGCCGTAGTGGAGTTAACGCCCGATCAGATCCCAGCGCACCCGCAAGTCTATCAGGCGATGACCTCGGCGGATTTAGCCACCCACCTGGATGGCGAGCGCGAGTTTCTGCGGCTCTGCTTCTACCAGCAGCCTGACGCGGTCACGTTTGCGCGCCTGCAAGCCAATGCGGCGATGGCCTCTTGGGAGATGCAACGCGCCGTACCGTCAATGAAAGTTGCGCTTGAGCAGGGGCTGGGAAAAGCGACAATCCCGGTACGCTTTATCTACGGCAGGCATGACCAGCTGGTGGAGCCACACGCATCGCTGGCGCGTGCCAGAAGCGTGAATCCCCGTATTAGCGCGGTGTGGTTTGACCATTCGGGGCACGCCCCGTTCCTGGAAGAGCCAGCCCGTTTTAACCAGCAGCTGGCAGAATTTGCGGATGCTCTGCACTGAAACGCGAAACGGGGCATCGCTGCCCCGTTTAACTCTGTTACTTCGACATATCAACGACGATCCTGCCGGTGATTTTCCCGGCGCGCATCCGCTCAAAGATGCTGTTGATATTCTCCAGCGGCTCCACGGCGATTTCCGCATGGACTTTGTTGCGCCCGGCAAAATCCAGCGCTTCCTGCAGATCTTTACGCGTACCGACAATTGAACCGCGTACCGTGGTGCCATCAAGCACCATGTCAAAAATCGACAGGTCGAATTTCCCCGGTGGTAAGCCGTTGAGCACCATGGTGCCGCCACGGCGCATCATGGTTGTTGCCTGCTCAAACGCTTTTGGCGATACCGCGGTCACCAGCACGCCGTGCGCACCGCCAAACTCGCTATGGAAACGCGTTCCCGGATCTTCCTGGCGCGCATTGACCACCACCGAGGCACCGAGACGGCGGGCAAACGCCAGCTTGTCATCATCAATATCGACCGCCGCCACGTTCATGCCCATCGCCACCGCGTACTGGATCGCCAGGTGTCCCAGACCACCGATACCCGACACCACCACCCACTCTCCGGCGCGCGCTTCGGTCATTTTCAGCCCTTTATAGACTGTCACCCCGGCGCAGAGGATTGGCGCGATACTCTGAAAATCGACTTTATCCGGCAAAATCCCGACATAGCTGGCATCGGCCAGGCAATATTCGGCAAACGTACCGTTTACCGAATAGCCGGAGTTTTGCTGCGAATGGCACAGGGTTTCCCAGCCGCCAAGGCAGTGTTCACAGTGACCACATGTTGAGTAGAGCCACGGCACACCGACACGATCGCCCTCTTTCACATGCTTCACGCCCGGCCCGACAGCCACCACATGGCCGACACCTTCGTGGCCGGGGATAAACGGCGGGTTCGGTTTAATCGGCCAGTCGCCATCGGCGGCGTGTAAATCCGTGTGACACACGCCGGTCGCTTCAATTTTGACGAGGATCTTGCCCGGTTCAACAGCCGGCACCATCACCTCTTCAATCACCAGCGGCTGACCAAAGGCTTTCACCACTGCGGCTTTCATGGTTTTCAGTTGCATATTATCGCCTCATCCTGATGTAGATAATTAATACAGCCCCAGCGGCGAACCGCTGTAACTCACCAGCAGGTTTTTGATCTGCTGATAGTGGCTCAGCGCCAGTTTGTGGGTTTCACGCCCGACGCCCGAGTTTTTGTAACCGCCAAACGCCGCATGTGCCGGGTAGAGGTGGTAACAGTTTGTCCACACGCGACCCGCTTTAATGCCGCGCCCCATGCGCCATGCGCGATTGATATCCAGCGTCCACACCCCGGCGCCGAGGCCAAACTCGGTGTCGTTGGCGATACGCAGCGCTTCGGCTTCATCTTTAAAGGTGGTAATGCCCAGCACCGGCCCAAAAATCTCTTCCTGGAAGCAGCGCATCCCGTTATGGCCTTTAATCAATGTCGGCTGGATATAGAAACCGTTTTGCAGCCCGTCGCCGTGTTCCACGTGAGCGCCGCCGGTAATGATTTCGCCGCCTTCGTCGCGGGCAATCGAGATGTAAGAGAGGATCTTGTCGTACTGCTCTTGTGACGCCTGCGCGCCGATCATGGTGTCGGTGTCAAACGGGTCGCCTTTGCGGATGTTCTCCATGCGGGCGATGACTTTTTCGACAAACTGCGGATAGATCGATTCCTGCACCAGCACGCGCGACGGGCAGGTACACACTTCACCCTGGTTGAAGAAGCCGAGCACCACGCCTTCCACCGCTTTATCAATAAAGCCTTCATCACCATTCATCACATCTTCAAAGTAGATATTGGGTGATTTGCCGCCGAGTTCGACGGTGCTGGGGATGATGTTTTCCGCCGCACAAGAAAGGATGTGGCGGCCAATCGGCGTGGAGCCGGTAAAGGCGATTTTTTCGATGCGTTTGCTGCGCGCCAGCGGTTCACCGGCTTCAGTGCCGAAGCCGTGCACCACATTCAGCACGCCTTTGGGTAGCAGATCGCCAATCAGTTCCATCAATACGCAGATGCCAAGCGGCGTCTGTTCAGCCGGTTTCAGTACCACGCAGTTGCCCGCCGCCAGCGCCGGCGCCAGTTTCCATGCCGCCATCAGCAGCGGGAAGTTCCACGGGATGATCTGCCCGACCACGCCCAGCGGTTCATAGATGTGGTAAGCCACCGTATTGCTGTCGATCTCTGCCGCTGTCCCTTCCTGCGCGCGGATACAACCGGCGAAATAACGGAAGTGATCAACAGCCAGCGGCAAATCCGCGCCCATGGTTTCGCGGATCGGTTTTCCGTTATCCCAGGTTTCTGTTAATGCCAGCATTTCCAGGTTGGCTTCGATGCGATCGGCAATGGCCAGCAGCACATTGGCGCGATCCTGCACGCTGGTTTTTCCCCAGGCGTCGGCGGCAGCATGCGCTGCGTCCAGAGCCTTCTCAATATCCGCCGCGTCTGAGCGCGGGAATTCGGCAATCACCTGTCCGGTGACCGGCGAGGTGTTGGTAAACCAACGCCCTTCCACCGGGTCAACAAATTCACCGCCAATATAGTTGCCATAACGCTGTTTAAAAGAGACTTTCGCGCCATCAAGGCCAGGGTGGACATATTTCATAAGATGTTCCTCTTTTATTATCGGTACAGGTGAGGCGTCGCGCATCGTGGCGGACACAGTGACATAAGCAGTTCTTATGCCAGGTCGTAGAAAACGATCCGTCGCAGGTACATTTATGCTGATAAAACAAGGAAATAATTGAAAGCCAGACTTTTGCCGGAATGAAATGACACAAAAAAGGCTGGTACAGGGTGCGGGAAGTGTGTCGCACGTCGCTACATACGGGACACTGTTATGCTACACAAATGTAACATCTCATTTAATGGAGAGTCACATGCCGCCACGCGCCTTGTCCCTCGCTCCTGCCGGGTTACCCTGCCTGCTTGAAAACTCCTGGCAGCGTAGTCGCAGCTACGGGTTGACCCGCGATGATGACGCCCAGCCCTGGGTAGCGACATCCATGCTGAAAGATGCCCGCGCGGAAAACGGTTGGGTCAACCATCTGGCCGCCCCGCTGCTGGCGCGACTGCGCCCGGAGCTTGCCAGTCATCCGTCGATAATGGTGCTGTCCGACGCTACCGGTCTGGTGCTGGAAACCCACGGCAACCGCGACTTTCTGCAAAAAGCGCAGCGCTATGCGCTGGCACCCGGCAACCTGTGGGGCGAACACGCGCGCGGCACTAACGCGATAGGGACCGCGCTGGCATTGCAGCGCCATTGTGAAGTCTCCGGCGGCGAACATTACCTCAGCCGCAACGCAGGCTTGTTTTGCTCGGCGTCCCCCGTCTTCCGACCGGACGGACAAATTGCCGGAGTGTTAGATCTCTCAACACCCGCCCAGGCACCGCGCCGCGATGCCGCCGCGCTGATCCGTCGCGCGGTATGCCAAATAGAACATGAGTGGGCCACCAGCGCGCTTGGCGCCGACCGCTGGCTGCTGAGTCTGCATCACGATCCGTCGGTGCTCGGCAGTGCGCAGGAGCTGTTGCTGATTTTCGCCGATCAGACATTGCTCGGTGCGAACAAGCTGGCGATGGATGAGTTTTCGCTGACGGCGCAGCATTTTGGCGAACTCTCTTTACAAACACTTTTCCCGGAGGCCGGTTTACAGGTCGGCGAAACCACCCTCGACGCCAGTAATACACGGCGCTACTACGCGCGTCAGACACTGCCTGCGCGGCGCTATATCGGGCGCGGCGCAGCCCTCGCGCAGGATCAACTGGCGCGGGAAAAAGAGAAAGCACTGCGCATTGTTAATGCCGGGATTGCCTTGTGCGTGACCGGTGAAACCGGCAGCGGAAAAGAGTATCTGGCCCGCGAGCTATATGCCCGCAGCCAGTGGCGCACAGGAAATTTCGTCGCCATTAACTGTGCGGCGCTCCCGGAGCATTTGATTGAGTCCGAACTGTTTGGCTATGTTCCCGGCGCGTTTACCGGCGCAAGCTCAAAAGGCTATATCGGTAAGTGCCGGGAAGCCGATGGTGGCGTTCTGTTTCTTGACGAGATTGGAGATATGCCGCTGGCGCTGCAAACCCGCCTGCTGCGCGTGTTGCAGGAGAAGAAAGTGACGCCGCTGGGTGCCAACAGTGTGTATGACGTCAACTTCACGCTAATTTGTGCCACCCATCAGGATCTCGCCGCTCGGGTGCAGGCCGGGACATTCCGCGAAGATCTGCTGTACCGGATTCAGGAGTTTCATCTGCGCATTCCTCCGTTGCGCGAGTGGCAGAACGTTGATGGGTTTATCCAAAAACTGTGGCAGGAGCTGGGCGCAGCCAGCCGTGGCCTTACTCTTAGCGCCGAGGTGGTCGCCACGCTGGCGGGTCGCCCGTGGCCGGGAAATGTGCGCCAGTTACTCAGCCAGTTGCGGGTATTGATGGCGCTGGCGGAAGACGGTGATTGCATTACGCTTGCGGATCTTCCCCCTGACATTGCCTCTTCGCCCCCGCCAACGCTGGCGGTGGCAGCCCCGCAAGATGAGCAGAGCGCGATTGCAGAAGCGCGGGGCAACATGAGCCTGGCGGCCAAAAAACTGGGGATATCGCGCAGCACGCTCTACCGCCGCCTCGAAAAACGGCAAGCGAACGGTTAAATGCGCGACGGGAATAACAACAGAGTTTTATTCAGGCGGGAACGGTCGCAACCGACAAAAAGAGAAAGGGCGCACCGGAGTGCGCCCTGTTTTATTTACAGCGCCATATCGTGCTGTGGGGAGGCGTCGCTTTTCGCTTCAGCCGGCTTGTCAGCCGGAGCGTCGCTTTTCGCCTCTGCCGGTTTGTCAGCCGGGGCGTTTTTCTGATCGTTCATCTCAATCACCGGCGGTTTCGCCAGTTGCAGCGTGGCGGCGGTGTCATCCCACACTTTCTGGGTCAACGCCACGTTACCGTTCATCTCCTGACCGTAGCTCGGCACGATGTCGCGGATTTTGCTCTGCCACTGCGGCGAGTTGAACTGCTCCGGGAACATCTTCTTCAGCACATTCAGGGTGATGGGTGCAGCCGTCGACGCGCCCGGCGATGCGCCAAGCAGCGCAGAGATGGTTTTCTGCTGATCGACCACCACTTCGGTGCCAAGCTTCAGCACGCCACCTTTGTCTTCATCTTTCTTGATGATCTGCACACGCTGGCCGGCCTGGATCAGTTTCCAGTCCTCTTTACGCGCCTGCGGATAGTACTCTTTCAGCGCTTCAAAGCGGTCTTCATCGCTCAGCATGACCTGACCAATCAGGTATTTCACCAGGTCGAAATTGTCGAGCCCTACGTGGGTCATCGGCATAAAATTGCTGGTGGTGGTAGTGCTCAGCAGGTCAAAGAAGGAGCCGTTTTTCAGGAATTTGGTGGAGAAGGTCGCGAACGGCCCAAACAGCACCACGCGTTTGCCATCAATAAAGCGGGCATCAATATGCGGTACCGACATCGGCGGCGCGCCCACGGACGCCTGACCGTAGACTTTTTGCAGGTGCTGGCTGGTGATCGCCGGGTTTTCCGTCATCAGGAAGGAACCGCCGACCGGGAAGCCCGCGTAGTTATCCGCTTCCGGGATGCCGGTTTTTTGCAGCAGCTTCAGCGCCCCGCCACCGGCCCCGATAAAGACATATTTCGCATCGATGGCGTGCTCGTTACCGCTGTTCACGTCTTTGATGGTGACATGCCAGGAGTTATCGGCATTACGTTTGAAATCGGTCACTTCGGAAGAGGTTTGCAGGGAGAAGTTGCTGCTTTTTTTCAGGCTGCCAACCAGCTGACGGGTAATTTCACCGTAGTTAACGTCGGTGCCGACCGGCGTCCAGGTGGCGGCGACTTTCTGGTTCGGGTCGCGCCCTTCCATCACCAGCGGTGCCCACTGTTTAATTTGCTGATGGTCGGTGGAGAATTTCATGCCCTGGAATAAGGTCGTTTGCTGCAAAGCGGCATAACGTTTTGCCAGATAATCCACATTATCGCCCCAGACGAAACTCATGTGCGGCGTGGAATTAATAAAAGCGTGCGGGTTATTCAAAATACCGCGCTTCACCTGTGCCGACCAGAACTGGCGGGAAATCATAAACTGCTCATTAATTTCCAGCGCTTTGCTGACATCAATAGAGCCATCCGGACGCTGCGGCGTGTAATTAAGTTCCATATTTGCCGAGTGACCGGTGCCGGCATTATTCCAGCCGTTAGAAGACTCGAGCGCTACGCCATCGAGTTTTTCCACCATCACTTGTTTCCACTCCGGCTGCAGCTCCTGCAGCCAGGTGCCCAGAGAGGCGCTCATGATGCCGCCGCCAATCAGCAGGAAGTCCGTTTTTTGCGTCTCTTCCGCGTACGCGCTGGTCACTGAACTGACGAGTAACGCGACGGCGCTGAGCGAGATAATTGTCTTTTTCATTGCAGGCATAATTATAAGGTTACATAGCAGGTGTGATTTGTGAAAACAGATATTAACGCACTTTTACGTTAATTTAAAATATCATTCACAATTCAGCTCATATCGATAAATAGTATTTCGCCGCTTTTTTAAATTAAAAAAAGCAGTGACATAAATAATGTGGAATTAATAGTGGCGGGATTTATCTTAAAAACTCGAAATATCAAACGTTCGCACAATACATAATAAAAAAGCCCACCGTAATTATTGGCGGGCTTTTATCATTATTCAGACATCAGCAAAATGCGTTTTCGCCTCCTGTAAGGCAATTCGCAAATGATCGTTATTCTCGGTTAGCAGATCGCGCGCGCGCCAGGCATCCAGACCGGTCAGCACCATTAATATCGCCGTACGGCAGTTTTGGTCGCAGCTCTCCAGCGCGCTTTTCGCTTGCTCGCGAGAGCACTGCGTCGCCGCCATCACCAGCGTGATTTGCCGCTCTGCCCAGTGCACACTGGTCGCCTGCACATCCACCCGCAGGTTGCTATAAACACGCCCGGTACGGATAGCAAGACCGGTTGCCAGCATGTTGAGGATTTGCTGCAGGGCAAGCCGCGCTTTCGGTTCGCTAAAACCACTCACCACCTCCGCGCCGCTGTCCGGTGCCAGCACGATATCCGCCAACCGGGCGGCTTCGCTATCGTGACCCCGGCAAACCAGCGCGATGCGTGCGCCGAGTGACCAGGCGTGGCGCAGCGCGCCCCATGTCCACGGCGTTTTACCACTGACCGACAGCGCCACCAGCATATCGTCATGGCTAAAGTTGATGGCCTGTAAATCGGCAACCCCGCGTTCATAATTTGCCGCCGCCGCGTCACGCTCTTGCGCGTTAGCATTGATGCCACCGGCCAACAAGCCAATAACGCCATGACGTGTATCGGGAGCAAAACCTTGTGCGGTTTGTATCGCCGCCTGCCCGGACGCACCGGCGCCGATGATCACCACCCTGCCGGCGCGATTCAGCGTCGCGCTGGCGTTATCCACCAGCCGGGCGATCTCCGGCAAACAGGCGCTTACCGCGTCGGTAACCTGTTTATCTTCCTCATTGATGAGCGTCAGCATATCCAGCGTGGCGAGCCGGTCGATGTCGGTCGTGCGGCGGTTGCGACGTTCCACTAGTGAACCGTTTGGCTTACTGCTCATACCCTGCTCCTTCTGAATGGTTCCACACTCACTATAAGGTTATTTATCTGCCTTACCTGCGAATGGGGTCACGCTTCACGGCTACGCCGCGCATTTTGTACTTCTCGCGCCGCTTTAAGATTTTTACGCCTTCGGTGATAATAACTATCTTGATGTGAATAATTGGGTTTGGCATGAAAGAGTTAGCGCAGCGGATAAAACCACGCAAACGCCCTATGAAGCTCAGTACCACCGTGACGCTAATGGTATGCAGCGTTATCGGTTCGGTGTTGCTGCTGGCCTTTGCCCTGTGGTTCTGGCAAATCAGTAATGCCACGCGCGATGGTGTAAAAGAGACGGCGCTGGCCGTTGCGCGCACGCTGGCTGATTCGCCTGAAATCAAGCGTGGATTATTGTTGCCGCCTGACAGCAACGTGATCCAGCCGCTGACGGAAGCGGTCGCTGCCCGCAACGATCTGCTGTATGCCATCGTCACCAATATGCACGGCATCCGTTATTCGCACCCGAACGCCGGGATCATCGGGCAACACTTTATTGGCGAGGATCTAAACCCGGCGCTGAAAGGCAAAGAAAATGTCGCGGTGAATCGCGGCGTGCTGGCACCGGCATTACGCGTTTTTACACCGGTATATGACGACGCCAACCAGCAAATTGGCGTGGTGGTGGTCGGGATCTCGCTGAGCAAGGTCGATCAGCAGGTCAGCCGCAGCCGCTGGGCGGTGATGTGGACGTTGCTGTTTAGCGCGCTGGTGGGCTCGCTCGGTACCTGGCAACTGGTGCGGGTGCTGAAACGCATTCTGCTTGGCCTTGAGCCGCACGAGATCTCGGCGCAATTCAAGCAGCGCCAGGCGATGTTACAGTCACTGAAAGAAGGGGTGATTGCCGTCGATGCTGACGGGCGCGTAACGCTGCTTAACCATGCCGCACGGCAGATGCTGCTGACCAATGCACCAGACGGTGCCGCCGGACACGGGCCTCTGCTCGCCGACCTGCTCGAAGTGCTGGAAACCGGCGAGCCAACCCACGATCGCGAGCTCGGTTGCAACGGCCTGCTGCTGCTCAGCAACACCGTGCCGGTGCGCAGCCAGGGCGTGGTGATTGGCGCGATCAGCACTTTCCGCGATAAAACCGAAGTCAGCCAGCTACTCCAGCGGCTGGACGGGATGGTGAATTATGTTGATGCGTTGCGCACCACGTCCCACGAATTTATGAACAAGCTGCATGTTATTCTCGGCCTGTTAAACATGAAAAGTTATGACAAGCTTGAAGAGTACGTGCTGCAAACCGCGCAGAATTATCAAACCGATATTGGCGCTATTCAGCACCGGGTTAAATCGCCGGTGGTGGCGGGTTTCCTGTTAGGCAAAATCAACCGGGCGAAAGAGCGCGGTTTTACGCTGACGCTGGCGGATGAGAGCCTGGTGCCGGATAACCCCAATGAGAAGCAAGTTACCGTGCTGGTGACGGTGCTGGGGAATCTCATCGAAAATGCGCTCGATGCCATGAGTAGTCAGCCGGAAGGTGAAGTGGGTATCCTGCTGCATTATCAGGATGGCTGGCTGACCGGCGAAGTGAGCGACGATGGTCCGGGCATTGCGCCGGGCAATATCGACGCCATTTTCCGCAAAGGATTCTCGACGAAAGGTGATAACCGGGGCGTTGGGCTGTTTCTTGCCAGCCAGCAGCTCACCGAACTCGGCGGCACGATCACCGTCGAGTCTGAACCCGGTGTCTTTACCCAATTTTTTGTCCATCTCCCCTGGGATAGTGAAAGGAAGAACGCGTGATAAATGTATTAATTGTTGACGATGATGCCATGGTCGCCGAGCTGAACCGCATGTATGTGGCGCAGATCGCCGGCTTTCAGTGCTGCGGCACGGCATCGACGCTGCGCCAGGCCGAGGAGATGATTAACGATCCGCAGCGGGATATTGATCTGGTGCTGCTGGATGTCTATATGCAGCAGGACAGCGGGCTGGATCTACTCCCCATCATTCGCGCCAGCGGCCGGGCGATTGATGTCATTATGATCACCTCCTCCGCCGATGCGGCAACCATTCAGACGTCACTGCACTATGGGGTGGTGGATTATCTGATCAAACCCTTCCAGTTCCCGCGCTTCGAAGAAGCGCTGACCTCGTGGCGCGAAAAGCGCAAGCTGATGAGTGCGCACCCCTATTATGAGCAGTCTGATGTCGACCGCCTGTTACACGGTGGCGCGCCGGAAGCCGCCGATACGCGCCGTCTGCCAAAAGGGTTAACCGCGCAAACATTGCGCACTATTTGCCAGTGGATTGACGCCCATCCGGGCATTGAGTTTTCCACCGATGAACTGGCGAATGCCGTGAATATTTCGCGCGTGTCGTGCCGTAAATACCTGATTTGGCTTGCCCAAATCAATATTCTCTACACCACCATTCACTACGGTGCAACCGGTCGCCCGGTGTATCGCTACCAGTTGATCGCCGACCAATACAGCTTACTTAAGCAGTACAGTCAGTGATCCGGTAACTGTCGTCGCACGGCGTAAAGCGGAACTGACGCTGTGAAGAGAGGATAATGTCGCGGTTTTTGGTGACGAAAATCGCTTCAATATCCTCGCGCTGTTTCAGTAATGCGCAGCCTTTTTCCACACCGAGACCGAAGATAAGCGTGGTCCAGATATCACCGTCGAGCGAATCGCGGGAAATGATCGTCACGCTGTCGAGTTCGTTATCCAGCGGGTAACCACTGCGCGGGTCAAGAATATGGTGCCAGCGTTTCCCATCCTGTTCGAAATAGCGCTCGTAGGTGCCGGATGTCACCACCGATTGGTTCACCACGTCTATCGACCCCACCAGCGCATCGCCGGACGAGAAAGGCTTTTTCAGCCCGATCGACCAGCTACCTTGCGGCGTGCCCAGGGTTTGCACATTGCCCCCCAGGTTAATCAACCCGTCGCGCACATCCTGCTGATGCAGGTAATCGCGCACCCGATCGGCGATAAAGCCTTTGGCGATTGCGCCAAGATCGATCTCCATCCCCGGCTGGGTGAGAAACACGCTGCTGTCAGCATCATTCAGCACCACATCCTGCGGACGGGTAATGCGCAGCCGCGCGGTTATCTCGTCGGCTGGCGGTACGCCGTCGCCTTTAAAACCGATACGCCACAGTTTCACCAGCGGGCCAATCGCCAGGTTAAAGGCGCTGTCCTGCACCATGCTGGCGGCTTTGGCGCATTTAATCAGTTCATACACCGGACGGCTGACCGCCACCGGATGCTGTCCCGCGGCATGATTAATATCCATCACCTGTGAATGGGCGCGGTTGACCGTCAGCAGATCTTCGTAACGTTTGATAAGGCCAAAAACGCGGGAGGCGAGCGCTTCGTTATCGGCAAAGAGTTTCAGCAGAATGGGAGAACCCATAAGGGTTGCAGAGTAGCTCCAGACACGGTTATCGGACATCGCACTCTCCTGATGGGCTAAATTGAGCAGGCCTGTGCAGTGGCAGGCCTGAAGTGTAGCACGCGGTTAGCAGCGTTTGGCGCGCATTGCAGCCTGGTGTCCCGCCAGTGAGCCGAAGATAATAATATCGGCCACGGCGTTCCCGCCGATACGGTTGCCGCCATGCAGGCCGCCAACCACTTCCCCGGCGGCATAAGCGCCCGCGATCACCTGGTTTTCTGTGTTCAACACTTCGGTTTCAGTGTTGATGGTCACGCCGCCCATGGTGTGGTGCACACCCGGTGCAATCTGGATCGCGTGGAACGGGCCTTCATTGATCGGTGCACGCAGTGCGGTAGTGCGACCAAAGTCCTCATCGTGCTGTTTTTCCACAAAGCCGTTGTAGCGTTCGAGCGTGGCCAGGAAAGCGTGGTAATCGATACCCAGTTTATCCGCCAGTTCACGCGGCGAGCTGGCGCTGGTAACCAGGCCACGCGCGATATACTCGTCTGCCGCTTTGTTTTTCGCTCTGACATGCTCATCAAACACGATGTAAGCGTAATGTTCCGGCAGGGCGATGATTGCCGCCGAGACTTTATCGCGGGTCGACATTTCGTTAAAGAAGCGTTTGCCCTGCTGGCTGACGAGAATCGCACCGCCGCCGCGAATCGATTCGGAAATCAGGTACGAGGTATTCTGTTCAACGGTCGGGTGGATCTGAATTTCGCCCATATCCACAGTGCCCGCGCCAATACGTTCCAGCAGTGCGATACCGCCGCCGGTCGCGCCTTTATGGTTGGTGGTGACAAAACCTTCCAGATCCGGACGGTATTTCACCACCATTGCGCTGTTGGCGCTGAAACCACCGGTCGCCACAATCACACTTTTCGCCTCGATCACCACACTCTCCTGCTCTTCGGTCAGCAGGCGTACGCCGCGCACTTCACCTTGCTCAAACAGAATGTCGTCCACTGAGGTATCCAGCATTACATCGATGCCGCGTTTGGTGACATTACGCACCAGGCCGCTAATCAGGTAGCCACCGACTGCCGATCCGTCGCGCGGGCGGTGCGTACGGTCAATGCTCATCCCGCCAGTGGTGGTGATGTCGTTAAGCATAATGCCGCGACGAGCCAGCCATTCGATGGCTTCTGGCGCATTTTCCACAAAGCGACGCAGCAGCGCCGGATTGTTTTTGTTACCGCCGCCTTTCAGGGTTTCCGCGTAGAACAGCTCTTTGCTGTCCTGAATGCCTTTTACGCGCTGGAAGCGGGTTTCCGCGGCGTTCATGCCCGCAGAGGCTTTAATAGTGTTACCGCCGATGGTTGGCATTTTTTCGACAATCAGTACGCTGGCACCTTCGTCGTGCGCCTGAATTGCCGCCGCCAGACCCGCGCCGCCGCTACCGACAACCACAACGTCATAGCGTTTAGGTTCCTGAGAGTCACTGCCCTCTTCCGCCGCCAACGCTTTGCTGGATTTCACCATCGCTTTTGATACCGCTTTTTTCACCGCTTCGCTCTGGCTGGTTGCGCCTGAAATCGCGTCAACGTGCGGGCTGTTGGCCGTCAGGATGCGGCCGCGGATCTCTTCAAAGCTACTGGTGAATTCAACGCTATCAACGGTACTTGAGGCGAGTTCGATATCAACGATGCGGTCTGTGTCGAGGCTGACATTGATAACCAGCTCGTTAGCGTCGTCCTGAACCGTTTCAGCAAAAAGACCTGGCTTAAATTTCGAAGCGCCCATGCTCATGTCGCGGATCATCGCTTCAACCAACGAGAAACGCCACAGAGGTTCCGGAATATTCAGCGCTTCACGCTGGGTACTATCAATGAACAACTCCAGGGTTTCACCGTTGGCGATACGCGCCGTCCAGTCCGGATACGCGATGCACGCACGGCCTACCGCAATCAGGTCATAGCCGTGATCCAGCCCCTGCTCAGCGTCGGCGGCATTAACGATACCGCCAACACCCATCACCGGCACCTGCGCCAGCGTTGCAGAACGCATGGCACAATATTTCTTAATCAGTGGCGTCGGATCGCTGGTGTCGTTAATGGAAGGACGCAGCGCCGCACCCAGCGAAAAGTGCAGGTAATCAACACCGCGCGCCGCCAGTTTTTCCAGCAGGAACATGGTGTCATCAAAACGGATGCCGGGCACTTCCAGCTCTTCCGGCGAGAAACGGTAACCGATAATAAAGGCGTCGTCGGCGTACTGACGCGCCATTTTATGGGTGATGTCCAGTACGGCCAGCGGGAACTTCGCGCGGTTGTCGCGGCTGCCGCCCCACTCATCATCACGCTGGTTGGAGTTTGGCGAGAAGAATTGCTGGATAAGGTAGGTATTGGCACCGTGAATTTCGACACCATCGAACCCGGCCTGAATGGCGCGGCGCACGGCGTCACCAAATTTGCCAATCATCCCTTCCACTTCAGCGGTGGTCAGCGCAACCGGGGTTGCCGCGCCATCACGCGGAGCGGCAATAGCGCTCGGACCAACCGGAGCACGACCGCCAATCAGCTTCGGTTCGACCATGCGACCGCCGTGGTAAATCTGCAAAATTGCTTTTGAACCTTCGGCTTTAATCGCCGAGGCAATTTTTGCCAAACCGGCAATTTTCTCGTCGTTATCAATACCGATAGCGCCCGGAAATGCCAGGCCGAGATCATCGACAAAACAGCATTCAACAATAATGGTGCCGATACTTCCGGCGCGGGCGCGATAATATTCCACCAGTTCACTGCTGACTGTCCCGTCAAAATAACCTGTGCAGGTGGTCATTGGCGCCATTAACAAACGGTTTTTCAGTTCTGCGCCATTCGGCAAGGTAAACGGGCTGAGGATGCGTTCGTTGCTGGTCATAATTAAACTCCAAATCTAAAAATTAAAAACTTTGAATTCGGTGACGGATTTATTTTTCGTTCTGTTTTTTAATCCTGATGTCGTGTATTTAATATACCGTGAATTTTAATTACCAAATTAATTACGTTAGTTATAAAACTATTTAACCACCTTAATAACAGAGCTACCTCCAGCGTATTATCATTTTTAAATATCGTATTCACATGGCTTTAATTACCGGTAACATTGCGATTACTTCACACTTTTCCTTTCCAGCTTTATTCAAATAATAAAAAAGACAAATATCATATAGTTAAAAGAAAACATCTCGTTAATGAGAGTTATTATCAGCACCATTTTTTAACATTTACGGTAATTTTGTGAAATTAACCACATAATACTCTGTGGGTATTCATTTTATTAAAAAAAGTGTCGTTCGTTTCGTTTTCTTGATCTCAATCAATAGTATTCGCCAATGGAAGAGCAATATATAAATACGCTCAGATTTTTATTTAATGCGATTGAATTTGCGTTAAACAACACATGCCAGAATGTGAAAAGTCTCAATAAAAAATTAAAGTAACTTTTGAAACTAAAATAATCAGAGATTCACTTTCCGCGCATGACCGAATTTTTAACTACTTGTAGATGCTCACTATGACAGAGAAAACAACAACCCCACCGTCTGCTCCCGCAGCCAGTGCAAAAGCCGGAAATAAAAACCGCCTGATAATGATGGCGTTGCCGATTATCGTGGCAGTGCTTCTGCTGTTTGTCCCGGTGCCGGAAGGTTTACCGCCGTTTGCCTGGCACTACTTTGCTATCTTCGTTGGCGTTATTGTCGGCCTGATTTTCGAACCCCTGCCGGGTGCGGTTATCGGCATGACCGGCGTGGTGGTTATCGCGCTGTGTAGCCAGTGGCTACTGTTCAGCCCGGAACAACTGGCCGACCCGAAATTCAAGCTGGCTGGCCAGTCCTTTAAATGGGCGGTAAGCGGTTTCGGTAACTCCACCGTGTGGCTTATCTTCGGCGCGTTTATGTTTGCCGCCGGTTACGATAAAACCCAGTTTGGTCGCCGCCTGGCGCTGATTCTGGTGAAATATCTTGGCCGCCGCAGCCTGACGCTCGGTTACGCCATTACTTTCGCCGACCTGCTGCTGGCACCGTTCACCCCGTCAAACACCGCGCGCAGCGGCGGGACAATCTACCCGATTATCGCCAACCTGCCGCCGCTGTACGGTTCCAAACCGAACGATCCAAGCGCGCGCCGCATCGGTTCTTACCTGATGTGGGTGGCGATTACCGCAGCCTGTATCACCAGTTCTATGTTCCTTTCCGCACTGGCACCGAACCTGCTGGCGCTGGCGCTGGTGAAAAGCACCGTTGGCATTAACATCTCCTGGGGTAGCTGGTTTATCGCCTTCCTGCCGCTGGGCGTGCTGTTGATTCTGACCATGCCGCTGCTGGCTTACTGGTTCTATCCGCCAGAAGTGAAAGTCAATGACGAAGTGCCGCTGTGGGCCAGCCGCGAGCTGGAAAAACTGGGCAGAATGTCACGCAATGAAATCCTGCTGCTGGTGTTTGTCTGCTGTGCGCTGCTGATGTGGATCTTTGCCGCTGACTTTATCGAGCCTGCGCTTGCCGCGCTGCTGGTGGTCGTGCTGATGCTGTGGACCGGCGTATTAACCTGGAACGACATCACCAGCAACAAACCGGCATGGAACACCTTTGTCTGGTTCGCCACTCTGGTTGCGCTGGCCGATGGCCTCTCCACCACCGGCTTTATCGCCTGGTTGGGTAAAGAAGGCGGCCTGCTGATGAGCGGTATCTCTCCGGGGATGGCGACCATCGCCCTGCTGCTGGCGTTCTACCTGCTGCACTATCTGTTCGCCAGCACCACCGCGCACACCACGGCGCTGCTGCCTGCAATGCTGACCATCGCGGCGACAATTCCTGGCATCAATATGGAAGTCGTGATTCTGGTTCTGTGTACCTCGCTCGGCGTGATGGGCATCATCACCCCGTACGGTACTGGCCCAAGCCCGATTTACTACGGTAGCGGCTACCTGCCGACCAAAGATTACTGGCGTCTGGGCACCATCTTCGGTGCTATCTTCCTGGCCGCCCTGCTGTTGATTGGTTATCCGTGGATCACCATGATGTTCTGATTCGTAACCGCCGGGCATTCCCGGCGGTTTTATTTTATGGAGTAAAGAGCTATGTCGAACAAACCCTTTGTTTATCAGGACCCGTTCCCGCTGGCGAAAGACGATACGGAATATTATCTGCTGAGCCGTGAATATGTCTCCGTCGCCGACTTTGACGGCCAGCAAGTACTGAAAGTCGAGCCGGAAGCGCTGACGCTGCTGGCACAACGCGCGTTCCATGACGCCTCTTTTATGCTGCGCCCTTCCCACCAGAAACAGGTGGCGGCCATTCTGCATGACCCGCAAGCGAGCGAAAACGACAAATACGTTGCTCTGCAATTCCTGCGTAACTCTGAAATCGCCGCTAAAGGCGTGCTGCCGACCTGCCAGGACACCGGCACGGCAATCATTATGGGTAAAAAAGGTCAGCGCGTGTGGACCGGCGGCGGCGATGAAGCCGCGCTGGCGCGTGGCGTTTACAACACCTACACCGAAGACAACCTGCGTTATTCGCAGAATGCGCCGCTGGATATGTATAAAGAGGTCAACACCGGCACTAACCTGCCTGCGCAGATCGATCTCTATAGCGTCGACGGCGACGAGTATAAATTCCTCTGCATCGCTAAAGGCGGCGGTTCAGCTAACAAAACCTATCTCTATCAGGAAACCAAAGCGCTGATTACACCGGCGAAGCTGAAAAACTATCTGGTTGAGAAGATGCGTACCCTCGGTACGGCAGCCTGCCCGCCATACCATATCGCCTTTGTGATTGGTGGTACGTCTGCGGAGTCCACGCTGAAAACGGTGAAACTGGCCTCAACCCGCTACTATGACGGCTTGCCGACCGAAGGTAACGAGCATGGCCAGGCATTCCGCGATGTCCAGCTTGAACAAGAGCTGATGCAGGAAGCGCAGAACCTTGGCCTTGGCGCGCAGTTCGGCGGTAAATATTTCGCTCACGATATCCGTGTCATCCGTCTGCCGCGCCACGGTGCCTCCTGCCCTATCGGCATGGGCGTCTCCTGCTCCGCCGACCGTAACATCAAAGCGAAAATCAACCGCGAAGGTATCTGGATCGAGAAGATGGAGCACAATCCGGGGCAGTATATTCCGGAAGAGCTGCGCCAGCAGGGTGAAGGCGATGTGGCGAAAATCGATCTCAACCAGCCGATGAAAGCGATCCTCGCACAGCTTTCCGCGTTCCCGGTATCAACCCGCGTTTCTCTGAACGGTACGATTATCGTGGCGCGCGATATTGCTCACGCGAAGCTGAAAGAGCTGATTGATAATGGCGAAGAGCTGCCGCAGTACGTGAAAGATCACCCGATCTACTACGCCGGCCCGGCAAAAACGCCAGAAGGGTATGCGTCCGGTTCGCTTGGCCCAACCACCGCAGGGCGTATGGACTCCTACGTGGATCTGCTGCAATCGCACGGCGCGAGCATGATCATGCTGGCAAAAGGCAACCGTAGCCAGCAAGTGACCGATGCCTGTGCCAAACACGGCGGTTTCTATCTGGGGAGTATTGGCGGTCCGGCTGCCGTCCTGGCGCAGCAGAGCATTAAGAGCCTCGAATGCGTGGCTTACCCGGAACTGGGTATGGAAGCAATCTGGAAAATTGAAGTGGAGAACTTCCCGGCGTTCATTCTGGTGGATGACAAAGGTAACGACTTCTTCCAGCAGATCCAGAACAAACAGTGCGCCGGCTGTAACCAGCGTTAAGTAAGATGTGAAAAACCCCCGCCGGAGTGTCCGACCGGGGGTTTTTGTTGTTCATAAATCAGCGCATGTTTAGTTGATGCGGAGATCATCTTTCCAGCAGAGTCGATAATAGCGCGCAATAATCTTCGCCAGCGCTTCACGTTCGCCAGCCCCAATGACACTGCCGTCATCCCATCGTTTAAGGCTCGTTTTATCCAGCGTGCTGTAGCGTGCAGAAACCTCACAAATCAGTGCCCGTTCATTAAGCTGAAAGAAAAGAAACTCGCCCCGGTAAAGCAATTTAAGGCGAATAACGCCCCATTCGGCGTCATGAAACTGACAGGCAGAACCATCGCGCTTCAGTTCCTGCAACTCTTCGCGCCACGCTTTATTGATCATCGCTAACCACCAGCAGCGCATAAAGTGTGGCGATGTAACGGGCAGGCTGCTGCTCTTTATAACTGAAGATAACCAGCGTTTTCCCCTGCCCGCCTTCGCAGCTATGCGCAGAACAAAGAAGCGAGCCTTCTGGCGCGGAGTAACGCGTATAAGCCTCAGGATTGAAGGTAATGACTTTGATTCTTGCCGCCACCGCGGCCTGAATATCCTCGGGTAGCCGGGCAAAATCCCCGCTCTGGTAGAGATCCGGCTCAATTGGCTTCTGGCAACGCGGACAAATCAATTCGACAGGTTGATTAAAAAAGCGCGTTTCCTCTCCATCGTGCAGCATCACGCGTTTCTTAATAAGTTTGTCGATTTTCATCGTCGTCACCCTGCGCGAAAAATTGAAAATTCAGGTCGCCCTTCAGTCATTTCCAGTGCTGATATTAATGGCCCGCACTTTGCCGCCGGTGACATCGAAAGCGATATTTCTGTGCGCCAGTGAATACATAATCCACTCTTCGCCATCGCTGTTATCGGCTTCACCCGTACCATAATGCTCAATCACACGCTGTTTCGCATCGCCTGGCGCCACGCCACGCGCGGTATGCAATGTGGGGGCATGCAGCGTTATCTGCCCGATGACGTAACTGTCGACGCTTTTGCCGCGTTGCTGCCAGTCAATATTGGCGCTGTAGATATTAAAGCCCGGAAAAATGTGGCGGTAAAACTTATAGTTTTCCTCGCCAAATGGCACTTCACCAACAAAATCCTCGCGGGTTTGTTTCCCGAGCGCCGTCAGCAGATTGCGATCCCAGTCCTGCCCCAGGGTGATAGCCTGTTTATTGATTTCCACGGTGAAGTCGTTTTCCGTCAGCGGCGTTTGCGCCGCCTGGGCAGAAAAAGCAAACAGCAGCGCAAAAACAGGGAATATTCGACGCATTAACCTTTCCATAGTCAGTCAAAAGAAGCGCTATTTAAGCCAGCTGCCCGCCTGGTTGACAAGCGTTTTACCCGCCTGCGTCACCACCAGTTTCGGCGGGTTGTAATCGACAAGATAAAGCACATCGCCATTACGGAATTCTGCGCCAATCACGCGGTTTTCATTATCCAGCCGCGTTTTACCGTGCAGGCTAATCTGCTGGCTGTCGCGGTTTCGCGCGCCGGTATAAAGCAGATCATCGCAAGGCGTAGTGAACGCGCCGCAATTATTGCGGATCGCCAGCATAAAGTTATCAGTGCGGATAATTTTCGTCGTCGCGCCAGCGTGAACTGTCTCTTTAACCAGCGCGTAATTTTCCGGGGCGTAATAATCACCGTGTTCAGGCGGTTGCGTCAGATGCCACGCCAGCTTGTCACCATTAATAACCAGCGTGGCTTTGCCGTTTTTACCGCCAAAGCCCGAATCAAACGTAACGATGGCGGTGTCATTTTTCACCTCGCCGCGCAGGTTATCCTGCTGTTCATCCGGGCAATCAATGCGGTTGCCGCGCTGAGTGATAAAGCAATACGATCCAGTAAGCTTGTTATTCTGCTGGGATAATTTCAGCGTTAATGTGGATTCATTGCTTTCACTGCCGTGCCACTGACCGGAAAAATCAGTTGCCGACGCGGCGCTGGCGCAGCAGGAGAGCAAGAAGCTCGCAACGACAACATAAAACCGCTGCTGAGTTGAATGAATAGCGTGCATAACGTGCGTCTGTTCCTTTTCAGCATCACAAAAAATGAGTTGATTCTTAAGGTCCGTAAAAAAACATCAAGGTCGACAGGTCGTCAAGATCCGCTTTCGATAACGTATTTTTTTCCATGCGATCGTACTGGTAGATAATCCCTTTCATGGGAATGGTCGATGGATGCTCCCTGGCCATGGTCATTAATGTTTCAATATCCGACGGATTTTTGAGCGCTCGGCTGAGGAATTTGTTCAGTAACGCTTCGCCCTCTTCATGGGTTAACAGATCCATGCGCATTTTCTCATACGGTTAATTCAGCAGCGAAAAGCTGATGGCTGAAATAATTACCCTCGATAACGCCATCAACGCATCTCTGTTTTACAGCACTATTACTTGCGCCTTTGGAACGCACGGTGACAGGCATGCGAATCTACTCATGCGCTTTCCAGATACCTTTTTCATCGAGGAGTATTTTATTGTTTTGTATCACGGTTAAGCTGTTATCAATTTTACTCAGCAGATAAGTGGTGGTGCCGTTTTTAAAGGTGTAAGTAATAACAGGGCAGATTGACTGTTCACAAGATTTCCGCACCGCAAATCCGTGCAGATTGACTTCGGCCCGATCATTTTTACGCACGCCGTAGTACGTTGCTTCGTCACAATTCGCGCCGTTACCACACACCGTGACCACTTTTATCTTAAATTTAGGGGTTTCAAAAAAATCGACGAAGGTCTCAGCCGTTTGAGTAATCGCGGACGTGTTAAACGACACATCCTGAAAGCGGCTAGCCCATTGTTGCAGCGCATCAGGAATGCTTTTTTCTCCCGTATTGCTTTTATAGTGTGCAACCGAAGCCGCTGGCACTACCCATGCGGCAGAAAGTCGACCATCCGGATAAATAACAAATGCGGAGGCATTTTCCAGATAGAGATCTTTCAGCCAGCCTTCCACGAATAACCCGCCATCCGCAGTGTGTCGCGGTTCGACATAGACATCGAAATTGCCTGCAAACGCAGCGTAATCTGCCCCCAAGACATTTTTTAACGACGCCTGCACCTGCTTATCCATGGTGATATATTCGACCGTTTCGAGCGTGTCATAATGGTTAATATCAATAACCGCAGCAGCGTCAAATGAGAAAAAAGAGACGAGTAAAATCAAAAAAACCGGCAGAAATATGTTGCCATGAAAAATCTGTCGCATAACGTCAGTTCGCATCCTGTTGCTACAAAATCGATAATTTTTATTATCAGTAAAACCGCAAACAAAATACAGTAAGTATCAAATCGGTTCTGGCGTTGGCCGTAACTTATGCAAATGCGAAAAATATCATTGCATTTTTCGTGCAGGGAACACGTTAAATAAGGGAAGAGAAAATGCTACGGAAAACGTATCAAAAAAGCAGACGATGGGAATGTTAACAGGGCAACCCTATTAAGTACTGGCGTAAACGCAGTATTAATACAGGATCGTCAAGATATTCAAGCGGTGATAAATTCACCAGCGTTTTTATTTTCCCTGTCATCCATTCCAGCCCGCCCTCTTTGCCGATTTTACCGTTAACCACTATGGCGAGATCGTATGCGCCTTTCAGGAAATGACTTAATATAGCCACATAATTTGCAGGGTAAATAGCGCTAAACGACTAAACAAAATCGTTCCAGACATCTTCCCCCGCATACTCACTTTCCAGCCCCATATTATCCCCTGTGAAATAGCGTTCTCAATGTTCATTTACTCTGTAAAAATGAGAGAGAGGCGACACAGAAGACGCTCATTCAACTTTTGATGGTTAAAATTTCACTCGCTTTTTCTGCTTACAGAAAATCCTCATCAGGGGCGCGGTCAAACAACTCACCTGCAATGCGCGCAATACGTCCTTGTTGCACCAGTTTGTCTTTCCACTCCTGCGGAATGCCTGCGTAGCCGTATAACGCTCCGGCAATTTGCCCGGCCGTAGCCGCAACGCTGTCGGCATCGTCGGCCAGATTCGCCGCCAATAAAATCGCATCACGGAAGTTATCCGTATGCCATACCGCCCACATCGCCGCTTCGAGCGTATCGATAACATAAGCACTGGAACGGATCTGATCGCGCGTTTTCTGTTTGTATTCACCGGCATTAATGATAAGCACTCGTGCAGACAGCGGTACGATATGCGGTGCAAACGTTTTTTCTTTGTCGTATCCGTTAATTAAATGATGCAGGATCAAACCAAGAAAAAAACAGGCAGAAAGGGATTCGGACGCACCGTGCGTCGCCTGGCTTTGCGCCTGAGAGTCAAACCATATTCCACGCAACGTTTTACGGCGAAATATAGCCACCGGCGCTTCACGTATTAACGCTGCGTTACCCGCAGTATTTTTCTCCGTATTGCCCATCCACGTTTCACCTTGCAGGAGGTACTGCTCCAGCGCAAAGCGGGTCGTGTTGCCGATATCAAAGCAGATGCCATTACTGCTATTCTCACCCTGCTTGTACCAACGAACCAGACGATTGCGAAAGTCGCTGACATCCAGTTTATTGTTTTGCAGATAGGTTTCAGCAAGGCACAGCGCCATTGAGGTATCATCCGTCCACTCGCCAGCCTTAAGCCTGAAGGCACCGCCACCTGTCATATCGCTTACCGTATAGCGATCGCGTGGCTGAAATTCTAGCGTCGTCCCCACGGCATCACCTACTGCCAGCCCAACTAATGCGCCAATAGCCTTATCGCGAGCATTTTCTGCGGAAGTGATGAGCGGTCGCGCTTTATCCCAGGCATCATATTTTACAGCGGCAGGATCGGCGACTTCAGACAATCTTTTGCGGATGTTTGGGGGAAGGTAATCATAATACCGGTCAGCATAATTACTGATTATTAAGTCATCTGCATGCAAATCGATCATTAGAGTTCCTTCATGTGAATTTGGGTGATACCTGCTTCATCAGTACGGCTAATTACTTCAAACTGCGTATTACTTTTAAAGAGTACTTCTGTTTCCGTCGCATTAAATTCTGATAAGAAATCGATTTTCCTGCCTGAATACCCTTCCATTTTCATTTGAATTGGTCCATCAAAAGCTTTGTTAATATCGCTACTCACAAAGGCCCGATCAGAAACAGTATTACCCGGCGTGTATTGACTCAGTACTTCATCAGGCAAGCTATTCATACCACGGAACGTCGTCCCCGTATGAGCCGGAAGGTTATCCAACCCTTCATTAATATGTTGGGCGAACGCTTCAAGTTCTGGTGTAAGTGGTTTTGTTCCACGCAGAGCAGGATTAATCATTTTGTAACCCGGGTCTGTAGTGTAGCCATGGAGTGCACCAACCTGATCATCGGTTAATAATTTAGACAAGTGTGGAGCTTTATTGTCAATTAACTCCCGTCCCCGGGCAATCCATTTATTTGCTTTTGCTTCACCAACGGCCTCTTTCAGGCTCATCAGCGGCTTAGCCGTAGCTACGGGTTTTACCGCTACAGGTTCGGCAACAATCTTACCAGCACGCCAGGCGTTAAACTTCGCCCCGCCTTTGGCACCCAGTCCGCCGCCAATAAGTCCGCCAGCCAGCATGCTCCATTTTTGGCCGTCGCTGCCCTCACCAAAAATCTTACCGCCAACGTAATTGCCGAGCGTTCCTCCGGCCATCCCCCCGGCGGTACTAAGTAGTGCAATGACCGGCCCGGCAATCACAGCGAGTGCACCAACACCAACACCCAGCATCACCCAGTTAACCCATTCAGGGATCTCCGGACTGATTTCATCTGTTTGCACCTTTGCGCCGCCAATAAACACATTGGCAGAACCTTGGTAGATCTCTGCGCTACAGGTTAAACGATCGCTAATGCGCGCAGCAGGATAATTATTGATGTAAACCTTTATCGATCCTTCTGCAACGCGCTGGGGACTACCACTGTGTTCATCGCATTCGCCGAGCGAAAGATGCGCACGAATCGCCTTACGGCTATTGACGAAAACATCAGGAGAACCCTCCTTCAGCATCCCGGTAACATGCCTTGGGGCCCATGACATACTGCCAAGGACTTCACCTAAACCTCCGCCCGCGCAAGCACTGGCCGCAACAGCAGAAACGGCTACCAGCGCGGCGCCACCGGTTACCGCTACTGCAGCTACCCCCAGCAAAGCGCCGCCAATAAGGCCAGCAATCATCCAGCCTTGCGACGCCGTATGTGCAATGGGATCATCAACACGCGCGGCTTGATACTCACCCATGATTAACATCATCTCTGCCGTGCGCAAGGAAACGCCGGACCCCATCTAAGGAATCCAGCCCCGCAACTCCCTCAAATGTTCGACAGGCGGACAGCTGTTGCGCAAGATGGTGTCCACCCGCCTCCGGAAGGGTCCACAGCGCATAGCGCACGGGCTGACTTCCGGGTACAGAAGCTATCCTCAATGCCTGCCCATCCTGTGCATAGAACAAAAACACGCCTTCACGCGCACGCTGCAGAGGTAGGTGCCGGTAGAGGGATTGTATACCGTCAAAAGCAGTCAAATGTTTCGTTTCTGTATCGAGTGCAAAGAATATTCGCTGATCATCAGCAAGTAGCATTTGCCCTGGCTCTGTTTCCCGCTCACGATGAAATTTGATGCTATGGATAATATCCTGATACTGCCGCTGGTAATATTCACTAAACTCATCAGGACATGTGCCAATATAACAAACAATTTTTTTGGCAGCTGGCTGCTCATCCAGCAAGACCACCGTCTGGCGTTGAAAAATAACCGTACCATCGTTTTTAAACTGATAATAAAGTTCAATCGCGGGTTTATCATCAATCGTCACGGGCTGCGACAATTCAAGGTGAAACTGTGGAACAGTAATTTCCAGTTCGCGTAAAATACGCGCCGCCACAGACTGAATATTTTCATCTTTTTTTGCGCTGGCTCGGGATACAACGAAAGTAAACTCACTTGCACCATTATCATTCAGGGTAAATAAATTCATGGTGCGATCTTTAAACACATCCGGTAGCGCAAGCGTAGCTTCCTGGAGAATATAATTAGCCATTCCCGTATCCCTTTACTCATTATTGTTAATAATAAAAAAGCTTTCGACTTCTTGTTGTATGGCACTTTGATGACCTGATCCAGGCGCAACTATCGCTGCCTGCCCCTCATCCGGATTTAAGTGCAACTCACCACCTAATGTATTTATCTGCCCTGTTTCTTTGACGGTAAAATTAAAATTATTGCCAACAATATTAATATTCCCATCGCTGGTTAACTCAATGGCACTTTCACCGCACTCCAGACGCAAAGAACTACCTGCAGACAAGGTGAATGAATTAACTACTTTATCTTTCCTGTCACTACCGGTTAAATTCAGCGTATTCACTTTTACGCCGCATTTTTGATCTTTCACCACTCGCAGCGTTTCATTTTCTCCTACAAATTGCGTATGATTTTTTTCAATGGTGTGCGTTTCATCATTCTCGACATCTACATCAAAATTTCGCTCTGCGTGCAGCCACACCTGCTCTTCGCCCGCCTTGTCTTCAAAGCGCAGGGCGTTGGCGTTATCGACCGAACCATCTTTCGAGCGGCTGAGGAAGCCCATCTGCGTGGCAGCAGCAGGTAATGCCCACGGCGGCATACTCGCTTCGTTATAGACACGCCCGGTAACGATCGGCCGGTCCGGGTCGCCATTGATAAAGTCGATCACCACTTCGTCGCCCACGCGTGGGATCTGCACCCCGCCGAAACCCTGCCCCGCCCAGGCACTCGACACGCGCACCCAGCAGGAGCTGGTGTCATCGCCTTTCGCCAGACGATCCCAGTGGAATTTCACCTTCACCCGGCCATATTTATCCGTCCAGATGCTCTCGCCCTGCGGGCCGACCACTTTCGCCGTCTGCGGCCCGTAGGTTTTCGGCCACGCCGTCACCGCCGCCGGGCGGAACACCACCGACGACGGAATGACGGTGAAATCGATGCGGTGCACCGTTTCGCCGTCGGAGCCGCTGGCATAGCGGTTTTCCTCGAAAAAGTAGTTCGCTTCGGTGGTCAGGTACTCGCCGTTATCGCTGAAAAACGGCGCGTTATACAGCGCAAAGGTGTTTCCCGGTGCGACACCAACCGCCGTGGCGGTGCCCTGAATCTGCTGGTGCTCCACCTGCCAGCGCTCCTGGCGGATACGCGCGTAATACTCCCCGTGACCGTGCTCAACAAAACGCCCCGGCCAGTCGTACACGTCAATGCTGCCCGGCTGCGGTGATGCCGGGTTCTGCCGCGCCTGGAACAGCCACGCGTTCGGCTTGCGGAAGTCGTAATCGTCGAGGCTGTAAATGCCCGGCGTCACGCTGTCCTCCAGCGCCCACTGGCTGATACCCTCTTCATCCGTGCTGCCGCCGGACGGCGTCTGGTGATAGGGAATGGTTTCATAGCCGCTGAAGGGCTGATGTTCGGTCGCCGCGTCGGTCAGCACCAGCACATGGCGGTCGGCTTCGTGGCGGAAATGGTAGGCGATGCCCTCAAGCTCCATCAGACGGCTGATGAAATCGAGGCTCGATTCCTGGTACTGCACGCAGTAATCCCAGGTGCGGTAACTGCCGGTCAGCTTATCTTCCACGTTCACCTGATATTCGCCGAGCAGCGTTTTCACAATCTGCGGCGCAGTCTGGCCCTGGAAGATACGCAGGTTGCGGTCGCGTTTCATCGGCCACAAATCCGGCTCCACGGTGAGCTGGTACACCGCGTAACGCGTCCCCGAAAGTTCAACGGCGCTCACCGCCACGCGGGTGATTTTGCCGTTGATATAGCGCGTGCCCGTTCCCTGGGTGGGAATATTGATGGTTGCGGATTGCCCCAGCAGCTTGCTGCGGTCTGCCCGCGCATCGGTGCCCAGTACCGTCAGCGCCAGCGTAAATGACTCGGACAGCGCTTCGCGCCCGGAGAGTTTCCAGAAAAGTAAGCCCCCGACGGGTAACGTCGCCGTGATTCTGTTCTGCATAACGAGAGATCCCTACTCAATGTCTGTCAACGGCAATCAGCGCACGGTAAAACCTGCACGCTATTTTGCGCGATGAAATTTAATACTCTGGATGATTTGTTGATATTGCTTTTGATGTTCTTCGCTGAATTCGCCAGGGCAGGTACCCACGTAGCTCACCATTTTTTTCCCGGCGGGATCGTCGAGCAAAATTAACGTCTGGCGCTGGAAGATAACGTGGTTGTCATTTTTAAACTGGTAGAAGAGCTCCACGGCGGGATAACCATCAACTTCCAGCATTTCCGACGATTCAAGATGAAAATCGATGAGCGTCATCTCCAGCTCACGCGTTTTTCGGGCAGCGAGGGCGTGAACTTTATCGTCAGCTTTTGCATTACTTCGCGATACGACAAACGTAAATTCACCGCCACCCTGATTGCTGTGTGTTAATAAATTCATAGTTCTGTCTTTTTAATATAACGAGCGAGACGAGCGTTGTTATTGCAACAAGAAGACATTGCATCAGCATGCAATGTGAAAAGTGACGCGCGCGGGAATGGCTTCCCGCGCGCTGCCGGGCGCTAGCCCGGAGGAACCATCACTATTGTGCTTGCGGGTTAATAAGCCAGGTGCCTGGCTGCCCAATAGTAATAGTCTGGCTGCGGGTCTGACCGTTGCCCTGCAGTACCAGGTTGTAACGCCCCGGTTGCAGCTTCAACGAGGCAAAACCGTTGGTGGCCGGAGAAACAGACTGCGCTTCGCCATTCAACGTCAGTTTTTCACCCTCGTTCATACGCACAAAAATCTGCGCTACCGGCTCCTGTACCGCAGGCGCAGTGGTCTGGCTTTGTGCCTGCGTCTGCGTGGTTTGCGAAGGCGTTGCTGCAGGTGCGGTGGTTGTCTCCTGCACGCTCTGGCGCAGCGGTTCAGCGGCCTGCTGCGTGGTCTGCTGCTGATCGCTGTTACTGGCGTTCTGCGTCGCCGCCGTGTCCGGCGAGGAATTCCCGCCAAACAGCACCGCCCCCGCAATCACCCCAACGATCACGCCAGCGGCTACCAGCCCCGGCACTTTGTAACGCTTCACGCTACTCAGCGCATCGGTTTTTTCCGTCGTTTCTTCCACCGGCACCAGCATGGTACCCGGCTGTTTTACGCTCATGACGTCGTCGATCCCGGCGACCGGCATTTCAATCAGCGCGGCGAATTCATCCACCGTTTGCGGACGGTCTTCCATTTTCAGCGACAGCGCGCGATCCACCGCCTGCAACAGCGTATGCGAATACCCCGGCAAACCACGCTGCGTCAGGGGAACATAGGTGTCCTGAATGCTGCGCACCACGCTTACCGGCGGCGGTGAGCCAATAATCAGCGTGTGCAGTACCGCGCCAAGGGCGTAAATATCGGTCCACGGCCCCTGCTCGCTTTCATTGTCGTCGGTGTATTGCTCAATCGGCGCATAGCCCGGACGCAGCATGGTTTCGGTTTCATCGGATACCGAACCAATACTGCGACGCGCAGAGCCGAAATCGAGCAACACCGGCAGGCCGTTATCCTGAATCTGGATGTTATCCAGCGAGATATCGCGGTGCAGATAGCCTTCGTCATGAATGGTTTTGATAGCACCCAGCAGCATCGGCAGCATGCGGCGGATCCACGCTTCATTAATCAGCGTCGGGTTCTTTTCACGCAGGCGGGAAAGCGTGGTGCCGCTGTAAAACACCGTTCCCATGTAGGCGGTGTCGTTCTGCACCCAGAAGCGCAGCACATGCAGCAGGTTCGGGTGGTTGAAGCGCGCCAGCAGACGCGCCTCCTGAATAAAACTGTTCAGCCCGGCGGTAAATGCTTTACTGAAGCGCTCGCTGCGCAGCACCAGCGTCATGTCATCATTACGTACCGCCAGCGACGACGGCATAAACTCTTTAATCGCGATGGTTCGCTCAAGCTGGTGATCCTTGGCGCGATAGACGATGCCAAAACCACCGCCGCCGATCACTTCTAAAATTTCAAACTCGTTGAAGCGATATCCCGGTGGCAGTGCATTCGGTACACTCCGGTTGTTATCGTGATCCGTCATATTGGAAAACTCTCTTGATAATGGCTTTACGCCGCAAACTGACAGTGAAACTCACCCTGCTCAAACGTGACCCGTAAGCGCTTATATTGCTCGTCGCGCGCGCTGGCGTCGAGTAATAGCTGGCTCATCAGCGGCAGCAGTGTATTAGTAAGGATGGCGTCCACCATACGGCCGCCTGATTCGACTTCCGTGCAGCGGGCAACAATTTGTTCCACCACGCTGTCGTCCACTTCCGACACAATCCCGTGGTTGTCCGCCAGACGGCGCTGAATGCGTTTAAGCTGCAGGCGCACAATCATCGCCAGCATCTCGTCGCTGAGCGGGTAGTACGGCACCACCAGCAAACGGCCCAGCAGCGCGGGCGGGAAAACCTGCAACAGCGGCGGGCGCAGCGCGTCGCGCAGGGCGTCCGGTTCCGGCATCAGTTCCGGATCGGCGCACATGCCGGTAATCAGCTCAGTCCCGACGTTGGAGGTGAGAATAATAATGGTGTTACGGAAATCAATATGGCGGCCTTCGCCATCTTCCATCCAGCCTTTATCGAACACCTGGAAGAAGATTTCATGCACATCCGGGTGGGCTTTTTCGATCTCATCGAGCAGCACCACGCTGTAAGGACGGCGGCGCACCGCTTCGGTTAACACACCGCCTTCGCCGTAACCCACATAACCCGGAGGCGCACCTTTCAGCGTGGAAACCGTATGTGCTTCCTGGAACTCACTCATGTTGATGGTGATAACGTTCTGCTCGCCGCCGTACAGTGACTCCGCCAGCGCCAGCGCGGTTTCGGTTTTACCGACACCGGACGGGCCGCACAGCATAAAGACGCCTACCGGTTTGTTCGGATCGTCCAGGCGCGCACGCGAAGTCTGCACCCGTTTGGCAATCAGTTCCAGGCCGTGGCGCTGTCCAATTACGCGTTCGTTCAGGGTATCGGCCAGTTTTAACACCGCGTCGATTTCGTTTTTCACCATCCGGCCCAGCGGGATGCCGGTCCAGTCGGAAACCACGGCGGCGACCACGTTGGCATCCACCGAGGTAAACAGCAGCGGCGCGTCGCCCTGTAGCGCACGCAGTTCGGCCTGCTGTTGCGTCAGCGTGGCGCGTAAATCGGCCAGCGCCTCTTCCGGCGAAGTGTGCAGCTGCGCGCGCAGCGCAATAATCGCGTCAACCAGCGCCTGCTCCTGCTCCCAGCGCGCCGTCAGTTCGTCGCGTTGTTGCGCCAGGTTTTCCAGCTCGACCTGCAATTTTTCCACGCGATCGCTTTCACCGGTCGCCATTTTCGCTTCACGGTTGGCTATCTCAACTTCCACGTCCAGCGCGGCGATGCGGTGCAGGCAATCTTCCAGCTGCGGCGGCGGAGAACTTTGGCTTACCGCGACGCGCGCACAGGCGGTATCAAGCAGCGCAACGGCTTTATCCGGCAACTGGCGCGCCGGAATGTAGCGGTGCGAAAGTTTCACCGCCGCGACAACCGCTTCATCCAGCAGCAGCACGCGGTGGTGTTTTTCCAGGGCGGAAACGGTGCTGCGCAGCATCAGAACGGCTTTTTCTTCGTCTGGTTCGGCGACTTGTACGGTCTGGAAACGGCGGGTCAGCGCCGGATCTTTCTCAATGTATTTTTTGTATTCCGCCCAGGTGGTCGCCCCGATGGTGCGAAGCTGACCACGCGCCAGCGCCGGTTTCAGCAGGTTGGCGGCATCGCCCGTACCCTGCTGGCCGCCGGCGCCAATCAGCGTGTGAATTTCGTCGATAAACAGAATGATCGGCGTCGGGCTGGATTGCACTTCGTTAATCAGCGACTGTAAACGCGCTTCAAATTCGCCCTTCATTCCCGCGCCCGCCTGCAACATGCCAATATCCAGCAGCCACAGTTGCACATCCACCAGCGGTTCCGGCACATCACCTGCGGCAATGCGCAGCGCCAGTCCTTCAACCACCGCGGTTTTACCGACGCCCGCTTCACCGGTCAGCAACGGGTTGTTCTGGCGGCGACGCATCAGGATATCGACCATCTGGCGGATCTCTTCATCGCGCCCCACTACCGGGTCGATTTTGCCGTCGCGCGCCCGGGCGGTCAGATCCTGACCATACTGCGCCAGCGTGCCTTGCTGCTGCGGTACGCCTGCGCCTGCGTCATCGTTCAGCGCCACGGTGACTTGCTGACTCTCTTTGCTGTTAGCGAAAATGGCGTCGAAGTTATCCAGCAACGCATCGGCGCTGATACGCTCAAACTGCGGCGAAATGCCTTTCAGCACGTTTGCCAGACTCCAGGTTTTCAGGATCCCGGCCAGCAGATGGCCGCCACGAATGCGCGTCACGCCATATTTTAACGAGCCATATACCCACGCGCGTTCAACGGCGGTATCAATGTGTTCTGACAAGTCGGAAACCGAACTTGCGCCGCGCGGCAGTTTGTCCAGCGCCGCGACGATATCGCGCGTCAGCGCCTCTTCATCCAGCGAAAAGTGGCGAATAACCTGTTGCAGATCGCCGTCCGTCTGTTGCATCAGTTGATGCAGCCAGTGAACCAGCTCCACATACGGGTTGCCACGCAGCTTGCAAAAGGCGGTGGCGCTTTCCAGCGAGGTAAATAACAGCGTATCGAGTTTGCCGAACAGAACGGCGCGGCTGATTTCTGACATGAGTTCATCCATTATTCATAATTAGTGTGCAGCCATCCTTACAAGCCAGCTCGTCGCGCGATACGACATGCAGGATGTGTGCGTACGTCAGACCAGGAAACTAACAACGGAGGTTACCCCTCCGGGCTGAAAACCAAATCTCCTCGCGCCTGTGGCCTGGGCTGTGTACCAAGCCAGGCGCTGTAACCCAGACGCCCGGCTCCACCAAGCGTGGCACCAGCGACATCTTCACTGCGCAAAATCACTTTCACCGCCCACTGGTACTCAATGCCCAGATACTGGCGCACCCAGTCGCGTAGCGCGGTAACCCACTTTTCACCCGGCATAAAGCGCCGGTAGGTATCGACGTTAAGCGGGCCAATTTCGATGCGAAACTTATGGCACACATCGCGTACAGCCTCGCCAAGAAACGCCGATTGCCCGAGGCGCGGCGCGTGTCGCCCGCCCTGTAAGCGCGCGCGTTCACGTTCACTGAGCGGCATCCACTGCGGCACGTTTTCGACAATGGTGACCGGCACGTTGAAATAGCTGCGCAGGATCTTCGCCAGCCCTTCCGGGTCGCGCCCGTTGCGGGTCAGATGCCCGGCCAGGGCAAAGCGGGCGTGCGGGCTTAAGCTGCCTTTTTCCAGTTGTCCTGGCTGCCCCATGCCGATCAGCGAGGCGATGTACTGCTCAAAACGTTTGTTATCCTGGCGATCCAGCGAAACGGTCGGCTGCGCATCGGCCCAGGCGCGGTAAAACAGCAGCGCCAGGCGGTGATGAAAAAGATCGGCGAAGGCGCTCAGGCTGTCATCCTGGTGGTGCGCGATACGTTCGCTGGCGTATTCAGTCAGGTGAACCGGCAGCGGGCCGTTGGGGCCAAACAGGCCAAAACTGAGAATCGAGACGTCATACAGCGACGAGTTTTCGCGTTGGCGCACGCTTGACAGCGTCGACGGCGCAAAGCCAAGTGAGGGGGTTTGACCAATGCGCAACGGCTCAAAACGCGGCAGCGGCGCGCGACCCAGCGGGTAACGCTCACCGCCACGCGCATCGACGCGGCGCAGCAGCGTAAACAGATCATAGCGCCACGGCGTCGCCATTACGTTTTGCCAGAATGCCTCCGGCAGCGCACTGGCGCGCGTAATGACCGGCGCGCTGCTCAGCGTTTCGGTCATATCAGCGCCCTCTTGCCCATGCGCGGCGGCCAGTAACCCACTTCCCCGCGCTGCTGGCTCTTAAGCGTGAACTCGGTAAAGCTGTTCATGCCCACCAGACGGGCAAAAACGCGCTCCAGCACGCTGCCAAACAGGTACGGACTGAAGCCGGAGAACGCCTGCTCATCGACCGTCAGGGTAATGCCAATACCGCGCGCGAAAACAATCGGTCCCGGTTCCGGCACGCGGCGATGTACCGGTTCGAGCACGCAGTGGCGCACGCCTTCGATCTGACGCGCGACCGGCGCTTCCGCCAGCCGGGTATAAAGCCCCAGCAACTGGCGCAGCGCCGCAGCGCCTTCGCCGTCTTCGCCATCCATCAGGCTTAAATAGTTCATCTGCAACTGGCTGATCAGCCGCCAGGTGCTCAACCCTTCTGCCAGCGCCGGACGCGGCGGTGTCGGGCCTTTGCGCAGTTGTAATGTTTTAACCGGCAGCGAATCCGGCAACACAAACTGACCAATCTCCTGCTGCAACATCAGCGGCAAGTCGCGGCTGGTGCACAGCACTTCGGCGGTGATGTAGCGTAACTCTTCCCGCCACGGCGCATGCTGTTCATCCACCAGCGAGGCGAACACTTCCGAACCGATGTAGCCGGTACGCGTGCCGTAACGCTGCGCATGTTCCGATAACGCACGCTGTTCACGGCGCAGCGAAAAGTAAGCCCCGTAGTTGCCTTCGTCCTGGCTCCAGCTACTCCAGAACGGGCGAAATGTTTGTTCATCACGCTGACCGTCGATGCTGGCGTGAATTTTGGTAACGGCGTAGATCTCGTAATCCAGCGGACGAATGTTATCGACCACCAGATGGTACTCATGCAGGCTGTCGCTCAGTTTCTGGCGTTCCGCCACTTTCGGGAACAGGTTAATTACCGGCGTGCAGTGCAATGCGAGGTGGCTTTTATCCACCACCCGTTCAAGCTGCGCATCGGCTTTGTCGAGCAGAATGATGATATCGAAAGACTTCGCTTCGCCACTTTGCGCCAGCATCGTGCGCAAGCCATGCAGGCTGATAAACAGGAAACGCGACGGAAAAGCAAAGTACTCCTGCAACAGGCGGTAGCCGTCAAAATTGCGCAGATCATCCGGCAGCAGTGCCTGGTCTGCGCTGAACCCTTCCTGGCGCAGCGCATCGTCGGCCAGCACCAGCGGCGGGGTTTTCTGCCCGTTCGCCTGGCACAGGATGCCGACCTGATGCTCCATCACCAGCTCGAGGAGCTTCAGCGCCTGCATATCCGGGCCGCTTAAAAAGAACTCCAGACGGTCGAAATCAAGATGGCTGAGGTTTACCGGGCCGTCGCAACTCAGGCGAATACGCAGTGCGCTTTGCGCCCCGCGCTGGCTTAAACCGACCTGCGCCAGCGGCAGATCGGCGGGCACGCCGCCCAGTTCCACCTGGCTGATTTTCAGCGGCAGCAGCGTGACATCATGCGCGGTGGTGTAACTACAGGTGACGCCGTTCTTTTTCATCACCTGGCTGTCCATCATGGTGCCGCGCGGCACCACAAAACCGTTGCTCAAATCGCCTTTCGCGCTGTCCGGTTGCAGTTCGGCAATCGCCATGGACGGCGTGGGCGCAAGGTAATTCGGCGCGACCATTTCCAGCAAACGCTGGGAGAAACGCGGGAACTCGGCGTCCATTTTTAACTGCACACGCGAGGTCAGAAAGGCAAAACCTTCCATCAGGCGTTCGACATACGGGTCAGAGACGTCCATGCCGCGCATACCCAGACGCCCGGCAACTTTCGGGTAGCGTGCGGCGAATTCCTGACCCATTTCGCGCAGCCAGGCCAGTTCGCGGTTGTAATATTCGAGTAATTTGCTGTCCATCGTTACCCCGCGTCTTTCAGCTCGAAATGCCCGTTTTCCAGATCCACATCGGTACGAAACAGGAACTCCAGCGGATAAGGCACGCACCACAGGCGGCCTTTGATCTCAATCGACAGGACGTTATGCAGATCCAGCGATTTAGTATCGGAGATGCAGCGCACCTGCAATCCTTGCGGAAGAATGCGCGGTTCAAAATGCAAAATCGCGTCGGTCAGTTTGCGCTGGATATCCTGCCATTCGATATCCGACATGCGCTTGCCCGCCAGCGGCGACACGCCAAAGTTCACCACCGAACGCCGCACCTGGTCAAAACCGGAGAGATCCTGTTGCGCCTCGTTATTAATGGTGTTGAACAGCCACTGCAAATCGCGCAGCACATGGCGGCGCAGCGCGGAGTGCGAAACCAGATTGTTGTTCACCGGCTCCTGCACTTTATCCGGCGCGTCATCCGTGAGGCGATCGAGCAGCGAAGGCTGCATTTTATCGCGCGCGCCAACGGTCTCTTTCCCGCGCCGCGAGCGCCAGCCGCTACGCAGCAGGTCGCTCTCTTCATCATGCGCAGAGTTACTCATCTGCGGCTTCCACGTTAAAGCTGACGGTGGCGAGATCGAGCAGCGAATATTCGGCGCTGTCGTTAAGCCACACTTTTTGCCCCTGCCCGATATAGTGCGGCGCACCACCTGGCAACGGCTGCCATTCGGTGACGCGACACAGCTTAAAGCGGTCATCGGCATTCGCATCCAGCGGGTAACGCGCCGGGATCTGGCACACCTGTTCGCTGCCATCCTGCAAGCGCACCAGCGTGTGACGCCATACTAAATCGGTGACGCTGGCCGGGGGCTGGAACTGCATGGCGGAAATGGCGCTGAACGGCAGCCAGAAATAACGGCCATTGACGATAGCTTCGCAGACCGGGCCAAAGCGGCAATCACCGTCCATCAGCCAGTCAAAGTGCAGCGTTTGACCGTCCTGCGTCGTCAACTGCCCGGGGTTGGCGTCGGCCATTTCCAGCGCGGCTTCACGATCTGCGCTGGCATTCGCCGCTTCCGGCTCCAGCGCGCTGACCATTGATGCCAGCCACGGCCATTGTTGATCCGGCGTAACCGGACGCGCGCGACCGGCCATCACGTCCGCACGCTGGCGTTCGCCTTCAATGGCTTGTTCCAGCAGCGTAACGGTTGGCTGTGCCTGCGGTTTTAACGCCTGCCAGCTTTTTAACTGCGCCAGCGCGCGCGACCAGTTGCCATCAAGGCACAACAGTTGGGCGAACGCGGCGCGCAGATCGGCGTCGCCCGGCTGCGTGCGGATACGGCTTTCGAGCTGCGCCAGGCTTTCCCGCAACGATTCGCCCGCCAGTTGTTGAAACAACGTGTTCATCGCCGCTCCTTAATTAACCGTTTTATAGGTGCCAACCGCCGGGTTGCGCAGCTGCGGGTGCAGCGAGTCAATCAGCAAAATATTCAGGTGCGTACCCGGTTCAAACCACGGCGTCCACGCTTTGCGCACTTCTTCAATACGCGCCTGTAAACGCGCCGGGTCATTTGCCACGTCGCGTGAGATTTCCACCGCCACGGTGCCATTCGCCTGCCAGCCATTCAGGCTGTCAACATACGGCAGGATCATCCAGCTCTGCGCCAGCGTACCTTCGCTGACCACCATACGTTCGTTGTTGACGGTGGTGATCAACAGGCGATCTGCATCGACACTGGCATTCAGGCCACTGACCGGGAAACCGTGTACGAAGGTCATGGTGATTTTCTTTTCCACGCCGTTGCTGAGTTGCGTCACCACGCTGCGACCGTTCAGCCAGCCGCCCTTCTCACACTTGCCATCTTCTTTGGCGGGAATAAACAGCGCGGGCGTACCAGCGCCGCCCTGCCAGAAGGTGCGCAGGTGGCAGCCATCCTGCAAGGTGAACTCCTGCCACGGCGCACGGCTGGCGGGCGGCGAGAGATCTTCGGCGCGTCCGGTAGGGGCAACCAGCCCGGCGCTCGGGGTTGCGGCAGGCGCGGTAGTCGCACCGGTTGAGGTGACTACCGGATCCCACTCTTTGGCTTTATCGGCGGTGCCTTCAGCCAGTGTCGTGCCTTGTGGGTCGGTCAGTTTCCAGCGCACCTGCGTCAGCGTGCCGCACTGGTTTTCCAGCAGCGCGCCAAGACGCGGTAAAAAGCTATTCAGTACCGAGGGTTTTTTATCGCCGCTGGCGACAATGCGCAGCGGCAGCGTCTTCGCACACCAGCTTTTTGGCGTGTTATCGGCGACGTTATCGATCCAGACATCCAGTTTTTGCGAAGGCGATTGCACGATGCGGTAGTTTTCTGCCTGCACGCTGCCACACACTGCCAGCAGGGCCAAACCCGGTAGCCAAAGTTTCATAAAAGTCCTTGTAAGCTGTATCAATCACGAAGAGGGAAAAACTGCGCGGCTTCAGAGAGCGTATGCAAAAGCGTCGTCTCCTGAGGCGTGCCCATCCACACCGCTACGGCGCTATAGTTGTCCTGCTGGGTCTGCGCCCCGACACCGTTTTTCAGCAGGATTTGATTCATCAACGTCAGCCACTCATCCGGCGTGTTCACCATGTGCAGCGACTGTTGCATCTGCTCCTCGGTGACGCCGTGCCAGAAACCATCCGTGCACAGCAAAAAAGCATCGCCATCTTCAATCGGCACCACATCACTGTAGCTCGGTTCACGCTCATCCTCGCCCAACCCCAGCGCGAAATAGAGCAAGTTACCGTTGATACCTTCGGTCTGGTGCCCGGCGTCTTTCATCTGCTGGACGAGGCTGTGATCGGTGGTGACGTGGTAAAGCCAGCCGCGACGAAACAGATATAACCGGCTGTCACCCGCGTGCGCCCAGTAGGCGAGCTGGTAATCGCGATCGATAAACAGGCTCACCATGGTGGTGCCCATGCGGTGATAATCCTGCACCGCTTTTTGCTCTTCGCGGATGGCGCGGTTCGCGCCATTCACGTACTGACGAATGTACTGGGCATTGAGGTGCTCGTCACCGTCGAACCGGGTGATAATGGCGTTTCGCGCCAGTTTCGCCGCCACGTCACCGCCGGGTAAACCGGCGATGCCATCGCAGACCACAAAGCAGGCGGCGCGCTCGCCGATGGTTTCCCCGGTCTGATCCTGATTACTGGCACGTTCGCCCTGTCGCGAAATAGAGGCCGTGCTGATATTCATTCTTCCGATCCGCTTTGTGAGTCTTTGTACTGGTTGACTTCCATGTCGTAAGCGTGGAGAAACGCTTCGCCAAACAGGGTGTGGAAGTCATCGTCAATCTCACCGGCCGTCTGGGCGTAAGTACGAACGTAGTAATCCCATAGCGCGGCTTTACGGTTGGAGAGCACGCCAAGCCGCGCGGTTGCGCCGTCGCGTTTGGCGTCATCTTCCAGTTGCTCCGGATTAAACTGCTGCAACATGGCGGCGATAATGGCGCGAATACCGGAGATCATCCCCAGCTGGTGCGCCTGTAAATCGATCAGCGCGTCACGCACCGATTTTTTCGGCGGCATAAAACCAGGCATACGCGTACCGAACATCTGCATTAATACGGTTTTACCCGACGGCAGCAGTTTGAACGGGTTGTTGGCGTCATCCAGCACCATGGTCATGTCCGCTTTTACACCGCGTTTCAGAATAGAACGCGACGACAACAGCGCAACCGTGCCCTGCGAGAACATGCTCAGCATCTGACCGAACTGGCGCATGTTTTCTTTATCGAACTGCGGCACCGGCTGCATGTCGCTCAGTCCCATGCCTTCAAGCAGCGCATCAAGCAGCTCACCCTTCAGCACATCACCGCTGTCGCCGGTGCTGACTGATGGCGTGCTCTTCGTGCCATTGCTCTGGACCGGATCGATACGCAGACGCCCTTTCGGCGTTTGCGCCGCGCTGCGCTGCACCGCCTGCGGTGTTGGCAGCGTGATACCAGCATAATCCTGCGGCTCCTGCACCTCTTCCGGCGCGGAGAGCGGCGCGTCGTCGGCAAACAGCGGCGTCGAACTTAAATCTTCCGGGCGCAGCTCGGTAATAATCGGCTGAGCGGTTGGCGGCGGTTCCGGCGTGTTGAGATCGGTAATGATCGGCTGCGGTTCAGCCGGTTTCTGCGCCGCCAGTTCATCGGCATGCGCCAGCGGCACCGCGCCGCTCAGCAGGCCAAGCGGATCGTCGCTGCGGGTTTGCTTCGTGCTACCGCTACCGCCAAACAGCGCCAGCGGATCGAGTTCGTCGCTATCCGGCGTGTGCGATTTTTGTGTCGGTTCAACCGGCGGCACCAGCGCAGAAGGCGTGGAATCGTTGAAGATGCTGTCGTTTTTAAACAACTGCTCGTCGTTAAACAGCTGATCCGAGGCCAGCGATTTCGGCGTCACCAGCGGTTCATTGTTATTGAGCAGCGACAGCGGATCTTCCGGGTTGCGCTCCGGCCCTTTCGGCGCGGCGAACGGGTTAAGATTTTGCGCTTCCTGCGGTTTCGCACGGCTGCTGGAGATGCTGTCGGAGATGGAAAACTCCTGCATCAGGCTGTCCCAGATTTCCGTCGGCACGGACGCCGGTGCACCTTCTGGCGCGTTTTTCTGCGCCGGAGCAGGTGCCGGTTTCGCCACCTGCGGCTGCGCTGGCTTCGGATACATCTCTTCCGCCATACGGGTGACAGGACGGGTATCCTGGATCAGATCGGTGACTTCAATACGGTACTCATCGATGCCAAGAATATCGCCATCCTGCAGCTCAACCTGACGCCCACGTTCAAGGGGGATGTCATTCAGTACGACGCGGGTCACGTTGCCACGGTTGGTGACGCGGCACTCGCCATTGCCGGCGATATGGACAATCGCCTGCAAACGTGAAATGGAACGGTCGTTGTCCGGCAGCACCAGATTGTTGTCCGTGCCGCGGCCAATGGTGCCGCCCGGGGGATAAAAGTCGCAGCTACTTTGTGGCGGCTGATGACCGGGTTTACTGGTAATAATAGTGAATCGCATCGCGTATTCCTGCTGGAGTTATGTGCACTCAAACGGTGCCGCTTTAGCTAAAACGGCTGCGTTTGAAGACAAGCGAAAAGAAGGTCGACGTTCGCGAACCCGGCGCAGCCACCGGATAAGTCTCTTGTTTTACTGGATTTTACTGACCAATTCAAAGGTCCGTTCTTGCATCGATTTTGTTAAGCAGGCGGCGTCTGTCTGGCACTGGTTGCGTTTTTTAAGCCAGTCGCGCTGCGCTGCTTTCATGCCCGCCAACGTGGCTTTATCCGCCGGGTCAATTTCTTGCTGTTGCTGCAACTGAATAGTGTAGGCATCGGTCACGCTGCGATCCCAGGCCGCCAGTTCATTGTCACCACAAATCGCTTGCTCGGTGGCGCTTAGCTTAGCGTTACAGGAAAAACGGGGCGTAATTTTTTCATCAGCCGTCACGCGTTTCAGCACAAAATAGCTGTTGTCATTCCCGTACATCAGCAGCTTATCGGCAGATAACAACGCTACCCAGTTACCGATGGATTCGCCATCCGGCCCCAGGTGTCCTTGCTGGCATTGCAACACAATTGGGGTGATTTTCTGCATGCCTTGCCCGTTCAAACCGAAATCTTCTGCAACAGGAATTTTGGGCGGAAAACGGCGCTCGCCGGAGGTTTTTACTATCGCTTCATTAAGCGTCATCGGCGATTGCTGAAGGTATGCGGGTTGCTGGCAATCAATGTTCAGCGCCGCGTCGCCACTTACCGCGTGGTTATCAAAACGAACCACGCGGCCAACATAGCTGGGATCGTTGACTTTGGTATAGAAGGAGATGGTGGCTTGCGTATCCGTTGAATTGGCAATAATGCGCCAGGGTCCCGAAATAGAGGCTGGCGCTTCTGCTGCGCTGGCCGCGCAGTGACTCAACGAAACCAGTGCGGCTAAGGCGACACACTTTACGCGCGCCGGGGTGAACCGAATGATGCTTCCTGTCATGTTTTTCCCTGCCATCTCATCCAGTGGCGTACATGCAATACCGACAACGTCTTACTGCTTACAGGGATGGCAGCCCGCCATCCCCTTATGACACGACTCAGACCCCATCCAGGCTGTGCGCCAGCGTTTCCAGTCGATCGTTCATCGATTTTTTCAGACATTGCACATCGCCATTGCAGCTATTGCGCTGGCTTAACCAGGCTTTCTGTTGCGATTGCAGTTTGTTTTCCAGATCGTTATTGCCAAGCGAGGCGGCTTCTTTACGAAACGCTTTGTACGAACGGGCAACGCTGTTATCCAGGGCCGCCAGCTCGCGATCGCCGCAAATCGCTTTTTCCGGCGCGGAAGCGGCTTTTGCACAATCAAACGATGCCTGCGGTTTGCTGTTTTTATCCACCGGCTTGAGCAAAAGGATGGTGCCATCCGTCCAGTTCAGCAGTAAGCGCTGGTTGACGAACGCCAGGCTGGCATCGCTGCCCGCATCACCGTTGGCAAAGTGACCGGATGCGCAGGTAATGTTCTCGACCTGCGTTTTCGCGCTCCCGTCTAATCCCAGCTCATAGGTTTTTGCCGCGTCTTTCTCCGGGATGGACTGCGTGGCAGCAACCCAGGCATCCAGCGTGCTGCTGCTTTCTTTCATCGCGGGTGACTGGCAATTCGAGCCGCCCGGCAGCGTAGTGCTGATGCCTTGCGGTGTCACGCTCAGAAAGCGCCCGACAAGGCGATCATCGTTGAACTGATAGTTCAGGGTGCGTTCTGTTTCGGTATTAATAAACGCTTTCTCAACCTGCCACTCGCCCTGTACCGGTGAATTGCCTGCCTGCACCGCCGAAGAGAACAACGCCAGGCAAGTCATGGTTGCCGCTACGATCTGTTTAGTGTGAGTCGTCATTGATCAATTTGTCCCGTAGTCGCCGTTTAAGAAAAGATTCACTTCAAAATTACGACGATTAATCAAACCCTTCATAACTTTGTGTTTACTGGTGTTCGCGCGTTTAATTTCCGTCATCGCATCAGAGATCTGCCCGCGATTGATAAAACCAAACACGTTGTTCAGCCGCCCACCTGGGTTATACGCAAAGGAGACCAGCGCGTCGAATTCATACTGCTTCAGCGGCACAAAAATACCATTTCTCACCGCGTTAACGTACGGCGGAACGGTGGCGCGCAGTAAATTTGTCTCCTGATCGGCGGTAAGACGCACCAGTTTCGCGTTATCGGCGACAAACTGGCTGGCCTGGTCATCATGCAATCTGGCGGCTTTACTGATTTTTTCCGCGGTTATCGCATCGATGCCGATTTCAATCATTTTCGCTTTGATAGATTGCTCTGAGCGCTCTTTCATGTCGTAGCCCGGCCCGAGCGTCACGCCGCTTGCGCCGCCTGGCCAGTGCAGGTAACAACTTTTGTTTGCCCAGGCTTCGCGATGAAAAATAAAGGTCATGCCACTGGCGGAGATATCCATCGCACCGACAGCCTGTCGCCCGGCGCTGCCGGAAATCGGCGGCTGTGGCGCGCGGGTGGTGACCGGTTTTCCCAGTGCAGCAAGGGTGCGTCGCCCGACAATTCCATCGACGTGTAAATTCTGTTTCGCCTGGAATTGTTTGACAGCCATTTCGGTTTTTAAGCCGAAAATACCATCTTCACCGACTTTCGCTCCCGATTTATTCAGCAGCTGCTGTAGCTCTTTAACATTCGTACCACGATCACCCTTGCGCATAACACTCATTCGTTCATCCTCAAATTATTCTTTAATTTTTATACGCACTCAAAAGAAACAGCTTTCATAAAAGCGGCTGCGTTTGAGTAGCAAATTATTTTGTTGGGGATAACGCGACTAACCCGATATAAAAAAGAGAGAAAAAATTAATAATTAAATCGTCATTTGCCAGAAAAAAAACAAGGTGAGCCCTTGCGGGCTCACCACAGCGATTACGCTTCTTTGTTTTCTTTGATGTTCCAGCCAGCGGTGGTTTCAGCACCTTTACCGCCGGAGGAGGACTGCTCCCAGTACTGCTGTTTCACTTTCGCAGCCTGGAATGCATAGGTCACACCTACGGTGTCGCCGTTGTCAGCACCGGTGTACTGAACGGAAGTCACCAGCACGTCTTCCAGCGTGATGCGCGCATACTCAACCTGCTGGCCGCCTGCTTTGCAGACAGACAGCTCAACTTTGGTCAAGTGTTTGCCGCTGGCGCAATGTTTCAGGATAGCCGTCGTGGATTTATCAATGAGTGCGTTAACATGCAGGTCATTAAAATTGACTTTACCGGCACCGCCGCCACCGCCAACGCTCATGTTCCCAGGTTGTGAAGCACCCCAGGAAAAAGATGTGATATCAGTCCAGCCGGTGTGGTTAGAGTCTTTAGATTCACCCGTAACTCCATCGACCTTCAGAAACATATCAATAGCCATAATATTTACTCTTCGTTAATGATAAATATTGCTTTCGAAAAAGCGCTTATATGGCAAACGGGTAAGCATGGGGCCGAATAAAACCGTCCATATTTTACCTCTGCCTCGTTCGATTCTGAAAAGATTATGCATCTGTTCAGAAACACTCATTCCCTCGGGGGAGAGAAAGAATTCATCACATCCTGACGCCAATATAACGCCGTGGCGTTACGGAAATAGCACTATCAGCGCTCAGATAATTCGCTCGCGTTATTTATTTTGCGATGATTTGCTATTTTCGCAGCCGCCGTGATGCTGAGTCATCGCTTCGATAATTAACCTCGACGCGCGCTCCTGCTTCAACCTTTGCGGTGGCAAGTCGCGAAAATAGCGATACACAATTTCATGTAGCGTGGTGGATTTAAACCGTCGGTAACTGCACCAGACCGTCCCTTCCGTGGTATCCAGCACACCCAGTAAATAGAGATCGGCTTTAATGCGCTCGCGCTCGTTGCTTTTGGATGTCCAGGCGTTAAAAAAACGCTCGCCGCGCATATTCACATCCTGGCTGGTAAGCAACGTCGGGTCGCGCAAAAAATTGGCCGTATCATCTTGCGGCAACGCCTGTGCGCGCGGTGTGTAATCCTGTTCTGCCCAACCGAGCGTTGAGCAGAACAACAGACCGACTAACATAATACGATGTCGCATCGTCACATCCTTGTGGTGAGCGGTGTCAGCCTGTCTGGCTTACGCCTCTTTGGTTTTCAGCGACGGCAGTTTGGATACCAGACGCAGAGAAACGGTCAGACCTTCTAGCTGGTAGTGCGGACGCAGGAAGAATTTCGCCGCGTAGTAACCAGGGTTATCTTCGATTTCCTGCACCTGCACTTCTGCCGCAGCCAGCGGTTTACGCGCTTTGGTTTCCTGCGAGGAGTTCGCCGGGTCGCCGTCGACGTAGTTCATCACCCAGTCGTTCAACCAGCGTTCCATTTCGTCACGCTCGCGGAAGGAGCCGATTTTGTCGCGCACAATGCACTTCAGGTAGTGCGCAAAACGGCAGCAGGCGAACAGATACGGCAGACGGGAAGCGAGACGTGCGTTAGCGGTCGCGTCGGCGTCGTGGTACTCCATCGGTTTTTGCAGCGACTGTGCGCCAATAAAGGCGGCGAAGTCGGAGTTTTTACGATGGATAAGCGGCATAAAGCCGTTTTTCGCCAGTTCTGCTTCGCGACGGTCGCTGATGGCGATCTCGGTCGGGCACTTCATGTCCACGCCGCCGTCATCGCTCGGGAAGGTATGGCATGGCAGGTTTTCTACCGCACCACCGGATTCCACACCGCGAATCGAGGTACACCAGCCGTACTCTTTGAAGGAACGGTTGATGTTGGTCGCCATCGCGTAGGCCGCGTTCGCCCACGAATAGTTGTTGTGGTTCGCGCCATCGGTCTCTTCTTCGAAATCGAAGCTGTCAACCGGGTTGGTGCGGATACCGTACGGCAGACGCGACAGGAAGCGCGGCATGACCAGGCCAAGGTAACGGGCATCTTCAGATTCACGCAGTGAACGCCAGGCGGCGTATTCGGTGTTCTGGAAGATTTTTGTCAGATCGCGCGGGTTCGCCAGCTCCTGCCAGGACTCCATCTGCATCACGCTTGGTGCAGTACCGGTAATGAACGGGCAGTGTGCCGCCGCGCCGATGCGCGCCATTTCGCCCAGCAGTTCGACATCCTGCGGGCTGTGGTCGAAGTAGTAGTCGCCAACCAGGCAGCCAAACGGTTCGCCACCGAACTGTCCATACTCTTCTTCATAGATTTTTTTGAACAGCGGGCTCTGGTCCCAGCCCACGCCTTTGTAGCGTTTCAGGTTACGGCCCAGTTCCTGCTTGGAGATGCTCATAAAGCGAATTTTCAGCATCTCGTCGGTTTCGGTGTTGTTCACCAGATGACTCAGACCGCGCCACGCGCTTTCCAGTTTCTGGAAATCTTCGTGGTGGATGATCTGGTTAATCTGCTGCGACAGCTTTTCATCAATCCCGGCAATCAGGTTCTGAATGGTGCGATAGGTATCGCTGGAGAAGGTGACGGTGTTTTCCAGCGCCTGTTGCGCCAGCGTTTTCACCGCGCTTTCTACCGCTGAACGCGCCTGATCCGTTTTCGGACGGAACTCTTTGCTGAGCAGCGCGCTGAATTCATCCTGGCTGAAGGCCTGTGCGCCCTGCTGCAATTCTTGCTGTTGAGAAGGGTTGCTCATGGTTTACTCCTCTTTACCTTGCGCACTGTCTTCACTGTTCGGTAACTGGCTGAGCGATTTCAGCAGGGTTGGATCCTGCAACACTTTGGCAATCAACTCTTCCGCGCCGTTTTTGCCGTCCATGTAGGTCAGCAGGTTGGAGAGCTGAGTACGCGCTTCCAGCAGCTTGTTCAGCGGCTCAACTTTGCGCGCCACCGCGTCCGGCAGGAAGTCATCCATGCTGTCGAAAGTTAAATCGACGTTCAGACGGCCTTCGCCGGTCAGGGTGTTGTCGACGTTGAACGCCACGCGCGGTTTCAGCGCTTTCATGCGTTCGTCGAAGTTGTCGACGTCGATTTCGAGGAATTTACGATCCTCAATAGAAGGTAAGTTCTCCACCGGTTTCCCTACCAGATCCGCCATTACGCCCATCACAAACGGAAGCTGGATTTTGCGCTCCGCGCCGTACACTTCCACGTCGTACTCAATCTGTACGCGGGGGGCACGGTTGCGGGCGATAAATTTCTGACCACTGTTACTTATTGCCATGATGTTCTCCATCGAATATGCGCGGTGAAGGTTTGACGACCGGCAACGCGCCTGCCGTCATAACTCGGTACGCGTCAGTCCTGACGCCCAAAGATGTTTTGCAGTTGATTCACGCCATCGGGCGCCAGATCGCGAATAATCTCCATAAAGTCCAGTTCGATTAGCCGCTGTACGCGGTCAATCATCAACGGTGCGGGGTGGCTCGGCTCGTGCTGGGTGAAATACTGCTTCACTTTTTCCAGCATCAGTTGCGCATCAGCACGCGTGGTGACCTGCGCGGTTCGCCAGTCGGTATGCGCCGCAAGCGGTGTCGCGACAACCGGTTGCGGTGCGCTCTCCGCAGGTGCCGTTTGTTCTGTCGCCTGTTGCTCTTCCGTGCGGTTAGCGCGGCTGACGCCGGCGATTAACCCGACCGTTTTGAGTAACTGTTCCATTTCCGGCACCCCGCTTTCGCCCAGTTGTTCGAGCAACCATGTACGGATCGTTTGCAGACGCCCTTCGATTTGGCAGATAGCCTCAATGCCAGGCTGACCGCCGCGCGTGAGTTCATCAATCAGACGCACCCGACCGCCAGGATAGCCTGCACATTCCGTTTTGCTGCCGTCAAGCAACGCCTGCGCGTCGCGCACGTTTAGCTCATCACCGTTGCTGCGCAGCAGCGTCGACTGGCGCAGCGTGGTGGTCAGCGAAGATTTATCGCTTAACCCCGCCAGCGCATTAATGCGATAGAACGGGTCGAATTCACCGCCGTCAGTCAGCGAAGGCCAGAGTTGATCCCAGTACAGCGCCAGCGCCTGGCCTAACAGCATTAAACCATCAGCATAGCCTTCCAGCCCGCGACGTCGAGTCCACGCATGGGTTAACGCCATCATCACGCGGATATCTTTAGTGCGCGCCAGCAGCCCGGTGGCCAGTTTTTCCACCCGCGTCCAGTCTGCCGGTTCGGCGGGAATAATGGTGCTGCCAAACTGCTGCTCGGCTTTGCCGAGGCTCGCCTGCTCCATCGCCTGGAAATCGGCGTCGTACTCCAGATTCTCACCGCAAGGCTGCTCCGGGCTGACCGGAGCGAGTAACGATTCTATAGTCATCCGCAACCTGCTTATTCTTCAAACATCGGTGGGTAGAGGCCATGGCGACCGGGTCTTGCGCCACCCGCCGGCTCAAACAACAGCGTGAATAACTGGCCGGTAAAATTGCCGCTGTGCACATGGGTGTAGAGCGGGTAGCCATCGCTGCGGTTGGTCCACCAGAAACTGATCTGGCGCAGCGGATCAAAACATTCGGCGGCCTGTCGCCAGCCGATGGTGGATTCGCCGTCGCCGTCATAACCAATCACATCCAGAATTTCCGAGCGCGTTTCCGGCTCCACCAGTTGCACGGGTGGAATGGAGAGCAGCGCCTGGTCGAGCTGTTCGGGTGAAAACCCATTGCGCACGGCATGCAGCATGGTGCGCCCGAGTTGTTCATACCAGTCGCCCGCCTTCGCTAAATGGCGTGGCGACCACTCCAGCGGGTTAATCGCCATCAACGCACACAGTGGATACTGACGACCAACGCTGTCGCGCCCTGGCAGCAGACAGCCCATTTGCACCTGCTGCCCGCCGAGCATCGGCGGCACAACAAAATTCCAGATCGGCGCATTGCTGAACTGCCGGTCGTTTGTACGCTGTTCTTCTTTCTGCCAGTTCATCAGCCCCACCTGAAACCAGTGGGACCACTGACGCTGAAGCGCATCAGGAAAGCGGCGTTGTAAAAAATCGCCCGCACTGGGCAGTTTGCCATACCAGCTAATTGCAGAAGTCGTAGTCATTAGGCGTTCCTTTGCAGTTCAAGGACATGCGAAACGTGGAAGCTGGAACGGGTTGCGGATGCTGTTCGGCGCGAATTCCAGCGTCACCTGATGTCCGTCAACCGTGAATGTCGCCTGGCGGCTCAGGCTGCTGCTGCCGGGGCTGACGCGCGCTTTATCGAAAAAGCGGTTCAGCGCCCAGGCGCCGTTGGTCACCAGCGTAGCGGTTGTACCGTTGGCCAGCCCTAACTGCATCCGCACCTGGTTGGTGCCGCCGGAACCCGGCCAGCTAACGATTTGCACCGCCTGCGGGCCGTGGCTGTAGCGAAGGATTTGTCCGTCTACATCCAGCGTCATATTCAGGATGGTGTTATCCATGCGCACCGTACGCACCGTAGTGCGAAACGACGGTGTTGCGCTGCCGTTGGCAAAGAACGCGTCACGAATCGATTGCGCTTGCTGAAACGGCACCAGCACCCCTTCGCTGCCCGGCAGGGTTTTGCCATCGATGCCCGGCATAAAACGCCATGTCGCCTGAGTGGTATCGACTTTGTTGGTCAGGTTGTCGCGAAAAAAGACATCCATCAGGCCGGTACCAGGGGCAAACATGCGTGCCAGATCGTCGGGGGTAACTTCGCTGCTGGCGGAACGCACTAACGGGTAGCGTCCGGCAATCGCCTGGCGGCAAAAGCTGCCCACTTCCACGCTAATGCGCTTGCGCACGTTTTCCATATCCCGGCGCTGGGTATCACTGCTCGCGCCAACCGCCATGTTGCTGAACATGGTTTGCAGCCCGCCAGGTAAACGCCCGGCACTGGCCTGCAAACGGCTGATCGCTTCGCCGCCCGGCGGTGGCATACCGCTGTTGGCGGCATCCTGCACGGCGGTCAGGTAACGATAAAGCTCATCAACCTGTTTGAGAAAATCATCAAACACAATGGTCTTGCCGCCCTTTTCCAGCGGCTGCGCCAGTTCGATGATCGGCGCGAAATGTTCGGTGACACGCTGTTCCGGCGTCTGGCTGGCGGCGGCGTTTGCCGTGGCGGAAGCGCCATCATGGTTGCTAAACAGCGTTTCGAGCATCTGCGTACCACGGTTGCTGCTCTCCGGCGCTTTCTCTTTACCATCCGCCACGCCATCACGGCTGAGTTTCAACTGCTGGCTGAGATTGATAACCAGCCGGCGCAGCGGTGAGTTGTTTCCGGAAAGCAGACGCGCGGTATTGATGCGCTGGTTCAGATCCGCGCTGTTATTAAGCTGAATGTCACTTAAGAAGTTATCCCAGATAGCGATAAAATCCCGCGCATACAGCTGGCGCACCGCGTTATCGGTTTGCTGTTTGTCTTCCGCTTGCGTGGTGGAACCAAGCACCCAGACATCATCTTCATGCAGCGAGGCGGTGACCGGCGCGATTTGCGCATTGAAACTGTTCCAGTACCCATCCGGGGTATACAACCCCGGCAACCCTTCACCGACCGGCTTACCGCTTTTGCGGGAAAAGACCAGTTCACTCTGCGGGCCGCCAAGCGACGCCAGCGAAACCTGCTTCAGGTTTTCATCGCGCTCCAGCAGGCGTTTCAGCCGCCCGTAAACGCGGGTGGAGAGCGGTTGCTGGTTGATCAATGCCTGTTCGCGGCTAATCAGCGCCTCGTCTTTGGCATACGGCGACGACTGAATTTGCGGCTCCAGCAGTTGCGTCAGGTGCCACTCAAGCTGGCTTAACTGCGCTTTGGTGACGTTCTGCGGCAGGTTACGTTGCAGATTGAGCATCACCCACGAGTGCAGGAACTTACCGTCGTAATGCTTCGGCTGATACAGCATCTGATAGGCTTTCAGCGCTTCATAGCTGTATTCCACATCGCTGCCGTTGTCGTTACGCAACCAGGTAGTGATGCGCATCGCCACTTCCGGCAGCAGCATCTGTTGCAGCGCTTTCTGGTACAGGGTTTGCGAGGCGTCAGCCACATCGTTACCGCGATAGAGCCCCATACGGCGGGTGATCGGTGGGTTATTGACGTCAAACTTCTCGCTTTCCGGCAGCGCAGAGAGGCCATTAAGCAGCGGCAGCAAGGCAAAGAGATCGCCCTGCTGGCGGTTACGCAGCGCTTTGATCTGCTGGTCAAGGGCCGGTACTTTGGCCTGCACTTCATCCAGATAATCACGGTTGTTGCCGTAGCTGGTAAACCACAAGGCGCTGATAATAATCAGCAGCGCCAGCAGCGCCGCATAACCGGACCAGATCACCGCCCGGCTGCGCAGTTCCCACCAGCGGTTTTGCCCGGCGATACCGGCTTCCTGGAAGATCACGTTTTGCAGCAGATGCTTGATAAAGAAGCTCTGCCCTTTCCCGCCCGGCACCGGTTCCTCTTTGCTGACCGAATCCCAGTTATCGCCTGATTTACCCTGCGGCAGCGACAGCGCGCGGCTAAGCTCGCCCATTACGCGGTCAAACGGCAGGCCTTCCTGCGTACCGCTGGCAAAATAGATGCCGCGCGGGGAGAACTCGGTTTCAAAGTTAGAGCGGGCAAAAATGGTGTTCAGGTAATCTGCCAGCAGCGGACGCAGCGCGGCGAACTCCTGCGGGAACAGGAAACATTCCGCGCGGGCTTGCGCATCGCTTTCACGCAGTAGCGTATCCGGCAGGGCCGCATCCAGACGCTGTTGCAGCAGCGCGAATTCCTGAATAAAACTGCCCTGCAGGTCGAAATCCGCCAGTTTGGCTTTTTCCCACGGGAAGGTGAAACCCCAGATTTGATCGCGCTGCGCTTTATCAAACCCGGCAAAATACGCGCGAAAACCTTTCAGCAAGTCCGCTTTGGTCACCAGCACATACACCGGGAAACGGATCCCCAGTTGTTCATGCAACTCGGTCAAACGCTGGCGCAGGTTAAGCGCCTGTTCGCGCGATGCCTCGGCTGACTGGGTGAGCAGATCGGCAATGCTGACCGTCACAATCACGCCGTTGATCGGCTGACGGCGGCGATACTTTTGCAGCAGGCCAAGAAACTTCAGCCATTCGCTCGCATCCTGAACCTGCTCGCTCTCCTGCGTGGTATAACGCCCGGCAGTATCGAGCAACACAGCCTCGTTGGTAAACCACCAGTCACAGTTACGCGTACCGCCAATACCGCGCAGCGCGGTTTTACCGAAGCGATCCGCCAGCGGGAATTGCAGGCCGGAGTTGACCAGCGCAGTGGTTTTACCGGAACCCGGCGCACCGATAATCACATACCATGGCAGTTGATACAGATACTGGGTGCTGAAGCGCTGCGCCCACTGTCCGCGCTGACCTGGCTGGTTGAAGTGCGCTTTTTTCAGTACCTGCGCGGCTTCTTCGAAACGCTCGTTCAGCACCTGATCTTCGTTATTGAGGCGTTTGCGCTCAACCGGATCTTTTGCCTCTTCGCTTTTCAGGTTGTCCATCAGCTTGCGGTTGAGCCAGGCGTTGTAAAGACGCGGCACAATGTGGCTGTGAACCCAAATCAGGTACATCACCGCAATGGTGATCATGCGGTTTTGCTCAGACTCAAGCGGGCGGGAATCCACGACGGAGAGCAGCGGGCCAATCATCCAGATAACCGCGGCCAGCCCCGTTACGCCAAGGAAACCCCACAAAATGCGGTTGGTCAGCAATGAAAGCAACATATTCATCCTTTAGTTTCCTTGCGGCAATCCGTTCAGCTCGGCGGCCGTATTTCCCGGCGACACCAGCAAAGTAATCTCTACGCGGCGGTTACGGGCGCGGTTTTCAGCCGAGTTGTTCGGCGCTATCGGGTTCATCTCCCCTCGCCCTTCCGCTTTCACACGCGCCGGTTGCGACAGGTGTTTTTGCAGCAGCGACTGCACAGAACGCGCGCGCTCAAGCGACAGCTCGTAGTTCGAGGCGAAACGCGCACTGCGGATCGGCACGTTGTCACTGAAACCCACCACCAGAATTTTGCCGCTGACGTTATTCATCGCCTGCGCAACACGGTCGATAACCGGTTCATAGCTTTCGCGTGCCACCGTCGATCCCGAGGCAAACAGGCCATCGCCTTTGAGTGTTACCACGCTGCGATCGGCTTCATCGCGCACCGCCACCAGGCCTGCCTGAATTTCCGGGCGCAGAAACGCGCGCAGGTTAAGTACCGGCTGCACGTTTTGTACCGGCTGCTCAATGGCCGCTTCCGGCAACTGGGTTTGATAAATTTTCGCCAGCACCGGGTTGGTGCTGTCACCCAGACGCCAGTTGAGCACGATATAGAACAGGCAGGCGAGAAATCCCGCCAGCCCGACACACGCCCATAGCGGAATAACCGGCCGCCACAATTTGCGCATGACCGGTTGATCTTCCGGGTGCGGCGACAGCGGCGGCGGATAGTTGCCACGCACACCGCGAATCATCTGCCACAAGCGCTGTTTGATGGTTTCCAGTTGCGTACGGCCGTTGTCCATCACCCGGTAACGTCCTTCAAAACCGAGTAACAGGCAGAAGTTGATCAGCTCCAGCAGCGCGATATGTTCGCGCGGGTTTTGCGATAAGCGCGCCAGCAGCTGGAAGAATTTCTCCCCGCCCCAGGTTTCGTTGTGGAACGTCACCAGCAGACCGCTACCGGACCAGACGCCACGGCTTCCCCACGGCGTGAGCGCCGCCGCTTCATCCAGCGCGGTGCATAAACAGTAACGGGCGCCGACGATCACTTCGTAGGCCAGCCCGGATTGCTGGCAGCGCACTTCAAAACGGCGAATTTCATCAATCAGGTGCTGGCGCAGACCGCTTTGATCATCATGAGAAACGGAATAGCGGATCTGCGGTATCGCGTTAAGTAACGGGTTGGCGGCCGCGACCAAAGGATTGTTGCCACTTGCTCCTGCCAGAGCGGCATCGCTGCCGGAGGCTTGTTGTTCCTGCATATTGTGCGCTCGCTGTATTATTCAGTCGGGCTACGGATGGCCCAAAACTCCATATCAAGACCCGGGAATTCACCTGCCAGATGCAGCGCGAAAGCCCCCGATTTTTCCATTTCGTTCCACAGCTCGCCGCCCTTTTCCAGTTCGAAATAGTTGTAACCGGCATGCCACGGAATTTGCGGCGGCGCGACCGGCATGGTGCGCAACTTCATACCCGGCAGTTGCAACTGCACCAGGTCGCGGATTTTGGTGACCGGCGCGACTTTCATCTGGGCCGGGAAATGGGTTTGCAGGATTTCGCCAGGGACACTGGCTTTCACTGCCAGCACGAAACCAAACTCGCGCGCCATGGTGGTGGTCGGCAACGTGGCGATATTCAACCCGTGCGTGCGTTCGGTAAGCGGCAACTGAATGGCGTGCTCTTCCATCACCAGAGACAACCCGTTGCGCAGCATCAGTTGTAACTTGCCAAAACACCCAGCCAGATCGTCATGGTCGTAAACCGGCAGCGTCTCTTCCGGCGAGCGCGACGCGGTCCAGGTAGTCAGCTCGGTGGCAAACGCCAGCCAACTGCGCCACAACTCTTCCGGGTGGATCATCGGCAGCGTTTTCAGATGGGAAACCTGGCCGACATGGTGGTTAATCAACGCCAGCAGCGTGAATTCCACCATTTCGGAGGTATTAAAACGCCCCGGCTGGCGCAGACGCTGGCCAATCTGCTGGCTACGCTGCATCAGCAAACTTTGCAGATCGTTGATAATGGCGTAAATCGCCGGGTTGTTAACCGCATTCAGCATCGGCGGAATATAACGGCTATCAATTCGAACGTGGTTATCGTTACGTTTTTCTACGACATGCGCGACACCGATCGCCGTCCACTCTGCCGAGAGATCTTTTTCCAGCATCAGTTTCAGACGCAGACGGCCAAACTGCACCGCCGCCGGCCCGACGGACATGGCGTTATCGTCATCGACTTCGCTTTCCCAGGTGACATAACGCGCCAGCGAATCTTTCTCTTCGCTAAAGATCACCTCATCACGCCCGCCGCGACGGGCAGGCAGCGCCAGCACCACGCGCTCATTGTTGATGTTGTCAGGGATAGCCAGCGGTGTGGGCGCCTGGCGAGCATCGTGGAATGAGAAGAACGTGCCATCCGGCAGTAAACCGCTGGCATAACTCAGGGCAATACAGCCCTGGCGCAGCATGGCATCGTCGAGCTCGATATCAAGGTAGCCCCAAAGATACGGGCGCTGCAGTGTCCCCCACTCGCGAATATGGTGTTGCAGATAGCTTTCCGCTCGCTGAAAGTGATGAGGGCGCAGAAACATACCTTCGGTCCACACGACCTTTTCTGCTTTGTTCATACGGTTTTCCTGTTAAGACTGGCGCTATTTGGAAATCACACGGATGCCATTGACGTCGAGGAAGATGTTGGCTTCCAGTTCGTCTGACGACGATTTCCAGAATTCGTAGAAGTGCGTCTCTCCCTGCACCGGGAGCGGTAAGGACATCCGCCATTTTTTGCCATCCAGCGCCTGATACTCCGCCATTACGCCGATGTAACGCGCGTCGGGCGCGCTTTTACCGCTCAGCGTTTTCGACAGCTGGCCGGGCATCAGGAAAAATTCATCACTGTTCAGCAGGTTGGCGCCAAGTACGCTATCTGCGTTGTTTTGCAGCGACCAGAAATCGGCGGACATAAATGTCGCGTCCGATTTCAACAGCAACACCCTGACTTTAAGGGGAGCGGACTCATTGATTTGCGGATGAGCCCTGAACTGAAGGTTATAGCTGGTAGGTACGCTGTGTGAAGAGGAGCCACAACCGCTGGCCAGGGTGGCCAGCACAAAGAAAAACACCAGGCTAATCTGGCGTACAACCGAATTATTATTCATACCAGGTACTCGTCACGGCTGGATTAATTGATGATCCACGTTCCGGAGTTGGCGTTTTTGCAAGCCTTACCGCTGCCATCGACAGTCACGCAGGTCTGTTTTTTACGTTTCAGTTTGCGTGCGTCATCACGCAGGGTTTTTTCGTACAGCTCGCTTTTCACGACGGCACGCATCGGTACATAACCAATCAGCTCTTCCTGACCTTCATCGGCCAGCGCCATCCAGAAGTGTTCAACCTGCCCCAGAACCACATAGGTTTTACCGGCTTGCAGCTGGCGAATCACTTTGCCGCCGAAATCCGGTGTGCTCATCACCGACGCCGGGTAAAGCGCGCGATAGTCTTGTTTGATAGGCTGGAATTCCTTCGGCGGAATAACCGCGTAGCGGTGTGTCAGCGTGACACCGTTCACTTCGCTGGTGACGATGGTGTCATCGGTTGGGGCGGGTTTAGGTGGCGCTTTACAAGCCGAAACGCCAAAGACAAAAAGAAGAGCCAATACCATTCGCATGTTCATAACGTTTTTTTCCATTGCAAATATATTACTGTGTTGACCTGGAGCGTTTTGGAAAGGGTATTTAAATCGCTCTAAATGACGCAAATCCATGTCCAGTTAAACGCTCAGATAATGAATAAAAGGCATAGCTACCGCACGAGTCTGTCGCAGGGACAGGCCGCAATAATATTACTTTTCATTGACTATCGTGACACAATTTTACAGATCAGATTATTCAATTCAATATGATCTCCGACCTGTTGAAATACTATTATTTAATTTTTTTGCAAATTAGGACAATTCTCAAGAAAGAATTTCACTTTAGATGATAATCCGTAAAGATGCCAACCCACCCATTTTGTAACGGTGCGCAATCTTTGCATAAATCGCTGATTATTAATCAATATTAGTGACAACAAGGCAATAGCATATATTTTAAAATGCGAGATAGGATGAATCCTAAAAACTAATTTAATGTGATAAACCCTACAATATTTAGTAGTGAAATTACCTGAATAAAAGTGCGGATTAACGTACAAGATAAGCAACGGCGTTATTTTGGCTTTGATAGGCAAAATATATTGAACAAATAAACATTATTTCCACAGCACGATAGTCAAGTGTGTAACAGTCCCTGGCAGGAAACATTCTTTACTTTCATATGAAATTTCAACCCACCTTAAATTGTGTAGTCAGACTTAATTTTTGTGAACCGACAATAAACGAACCCTTTCAGCAAAATTGATACAGCGCACTATTTACCCATTTCGGGCCCTGTCGCAAATAAATAAAAAGCCCCTGACGGACAGGTATGCAGCCGGTGCTGATTATTTGTGCAGCGAGAGCATAAAATCCGCCCCCTGCTCTGCCAGCCAGACGGGGAAATTGTCTGGAATCGTGCAAAATGCCAAACGCGACACACGATTTGTTTCAGATTCGACTATGGTTTTGTGCAAGGTTGATTGCGGCAGCACCGCTGTGCACCCGCTAAGGAGAATAATCGATGACAAGACCTGTTCTACACCGACCGCGCGCTCTGCTGCTGGTCATGCAAATCGCGTTAGGCGGCGCGTTACTCGCCACAGCTCCCCACTCTTTCGCCGCCGAGGCGCAAAATACGCCGCAGCCACCGGATGTTCTGCTCGGTCCGCTGTTCAGCGATGTGCAAACCGCTAAGCTCTTTCCCGATCAAAAAACCTTTGCCGATGCCGTGCCGAAAGGCGACCCGCTGATGATCCTCGCGGATTACCGCATGCAGCGCACGCAAACCAGTTTCGATTTACGCCACTTTGTCGATGTGAACTTTACGCTGCCCAAAGAGGGGGAAAAGTATGTTCCGCCTGAAGGACAAAACCTGCGTGAGCATATTGACGGGCTGTGGCCGGTGTTAACACGCACTACCGACAGCGCAGGGAAATGGGATTCGCTGCTGCCGCTGCCAAAACCTTATGTCGTGCCGGGTGGACGTTTTCGCGAAGTCTATTACTGGGATAGTTATTTCACGATGCTCGGCCTCGCCGAGAGCGGCCACTGGGACAAGATTGAAGACATGATCAGCAACTTTGGCCATGAAATCGATACCTGGGGCCATATTCCTAACGGCAACCGCAGCTACTACCTGAGCCGCTCACAGCCGCCCTTCTTCTCGTTGATGGTGGAATTGCTGGCCACGCACGACGGTGACGAAGCGCTGAAAACCTGGCTGCCGCAAATGGAAAAAGAGTACCAGTACTGGATGGAAGGTGCAGATACGCTGCAGCCAGGCCAGGCCAATAAGCGCGTGGTTAAGCTCAGCGATGGCAGCATCCTGAACCGCTACTGGGACGATCGCGATACGCCGCGCCCGGAGTCGTGGCTGGATGATGTGACAACGGCCAAAAATAACCCCAATCGCCCGGCAACCGAGATTTACCGCGATTTGCGTTCTGCCGCCGCGTCGGGCTGGGATTTTAGCTCCCGCTGGATGGACGATCCCAATCAGCTTGGCACCATTCGTACCACCAGCATTGTGCCGGTTGATCTGAATGCGCTGATGTTCAAGATGGAAAAAATGCTCGCCCGTGGTTATCAGGCAGCCGGCGATAGCGCGAAAGCAAGTCAGTACGATGCGCTGGCGAACGCGCGTCAGAAAGGTATTGAGGCCAATCTGTGGAATGAAAAAGAGGGCTGGTACGCTGATTACGATCTGAAGACGAAGAAGGTGCGTAATCAGCTGACAGCCGCAGCGCTTTACCCGTTGTTTGTTAATGCCGCCGCCAAAGATCGCGCCGATAAAGTGGCCAGCGCGGCCAAAGAACGGTTGCTGAAGCCGGGGGGTATCGCTACCACCACGGTGAAGAGCGGTCAGCAGTGGGATGCGCCGAACGGCTGGGCGCCGCTGCAATGGGTGGCAACAGCGGGCCTGCAAAATTACGATCAGCAGAAACTGGCAATGGAAGTGAGCTGGCGTTTTCTGACTAATGTGCAGCACACTTACGATCGTGAGAAAAAACTGGTCGAGAAATATGATGTCAGTACCACCGGCACCGGTGGCGGCGGTGGCGAATATCCGCTGCAGGACGGTTTCGGCTGGACCAACGGTGTGACGCTGAAAATGCTCGATCTGATCTGCCCGAAAGAGAAACCGTGCGACAGCGTACCGCAAACGCAGCCCGCACAGCAGGCTGCCGCGAAGGTTGAACCAACGACTCAGCCGCAAAAACAGCAGCAAGCCGTCGCGCAGTAACGCGCACAGTAAAAAGCCGCAACAATCATGTTGCGGCTTTTTTGTCTCAAAAAACGGATGAACTGGCGGTTAATTTCGTCTGAACAACCGGAAGACGGCCAGCACGACAATCGAACCCAGCACCGCGATCAGGAAACTGTGCCAGTTGAAGCCGGTAATATCTCCGCCATAACCAAATTGTGTCGCGAGCCAGCCGCCGACAACGGCCCCGACGATCCCAAGTATACAAGTCAGAATGAAACCGCCCCCATCCCGTCCTGGCATAATCAACTTAGCAATAACGCCAGCAATCAGGCCAAAAACGATCCACGCGAGAATGCCCATGTTTCTCTCTCCTTCTGTTAGTCTTGTTGACGCGCACATACCACTTCGGCGACGCGTTAGCTACAGTATAGATGTCGGTCATAAAACATTTTCATCTCACAGACTTAATTCAAACGGATTACGAAAATAATTACGTTATTTGTATTAAGTTCTTGCCGGGAATGCCGATAAAGCAACGAAGGTGTGTCAGCCATCAAGGAGCCATTCGGCGTGAGCAATTACAGTGAGCAGTTCCTGAAACAAAATCCTCTGGCCGTGCTGGGCGTTTTACGCGACCTGCAAAAGAACCAGGTACCCGTTTGCATCACCTGGGGTAGCGGTCAGTTCATCAGCAAGATACTGGAAGTGAATCCAGAAGAGCTGGTCATGGATTTTGGCAGCCAGGAGTACGAGAACAACGCAGTACAGCGTGCGGGAAAGGTTACCGTGACCGCTGAAACACATGGCGCCAAAGTCGAATTCACACTGACAAAGCTTTCTGCAGGCGATTTTCAGGCTTTACCTGCTTTTATTACTCCGCTTCCGGAAACGCTGTGGTTTATTCAGCGCCGTGAATATTTTCGCATCAGCGCCCCGCTCCACCCGGCCTATTTTTGTAAGGCGTTTATGCCGGACAAAAGCGAGATTCGCTTTCGTCTGTTCGACCTGTCATTAGGCGGCATGGGCGCGCTGCTGGATGGAGAAGCGCCTGCCGCGTTGCAACCGGGCATGCGTTTTTCCAAAGTGGAACTGGATATGGCGTCGTGGGGGCAGTTCTATTTTGACGCGCAGTTGATTGCGATTGGCGAGCGTAAAGTCGTTGATGGTAAAAATGAAACCATTGTCACGCCGCGTCTGAGTTTTCGCTTTTTGAATGTCAGCCCGGGCGTGGAGCGCGAGCTCCAGCGCATTATTTTTGCCCTGGAGCGCGAGGCGCGCGAACGCGCCAGCCGGGTACGCTAATTACATCGCATCCATCGCTTTTTGCACTTTCCAGATATAGCGCGGCGCCTGCGGCGCGGGGTGGTTTTCCGCCACATGCTTCATAAACGCGTCTGCGCTTAACTCGTTTATCTCTTCAATGGCTTCGCTTCTGTCGGACGAGAAAGTCCGCAGTAGCGCGCCTGCACCATTCACATACGAGACCACCAGCGCGTACTGCATCACTTTCGGATCGCGGATGCCTGCCAGCGCCCCGTGCTCGAGAATACTCAAATAAGCCGCCCCCATGGAGATGTTGCGCTCCGGGTTTTTGAGTTCGCTGGTGGACGGTTGCCCGCTCCAGCCCATATGACGGTAAACTTCGCGCCCGGCGGTGGAGGCTTTAAGCTGCATCAGGCCAACGGCGTTGGATTTGCTGACCAGATTCGGGTTACCGCCGGATTCCACGGCGATCATCGCGGTGATCAATTGCGGGCTGACGCCCCAGGCTGCACCGGCTTTTTCGGTGATGGGCATCCACTGCATTGCGCGTTTTACCGGCACTTCCGGGTTCCAGTCCGGGTTACGATAATCCTGTTTTGAACTACATCCGGCGAGCAGTACCACTAAAAAAGCAAACCATCTCAATTTCACGCAAGCTAATCCTTCTATAAGTGTCATCGGCTACGGATGACAACGACACAGGTTAGCGGCATGATAACTGTTTCCCTATAGATGTCAGCAAGGAATTGCCATGTCCACCTTCCATCTGATTGCCCCTTCCGGCTATTGCATTAACCAGCACGCCGCAGCGCTTGGCGTCGAACGACTCACTTCGCAAGGCCATCATGTTAACAATCAGCACGTCATCACCCGCCGTCATGAGCGTTTCGCAGGACATGACGAAGAGCGCCTGGCGGATATCAACGCACTGGCGCAATTGCCGGGCGACAACATTATCGTGATGCCGGTGCGCGGGGGGTACGGCGTCAGCCGTCTGCTCGCGGATATTGACTGGCAGGCGCTGGTGGCGCGCCAGCAGCATCAACCGTTGCTGATTTGCGGCCATAGCGATTTCACCGCCATTCAACTTGGGTTGCTGGCATACGGAAAAGTCATCACGTTTAGCGGGCCAATGCTGGCGGGTAATTTCGGTGCCGAAACGCTGGATGCCTTTACGGCAGAGCACTTCTGGCGCGCCATCAGCAATGAAACCTTTACCATTGAGTGGGACGGTGAAGGCCCGCAATGTGACGTGGCAGGCACGGTGTGGGGGGGAAACCTGGCGATGTTAACCTCGCTGATTGGTACGCCCTGGCTGCCTTCCATACCCGGCGGCATTCTGGTGGTGGAAGACATTAATGAACATCCCTACCGCGTGGAACGTATGCTGTTGCAGTTGTTGCACTCAGGCATTCTGGCGCAGCAGCAGGCGCTGATCCTCGGCAGTTTCTCGCTGGCGCAACCCAACGATTACGATGCGGGCTACAATCTTAATAAGATGATCGACTATCTGCGCGCGCAATTGACGATCCCGGTAGTCAGCGGGCTGGCGTTTGGTCATGAACCGCAGACCGTCACACTGCCGCTCGGTGCGCATGCCCGGTTGCAACATGCTGAAAAGACGCAACTGACCTTAACGGGTCATCCCACGATCTTGAGGTAAAAAAAGCGCTTTATGCTCTTATTAAAGCCTTGTTTCTGCCGTTATTATATGACGCACTAATCAACCCGGCCGGTTACTGCCGCCCGGGATCCCCCACGGTGAGGATTAAGGAGAAGCACACCATTGGACGCTGAGGCGATAATCAGTCTGTTTATTCTGGGTTCAGTTCTTGTAACCTGCAGTATTTTATTAAGTTCTTTCTCCTCCCGCCTTGGTATTCCCATTCTGGTGATCTTTCTGGCAATCGGTATGTTGGCCGGTGTCGACGGTATCGGCGGTATTCCGTTCGATAACTACCCTTTTGCTTACATGGTCAGTAACCTCGCGCTGGCGATCATTTTACTCGATGGCGGCATGCGTACCCGCGCCAGCTCGTTTCGCGTCGCGCTTGGCCCTGCGCTTTCCCTGGCGACTATTGGTGTGCTGGTCACTTCCGGTTTAACCGGGATGATGGCCGCCTGGCTGTTCAAGCTCAACATTATGGAAGGCTTTTTGATCGGCGCGATTGTTGGCTCCACCGATGCCGCCGCGGTGTTCTCGCTGCTCGGCGGTAAAGGGCTGAACGAGCGTGTCGGTTCTACCCTTGAAATCGAATCCGGCAGCAACGATCCGATGGCGGTGTTTCTTACCATCACGCTGATTGAGATGATCCAGAAGCACACGGCAGACATCGACATCATGTTCCTCGTGCATATTGTGCGGGAGTTTGGCCTCGGTATTCTGCTCGGCGGCCTGGGCGGCTATCTGTTGCAGCAGATGATTAACCGCATCTCTCTGCCGCCGGGCCTTTATCCGCTGCTGGCACTGAGCGGCGGGATTCTGGTTTTCGCCTTAACTACGGCCCTGCACGGTAGCGGCATTCTGGCGGTCTATCTGTGTGGTTTTGTGCTGGGCAACCGTCCTATCCGCAACCGTTACGGTATCCTGCAAAATTTCGATGGGCTGGCCTGGCTGGCGCAAATCGCCATGTTCCTGGTGCTGGGTCTGTTAGTCACACCGTCTGATCTGTTGCCGATTGCGGTTTCCGCACTCATCCTCTCGGCGTGGATGATTTTTGTTGCTCGTCCTCTGTCCGTGTTTGCCAGCCTGTTACCGTTTCGCGGTTTTAACCTGCGCGAACGCATTTTTATCAGTTGGGTGGGGTTGCGCGGCGCGGTGCCGATTATTCTCGCCACCTTCCCGATGATGGCCGGGCTTGATCACGCGCGCCTGTTCTTTAATGTCGCCTTCTTCGTGGTGTTAATCTCGCTGCTTTTTCAGGGAACGTCGCTCTCGTGGGCGGCGAAAAAAGCCAAAGTTGTCGTGCCACCGGTTGGCTGGCCGGTCTCCCGCGTCGGTCTGGATATTCACCCGGACAATCCGTTTGAGCAGTTTGTTTATCAACTCAGTGCGGATAAATGGTGCGTGGGGGCTGCGCTGCGTGATTTACACATGCCTGCGGATACGCGTATTGCCGCACTGTTTCGTGACAACAGCCTTCTGCACCCGACCGGCAGTACCCGGCTGCGTGAAGGCGATGTGTTATGCGTGATTGGTCGCGAAAGCGATCTCCCCGCGCTCGGGAAACTGTTTAGCCAGTCTCCGCCGGTGGCGCTGGATCAGCGCTTCTTCGGTGATTTTATTCTTGAAGCGGATGCTAAATTTGCCGATGTGGCACTGATTTACGGTCTGGAAGAGGGGCTGGAGTATCGTGAAAGCCAGCAAACGCTGGGCGATATTGTGCAGCAACTGCTGGGTGCCGCGCCGGTCGTGGGGGATCAGGTCGAGTTCGCCGGGATGATCTGGACGGTGGCGGAAAAAGCCGATAATGCGGTACTGAAAGTCGGCGTTCGCGTGGCGGAAGACGAGGCGGAATAACCGCCTCGCGTTAAGTTACACTGTCACAACAGGCACGCGCGGCGCCAGGGCGCACATCAATTCGTACCCTACTGTTCCGGCCGCCGCCGCCACTTCATCGATTTTTATCTCGTTACCCCATAGCTCAACCGGCGTACCAATCCCGGCCTGCGGGCACGGGGTTAAATCCACCGTCAGCATATCCATTGAGATCGCGCCAACAATGCCGGTACGAATGCCGTCCACCAGCACTGGCGTGCCGGAAGGCGCGATGCGCGGATAGCCGTCGGCATACCCGCAGGCGACAACACCGATACGCTGCTCGCTCTGCGCGCGGTAACGACAACCGTAGCCCACCGTTTCACCGGCTTTCAGCGTCTGCACGGCAATGATCTCACTGCTCAGCGTCATTACCGGGCGGATCCCGCTGTTCGCGACATCCTGCCACGCGCCCGATGGCGAAGCGCCATACAGCACCACGCCGGGGCGCACCCAGTCATAGTGCGTTTCCGGATGCCACAACGTGGCGGCGGAGTTAGCCAGTGAGCGCGGCGCGTTAATGCCTTCCGCCGCCTGCTCAATACGCGCCAGCGGCGCGGCGATACCGTCTGCCCGCTCCGCTTCAGCAAAATGTGACATCAGCGTCACGGTTGCCACATTGGTTAAGGCATTGAGTTGCTGGTACACGGTGTGCACGCGTTCAGGCATAAAGCCGAGCCGGTTCATGCCGCTGTTGATCTTCAGGTAAACGTCGAGCGGCGCTTGCAGACGCGCGTCCTGCAAGGCTTTGATCTGCCAGTTGCTGTGCAGGCTGGTCGTCAGGCGGTATTTGTCAAACAGCGGTAGTTCATCGGCATGGAAAAACCCTTCCAGCATCAGAATCGGCCCTTTCCAGCCGCGTTCGCGTAGCAAAATGGCTTCTTCAAGATTGAGCATCGCGAAGCCATCTGTGCTGTTGAGCGCGCGCCAGATGCGATCCAGACCGTGACCATAAGCGTTCGCCTTCACAACCGACCAGACTTTTGCGGCAGGTGCCGCGCGGCGCACAACCTGTAAGTTATTGCTCAGCGCCGTTAAATCAAGCGTGGCGAGAACCGGACGAGACATTCCTATTCCTTCTTCGAATCAGTTATGAGCACCGTGTAAATGGTGCGCGCGCACAGGGGTAAAGCCAGGCGAATAACGCGCCACGCTTAAATCATCAGCAGCAATCGCAGGAGTACTGCCGGACATCAGGTCGCTTAACAGCTGGCCGGAACCGCAAGCCATTGTCCAGCCAAGGGTGCCGTGCCCGGTGTTCAGCCACAGGTTTTTATACGGCGTGCGTCCGACAACGGGCGTACCGTCTGGCGTCATGGGGCGCAGGCCGGTCCAGAAAGTTGCTTGCTCGACAAATCCGCCACGCGGGAAGAGATCGCGCACCACCATCTCCAGCGTTTCGCGGCGTGGTTTCAGCAGTTCCGTATTAAAGCCAACGATTTCCGCCATGCCGCCGACGCGAATACGCTGTTCAAAGCGGGTAATGGCAATTTTGTAGGTTTCATCCAGGATCGTTGAAACCGGTGCGCCGTCTTCTTCGGCAATCGGGATCGTTAATGAATAACCTTTCAGCGGGTATACCGGGATATCGACGATGTTTTTCAGTAAGCCGGTAGACCACGAGCCAAATGCCATCACGTACGCGTCGGCTTTGACCACCTCTTCTCCGCACTTCACACCGTAGATGTTTTCGCCTTCATACAGCAAGCGATCCACCGGGGTGTTAAAACGAAACTCCACGCCCGCCTGCGCCGCCATCTGCGCCAGTTGCTGGGTGAAAAGCTGACAGTCGCCAGTTTCATCATTTGGCAGACGCAAACCACCGGTCAGTTTGTGTGCAACTTCCGCCAGCGCGGGTTCGACTTCCGCCAGCCGCGCAGACTCCAGCAGCTGATAAGGCACGCCGGCATCCTGTAATACGGCAATATCACGCGTGGCGTTTTCGTACTGCTCCGCGGTGCGAAACAGCTGCAATGTACCGCCTTGCCGCCCTTCATACTGAATACCGGTAGTTTCGCGCAGCAGTTTCAGGCAATCACGGCTGTATTCCGCCAGACGCACCATGCGGCCTTTATTTTCCATATAGTGGCGCGTGTCGCAGTTGCGCAGCATCTGCCACATCCATTTCAGTTGCGATGAGGTGCCGTCGAGGCTGATTGCGAGCGGCGCATGGCGCTGGAACATCCATTTAATGGCTTTTAACGGCACACCTGGCGCCGCCCAGGGCGCAGCGTAGCCTGGTGAGATCTGCCCGGCGTTACCGGCGCTGGTTTCCTGCGCGGGACCCGGCTGGCGATCAATCACCGTGACGTCATGCCCGGCCTGGCGTAAATACCAGGCGCTGGTGACACCCACCACGCCACTTCCTAACACAACAACTCGCATATCCCTCTCCTGTGAGTAAAGCACGATCATCTGATTACAAATTGATAACCCAGATGAAAATATTATTCAACATATGGCTTTTTTATGGTGAGCTTCCTCACAGCTTCGCCGTATGACAAGGGTTTCTGTTATTTAGCATCTCCTGCTGCGCGACTTTTCGCCGCAGCATAATATTTCGAAACACTTGCTATTTACGCCGCTGATATGATGAAAAATCGCGAAGAAAAATTTATGGCTTAGGTACAGATTTAATTGCGTGTTCTATGCTTGAAATGAGACGCTCCATACAGAGAGTGTCGTTAACAACGAGGGCGCGCTAATGGCTACGATTGACTCAATGAATAAGGATTCTATTCGTCTGAGCGATGGACCCGACTGGACTTTCGAACTGCTGGATGATTACCTGGCGGAGATTGACCGGGTGGCGAAACTTTATCGGCTGGATACCTATCCGCACCAAATCGAAGTGATCACCTCAGAGCAGATGATGGACGCTTACTCCAGCGTCGGCATGCCGATCAATTACCCTCACTGGTCGTTCGGGAAGAAATTTATCGAAACTGAGCGGCTTTATAAGCATGGGCAACAAGGGCTGGCCTACGAGATAGTCATCAACTCTAACCCCTGCATCGCTTATCTGATGGAAGAGAACACCATTACTATGCAGGCGCTGGTGATGGCGCACGCCTGCTATGGGCACAACTCTTTCTTTAAAAACAATTACTTATTCAAAAGCTGGACCGATGCCAGCTCAATCGTCGACTACCTGATTTTCGCGCGTAAATACATCACCGATTGCGAAGAACGCTACGGTGTGGACGAAGTGGAAAAGTTACTCGACTCGTGCCACGCGCTGATGAACTACGGCGTCGATCGCTACAAACGTCCGCAGAAAATCTCGTTGCAGGAGGAGAAAGCACGGCAGAAAAGCCGTGAAGAGTATCTGCAAAGCCAGGTGAATATGCTGTGGCGCACGCTGCCCAAACGCGAAGAAGAAATAACCATCGCGCAGGCGCGTCGCTACCCGGCGGAGCCGCAGGAAAACTTGCTCTATTTTATGGAAAAAAACGCGCCGTTACTGGAGTCGTGGCAACGCGAGATCCTGCGCATCGTGCGTAAAGTGAGCCAGTATTTCTATCCGCAAAAACAGACGCAGGTGATGAACGAAGGATGGGCGACGTTCTGGCACTACACCATCCTTAACCACCTGTATGACGAAGGCAAAGTGACCGACCGCTTTATGCTGGAATTTTTGCACAGCCACACCAACGTGGTGTTCCAGCCGCCCTATAACAGCCCGTGGTATAGCGGCATTAACCCGTATGCGCTGGGCTTTGCGATGTTCCAGGATATTAAGCGTATTTGCCAGTCGCCAACGGATGAAGACCGTTACTGGTTCCCGGATATTGCCGGTTCGGACTGGCTGGAAACGCTGCATTTCGCGATGCGCGATTTCAAAGATGAGAGTTTTATCAGCCAGTTTATGTCGCCGAAGATCATGCGTGATTTCCGCTTCTTTACCGTGCTGGATGATGACCGTAACAATTATCTTGAGATTGCCGCTATCCATAATGAAGAGGGTTACCGGGAGATCCGCTCGAAACTCTCCTCGCAATACAATCTCAGCAACCTTGAGCCAAACATCCAGGTGTGGAATGTGGATCTGCGCGGCGACCGTTCACTGACGCTGCGCTATATTCCGCACAACCGTGCGCCGCTGGATAAGGGGCGCCGCGAAGTGCTGAAACATGTGCATCGTTTGTGGGGTTTTGATGTGTTGCTGGAACAGCAAAACGAAGATGGCAGTGTGGAGTTACTGGAGCGTTGTCCGCCCCGCGCCAACAGCCTGTAATGAAAAACCCCTCTGTTGAGGGGTTTTCTTTGCTTATCGGCTTTGTAAGGCTAAATCACCCGGCATCGTTTTCTGCATCCGATGCCAAATCTCACCACTATCATGACCATAGCGGCGCACAACTTCGTAGACTTTGTCATGCTGCGCCTGTTCGCACACTTGCGCCAGTTGGTGGTAGAAACCGAGCGCCAGGCTGCGGGCTTCCGGGCTTGAGAAATAGTGGCGACCAATTCGCGTATACAACCCTTTCATGCCGTTAAGGATCAAACCATAAATTGGGTTACCGGACGCAAAGGCCAGACCGCGGAAAATGTTGTAATCGAGGTCAGCGAAGGCATCAGCATGATCTTCAACTTCACGCGCGCTGGCCAAGACTTTCAGCGCGTCTTCCGGATGCTGACGAAACGCGGTGCGAATAAAAATCGTGGAAATGTTGGTACGCACTGAAAGCAGATTATCGATCAGTTGCGGAACACTCTCGTGATCCAGACGCGCCAGCGTTTCCAGAATATTCAGCCCGGAGGTTTCCCAGAAGTTGTTCACTTTCGTCGGCTTGCCGTGCTGAATTGTCAGCCAGCCATCACGGGCGAGGCGCTGTAAAACTTCACGCAATGTGGTACGAGTGACGCCAATCAGTTCAGAGAGTTCGCGTTCAGCCGGAAGAATCGACCCCGGAGGGAAGCGACTATTCCAGATACTTTCAATGATGTACTCTTCCGCGAAACCCGCCGGGCTCTGCGCCTTAATGACCATAGAGAGATTTCCATTACACAGCTAAGCAAAGGACACTCATCATACCAGACCGCACCCGGTGCAGGTAGCGTACCTCATGAAGAAAAAAGGGGATCGGGGATCCATTTTGGCGATTTAACAACGCTTATCCGCGATAGTAACAGGGCTTTGATGCGCAATATTTACCCCACAGCACGGAGGATATTTTGTTGCGTAAATGGCAGCACTTTGTTGCCAGGTTTGACTTTTCGCATGATAAACATTCGATTACGCATTATTTTCTTGCCCGCTAGTGGCCTGCGCAATGATTTCGTTTACACTGCTTTGTCTACGCATCTCCCAGGGAAATGATTATGTTGCGATATTTAAACGGGTGCTCACGCGGGCGCGGCGCCTGGCTTTTGATGGCGCTAACAGCGTTTGCGCTGGAAATGGTCGCATTGTGGTTCCAGCATGTCATGCTGCTTAAACCTTGCGTCCTGTGCATTTATGAACGCAGTGCGCTCTTTGGCGTAATGGGCGCGGGTATTGTCGGGGCGATTGCGCCGAAAACACCATTACGTTATGTCGCTCTGGCTATCTGGATCTACAGCGCGTGGCGCGGCATCCAGCTGGCCTGGGAACATACCATGATCCAGTTACATCCTTCGCCGTTTATGACCTGCGATTTTGCCGCTCGTTTTCCGGGCTGGCTGCCGCTGGATAAATGGCTGCCGCAGGTGTTTGTTGCTTCTGGTGACTGTGCCGAGCGCCAGTGGTCATTCCTGACGCTGGAAATGCCACAATGGTTGCTGGGCATTTTTGTCGCCTATCTGGTTGTGGCACTGCTGGTGCTGATTGCTCAGCCGTTCAAACCGAAAAAACGCGACCTGTTTGGTCGCTAACAGAACGCTCCTTCGGGAGCGTTTTTTTTGACTGATTCAGGATCAAGGCAACATCCGCAAAGATGAATACTGGCAGGGAAAAGGACGATTCGGGTGGCTGGAGTTATCGCACTTATTTACTTCGCTTCAGGTACGCTCTTTTTTACGCATAAGATCAGGCTGTTCGCGATTGTTTCTTCTTTTATTCTCTATATTGCTCTGCATATCGCTGCTGCCAATACGCTTCTTAGCGGGCTGTTGCTGGCCTCTTTGCTCATCACGTTCGTCGTCTTACTGACCCTGAAGCGCCCGCGTACACGAAGGCGGTTCTTCACTTTTCCCTGCCCTGCTGGCGGCTGACTGTCCCGGTGATGTATGACGTTTTCGTTAGTCAGCCCATTCCGGCTTATTAAGGATATGCTCCTGCCAGTCGCGGACTTCTGACTCTTTCACCGCAATATGGCGCACCGAAATACGCTCGGCATGCATGGCGGCTTTCGAGCCTGTACGCAACGGGTGCCACAGCGGCAACGCCTTTCCTTCCGCCAGCAGGCGGTAAGCACAGCTTGGCGGCAGCCATTCGAAAGTGGGGAGATTTTCACGGGTCAGCTTGATGCAGTCCGGCTCGTACTCGAAGCGACGTTCGTAGTTGCGGCACTGGCAGGTTTTTATGTTTAGCTGGCGGCAGGCAACGTTGGTGAAATAGATTTCGTCAGTGTCTTCATCCATTAACTTATGCAGGCAGCACTGCCCGCAGCCATCGCACAGCGACTCCCACTCCGCGTCCGTCATTTGCTCAAGGGTTTTGCTTTGCCAGAAAGGAGTGTCGCTCATGATGAAATCCGCCGTTGAAATCCAGGGTGCACCTTATAACCAGTCTGGCATGCGGATGCAAGTTTTGCCGCCAGGAAAGGCGGCAAACTGCTTTAAAGGACGCGAGTCGTCAACGAAAGCCCGTCGAAACTCACTTCCAGCTCATCACCACTGTGCAATGGCCCCACCCCTTCTGGCGTGCCGGTCAGAATGACATCGCCGGCTTTTAAGGTAAAGAAGCGGCTCATATAGGCAATCAGCGGAATAATTTTATGGATCATATCCGCTGTGGTGCCTTGCTGGCGCACTTCGCCGTTGATTTTCAGCCCAAGCGTGGTGTTTTGCGGATCGCTCTGGAATTCCGCCGCCGGGATAAATCCCGAGATGGGGCAGGAATTATCAAACCCTTTCGCTTTTTCCCATGGCTGCCCGGCTTTTTTCATTTTGCCTTGCAGATCGCGCAGCGTCAGATCGAGCGCGACACCATAACCGGCAATCGCTTTTTTCACATGATCTTCCGTCGCCTGACGCAGCGTTGCGCCAATCAGCACCGCCAGCTCAACTTCATGGTGAACCGAACCAAAATCCTGCGGCAACGCCAGCGGCTGGCGAAGATCGCACAACGCCGTTTCAGGCTTAATAAACAGTACCGGCTCTTCCGGGGTAGCGCTCCCCATCTCTTGAATATGTTTCGCATAGTTGCTGCCAACGCAAACCACTTTACTCACCGGGAAATCCAGCAGAGCGCCCTGCCAGTTATGATGTTGATACATGGTGTACGACCTCCGGTAACACATTGAACATGAGCGAAAAATGACTATCCGCGCCACCCGGCGGTTTGTCAAATGCCAATATGTTACGGCGATACAATAGCCATAATTAAGAAACGGCGGAGCGATCCGCCGTTACTGCCGTAGGATTATTCTTTACCCTGAGCGGCGAGATGCTGCTTCAATAAATTTTCTTGCGGCGGAGGAAGTTGCAAATAATAGCCCTGCGAAATTAACGCCTCTTTTACTTTTTCTAAATCTGCACCGACTAATTTTTTACGGCCATCGAGCGGCAGAATCATTGCCAACTGAGGCTGACCGAAACTTTGCATTAATGCTTCCGGCACGCGGGAAAAATCGTCTCTTTTTTCGACGTACAGATAAGTCTGATCGCGTCGGGCACTTCGGTAGATCACACAAAACATACTTTTACTCGGAATTATCGGGAGGTTACTTGCCTGAAAATAATAGTGACTATAACATGCCTGATAGTCTTCGGAATATCACTCAAGATGCGGGTGATAATAGCAAAATGAGTAAGGTCAGGATGTCAAATACGCCCATCGAGCTAAAAGGCAGTAGTTTTACCTTATCAGTGGTTCACTTGCATGATGCAAAACCCGAGGTTATTCGTCAGGCGTTAGAAGACAAAATCGCTCAGGCTCCCGCTTTTTTGCTGCACGCTCCTATTGTTGTCAATGTTTCCGCGCTGGAAGGCGCTGTTAACTGGCCCGCGCTGTTGCAGGCTATTACCACGACAGATTTACATGTGGTTGGCATTAGCGGTTGCAAAGATCCAGAACTGAAGGCTGAAGTTGAACGCGCCGGTCTTCCGCTGCTGACGGAAGGAAAAGAGAAAGCAGCGCGTAACGAGCGCGCACCCGAACCGACGCCGGTTGCGGCGCCGATCACAAAAACACGCTTAATTGACGCGCCGGTGCGTTCCGGCCAGCGCATTTATGCGCCAAATTGTGATTTGATTGTGACCAGCCACGTCAGCGCGGGCGCAGAACTCATCGCCGATGGCAACATTCATGTCTATGGCATGATGCGCGGCCGGGCGCTGGCAGGCGCCAGTGGCGATAAAGACGCCCAAATATTCTGTTCTCATCTCACGCCGGAGCTGGTCTCCATTGCGGGGGAATACTGGCTGAGCGATCAAATCCCGGCCGAATTTTATGGCAAAGCGGCGCGTTTGCAGTTGGCCAACGACGCTTTGACAATTCAACCCTTAAATTAAGCCCTTTTAACAAGGAACTCCTATGGCACGCATTATTGTTGTTACTTCGGGTAAAGGGGGCGTTGGCAAGACCACCTCCAGCGCGGCCATCGCTACTGGTTTAGCCCAGAAGGGCAAAAAGACCGTTGTTATCGACTTCGATATCGGCCTGCGTAACCTCGACCTGATTATGGGCTGTGAGCGCCGCGTGGTTTATGATTTCGTTAACGTTATTCAGGGCGATGCCACACTCAATCAGGCGTTAATCAAAGATAAACGCACTGAAAACCTCTACATTCTCCCGGCATCGCAAACGCGTGATAAAGACGCCCTGACTCGCGAAGGCGTCGATAAAGTGCTGGAAGACCTGAAGAAAATGGACTTCGATTTTATCGTCTGCGACTCCCCGGCAGGCATTGAGACAGGCGCATTGATGGCGCTCTACTTCGCTGATGAAGCGATTATTACCACCAACCCGGAAGTCTCTTCCGTACGCGACTCTGACCGAATTCTCGGTATTCTGGCGTCGAAATCCCGCCGCGCGGAAAATGGCGAAGAGCCGATTAAAGAGCACCTGCTGCTCACCCGTTATAACCCGGGTCGCGTAAACCGTGGTGACATGCTCAGTATGGAAGATGTACTTGAAATCCTGCGTATCAAACTGATTGGCGTGATCCCGGAAGATCAGTCGGTGTTACGTGCGTCGAACCAGGGTGAGCCGGTTATTTTGGATACCAATGCTGACGCCGGCAAAGCTTATGCCGATGCCGTGGAACGTCTGCTGGGAGAAGATCGTCCTTTCCGCTTCATTGAAGAAGAGAAGAAAGGTTTCCTCAAACGCCTGTTCGGAGGATAAGTTATGGCATTACTCGACTTTTTTCTCTCCAGAAAAAAGAACACCGCTAGCATTGCGAAAGAGCGTCTGCAGATAATTGTTGCTGAACGCCGCCGCAGCGATGCTGAACCGCATTATTTACCGCAGTTGAAGCGGGACATTCTGGAAGTGATCTGCAAATATGTGCAAATCGATCCGGAAATGGTGTCGGTGCAACTGGAGCAAAAAGGGGATGATATTTCCATTCTGGAACTGAACGTCACCCTACCGGAAACCGAAGAGACAAAATAGATTTCCCAGATACCGGGATAAAAAAAGGCAGAATATTTTCTGCCTTTTTTATTTTATTTCCGCAGATAAGCTGTATTTATTTACAGTATTTAACGCGGGTATTCCGCAAGTAATATTTTCAGCTGATCGGCCATCAATTCCCCACGCCAGCCGCTAATTAATTCCGGCAACGAATTTTGCGGTTTCAATTTCCAGTGCCAGTTGAGTAATTGATTAATTTGCCGGCGTGATGCCAGCAGCTCAGCGCTAATCCCCTGACTCTCGCTGATGGTTTGCACCAGCGCTTTGATAGCTTTGAACGCTTTACGATAACCCGGCATATCCATCAGATTAAGCAGCGGCTCTGGCAGCGCCTCTTCCGGCAATGCCTGCGCCTGGGCAACCAGCGCCAGCAGCGTTTTGCCATGGAAGCGGATTTCGCTCCCGGAAAGACCAATACTGTCCAGTTCGCCCATACTGCCAGGCATATAACGCGCCACGGCCCACAGGTTCTCTTCACGCACCACAAAGTTGACGGCTAAATCGCGCTCACGCGCTTTGCGCAGCCGCCAGTCGGCAAGTAAGCGCAGACAGGCAAGCTGGCGCGTACGTAATTGCCATGCGTTGGTAATCTCGCGCCACGCCTCTTCCGGGGCTAACACTTCCTGGCGGCGTTGCATCATCAGGCGGCACTCATCCAGCGCGGCATCCAGTCTTCCCGCCTGATCGGTTTCCGCCAGCAATTTACCGGCGATAGGCAGCAGATACCACACATCGGCGGCGGCGTAATCGCACTGGCGTTCGGTCAGCGGACGCGCCAGCCAGTCAGTACGGGATTCGCTCTTATCAATCACCAGCCCGGTAAACTCTTCCACCATCGCTGCAAAGCCCCACGACAGCGGGCGGCCGCAGAACGCGGCGAGGATCTGCGTGTCAATCATCGGCTGTGGCTGTACACCAAACGCATTGAGGAACACTTCCAGATCTTCACTTCCCGCATGCAAATATTTGGTCACGGCGGTGTTGATGAGCAAATCGCGAAACGGCGTCCAGTCGGTGATGGTCAGCGGATCAATCAGCGCCACATGTTCACCGTCATACAGCTGGATCAACCCCAGTTGCGGATAATAGGTGCGGGTGCGGACAAACTCGGTGTCCAGGGCAATCGCTGGAAATGCGCGGGCGGCTTCACATACTGCTGCCAGCGCATCGTTCGTCGTTATCATCTGGTAATTCACGTCATTTTCTCTTTAGTTGCGCCCATAAAAAACGCCGGCTTAACCGGCGTTAGGGGACTCACGCATAGCTCAGGCTTTATTGTCCACTTTGCCACGCGCTTCGTCACGCAATTCTCGCCTTAAAATCTTACCGACATTCGATTTTGGCAGTTCATTGCGAAATTCAACCAGCTTCGGCACTTTATAGCCGGTCAGTTGACGGCGACAGAAAGCGATCAACGCCTCTTCGCTCAGCGAAGCGTCCTTTTTCACCACGAAAATCTTCACCGCTTCGCCGCTGTTTTCCGACGGTACGCCGACAGCCGCCACTTCCTGCACGCCGGCATGTTGCATCACCACATCCTCGATTTCATTCGGATAGACATTAAAACCGGAAACCAGAATCATATCTTTTTTGCGATCGACGATGCGCAGGAAGCCTTCGTCATCCATCACCGCAATATCGCCAGTGTGCAGCCAGCCGTCACGCAGGATCTCATCCGTGGCGTCCGGGCGCTGCCAGTATCCCAGCATGACCTGCGGCCCTTTCACGCACAACTCGCCCGGTTCGCCCGGTGAGACTTCATTGTTGTCGTCATCGACCAGTTTGGCTTCCGTTGAGGGAACCGGCAGGCCAATGCTGCCGCTGTGGTAGTCAATATCATGCGGGTTCACACTGACCAGCGGCGCACATTCGGTCAGACCGTAACCTTCCAGCAGATACTGCCCGGTTAATTTCACCCACCGATCGGCAACCGCCTGCTGAACAGGCATCCCGCCACCGGCGGACAGGTGCAGCGAGGAGAAGTCCAGCTTGCGGAAATCGTCGTTATTCAGCAAGGCATTGAACAGCGTGTTCACGCCGGTCATGGCCGTAAACGGATATTTGCCAAGCTCCTTCACCAGCCCCGGAATATCGCGCGGGTTGGTGATCAATAAGTTTTGCCCGCCGAGCTCAATAAACAGCAGGCAGTTCATAGTCAGGGCGAAAATGTGGTACAGCGGCAGCGCAGTGACCACCAGCTCTTTCCCGCGATGCAGCAACGGCCCGTAAGTCGCGTTCACCTGTTCAAGGTTTGCCAGCATATTGCGGTGCGTCAGCATTGCCCCTTTTGCCACGCCGGTTGTGCCGCCAGTGTATTGCAGGAAGGCGAGATCGTCGGCGACCACTTCCGGTTTGATGTACTGCATGCGGTAACCGGTCTGCAGCGCCCGACGGAAGGAGATGGCGTCCGGCAGATGATACTTGGGCACCAGCCGTTTCACATATTTCACCACGAAGTTCACCAGCGTCCCTTTTGCCGGGGAAAGCTGGTCGCCCATGCGCGTCAAAATGACATGCCGCACCTGAGTTTTATCAACGATCTTTTCCAGCGTATGGGCGAAATTCGACACAATAACAATCGCGGCAGCACCGCTGTCATTAAGCTGATGTTCCAGTTCACGCGGCGTATAAAGCGGGTTGACGTTCACCACGATCATCCCGGCGCGCAAGATACCAAACAGCGCGACCGGGTATTGCAACAGGTTCGGCATCATCAACGCGACGCGATCGCCTTTTTGCAGCCCCAGCCCCTGCTGTAAGTAAGCCGCAAACGCCCGGCTGCGCTCTTCAAGTTTACGGAACGTCATGACCTCGCCCATGTTGATAAACGCAGGCTGGTCGGCGTAACGCGCCGTGGAGTGTTCAAATAATTCAACCAGGGATTGATAACGGTCAGGATTGATCTCCGCCGGAACATCGGCGGGATACCGGTTTAGCCAAACCTTCTTCAATGCATCACCTCTAAAATGAGTATTCTTGGTCATCACAACCCCAGTTAATAAACAAGTCGTTAACATAATATTAACTCAGCGTACCAGTTTATTAATTAAGCGGATTGAAGGTTGCGAAGCGCGTCACTAATTATTTTTCTTATACAAAGCCCAATATAAAAAACAGCGGCTTAGCCGCTGTTTCGTTTTCCTGATAAAACAAGAAATTACTCTGTTACGACCGTCTCAACTCGTGCAGGTTCAGGGGGGAACCAGCCCCATCCACCGTACCCGCCGTGCCACGTACGCGGATGCGGCCCCGGCCCCCAGTACCACGGGTCGATTGGCTGCGGCGGTAACATCACCTGCTGGGTTAACCGCCAGCGTTTGTAACCATTTGCCTGCATCACCATAAATTTATACGGCGCGTTGCCAATTTTGCCGTCTGCCGTGCCGGTTATCGGGCCAACCACGGTGACCAGCTGATTGCGGAAATCGACCGGATCGAGAAAACCGTTCACATCAGCAAAAATTCGCCCAACGGATGGCTCGCCCAGCACCGGACGCGCGCCGCTGTCGAGCGGTACGGCAGCGATCTCAAGCCGGGTTTTCCCCTGCTGATTCTGAATATCCACCACTTTGCCACCGAAGCGGGCTTCCTGGCCGACATACAGCGACGGCGCACTCATCACGCGCACTAAATCATCCTGCGGCGTGGGACTGGTTCCTTTAATCGCGTCAGGCACAGAAACACAACCGCTTAACACCGCAATTGCCAGCCCTGCCAGCAATCCGCGCACACCCTTTTTTTGACCCGCCATGATGCGACTCCTTACCCCAGTGGATACTACTGAGATTCATTCCCGGCCAGGAAGTTTCTTCCATGCCACTTCGTTACGCAAATAAACCGGCTCGGCATGCTCGACGGCGACGGTTTTCTGCTCAGCCAACAGTTGACGAGCGATGGGCAGCATATCTTCCGCGGCGGGTAATAAGATCTCACCATCACGCAGGGTTGCCGTACTGTTGTTGCCCATCTCAGGCCATGCGGGCCAGCCAGTGCCGACCATCGCCCACTCGCCATCCAGCTGCTGCAAACGTTCAGTGACGGCTTGCGGTTTTAATACCGCTTCCGTCTCTTCGCCGTGCCAGACACCATTTTCATCGCGCTGATATTCAGCCCAATAGACTTCGCCCATACGTGCGTCAATCGCCGCCAGCACGCGGGTCGCGCCCGTTTTGCGCCACGCGCCCTGCGCCATCGTCGCCAGCGTTGAAACGCCAATCATCGGCAGGTCAGCGCCGAGCGCCAGCCCCTGCGCAATGCCAATGCCGATACGCACGCCGGTAAAACTTCCCGGACCACGACCAAACGCCAGTGCGTCCAGTTGCGTCAGGTTAAGTTCAGCGTCGCCAAGCACATCCCTGACCAGTGGCAGGATGCGTTGCGTGTGTTCGCGTGGGCAAAGTTCGAAGTGAGCGAAGGTGGTTCCATCGTTCCATAAGGCGACAGAACAAGCCTCTGTGGCAGTATCAATAGCCAGAATGCGCATGGGTATAGCGGTCCATGAAAAACAAAATGGCGCGCATCTTACCACAGTCCACAGAAAATTACTGCGCCGGGGGAGAGGCAAGGAATTCAACCGCGCGGCGAATATCACGGGTTCGCGGTGCAGGCGGCAGGCTGGCGAGAAACACCGCGCCATAGGGGCGCATCACCAGACGGTTATCGCAAATGACCAGCACGCCGCGATCGTCAATATCACGTATCAGGCGCCCGACACCTTGTTTCAGGGTAATCACCGCGTCCGGCAGCTGAACTTCATCAAACGGATCGCCTCCACGAAGACGGCAATCTTCCATCCGCGCTTTTAACAACGGATCTTCCGGAGACGTAAACGGCAGCTTATCAATAATGACCAGCGATAACGTGTCACCACGCACGTCCACCCCTTCCCAGAAACTGCTGGTTGCCACCAGTAACGCGTTACCGGCATTCACAAATTGCTGCAACAGTTGCCCTTTGCTGGTTTCTCCCTGCAGCAAGACCGGCAGGCTCATGGTGGCGCGAAATTGCTCGGCGAGGTCACGCATCATGGCGTGCGAGGTGCACAGCATAAAGCAGCGGCCATTGTTGGCTTCGATCATCGGTCTGAGCATCGCCACCAGCTGGCGCGCAGCGCCTGGTTGATTGGTCTGCGGAAGATTGCGCGGTACGCACAGCAATGCCTGGCGCTCATAATCAAAGGGGCTTGGCAGCAACAGCGATTGCGCCCCTTCAATGCCAAGTCGCGCGGTAAAGTGGTGCAGATCGTCATTCACGGAAAGCGTTGCAGAGGTGAAAATCCAGCTACCCTTTTTCTGCGCCATTACCTCGGTAAACTTATCCGCTACGGTCAGCGGCGTTAACGCCAGCGTGAAGTTACGTGAAGTACATTCATACCAGTAGCTGTAACCTGGCTGGTTGATCTCTTTGAGCCGTTTCAGCCTGGCACGATATGTCGTCGCGCGTTCGAACGCGGCATCCAGCAGTGCGGAGCGGCCCAGCGACAGCTTCGCCACGTCGTAACAGAGTTCCAGCGCATCATCGAGCAGCAACAGCGCACGTTGAATATGCGCATCTGCCAGTAGCTCGCGCAGGTTACCGCGATAACCCGGCTCACCTAACTGCAAGCGAAAATCCTGCGTGCTCTGCGCCAGACGATCGGCGCACTTCTGTAACTGCGCGGTATCTTTCAGTTCGGTGCGGTAGGCAATGGTGAAATCTTTAGCGAGATCAAGAAGCTGGCGGCTGGAGAGTGACTGACCAAAATACTGGCTGGCGATATCAGGAAGCTGGTGCGCTTCGTCAAAGATCATCACTTCGGCTTCCGGGATCAGCTCCCCGAAGCCGCTCTCTTTCACCACCATATCGGCAAGAAACAGGTGATGGTTGACCACCACCACGTCGGCATCCATCGCTTTTTTACGTGCTTTGACCACGAAACAGTCTTTATACATCGGGCAGTCGCTACCCAGACAGTTATCGTTGGTACTGGTCACCAGCGGCCACGCCTGCGAATCCTCCGCCACACTGACACAGGTACTGATGTCACCATCGGTGGTTTGATTCGACCAGGAGCGCAGCAAAATCACATCGCTTAACGTTTGTACCGGCAGATCGCCACCGGCCAGCGCTTGCTGCTCCAGACGTTCAATACAGAGGTAGTTGGAGCGCCCTTTCAGCAGCGCGGTACGCCCGGTGAACTCAAGCGCCTTGGCGACGGTAGGTAAATCGCGACTGTAAAGCTGATCCTGCAAGGCTTTCGAACCGGTGGAGATGATCACTTTTTTCCCGGCGCGCAGCGCAGGCGCGAGGTAGGCGTAGGTTTTACCGGTACCGGTTCCCGCTTCCACCACCAGCGGCTGCGTATTCTCAATCGCCTGTGTGACGGCTTGCGCCATCTGGCGCTGCGGTTCACGCGGTTTGAATCCCGCAATGGCTTTGGCTAACTGGCCGTCTGTTGCAAAATCGTCCGTCACACTACCCCCTGGTTAAATCGCCAGTGATTATGTCAGGGTGAGCGGATTTACGCCAGCCAGGTTTTTATGGCACTCTTGCCCGCGAATTCATGGCCAATAAGAAGGAAAAGACAATGACAATTGTGCGTATTGATGCGGCAGACCGCTGGTCTGATGTGGTTATCCACAATCAGACGCTTTACTACACTGGCGTGCCGGAAAACCTCGATGCCGATGCGTTTGAACAGACGGCCAACACGCTGGCGCAAATTGATGCGGTTCTGCTCAAGCAAGGCAGCGATAAAACGCGCATTCTTGATGCCACCATTTTTCTGGCCGATGGCGACGACTTCGCCGCCATGAATAGAGCGTGGGATGCCTGGGTTGTTGCGGGCCATGCACCGGTGCGTTGCACCGTGCAGGCAAAACTGATGAACCCGCGTTATAAAGTGGAAATCAAAATCATCGCCGCGGTGTAATTACTCGTCATCGTCATCTTCAAAGCGCGCCACGATCCGTTCGCCGGTATGACTGGCGCGTAACTCTTCAGCAACCTGTGCAATCGCCTGCCCACTGCTCATGCCGCCCGACATTAATTCCTGGATACGCTCTACCGCTTTTTGCTGCTGCTCGTGGCTGAGGGAAGGTAAACCTGCAAACATTGTCAACTCCTGCTAAATTGTTGGCGCTAATTATTCCATGCGTCGGCGCGCTTCACCAGCGCAGACGCACATGAGTCAGGATCAATGAAGACGTTATCCCCCGCCGTTATTTCGCTGCCGTGGCGCCAGGACGCCTCCGAACACTACTTTGCGCCACTCAGCCACCAGCCCTGGGCCATGCTGTTGCATTCTGGCCATGCTGAACATCCGCATAATCGTTTTGATATTGTGGTTGCCGATCCGCTGGAGACACTGACGACACACGGCGAGGCCACTACCCTTAATGGTAGCGAGATATCGCAGGAAGATCCGCTACACCTGCTGCAACAACGTCTGGATGCTTACCCGTTTCGATGCGAACCTCATGCCGATCTGCCGTTTCAGGGTGGTGCGCTGGGGCTGTTTGGCTATGATTTAGGCCGTCGTTTCGAAAAGCTGCCCGCGATTGCCGAACAGGACATTCGCATCGCGGATATGGCGGTCGGAATTTATGACTGGGCGCTGATTGTCGATCATCAATTGCAGCGTGTGACATTGCTCAGCCATAGCGATGTTAACGCCAGGCTGGCATGGTTACAGGCGCAAAGTGAACCGCAGCGCCAACCGTTTCGGCTGACTTCCGCCTGGCAGGCCAATATGACGCGTAGCGAATATGGCGAAAAATTCCGCCAGGTTCAGGCATGGTTACACAGCGGCGACTGCTACCAGGTCAATCTGGCGCAACGTTTTACTGCCGACTATTGCGGGGATGAGTGGCTGGCGTTTAGCCAACTCAATCGCGAAAACCGCGCGCCGTTCAGCGCTTTTTTACGCCTTGAACACGGCGCGATCCTGAGCCTGTCGCCGGAGCGTTTTATTCGCCTCGAACGCGACAATATCGAAACACGGCCGATTAAAGGCACGTTGCCAAGGCTTGCCGACCCGCAGGCCGATGCGCAGCAGGCACAGAAACTCGCCGCCTCACCCAAAGATCAGGCCGAAAACCTGATGATTGTTGATTTGATGCGCAACGATATCGGTCGCGTGGCGACACCGGGGTCGGTGCGCGTGCCGGAACTATTCGTGGTCGAACCTTTTCCTGCCGTGCACCATCTGGTCAGCACTGTAACGGCGAAATTGCCCGCCGGACGCCATGCCAGCGACCTGCTGCGCGCGGCGTTTCCGGGCGGCTCGATCACTGGCGCACCGAAAGTGCGGGCGATGGAAATTATCGATGAGCTTGAACCGCAGCGGCGTAACGCCTGGTGCGGTTCGATTGGTTATCTCAGTTTCTGCGGGAACATGGATACCAGCATCACCATTCGCACACTCAGCGCCTGTGCGGGGAAAATTTACTGTTCCGCAGGCGGCGGCATTGTGGCCGACAGCCAGGAAGAGGCGGAGTATCAGGAAACTTTTGATAAAGTTAACCGTATCCTGCGGCAACTGGAGAGATGATTCGTGGAGCAACCGGCTTTAACTCTGGATGATTTTTTATCGCGCTTTCAGCTTTTACGCCCGCAACTCAACCCGGCGGTGGCAAATACACGTCAGGCGGCGGTACTGGTGCCGGTCGTGCGCCGTGAGCAGCCCGGCTTATTACTGACGCAACGCTCGCCTCTGCTTCGCAAGCATGCCGGTCAGGTAGCGTTCCCCGGTGGTGCGGTTGACAGCACGGATGCGTCGCTAATCGCTGCGGCACTGCGCGAAGCGCAGGAAGAGGTCGCCATTCCGCCTGAGGCCGTCGAGGTGATTGGCGTTTTGCCGCCGGTTGATAGCGTGACCGGTTTTCAGGTTACGCCGGTGGTCGGCATTATCCCGCCGGATTTGCCCTATCACGCCAGTGAAGATGAAGTGGCGGCGGTGTTTGAAATGCCGCTCGCCGAAGCACTGCGTCTTGGCCGCTATCATCCGCTGGATATCCACCGCCACGGCAATGCGCATCGGGTGTGGTTATCCTGGTATCAGCATTATTTTGTCTGGGGCATGACGGCAGGAATTATTCGCTCGCTGGCGCTGCAGATAGGGCGCAGACCTTGACTATACTTTACATATAGCACTTTTGTGACAGCGTACGCGCTATTAGTAAAATCAGGGTTAGCCATTAGTTTAATTCATGTGAATAGTTAAGCTGATGATGGCCTTCCCTCTTACACTATGCGCAGTTATTACATCGTTACTGGAAACGCCGGTAACCCTGTCAGGAGCGTTAATGTGATTAGTCTATTCGACATGTTTAAGGTGGGGATTGGTCCCTCATCTTCCCACACTGTAGGCCCGATGAAGGCCGGTAAGCAGTTCGTCGATGATCTGGTCGAAAAAGGATTGCTGGATGACGTCACCCGCGTGGTAGTGGATGTGTACGGCTCGCTCTCCCTTACCGGGAAAGGCCACCATACCGATATCGCGATCATTATGGGACTGGCGGGTAACGAACCGGCCACAGTCGATATCGATGCAATCCCGGGTTTTATCCGTGATGTGGAAAATCGCGGGCGACTGTTGCTGGCGCAGGGGCGTCATGAAGTCGATTTCCCGAAAGATGACGGGATGCGTTTTCACAGCGATAACCTGTCGCTGCATGAGAACGGCATGCGTATCACCGCGCTGAATGGCGAAAGCGTCATTTACAGCAAAACCTATTATTCCATCGGCGGGGGGTTTATCGTCGATGAAGAACATTTTGGTAAAGAGACCACCAGCTCGGTCGATGTCCCTTATCCGTTCAATTCCGCTACCCAGATGCTGGAGTATTGCAAAGAAACCGGCCTGTCGCTTTCTGGCATGGTGATGCAAAACGAACTGGCATTGCACTCGAAAAAAGAGATTGAAGAGTACTTCGGTAATGTCTGGTCCACCATGCGCGCCTGTATCGATCGCGGCATGAATACGGAAGGCGTATTACCGGGGCCGCTGCGCGTTCCGCGCCGCGCTTCCGCACTGCGCCGCATGTTGGTTGCCAGCGATAAGCTCTCCAGCGATCCAATGAACGTTATCGACTGGGTGAACATGTTTGCGCTGGCGGTTAACGAAGAAAACGCCGCCGGTGGACGCGTGGTAACCGCACCAACTAACGGTGCCTGCGGTATCGTTCCGGCGGTGCTGGCCTATTACGACCACTTTATTGAATCCGTCAGCCCGGATATTTATATCCGCTATTTTCTCGCCGCTGGCGCTATCGGCGCATTGTATAAAATGAACGCTTCCATTTCCGGTGCCGAAGTTGGCTGCCAGGGCGAGGTGGGCGTTGCCTGTTCGATGGCTGCGGCGGGTCTGGCAGAACTGCTGGGTGCCAGCCCGGAACAGGTCTGCGTGGCGGCGGAAATTGGCATGGAACACAACCTTGGCCTGACCTGCGATCCGGTGGCCGGGCAAGTCCAGGTGCCGTGCATTGAGCGTAACGCTATTGCTTCAGTGAAAGCGATTAACGCCTCACGCATGGCAATGCGGCGAACCAGCGCGCCGCGCGTTTCTCTCGATAAAGTGATCGAAACGATGTATGAGACCGGTAAAGATATGAACGCCAAATACCGTGAAACATCGCGTGGCGGGCTGGCCATCAAAGTACAGTGTGATTAATTCTTGCTTATCAACGCCGTTCAGCCGAACGGCGTTTTTTCATATTTACTGCAGTTGAGTGAGCTTTCACCGATTTATCGTCGCTCCGGTAATTCCCCACTACACTTTGAGTGTTCTGGCATGGAAATCAGGCCAGGGATTTTACAGGCGGCAGCGGCATGCAGACGGCTCAACGGATCATTAAAAGTTACCGACGACGGCGCGCCATTGTTTGCGTGCTGGTTGGCGCTGTCGCACTATTTTTAACCCTCACGTTTCGCTTTATTTCGGAGCGTAATTTAAATCATCAGCGTATTTATGCCTTTACCAACCACGCGGTTAAAACCCTTGAGCGATTGATGCTGCCGCTGGAGGCGGGTCGCAGTGTGCTGGTGCCGCTGGTTGGCATTCCCTGTAGCGATATTCACCTGCAGCTTCGCAAGCTGGCAGCAAGCCTGCAAACCGTGCGCTCTATCGGCCTGATTCAGAACGGAACGCTCTACTGTTCGAGTATCTTTGGCCAGCGCGATGTTGCCATTCACCAGCTTCAGCCCTCGCTGCCTTCACGTTCGCAAAAGCTGGTGCTCACCACCGATCAGTCACTGCTAAAAGATCGCCCTATCTTGATCATGTGGTATCCCACCAGTGAGGACGGACAAAGTGGCGTGATGGAGGCGGTAAATATTGAGCTGCTGAGTAATTTAATGCTGGAGCCGCAAGCGCCATTGATTACCAGCGTCAGCCTCAGCGTCGGCGGCAAACATCTGGTTGAGGGCAAAGGTGTGCTGGATAACTTGCCGCCGCTGGAAAACGAAAAGCGCTACCAGCGTACATCTGCCCATTTTCCTTTTACCATTAGCGTAACCGGGCCGGGTTCTACGCGACTAGCGCTGTGGCATTTGCCTTCGCAGTTGCCGCTGGCGCTGATGATGAGTTTATTGACCGGTTTTATTGCCTGGTTTGCCACCGCCAGCCGGATGAGCTTTTCCCGCGAGATAAACCTCGGGCTTGCCGGGCATGAGTTTGAGCTGTTTTGCCAGCCATTACTCAATGCACACAATATGCAGTGTGCGGGCGTCGAAATTTTGTTGCGCTGGCACAATCCGCGTCAGGGCTGGATCCCGCCGGAGATATTTATCCCGATTGCCGAAGAGCAGCATCTGATTGCCCCACTGACACGTTATGTGCTGGCTGAAACCCAGCGTCAACTGGCGCTCTTTCCTGATGATCCTCACTTTCATATCGGCATCAACGCCGCACCAAGCCATTTGCGCCACGGTGAATTGTTAAAAGATCTCGTCCAGCTCTGGTTTAACAAAAATCCTGCCCAGCAGTTAACCATTGAACTCACGGAGCGCGATGCGTTGCTGGATGTCGAATCACGCATGCTGCGCGAGCTTCATCGCCATGGCGCGAAGATTGCCATTGATGATTTCGGTACGGGTAATAGTTCGCTTTCGTGGCTGGAGAAATTACACCCGGACATCCTGAAAATTGATAAGTCTTATACCGCGGCTATTGGTACGGATGCGGTGAACTCGACGGTGACCGATATGATTATCGCGCTCGGCCAACGGCTGAATATTGAGCTGGTCGCGGAAGGAGTGGAGACAACGCAACAAGCGCTGTATTTACGTCAACAGGGTGTACATATGTTGCAGGGTTTTCTTTTTGCAGCACCGATGCCGGTGAAGGATTTTCCGGCCTGGCTGGCGGGGAATATCTCCCCGCCGCCGGAACGGCATAACGGCCATGTCGCGCCGTTAATGCCGGGGTAAAGATTACTCTTCTTCGTCGTGAGCAGGTTGCTCTTTAACAATACGGACCAGATCAACACGGTAATCGTTGGCTTCCAGCACGGTGATATGCAACGGTGCCATTTCGAAGGTTTCGCCCACTGGCGGGATTTGCCCTCGCGCGGCAATCACCAGACCCGCCACGGTGGCAATGTCTTCGTCTTCATCGATGAAGTTGTCCAGACCCAGCGTGTGTTGCAGCGCATGCAAGTCTGTGGTGCCTTTCACCAGCCAGCCGTCACCATCGGCAACGATTTCTGGCGTTTCATCTGCGTCCGGGAATTCACCGGCGATAGCTTCCAGCACGTCCAGCGGCGTTACCAGGCCTTGCACGACACCAAACTCATTGGTGACGATAACAAAACTCCCGCGCGCCCGGCGCAATACGGCCAGCAGCTTAATCGGATCCAGCGTCTCCGGCACCACAATCGCCGGTGTTGCCGAAGCGATCGCCGCAACATCCACGCCCTCTTCCAGCGCCACCAGTATCTCTTTCGCGCGCACAATGCCAATGACTTCATCCAGCTCACCACGGCAAACCGGGAACAAGCTGTGCGGCGAGGACAGCAGTTGCTGGCGGATCTGTTCAACACCGAGGTTGGCATCCACCCAACTGATATCACCGCGCGGCGTCATAATGCTGCGAAGCGAGCGTGAAGCCAGCGTTAATACGCCGTTAATCATATAACGCTCTTCTTCCGCAAACGCCCCTTCCGGCACCGGTACAGAAGCCTGGCTATCAGCTTCAATTTGCGGGTTCGACTGACGGCGACCGCCCATTAAACGCAGGATGGCATCAGCCGTACGGGCGCGCAGCGGCAGATGCGACTGATGGCGAATAAAGTTGCGGCGCGCAATCTGGTTAAAGAACTCAATGATGATAGAGAAACCAATCGCCGCGTACAGGTAACCTTTCGGAATATGGAAGCCAAAACCTTCAGCCACCAGGCTCAAACCAATCATCAGCAGGAAGCTCAGACAGAGCACGACCACCGTGGGATGTTGGTTGACAAAACGCGTCAGCGGTTTTGACGCAAGCAACATCATTGCCATCGCAATAACGACAGCCGCCATCATTACCGGCAGGTGATTGACCATGCCTACTGCGGTGATGACCGCATCGAGTGAGAAGACGGCGTCAAGAATAACGATCTGCACGACCACTACCCAGAAACTGGCGTAGCCTTTGCCATGCCCGCTGTCATGCTCACGGTTTTCCAGCCGTTCGTGCAGCTCCGTCGTCGCCTTGAATAACAGGAACACACCGCCGAATAACATAATCAGATCGCGCCCGGAGAAGGTGAAATCCCAGACGGAAAAAAGCGGTTGTGTCAGCGTGACCATCCACGAGATCAGCGATAACAGCCCCAGTCGCATCACCAACGCGAGCGACAGACCAATGAGACGCGCTTTATCACGCTGTTTCGGCGGCAGTTTGTCGGCAAGGATGGCAATAAACACCAGGTTGTCGATACCGAGAACAATTTCCAGAACAACCAGCGTCAATAATCCCGCCCAAATCGAGGGATCCATTAAGAATTCCATGACAGGCTCCTGAGAAGAGATGCGTTATTCAGTGTGCACAAACGCACAAATGTGACATTGAACGTCGTTGGGAAATGGCGGAAAACGCCGGGCTGCGTGGCACGAGAAGGCCAAAAAGTGAACTGACGTCGGTGACGATCCATACGGTGGGCTGCTGCCCTATACTCCTGACTCATTAAACGGAGGATAAACATATCAGAGAGACTTTGGCATTTGCAAAGATTTACCGGAATTTGCAATTTGTGTGGATATTTTGCGCTTCGAAATTTCACGAAGAGGAAACCTAAATTACGGATCTTCATCACATAAATTATTTTTTCGCTATCTAAAATAATTCCCGAAAGTCATAGGTGTTCTCTTTAACCCTTATCTGAATCGATTCGGTTTACCGTTACCGGGACAGATTCACAATACATCAATTAATGGTGTGTTAACGACAAGAAGAAGGAGGTAGCAAGTGACCATTGCTATTGTTATAGGCACACATGGTTGGGCTGCGGAACAGTTGCTCAAAACCGCCGAGATGCTGCTGGGCGAGCAGGAGAACGTCGGTTGGATTGATTTTGTTCCCGGTGAAAATGCGGAAACGTTGATCGAAAAGTACAACGCACAGCTGGCGAAGCTGGATACCGGCAAAGGTGTGCTGTTTCTCGTTGATACATGGGGCGGCAGTCCGTTTAACGCTGCCAGCCGTATTGTCGTCGATAAAGAGCATTATGAAGTTATTGCTGGCGTCAATATTCCGATGCTGGTGGAAACACTGATGGCCCGGGATGACAACCCGACCTTTGACGAACTGGTGGCGCTGGCGGTGGAGACCGGACGTGAAGGCGTGAAAGCGCTGAAAGCACAACCGGTGGCAAAACCCACACCGGCTCCTGTGGCACCGAAAGCGGCAGCACCGGCCAAACCCATGGGGCCTAATGATTATATGGTTATCGGCCTTGCCCGTATCGATGACCGTCTGATCCATGGCCAGGTTGCTACCCGCTGGACAAAAGAGACTAACGTTACGCGTATTATCGTCGTGAGCGACGAAGTGGCAGCAGATAATGTCCGTAAAACCCTGCTGACTCAGGTTGCGCCTCCAGGTGTGACGGCGCATGTCGTTGATGTCGCCAAAATGGTGCGTGTGTACAACAACCCTAAATACGCGGGCGAGCGCGTGATGCTGTTGTTCACCAATCCGACTGACGTGCTGCGCGTCGTTGAAGAAGGGGTAAAAATCACCTCCGTCAACATTGGCGGTATGGCTTATCGTCAGGGTAAAACCCAGGTGAATAACGCAGTTTCGGTGGACGAGAAAGATATTGCCGCCTTCAGGAAATTGAACGAACGCAATATTGAGCTGGAAGTCCGCAAAGTTTCAAACGATCCGAAACTGAAAATGATGGATTTAATCAGCAAAGTGGCGAAATAACCGCGGCGGCCTGATTGACTCAGTTTTCACACTTACGTCTGATTTAGCTATAGGAGAAGTACAATGGAGATTACCACTCTTCAGATTGTGCTGGTGTTCGTCGTCGCGTGTATTGCCGGTATGGAGTCGATACTCGATGAATTCCAGTTCCACCGTCCGTTGGTGGCATGTACGCTGGTGGGCATCGTTCTGGGTGATATGAAAACCGGTATTATTATCGGCGGTACGCTGGAAATGATTGCTCTGGGCTGGATGAACATCGGTGCGGCGGTCGCTCCCGATGCGGCGCTGGCGTCGATTATCTCGACCATTCTGGTCATTGGCGGTCATCAGAGCATCGGTGCTGGTATCGCGCTGGCCATTCCGCTGGCGGCGGCAGGCCAGGTTCTGACCATTATTGTTCGTACCATTACCGTCGGCTTCCAGCATGCCGCGGATAAGGCAGCCGAAACCGGCAACCTGACGGCACTTTCCTGGATCCACGTCTCTTCCCTGTTCCTGCAAGCTATGCGTATCGCTATCCCGGCGGTCATTGTCGCTATCTCTGTCGGTACCAGTGAAGTTCAGAGCATGCTGAACGCCATTCCTGAAGTCGTGACCAGCGGTCTGAATATCGCCGGTGGTATGATCGTGGTGGTAGGTTATGCGATGGTCATCAATATGATGCGCGCAGGCTACCTGATGCCGTTCTTCTATCTCGGCTTCGTGACGGCGGCCTTCACCAATTTCAACCTCGTCTCGCTGGGTGTTATTGGTGCAGTCATGGCGATCCTCTACATTCAGCTCAGCCCGAAATATAACCGTTCAGCAGGCGGCGCTGCTCCGGCTGCGGGTTCCAACGATCTTGATAACGAACTGGATTAACAGGTGAACGACATGGTTGATATGACAAAAACTCCGACTGAGAAAAAACTCACCCAGAGTGACATTCGTGGCGTGTTCCTGCGTTCTAACCTGTTCCAGGGGTCATGGAACTTCGAACGTATGCAGGCATTGGGCTTCTGCTTCTCGATGGTGCCGGCGATTAAACGCCTGTACCCGGAAAATAACGAAGCGCGCCGTCAGGCTATTAAACGTCATCTGGAGTTCTTCAACACCCATCCATACGTGGCAGCGCCGGTACTGGGCGTTACGCTGGCAATGGAAGAGCAGCGTGCGAATGGTGCAGAGATCGACGATGGCGCGATTAACGGTATTAAAGTTGGTCTGATGGGGCCGCTGGCCGGTGTCGGTGACCCGATTTTCTGGGGTACGGTGCGCCCGGTATTTGCAGCGCTCGGAGCAGGGATTGCCATGAGCGGTAGCCTGCTCGGGCCACTGCTGTTCTTCGTCTTGTTCAATATCGTCCGTCTGGCAACACGTTATTACGGCGTGGCGTACGGCTACCGTAAAGGTATCGATATTGTTAAAGATATGGGCGGTGGTTTCCTGCAAAAACTGACCGAGGGGGCGTCAATTCTCGGCCTGTTTGTTATGGGGGCGTTGGTTAACAAGTGGACGCATGTGAACATTCCACTGGTGGTATCAGAAATTACCGATCAGACCGGTAAAACCAACGTTACGACAGTACAAACCATTCTCGATCAATTGATGCCGGGCCTGGTACCGCTGCTGCTGACTTTCGCTTGTATGTGGCTGCTGCGTAAGAAAGTTAACCCGCTGTGGATCATCGTTGGCTTCTTCGTCATCGGGATTGTGGGTTACGCTATCGGTCTTCTGGGTCTTTAATATGTGATGTGATAACCGGGGGCTTGCCCCCGGTTTTTTTATGTAAGGAGAAACAATGACGATTACGGATATCGTATTGGTACTGTTTATCGCCGCCCTGCTGGCTTTCGCCATCTATGATGAATTCATCATGCCACGCCGCAATGGTGCCACGCTCCTGGCGGTTCCCCTGTTACGCAGAAGCCGTACCGATGGGGCTATTTTTGTCGGCCTACTGGTGATCCTTATCTATAACAACACAGCCAATGGCGGTTCATCATTAACCATGTGGTTATTATTTGCCCTGGCTTTGCTGGGTATTTATCTATTCTGGATCCGCGCCCCCAAAATCATCTTTAAAATGCGTGGTTTTTTCTTTGCTAATGCCTGGATTGAATATAGCCGTATAAAAGAGATGAATTTATCGGAAGATGGTGTGTTAGTGATGCAATTAGAGCAACGACGTTTGCTTATTCGCGTACGAAATATCGACGACCTGGAAAAGATCTCAACAGTTTTACTTAAAAGTCAGTAATTTAGCATTTGACAGGGCGAAAATCGCTCCGCGTAAATAATCAGCAGAGTTATAGCCGTTGCTATATTGATGGGAGATTTACTTATATTTATTAACGTAACTTTCACCAATAAATCTAAATGCTAATCGTTATCACACGGCAAGCAACATTATATATTGCCGTTGTTGTTTTATATTCTCAAAATATGTTAAGGTGCGTCCGTCGTTGGGGAGTAGCCGATTTCCACCACCCGGAAATGTACGTGTCAACATACTCGTTGCAAAACGTGGCGCGTACGGACTGAAACCATCAGTCAGGCGAGACCATTGGCACATCAACTGCTGTTTACTGGGGGCAGAGATGTGTTATATGGAATTCCCGGTCAGGACGCTCACATGAATTTATCTGCCACTCTTCTCCTCGCTTTTGGCATGTCGATGGATGCTTTCGCGGCTTCTATCGGTAAGGGTGCCACCTTACATAAACCGAAGTTTTCCGAAGCATTGCGCACTGGCCTTATCTTTGGCGTGATTGAAACCCTGACGCCGCTGATTGGCTGGGGGCTGGGCCTGCTGGCCACAAAATTCGTCCTGGAATGGAACCACTGGATAGCGTTTGTGCTGCTGGTGTTTCTCGGTGGTCGAATGGTGCTTGAGGGAATACGTGGCGATGACGACTGTGAAGCGGAAACGCCCCATCGTCATGGTTTCTGGTTGCTGGTAACCACTGCAATTGCTACCAGTCTCGACGCGATGGCTGTTGGCGTTGGCCTCGCGTTCCTGCAAGTCAATATTCTCGCAACTGCGCTGGCGATTGGCTGCGCCACTTTTATTATGTCCACATTAGGAATAATGATTGGTCGCTTTATTGGCCCCTTGCTTGGAAAGCGCGCCGAGATCCTCGGTGGGATCGTACTCATTGGCATTGGCGCGCAGATCTTGTGGAGCCACTTCGCCGCTTAACTTTCCCGCTGTAAGCAGTGGATTGTAAAGTCGGTCTGGCAGTGGAACTGCTCCATTGCCGCTAACTTTTCCCATACCTCCGGTTTTGCCCGCCAGGCAAAAGGCGTCATCTGCAATAACGCAACGGCTTGCTGGCCCGTCAATGTCATCTCATAAGAGAGCGATTGCTGTTCCAGCAGTTTGAATCCCGCAATATCGCCGCTGTTTTCCGCATGTAAATGCACCTCATCATAGATAAGCCCCTTAAGTTCCATCAGATGGCGCGGCCCAGGTGATGCAGTGATAACAATACCTTCTGGTTTCATTACGCGTGCCAGTTCTTGCGCCTTACAGGGCGCATAAATACGCACCAGCCCGTCAATGCAACCATCCTCAAAAGGCAAGCGGTGGCTGGATGCAACACAAAACATGATCGCCGAATAGCGTTTTGCCGCCGCACGGATCGCCGCTTTTGAAACATCCAGCCCTAACATTTGTGCCCCATGTTGCTGAGCAATCGCGGCAAACGCCTGGGTGTAATACCCTTCTCCACAGCCTATATCCAGCACCGCATCGGCTAACGACGGTAGCCGCGCATGCAAAATGTCGCCAATCGCATCACGCAGTGGCTGGTAATGCCCCGCATCCAGAAAGGCACGGCGCGCCTGCATCATCTCCGCGCTGTCACCCGGATCTTTCGAGCGTTTATGCTGAACGGGCAAAAGATTGACATACCCCTCTTTCGCAATATCAAACTGATGTCGCTGTGCGCAAAAGAAGGATTTATCTCGACGGTACAAAGGTTCGTGGCAGAGCGGACAACTGAAAGCCATAAAAACTCCGGGGCGTTCTTAAAGGGCGAAAGTGTACCGCCATTTGTTATGCCGTGGAAATTAAAAAGCCCCGCACGAAGGCGAGGCTTTATGTCTGACATTGATGCGCTACACGCGCTTCAAGCTCAGGGGTGTCGAAATCAGATAGCAGTTACGTTAACTGCAGCCGGGCCTTTCTGGCCGTCCTGAATTTCAAACTCAACGTTCTGGCCTTCGGCCAGAGTTTTGAAGCCGTTACCCTGGATTGCAGAGAAGTGTACGAATACATCTTTGCTGCCGTCAGCCGGAGTAATGAAACCAAAACCTTTAGACTCGTTGAACCACTTAACTTGACCTTTAATCTTTGCCATTTGCAAAATTCCTTAATGTATATACTTCGCCCGCAGGCATTGACTGAGAAAACTGAGACATTACTGCTTGAGGCACTAATATAAGGTTCGGCAGAGAAGCTGTATTCAACGAAACGTGTTTACTCAGGACTTCTTTACTGAAAATGCCACACATAAACAGAACTGTACCTCGATTGACCCAAAACGTGTTATCACATAATACGTAAATTATGGCAAGCCATTTTTAAACATGTCTGGATCCGTCGCACAAATTCAACAGGAACCGAGACTAGTTGTGCACGTTTATGCATAGAATTGAACGCTATAACAGACGCTCTGAACACCAATACCAATACTCAAAGCAGCCAATTTATTACTATAGCTCAATAAGTTCCGTTGCTCCATGTCAGCTCCCTCCTCGCTATGCATATAGCGTATATCGTAAGAACTTTTTGCGCATACTTATGCTTTTTTCTAAGACTAGGAAGATTCTTAAACAAATATACGCATCGGAGAAACTATTACCTTAAACCGGTATGGATATTTCTTGTGCAAATAAGCAAAGTTGTGCACCAAAATAATGAAATTATGATGACACTGCCTCATAAAAAGGCAAAGAAAACGTTTCGATATAAATAAAACAACATGATTATAAAAGATCTCATCTTTTTGGAGGAGAGTCTGAATTAACAAAAGGGCAAATACTGCCCAATTTTTAAGATCCTAAAATTGTCATTCTCTGCTGCCGTTTCGGTTAATGCTTGCTGTAACTCTGTTACAGGCTCATCAAGCGATTCGTCCGCCAGCTCAAATACACCCCAATGAATGGGAATCGCAAGTGGTGCCCCCAGTTGTTGCCAAAGCGCGACAGCGCTTTGTGGATCCATATGATTCATTGCCATAAACCAGCGTGGCGCATAAGCTCCAATCGGCAGCGCGATAGTATCCAGTTGACCTAATCGTTGAGGAATGGTGAGCAATTCTGGCGTGTAACCTGTATCACCAGCAAACCAAAAACGCTGCGTGGATGATTCAATGACCCAGCCGCACCACAGCGAGCGATTGCGATCCCACAAAGTGCGCATGCTCCAATGTTGTGCAGGCACCGCGGTGTAGGTCATTCCCTGGAATGTAAAACTTTGCCACCAGTCTAACTCAGTAACATGCTGCGCACCGCGACGACGAAGCCAATAGCCCACCCCCAGAGGCACAAAGAAATGCACATCCGGAAAGCGACGCAGCAGCGCACACACCGTCCACGCGTCCAGGTGATCGTAGTGGTTGTGGGAAATTAAGATCGCGTCCAGTTGCGGAATGTCGGCAATCGCGAGTGCTGGCGGTGTACACCGCTGAGGACCCGCAAAACTAACAGGTGAAGCACGGTGGGAAAAGACGGGATCGGTGAGGAGATATTGGCCCTGCAGGCGCAAGAGCATACTGGCATGGCCTAACCACCAGAGGCCATCATCATCACCAGTAATATTGGCTTTTTGCCACCACTGTTCGATAAACCCCGGGTAACCGCTGGAGGGTGGTCTGGGAAGACCGGCGGCTTTGCGCTCTTTCCGCCAGCGCTTAACATCTCCGGCTTGATGGGCGACAGAGGCCGAATTGTTAAAACCTTCCGGCGTGTGGTGCGAGATTGCAGGGTTATACCAGGGGTTTCTCCACGCCATCTCGCACTCCCGGTCTGGCTAGCGCTCTGCGACCAGGCGAATGAAATCATCATCGCCTTTTTGTTGCGCTTTTGCTGGCTCAACCGCTTCTTCTTTTTCAGGTTCATTTGACTCGCACAGCCGGCGCAGCAAGGCATTTTGTCGTTTTTGCTGATCCAGCAGAGCTTCGAGTAACTCGATTTGTTCATTCGTACGTGAACTGGCACGATTGATAAAGAACCACAAAACCAGACCGACAAGCAGAACCACCAAAGAAAGGACTATGGACGCAAGGTTGATCGCGCCTGAATTTAATACTTCGTTCATTTCACCACCTCTATATAGACGCGGCATTCTACCACTGACGTCAAGGAAGGAAATCTCTCACTGAAAAAATGCCATTACCAGGGGATGAATTTATTGATGACGCAGATGCCGCTGAAGAATTGTACATCTTGATCACACATTACGTTAAGCATTTGAGTCCAGAGCAGCAGGCAGACTACCAATACGGCAGCCAGAATCAGCCATCTATATTTTCTCACTCCACTCTCCGATACGTTGCAAGGTGTAACCAGGTTATCATGGCTTCCTTAAACCGCGACTAACTGTATCTCCTTTCGGTATTTTTAGGAATGCTGGACTTGTTTCACCAGGTAAATACCGTAGCCTTGTGATACAGTCTACCGATGTGCAAGGAGCAAATATGCGTACACTCATACGAAGCGTTATTATTCTGGCGCTGCTGTGGATTGGGCTCTTGCTGAGCGGTTACGGGGTGTTGATTAACAGTACGGAAAACGCTGCTGGGCTGGGCTTGCAATGTAAATATGCTACTGCACGAGGCACCAGTACCGCACAATATATGCATTCCAGTAATGGTTTTTTGGGTCTGGCAAACTGCCCGCTGTTGCGTAAAAGCGATACCGTAGTCGATAACGGCTAATCCTTTACATAAAAAAAGCCGCCTCTTCAGGCGGCTTTTTTTATCTTCATTCAGAACGGATAGTCGTTATAACCCATCTGTTCGGAAATTTTACGCGCGGCATTGTGCAGCATTTCTACGTACTCATGCAGGCGTTCTTCCGAAAAGCGCAATGTCGGGAAAGAAATACTTAAACCAGCAATCACAACGCCGAAACGGTCAAAAACCGGTACGCCAATACAGCGTAAGCCTTCTTCCTGCTCTTCGTTGTCTTCGCCATAGCCCTGCTGACGCACAATATCCAGCATCGGCAACAGATCTTCGGTGCTGGTGATAGTGCGCTCAGTGCTGCGCTTATATTCAACACCTTCAAGAATCTGCTGCACTTCTTCACGATCGCGCCATGCCAGAAGGACTTTACCAATCGCGGTACTGTACAGCGGATTACGGCGACCAATGCGCGAATACATGCGCAGATTGTACATTGAATCAATTTTATGAATGTAGACGATGCTATCTTCATCCAGCGCACCCAGGTGGATGGTCTCTTTCGTCAGACGAGAAAGCTCACGCATTTGGATATCCGCGCTGCGGATCAAATCAACGTTTTGCAATGCGCGCGCGCCAAGCTCAAAAAGCTTCAGCGTCAGGGAATATTTTTCAGACTCCCCTTCCTGCGCGACATAACCTAACGATTTCATGGTTTGCAAAAAGCGATAAACGGTGCTTTTCGACATCATGACACGTTGCGAAAGCTCGGTGATGCCGATTTCACGCTCTTCTCCGAGCGCCTGCAGAATGCCAAATACCTTCAATACAGAAGAGACAGAATCTGGCTGCTTGTCCAAATCTGCGATTGCCATTAATCACCTCATCGCCTGTGTTTTATAAAATTCAGAATCGGTTTTTATTATAAATTCGTCATCCGGTCACCGCAATGCGCGTTTGTCAACTTCGTTACAAATCTGCGACATAAAACCGGAATGCCAATGATAGAATTATTATACAAATAACTTTGTGACATTAGCCCTGAAATTTCCATGGATAAAACTTCCCTTGATGGCTTGCCCATTCCACAGCGTTACGGCGCAATTCTGACAATTATTATTGGCATCGCCATGGCCGTGCTGGACGGTGCAATTGCAAATGTTGCTCTGCCAACCATTGCCCGGGATCTCAATGCTTCCGCTGCCAGTTCAATCTGGATTGTGAATGCCTATCAAATTGCGATCGTCGTTTCACTACTGACCCTTTCATTCCTTGGCGATATGTTTGGTTATCGCCGGGTTTATCAATGCGGCCTGGTGCTCTTTACGCTTACCTCGCTATTTTGCGCGCTTTCCGACTCGTTATTGACCTTAACGCTGGCGCGTGTTGCGCAGGGCTTTGGCGGTGCCGCACTGATGAGCGTTAATACTGCGCTCATTCGGCTGATTTACCCCTATCGAAGCCTGGGACGCGGCATGGGCATTAACTCGTTCGTTGTCGCCGTATCATCCGCAGCAGGGCCGACCATTGCAGCAGCCATTCTTTCTGTTGCTTCCTGGCAATGGTTATTCCTGATCAATGTACCGCTGGGTATTCTCGCCTTGCTGCTGGCAATAAAATATTTACCTCCCAATGCGACACGCAGTGCAAAACCTCGATTCGACCTGCCCAGCGCAGTGATGAACGCGCTGACATTCGGCCTGTTAATCACTGCTCTTAGCAGCTTCGCACAGGGGCAATCCACGGTGTTAGTGTTGGTGGAGTTGGCCGCATTGTTGCTGATTGGCTCACTTTTTATTCGCCGGCAGTTGAAATTACCCGTGCCCTTATTACCAGTAGATTTGCTGCGGATCCCGCTTTTTTCTTTGTCGATTGGCACTTCGGTCTGTTCATTTTGCGCACAGATGCTGGCGCTGGTTTCCCTGCCCTTCTTTTTGCAGACGGTGCTTGGGCGCAGTGAGGTGGAAACAGGTTTGCTGTTAACGCCCTGGCCGCTGGCGACAATGGTAATGGCTCCGCTGGCAGGATATCTGATTGAGCGCGTTCATGCCGGGCTTCTGGGTGGGTTAGGAATGGTCATGATGGCGGGCGGGTTATTTGCACTGGCGTTGCTACCATCGGCACCGGCTGATACTGATATCATCTGGCGAATGGCATTATGCGGTGCAGGTTTCGGCCTGTTTCAGTCACCCAACAATCACACTATTATCACTGCAGCGCCACGCCAGCGCAGCGGTGGTGCCAGCGGCATGCTGGGTACGGCGAGGTTACTGGGACAAAGCGCCGGTGCTGCGCTGGTAGCGTTGATGTTTAATCTTTTTGAAACACATGGGACGCATATCTCGTTGCTACTGGCAGGAACACTCGCCACGATCGCCGCCGTAATCAGCAGTCTACGAATTACACAGCCGCGCGCCAGTGAGTAAAGAATCGCTTGTATAGCACACCATCGAAGGAATTAACTCCCTGCCCGTTCGGTAAGCTTTAAATCCAGATGCCGTAGGGCAAAACTCAATCTATTGCTTACCGCATCCACAGAACGTGGTTTTAGCTGGGCAATAAAAAACGCGTCATTCGACGCGTTTTTTTATTCCAGGTAACCTGTTATTTCAGATATTCGCCAGAACGCAATGCTTCAATACGTTTATCCAGCGGCGGGTGAGTCATGAACAGTTCACTCAGCGATTTAGACTTACCGTTGATACAGAAAGCCATCATGCTGCTTGCTTCCTGCGGTTCATAACTGGTTTTCAAACGCTGGAGGGCAGCAATCATCTTCTCACGACCAACCAATTTTGCAGATCCGGCATCGGCATGGAATTCGCGGTAACGCGAGAACCACATGGTGATAATGCTCGCCAGAATACCAAACACCAGCTCCAGTACGGTTGCAACAGCGAAGTAGATCAGCGGGTTGCCGTTAGTTTCTTCGCCATCATCACGGTTGCCACTGAGGAAGCCTGACGCAATTTGCGCAATGATACGTGAAATGAAGATAACAAAGGTGTTCACGATACCCTGAATCAGCGTCATGGTGACCATGTCGCCATTCGCAATATGGCTGATTTCATGGGCGATAACGGCTTCGGCCTCATCGCGGCTCATGTTTTGCAGCAGGCCGGTGCTGACAGCAACCAGCGAAGCATCACGGCGCGCACCAGTTGCGAAGGCATTGATATCTGGCGCATGGTAAATAGCCACCTGCGGCATCGCGATACCCGCCTGGCGAGACTGCCGGGCAACGGTGTCAATCAGCCAGCGCTCCATATCGTTACGTGGCTGTTCAATCACTTCACCACCGACAGATTTCAGCGCCATCCATTTCGACATCAACAGCGAAATGAACGAGCCGCCAAAACCAAACAGCAGCGCCATAATTAACAAGCCCTGAACGCTGCTCGACTGAATGCCCGTCAGGCTAAGTACCAGACCGAACACCAACATGACGGCCAGGTTAGTCAACAGGAAGAGCGCGATTCGCATCATAATTTTCTTTTAACCTCGACTTAACAAAACGCACTATGCGATTACCCACATCGTATGGGCATAGCGGTTATTTTCAAGCATCCGAGCGGCGTAAGTCACGAGAAAAACACAACTTTACATTTTGTAGTACATTGCTTACGCCAGAGAGGAGTTGTTAAAAAAAACAGGCACAATTTCTTGTGCCTGTTTTATTTTACTTGGCGGGAGCGGGCTGTTCCGCTGGTTGATCTTTTTCCAGATGCGCCAGATCCAGGGCAATATGAACCGTTTCATCGAGATACGGATCGGGCTCCTGATAATCCTTTGGCAAATCATCCAGTTTTTTCAGTAACGGTTTGCCTTCGCGTTTGAAGCGATCGTTGAGACGAGAGAGACGAATGGCATCATCTTCCGCATTCTCTTTCTCACGCTGCGCCAGGTTAAGAGAAACGATGTTACGTTTATCTTTCAACGCATCGAAACGCGCAATGTCTTTCATGATGTACTGGAACTCAGGATCTTTGGCGATCCGTTCCTCATGATCTTTGAGCAGCTCCGCGCCAAACGGTTTTAAATCGCCAGACTTGACGAACGTAGCCGCGTTAATGCTGTCCCACGGCAGTGCGTTGTCTTCAAATTTTTCACCGGTTTCAGTAACCTGCGTCCCCGTCGGCATAATAATGTCCGGCGTTACGCCTTTGCGCTGCGTGCTCCCACCGTTAACACGATAGAATTTCTGGATGGTGTACTGCACCGATCCCAGCGCCGGCCACTCAGGACGAAGCATCTGATCGTAAATACGGTTGAGCGAGCGATATTGCTGAACAGTGCCTTTACCGAACGTCGGTTCGCCGACGATCAGCGCGCGACCATAGTCCTGCATTGCAGCCGCAAAGATTTCTGATGCAGAGGCGCTAAAGCGGTCAACCAGCACCACCAGCGGGCCTTTATAATAGACCACGCCGTCGGTATCGCTGTCTTCACGCACTTTACCGTTGTTATCACGAACCTGTACTACCGGGCCGGACGGAATAAACAGACCGGAGAGCGATACCGCTTCCGTCAGCGCGCCGCCGCCGTTAGTACGCAGGTCGATAACCACGCTGCTAACGTTTTGTTTTTCAAGTTTTTGCAACTGGACTTTGACATCGTCAGTCAGACCAACGTAGAAGCCAGGGATGTCGAGAACGCCAACTTTTTCTTTGCCGACGCTCTTCACTGACATTTTCACAGCGCGATCTTCGAGACGAATCCGTTCGCGCGTCAGGGTAACAATACGCGTTTTGGTGCCCTTACCCGCCGGCAGGATTTCGAGGCGCACTTTACTGCCTTTTGGTCCTTTAATCAGCGCAACCACATCGTCAAGACGCCAGCCGATAACATCAACCATGTTCTGGCCAGTTTGACCTACACCTACGATGCGATCGCCAACGCTGATAGCTTTGCTTTTCGCCGCCGGGCCGCCCGCGACCATAGAGTTGATCACGGTATAGTCGTCATCTCCCTGCAACACCGCGCCAATCCCCTCAAGAGACAGGCTCATCTCGGTGTTAAATTGCTCGGTATTACGTGGAGAAAGGTAGTTGGTATGCGGGTCAATTTCACGCGCAAAAGAGGTCATGGCTAACGAGAACACGTCTTCGCTATTGGTTTGCGCCAAACGGCGAATCGCAAACTTATAACGACGCGTCAGTGTGTCGCGGATCTCTTTCTCGTCTTTCCCGGTCAGCTTCAGGCTAAGCTCATCGTACTTAACTTTGCCGTCCCACAGCGCATTCAGTTCCGCTTCATCTTTTGGCCATGGCGCTTTGCTACGGTCAAGGTTAAAGGTGTCATTGCCGGAAAAATCCATTGGGCGCTCAAGCACCTTCAGCGCGTACTGGTAGCGCTCAAAACGACGTTTCTGCGCCAGGTTGTACAGGTCGTAAAATACGTCCAGTTTACCGCTGCGCAGTTCGTCGCCAATCAGGCTTTTTTTCTGGGAGAACTGTTCAACATCGCTCGCCAACAGCACATTGTGGCTGTAGTCGAGCAGATTGAGATAACGATTGAAAATCTTCGCCGAAAAAGCGGCGTCTAAATCAAACTGACGGTAGTGAGAGCGGGTGAAACGCGAGGTAACGCGTTCGCTCACCGTCGCGTGCTGGGTCTCTTCCTTTAATACCGGAATTTGATCGGCACGGGTAATATCTTCCACAGCCAGAGCGTGGCCTGTTACGAATAACAGACCAGCCAATGCTGTGCGCTTAAACAAAGTGTTCATGCCAGGCCAGGCCTCCGTTTCAGAACATTAAATGTTCTGCGCGTACAATCATCGACATACCCGAGCTAAGCTGTACGCGAACGCCATCTTTAGTGATTTCCAGCACCGTGGCGTCCATCGCATTATTCCCTGCTTTCACCTTCAGGTTTTGCCCAACGCTCAGCACAGATAAATCTGAAACTGGTGTATGGCGCTCTTCCTGCTGAGGTGCACGCTGGGTTTTCGCGACAGGTTTGTCAGTACGAGGTTTGCGTTCAGCGCCCTCTTTACGACGCGGAGCCGGGCGAGCTTTGCGCTCACGGCGCGGCGTCTCTTCTTGACCTGCGGCAGCAGCGGCTTCTCGTTTTTTAGCTTGCTGTTCAGCACGTTGTGCCTGAACGCGCGCTTTGGCTTCTTCAAGCTGTTTGCGGGCATGTTCTACGTGTTGCTCATCCAGCACGCCACACGCGTTGCCATCGAGATCCACACGCGCCGCACCCGCTTTGATACCATAGAGGTAACGCCAGCTTGAAGTATAAAGACGTAAAGCGGAACGAAGTTGGGTTTTGCTGAGATTCATCTCACCCTCAACACGCTCGACGAGATCCTGAAAAATACCGATTTTCAGGGGGCGTGCTTCGCCTTCAGCACTGAAACAGTGTGGGAAACGTTCGGCCAAAAAAGCGATAACTTCTTTACTGCTATTCAACTTAGGTTGATTTTCCATGAAATTTCCTGATTACAACGGACGTTGCCAACAAGCGCAGGCATGAACAGGCGTCATTATAATGACGCTATCGGTAAATGCTACGTTATCCGTTGATTATCCTGCGACGGGTGCAAAGATTTTTTGATAATCGGTCGCCGCAAGAACGTTTTCAAGATGCGAAACCAGTTCGCGCAGCCCCTGTTCATCCTCGGCGGTGAAGCGAGAAAAGACGACGCTGTCGATATCCAGCACGCCAATAATCTGATTATTTACCGTTACCGGCAGTACGATTTCAGAATTACTTGCCGCATCACAGGCAATATGACCATCGAACTGATGCACATCTTCCACACGCTGTACGCGATTTTGCGCAACCGCAGTGCCGCAAACTCCTCGCCCAACCGGAATGCGCACACAGGCAATTTTGCCCTGGAACGGCCCTAACACCAGCGTATCCGCTTCCAGAAGATAAAAACCGGCCCAGTTCACCCCATCAAGGCGTTCAAATAACAGCGCGCTAGTATTCGCGAGCGTCGCTAAAAAACTGGTTTCACCTGCCATTAACGCCTGAAAATCGCGGTTTAAATCCGCGTAAAATTCTGTTTTGTTCATTATCCAACCATTTTGGTGTCTTACTTCGAAAAACTGCTTAGCCTATTAAAATAAGCATTAAATGCGTTGATGCTCAAGATGTTCCATTCATGAGTTAAGATAGATGCATCTAAACATTTTCTGATACCCGCAATGGCACTAAAGATACAACAAATTACGCCGGGGAAAAAAATCGCCGTTTATCGCGTGGGTGAAGCACTGCCACGCGCACATTACCAGCGCTGCCCCCAGTGCGATACGCTTTTTGCGTTACCGGTTATGAAATCGCACCAAAGTGCATTTTGCCCCAGTTGTGATGCGAAAGTTCGTGACGGACGGGACTGGTCATTAACGCGCCTCGGTGCGATGGCGGTGACTATGATCCTCTTGATGCCCTTCGCCTGGGGTGAACCGCTGCTACATCTCTATTTACTCGGTGTTCGTATTGACGCCAATTTGTTGCAGGGTATCTGGCAAATGACCGCGCAAGGCTCGCCGATCACCGGCGCGATGGTGCTGTTTTGCACCGTTGGCGCGCCGCTGGTGCTGGTTACCGCTATCGCCTATTTATGGCTTGGCAACATCCTCGGCATGAATCTGCGCCCGGTGTTGTTAATGCTGGAAAAACTCAAAGAGTGGGTGATGCTGGATATCTATCTGGTTGGTGTTGGCGTCGCCTCGATTAAAGTGCAGGACTATGCCTACATCCAACCGGGTATCGGGTTGTTTGCGTTTGTCGCACTCGTAATTTTAAGCGTAATGACGCTCATCCATTTGAACGTTGAACAGCTGTGGGAGCGCTTTTATCCGCAACGCCCGGCGAGACGCCCCGATCCCAAGTTACTGATCTGTCTGGGTTGCCATTTTACCGGTTATCCGGACGTTCGCGGTCGCTGCCCTCGCTGCCACATTCCATTAACGCATCGTCGTAAACAGAGTTTGCAGAAATGCTGGGCATCACTTCTCGCATCATTGATCTTTCTGTTTCCGGCAAACCTGCTCCCAATCTCCGTTATTTACGTCAACGGCACACGACAAGAAGATACGATTATGTCGGGGATAATTTCGCTGGCGCACAGCAATGTTGCCGTGGCGGGTGTGGTGTTTATCGCCAGTATTCTGGTGCCGTTTACCAAAGTGATCGTGCTGTTTACACTGCTTCTTAGCATCCATTTCAAATTTGAACAGGGGTTACGCACTCGTATTTTACTTTTGCGCTTTGTGACCTGGATTGGGCGTTGGTCGATGCTCGATCTGTTTGTCATTTCATTAATGATGTCACTGATTAACCGCGACCAACTCCTCGCTTTTACTATGGGACCCGCTGCGTTTTATTTCGGTGCAGCGGTAATTTTGACTATTCTTGCTGTGGAATGGCTGGACAGCCGCTTACTTTGGGATGCACATGAGTCAGGAAACCCCCGCTTCGCCGACTGAAGCGCGTATTAAAACAAAACGGCGCATTTCGCCTTTCTGGTTGCTCCCGGTCATCGCCCTGCTCATTGCGGGCTGGCTTATCTGGAGCAGTTATGAAGATCGCGGCAACACCATCACGATTGATTTTATGTCCGCCGATGGCATTGTTGCAGGGCGTACCCCTGTCCGCTATCAGGGCGTTGAAGTCGGCACGGTGCAGGACATCCGCCTGAGCGAAGATCTGAAGAAAATCGAAGTCCGCGCCAGCATCAAATCCAATATGAAAGACGCCTTGCGCAGTGAAACTCAGTTCTGGCTGGTTACGCCGAAAGCGTCGCTGGCGGGCGTTTCAGGGCTCGATGCGCTGGTAGGCGGTAACTATATTGGCATGATGCCAGGCAAAGGCGAACCGCAGGAGCACTTCACCGCGCTGGATACGCAACCGAAATATCGCCTGAACAACGGCGAATTAATGATCCATCTTCATGCTCCGGACTTAGGGGCGCTGAACAGCGGTTCACTGGTCTACTTCCGTAAAATCCCGGTCGGGCGCGTGTATGACTATTCGATCAACACCAATAAACAGGGCGTCACCATTGATGTACTGATCGAGCGCCGTTTTACCAATCTGGTGAAAAAAGGCAGCCGTTTCTGGAACGTTTCCGGCGTGAAAGCCGATGTCGGCTTGAGCGGTGCAAAAGTCGAACTTGAAAGTCTGGCGGCACTGGTCAACGGTGCAATCGCTTTTGACTCGCCTGAAGCCTCGCAACCCGCCGCCCAGGACGACGAATATGGCTTATACGAAGACCTGGCGCACAGCCAGCGCGGCGTACTGGTGAAACTCGATTTGCCGGGCGGCCAGGGATTAAAAGCCGGTTCAACACCGCTGATGTATCAGGGGCTGGAAGTGGGGCAACTGACTAAAATTAACCTCAACCCTGGCGGCGCTGTCAGCGGCGAGTTAACGGTTGATCCGAGTGTGGTGAACCTGTTGCGCGATAATACGCGCATCGAAATGCACAATCCCAAAATTTCACTGAGCAATACCAATCTTAGCTCCCTGCTGACCGGCAGCACGCTGGAGCTGGTACCGGGTGAAGGTCAACCGCGTAATCAGTTTGTTGTCCTGCCGGCGGACAAAAACCTGTTGCAGGAACCCGGTGTGGTAACCCTGACACTCACCGCACCGGAAAGCTACGGTATTGACGCCGGACAACCGCTGGTGCTCCATGGCGTGCAGGTCGGCCAGGTGCTGGAGCGCAACCTGACGAACCAGGGCGTTACGTTTGCTGTCGCTATTGATCCGCAGTATCGCGATTTAGTGCACGGCGACAGTAAGTTCGTCGTCAACAGCCGTGTTGATGTCAAAGTAGGACTTGATGGCGTTGAGTTCCTCGCCGCCAGCGCTAATGAGTGGCTCAGCGGCGGCATCCGCATTCTGCCTGGTGCCAAAGGCGAGATGAAAAACAGTTACCCTCTGTTCGCCAACCTCGATAAGGCTCTCGAAAACAGCCTGAGCGACCTGCCAACCACCACGCTGACGCTGACGGCGGACACGCTGCCGGACGTTCAGGCCGGTTCAGTGGTGCTGTACCGCAAGTTTGAAGTCGGCGAAGTGATTACCGTGCGTCCACGCGCGAATGCGTTTGATATTGAACTGCATATCAAACCGGAATACCGCAACTTACTGACCAGCAATAGCGTTTTCTGGGCTGAAGGTGGCGCGAAAGTACAACTGAACGGGAGCGGCCTCACCGTGCAGGCCGCCCCGCTCTCGCGCGCCATCAAGGGCGCTATCAGTTTCGATAACCTTAGCGGTGCCAGTGGACGTGTGCGCAAAGGCGATAAACGCGTACTTTATGCTTCAGAAACCGCGGCTCGCGCGGTCGGTGGGCAGATTACATTACATGCATTTGACGCCGGAAAAATGGCGGCGGGCATGCCTATTCGTTATCTGGGAATCGATATCGGGCAAATTCAGGATTTGCAACTGATTACCGATAAGAACGAAGTCCAGGCGAGCGCCGTGCTGTATCCGGAATATGTCCAGACATTTGCCCGCGCCGGGTCACGCTTCTCGGTGATCACCCCGCAAATCTCCGCTGCGGGTGTCGAACACCTCGATACCTTGTTGCAGCCCTATATCAATGTGGAGCCGGGCCGCGGCGACGCGCGGCGCGACTTTGAAATTTCAGAAGCCACCATTACCGATTCCCGCTACCTCGATGGTCTGAATATCGTTGTCGAAGCGCCGGAAGCGGGTTCGATCAACATCGGCACCCCGGTGTTATTCCGCGGTATCGAAGTTGGCACCGTTACCGGCATGATGCTGGGAACGCTTTCCGATCGCGTGATGATTGGCATGCGGATCAGTAAACGCTATCAGCACCTGGTACGGAATAACTCGGTGTTCTGGCTCGCTTCCGGTTACTCGCTGGACTTTGGTCTGGTTGGCGGTGTGGTGAAAACAGGGACTTTCAACCAGTTTATTCGCGGTGGTATCGCCTTCGCTACACCGCCGGAAACACCGCTGGCGCCGAAAGCGCAACCGGGTAAACACTTCCTGCTGCTCGAAAGCGAACCCAAAGAGTGGCGCCAGTGGGGCACCGCCCTGCCGCGTTAAGCCAGCAGGCTCCGGCGTGCTTGCGCCGGAGCCTTTGTGTTACACTGCGCGCCTGTTTTTACTCCTGTGGTACGCCCCGTGGCTCAAAACGCTGTCTATCTTCCGGATGAATTTCTGGCGCAAATGCGTCAAGCCATGCCGGAACATCTCTCATTCGATGAATTTATTGCTGCCTGTCAACGCCCACTGCGGCGCAGTATCCGCGTCAATACGCTGAAAATTGCCGTTAACGACTTTCTGGAACTGGTCGCGCCTTATGGCTGGCAATTAACGCCGGTACCATGGTGTGCGGAAGGTTTCTGGATCGAGCGCGATGATGAAGACACATTGCCACTGGGCAGCACCGCAGAGCACCTGAGCGGCCTGTTTTATATTCAGGAAGCCAGTTCAATGTTGCCCGTAGCAGCGCTGTTTGCCGACGGGGAAATGCCGCAGCGGGTGATAGATGTCGCCGCAGCCCCCGGTTCTAAAACCACGCAGATTGCCGCACGGATGGGTAACAAGGGCGCGATCCTCGCAAATGAGTTTTCCGCCAGCCGCGTAAAAGTATTGCATGCCAACATCAGTCGCAACGGCATCAGCAACGTGGCGCTGACCCATTTTGACGGACGCGTATTCGGTCCGGCATTACCAGAAATGTTCGATGCCGTTTTGCTTGATGCGCCCTGCTCAGGCGAAGGCGTGATACGTAAAGATGCTGACGCGCTAAAAAACTGGTCTGTTGCCAGTAACCTTGAGATTGCCGCCACCCAACGCGAGTTGGTCGACAGCGCATTCCACGCCTTAAAACCCGGGGGAACCCTGGTCTACTCAACCTGCACCCTTAATCGTGACGAAAACGAAGCGATCTGCCACTGGCTGCAGGCTAAGTACCCGCATGCTGTCCAATTTTTGCCGCTCGGTGAACTGTTCCCGCAAGCCAGCCAGGCGCTCACCGTAGAAGGTTTTCTGCATGTGTTCCCGCAGATTTACGACTGTGAAGGTTTTTTTGTCGCCCGCCTGCGCAAAACCGCCGCGATAGCGCCGTTGCCCGCGCCAACTTACAAGGTCGGTAATTTTCCCTTTACCCCGCTGAAACCCAAAGACGCCGCGCAGGTGGCAGCTGCTGCTGCGCAGGTTGGTCTACAATGGAGCGACGAGCTGCATTTATGGCAGCGGGATAAAGAGATTTGGCTGTTCCCGGCGCAGATCGAGCCACTGATTGGCAAAGTCCGTTTTTCGCGTATTGGTATTCGTCTTGCTGAGACCTATAACAAAGGGTATCGCTGGCAGCATGAGGCCGTGATTGCTCTCGCCGGTCTTAATAATCCGCTGGCGTTTGCGCTGACGCTCGCGGAGGCGGAAGAGTGGTATCGCGGGCGCGATATTTACCCGCAAAATCCTCCCAAAAATGATGAAGTGATTGTCACTTTCCAGGGCCAGCCTCTGGGGCTTGCCAAAAAAATCGGTTCGCGACTGAAAAACAGTTATCCCCGTGAACTGGTACGTGATGGGCGATTGTTCGCCGGTAGTGCGTGACAGTGCGCTAAAAAAAACGCATTTTTTGACTGGCGACTTGCTCATTGTTGTACCAGGCTGAAATGTGGGTGACCTTACTGGTCATACCACATTTTTTGACGATCAACGGAGAGCATTATGACGAAAACCAGCGTGCGTATTGGCGCATTTGAAATCGATGATGCCGAGTTGCAGGGAGATAATCAGGGCGAGCGAACGTTACGCATTCCCTGCAGTTCTGACCCGGATTTATGTATGCAGCTTGATGCCTGGGACGCGGATACCAGCATTCCCGCGATCCTGAATGGCGAACACTCGGTGCTTTATCGCGAACATTACGATCAGAAATCTGATACCTGGGTTATGCGTCTTGCCTGACCCAAAGGGAACCCGTCCGCAAGACGGGTTATTTACCTGCCTGATTTCCCCTGCCCTCATTCATCCCCTACACTTATCGTTACGTTGTACAGCGCTGAGGATGGAATGTTCGCTCTGGTTTTATTTGTTTGCTACCTGGACGGTGGATGCGATGACATCGTGGTTGATGTCTATAACACGGAACAGCAGTGTCTCATCGCAATGAACGATCAGCGAATGCGCCACGGCGGCTGTTTTCCGGTAGAAGAGTTTATCGATGGTTTCTGGCACCCGGCTAACGAGTTCAGCGATTTCTGATCACTGAAGCTGTACCAGCGTCAGTTCGCCGCCAAAAACCGCCCCGGTATCGATATAGTGCTGATTGTGCCCATCAAAACGCTGCTTAAGCGGAGTATGGCCAAACCAGAAATGATCGGCCCCCGCGATGCGATTGCCTTTACCGGCTAAAAGCTGGTTAAGCCGGTCGCGCCGCCAGAGCACGGATTCACTGTCCACCTCCTGTTCCCACAGATACTCCTCTGCCGGATAGTCTGCATGGGCAATCACATTCACCTCCCCCCTGCAGCGCAACTCCATAATGTATGGCAATTCAGCGCAAGTACGCAGTGCTTCGAGCGCCTGTTGCTGCTGTGCTTCATCAAGCGTGCTAAACCAGGTGCCGCCATTAAGCTGCCACATTGCCATCTCGCCGTAACGCAGCGCGTCGATAGCCATCTGTTCATGATTGCCACGCACGGTACGAAACCAGGGTTTGTTGAGTAATTCAAGGCATTGCAGGCTCTGCGGACCACGATCGATTAGATCCCCGACACAGATGAGTAAATCCTGATAGGGATCAAAGTGGCGTTCCCGTAAGGCTTGCATTAAACGCTGGTGGCAACCGTGTAGATCGCCGACAATCCAAATATGTCGCCAGTGAATGCCTTCAATACGTTGATACATATTCATTCCCCCTGTCTCACCAGTATAGGAAAATCCTGCCCGAAGAAGAGAGAATCGGTTTTGTCTCTATTTCTAAATAGAACTTAAACAGAACGGAAATAAAGCTGGCAGCAAGGTTAATTTGTCTTTCCCTCACCTCTAAACTAAGCGCTGAACTTTTAGAGGTCTTTCTCCGTGTCAAATCCCAGCCTGCAAACAGAACTTAACTCAAATCATAATGCGCATATTATTTCCGACCTGGTAAGCGGACGTCTTGTGCCAGGCCCCATCTGGAAAAAACGTAATTACCGCATTAAGTTTTTGTTGCGTTCGCTGCTGTTCTGGTCGTCCACAAACCGGATGCTTACCGCACTTTCGCAGCGCCCGGATTTTAGCCGCTTACTTGACGCGCAAATAACGCTACCGAGCAAATCGCATCGCCAATATTTAACGCTCGGGTTAAATGCTTCGCAACGTGCGAATGCCATTATTAGCCACTACGCCTGGCTTGATGAAAAAGTATCGCCAAAACTGGCTGAAGCGCTGAGCTCACCCGTACCGGTGCAGATTATTGAATTTACTGGCAAAGATGATGCGCGTTTTAGCGTCTATGCCTCTTGTGCCAGCAAAGCTGAGCGCGAGGGAGAAACCACCCTGTGGATGTATGATAGCGAGCAAACCTTGCTGGCAAGCGTGACCTTTAGTGTGGTGGGTGGAGAAGGCCATCGCTCGCTGGTGATTGGTGGTTTGCAAGGCCCGCGCCGAAGCGTCAGCCACGAAGTGATTAAAATCGCAACCCGCGCCTGCCACGGTATCTTCCCGAAAAAGATGCTGCTTGAAGTCATCAGCCAGATTTCCCTGCTTTCCGGCGTTTCGGCAATTTATGGCGTCAGTGATAACGGGCACGTCTTCCGTGCGTTGCGTTATCGCCTGAGCAAAGGCCGCCATTTCCACGCCAGCTATGATGAGTTTTGGGCGTCAATTGAAGGCGAAAAAGAGAGTGCATGGCGCTGGCGTTTACCGCTGCAATTCGCGCGTAAACCGCTGGAAGCGATCGCCAGTAAAAAACGTGCTGAATACCGCCGCCGTTTCGAATTACTGGACGATGTGATTGCAAAAATTAACGACTTATTTTCGGCATAACAGCATTTGTCTGTAACCGTCCAGCTAACCTGATTTGCAGACCGGGCTGGACGGTTGAAATTCGTTAGCGCCAGTTCTGGTGCTTTTTTACATCCCTCTCCGGGCACCCGAAGCGCTTTTCTGATACTTTGCGCTACTGACCTCCCCGGAGAAGCCCACCCAAATGTCGCTGTTTAATATTGACGCTCGCACCAAGGACTATTTCTGAGCCGTGACACATCGCCGTGCCCGGATGCAAGATCCGCGCAGAATATCTGGCAATTATCGAGCGCTAATACCTGCAAGCCTAAAGGCAAATATCGCTATTAAGTTTATTAAAGGAACCAATCTCCCGACGGTATTCTGCAATCGTAAACGGGTTTTAACGGCCCCCTGGTTCAGAACCTCTGCTGAGTAGGCGATTTATCTTCTGTGCCTCGGAAAACCGTAAGCCCGAGGCACGTGACGGTTTACCCTGGCTTACTGGCAGGCTATGTGATGCAGCGCATGGAGGACACATTATTCTGGTCATAAAAACTTCGTAATGACAAAAAAATACCTGGACGTACGCGGTGCAGAATATGTTATGGTTTGTGGCGATGTACGGTTTTGGGAATTTTCATGACGAGATTAAGAAACCTGCATGACGTAGAGATAAAAAAAGACCGAACACGATTCCTGTATTCGGTCCAGGGAAATGGCTCTTGGGAGAGAGCCGTGCGCTAAAAGTTGGCATTAATGCAGGCTAAGTCGCCTTGCACTTTAAGAATAGATGACGGCGTCAGGTTTTCCAGTCCGCGACAAAAGTGGTCAGAAAAATTGGGTTACCGTCACGCTTATGAAAAGTAAAAACCGCAAAGCTTGTGTATTCAGGCTTGCGGTTTTTTATTGTGGATCAGCGGATTAGCGCTGGCTTTTAACAAAGTGTCTCAGCTCGCGTAATAAAAGGCGCAAGGCTCATCTTTTCACCAGGTTTGGCGGGATTATCGATCTGAATAATGCTAATCGGCTGAGCAATAGTCTTACCGCTGGCCACCTCTTTTTCAGCAACGTCATTCAACGGGTATTGCACCAGCGTGCTGGGGTTGATGGCATACAATGCATGACCTGGCCGGCAGGTCAGCATGACTTCCTCACGGTTAAATGCCCATTTGTCTTTGCCAATCTCAAAGCGGCTTACGGTAATGACCTGCGGCGAAGCCAGTGCCGTACCTGAACATGCCAGCATTACCAGAACTAATAAACTCTTCTTCATTTTTCCCGCCAGGTTCATTCAAAAAGGTTCCCATGTTGCAAACAAACTTACCGCTGCCAGCACCAATGCGCCCAGCCCGACTTCGACCCAGGTCAACGCGATAAAACGTTGCCGCGCGGTGTCGCTTTGCTGATTCAGCTGCGGCACCAGAACATACCGATTCATCACAGCAATTACTACCATCAGCGCCACAAGCGCACATTTCAACAATAACCCCTGCCCCCAGTGGCTCTGCCATGGCCAGACCAAACCCTGGATTAAGAGTGTATTGATAACGCCAGTGAGGATCACCCCTGCGACGGCGAAATGACCGTACCAGGAAAAGCGCATCATGGTGGCAATTGCTGCCGCACGCCAGCGACCATGGGCCAGTTTCATGCAGAATAATACGGGCAATAACCCGCCCAGCCACATTGCGGCACATAATAAATGCAAGGCATGATTACCCCGCTGCACCACGCCCATCGCGCCTTCGCGCATCGCGGCATGCCCAGTGCCGGCGGCCAGGACAAACTGCAGGATCACCAGTAGCAGTATTTTACGTTGCTGTAGCGGTTGCATAAGCACGACAACAAGCGCCAGACACGCAGCAACAACTTGCCACGCCAGCACGGCTCCGGTTTGCGTGCCGGCGACTGCCAGCCAGATTTCAGTACGCACTACATCAGGCCAGCCATCGCCCATTACACCGCCCTGCGCGGCAAACATCGCAGCTGCACTTACTGCGGCAAGCCATAAACAGCCCCGCTGCCAAAAAAGAAAGCGTTGCGCGAGAAGGCGTTGCAGACTGCCCGGCGCGAACCACACGCTAAATAACGTGCAGCCAAATACCAACATCAGAGCCGCAAAATGCACAAAGCGCAATCCGACCAACACGGCTGCTAACATCATTCACTTCACGGAAAATGCGTATTGGCCACTGGTTTTGTGGCCGTCAACCGAAACGACATGCCAGTTAACGGTATAGTTGCCCGGCGGCAGCGACTCCTCCAGCGGAACAATCATCTGCTTGTTGTCATTCTCATTGCGCTTTACCGCGCCAGTCTTGATAATTTGCTGCTGTGCGTTGGTCACCGCGATGCCGCTAAATTTAGGCTCAATGCCTTCAGAGAAATTCAGCGTTAATGCTTGTGGTGCGGCGGTAACAGCGGCGTTGGCGGCAGGATACTGCCCTTTAAGATGGGCATGCGCCAGAACAGCAGGCGTAGCGAACAGGCTGACTAGCAATGCGATGGCTCGCCAGTGGCGACAGGATGCAACAGGCATATTGTTCATTCCTTTTAGTTATGCATATGGCACAAAGAATAACGCTGTACAATAATCGCGTCGAGTATCATCGTCGGCGCGCTTGTCTTTCTGCAACAGGCTTAGTAACTTTTGCCGCGTGAACCCAGGAGAACATCATGATTACCAATCTAGCGCAGCTCGAACAACAAGAGATGGACAAGATCAACGTCGACCTTGCTGCGGCTGGTGTCGCGTTTAAAGAGCGTTACAACATGCCGGTAATTGCCGAAGCCGTTGAACGCGAGCAGCCGGAACATCTGCGGAACTGGTTTAGAGAGCGGTTGATAGCCCACCGTCTGGCCTCCGTATCGCTCTCCCGCCTGCCTTACGAGCCCAAAGTGAAATAATGGAGCCGGGCATGTTACGCGTTATCGATACCGAAACCTGCGATTTACAGGGGGGGATTGTTGAAATTGCCTCCGTTGATGTCGTCGACGGGCAGATCGTCAACCCGATGAGCCATCTGGTACGCCCCGACAGGCCAATCAGTCCGCAGGCCATGGCGATACACCATATCACCGAAGCGATGGTCGCTCATCAGCCGTGGATTGAGGAGATCGTACCGCACTATTACGGGAGCGACTGGTATGTGGCGCACAACGCCAGTTTTGATCGCCGGGTGCTGCCTGAAATGCCAGGGGAGTGGATTTGTACCATGAAGCTGGCGCGCCGCCTGTGGCCCGGCATCAAATACAGCAATATGGCGCTGTATAAATCCCGCAAGCTGAGTGTTCAGACCCCTGCCGGATTGCATCACCACCGGGCGTTATATGATTGCTACATCACCGCTGCGCTGTTGATCGACATTATGCAGGTGTCTGGCTGGACACCCGATCAGATGGCCACAGTAACCGGACGCCCTGCTTTGCTGACAACATTTACGTTTGGTAAATACCGGGGGAAAGCCGTCTCTGAAATTGCCGATCGCGATCCGGGCTACCTGCGCTGGCTGTTTAACAACCTGGAGCGCATGAGCCCGGAACTACGCTTAACCTTAAAACACTACCTGGGCGAAGAGTAACCGTTCCCTTTTCCGGGCAATGTTCCCTGCGCCAGGGCGATTAAGAACGCATATTCCAGCGCAACACCTTCGTAGGATTTAAACCGGCCTGATTTCCCACCGTGCCCGGAATCCATATCCGTGCACAGCAACAGCAAATTATCATCGGTTTTATATTCACGCAGTTTCGCGACCCATTTTGCAGGTTCCCAGTATTGCACCTGCGAATCGTGAAGTCCGGTCGTTACCAGCATATGCGGATAGGCCTGCGCGGCAATATTGTCGTACGGGCTATAACTTTTAATGTAGTGATAATAGGTCTCATCCTGCGGATTGCCCCACTCTTCAAATTCCCCGGTGGTCAATGGGATCGACTCATCAAGCATGGTGGTCAGGGCATCGACAAACGGCACCTGGGCAATGACACCATGGAATAGCATTGGACGTTGATTAATCACCGCGCCCATCAGTAATCCACCTGCACTTCCTCCCATGCCGTAGCAAAACAGGGGCGAGCCATAGCCCTGCGCCAGCAGGCTGTCAGTGACATCGATAAAATCATTAAAGCTGTTTTTCTTGTTGAGGAACTTCCCGCCCTCATACCATGAATGGCCCAATTCACCGCCACCGCGAATATGCGCGATAGCGCAGACAAATCCACGATCCAGCAAGCTGAGCCGGCTGCTGCTAAAATCTGCGTCCATACTGGCGCCGTAAGAACCATAACCATACACCAGTAACGGATTCTCACCTTTGCGGAAATGTTTATGGTTATAAACCAGCGACACCGGTACTTCGACACCATCTCTGGCGTGGATCCACAGGTGCTCGCTGCGATAATCGCTGGCATCAAACCCTGCCACTTCCATTTGTTTCAGAACACGCCGTTCTCCGGTATCCATGTCCAGTTCAAACAGCGTGTCCGGCATGGTCATTGATGAATAGCCATAACGCAGGCGCGATGTTTCCGGCTCCGGGTTGTAAGCAAGCCAGGTGACATAGGCGGGATCATCAAACGCGATGCCGATAACTTCCCGGGTTTTGCGGTTAATCTGGCGCAAACTGGTCAGGCCGCGCTGGCGTTCTTCCACAACCAGCCAATCAGTAAACAGCGTAAACCCTTCAAGCATCACATGCTCGCGCGCCGGGATCAGCACTTCCCAGCGCCGTTCATCACGCACTTTGGTGCGATACAGACCAAAGTTTTTACCATCACGATTGGATCGCAAATAAAAGGTGTGCTGGTAGTGATCAAGGCTATATTCGTGATCTTTGCGCCTTGGCAGAAAACGCAACGGCTGAGCGTCCGGCAGTTCGGCATCCAGCAGGAGTACTTCACTGGTGGTCGCGCTGGCGAGATGAATAGTAATGTAGTGCTGGGAGGTGGTTTTACTCAGGCCAACATAAAAGGTCTCGTCCTGCTCTTCATACACCAGTTCATCCTGTTGCGAAGGCGTGCCAACGGTGTGTCGCCAGACCTGGTACGGCAGTAATGTTGTGGCATGTTTGCGCACATAATAGAGCGTTTCTGAATCGTTAACCCAGACAAATTCCGGCGAGACATTATCCAGCATTTCCGGATACCAGTTGCCCGTCTCAAGATTGCGGAAACGCAGACCATACTGCCTGCGGGAAAGATAATCTTCAGCAATCGCCATAATGGTGTTGTCGGGTGAGACTTCCATGCCGCCAAGGGTATAGAACTCACTGTGTGAGGCACGCTGGTTGGCGTCCAGTAACACCGACCACTCATCCCACTCGGAACTGAGAACCGACTGACGTTGATAAATCGCATATTCGCTTCCCGGCTCGTAGATGTGCCGGTAACGATAGCCATTTTTGATATAAGGCGCGGAGACTTCGCGCTGCGGTATTCGCGAGATAATTTCTGCCAGCACGTCGTCCTGTAACGCTTGCTGGGAAGCCATCACTTCTCGCCCGTAATCATTTTCCTGATGGAGGTAATCCAGAACATCTGGCTGTGAGCGCGTATCGTCCCGCAGCCAGTAATAGTTGTCGATACGCGTATCACCATGCATTGTCATGGCGTGCGGGATTTTTTTTGCTTTTGGCGACATAGCACAATTCTTATTTGGTTTTACATACCTATAAGGGTGGCAAAACCCACGCGCGATGCAAGCGAAACGTAATTTAAATCATGAGCTAAGCGCTAATTTCTGCTTTTTGAGATCCGCCTCGATATCTTCTCGCACATCTTGCGGAATTTTTAACGCATCGCCCAGCGCGTTCAGATAGCTGCGTTCCATAAAATGATCGATATCGATAACGGCGCAGCTCAGGAAGTAAACTTCCAGCGCTTCTTCTTCGTTTTGCACTCCCTGCGCCAGACGCGCGGGGTCCAGCGGTTGGTCTATAGCATTCGCTACCAGTTGCTGCCCTTGCGCTTCCACACCTGCTTCACGCAACTGCTGTTCTATCGCCGCACGTTCTTTATCATCAATGTGTCCGTCGCTTTTAGCGGCGAACACCAGCGCCAGGATCAGCCGCTCAGTGCGGACATCCAGAGGCGTATTGTGCTGACCAAATTGCGGCTCACCTTGATGCGCATCCCGGATGCGATCTTTATACTTATTCCACAACACGCTGCCCGCAACGGCTCCCCCACCCACCAGCAAAGCGCCGGTGCCATATTTCGCGAGCAGTTTGCGCGATGATTTACTGGCGACCAGCAGGCCCGCCAGGCCACCTAATGCACCCGGCACCAACAAATTGTTGAGTCCATGGCCACCGGGAGACGGCGTCTGCGTATCACCTTTTTGACCAAGCAATGACTGCAGTTGATTTAACCAGCTCATAGAACCCTCGCTTATCATGACAGTTGTGCGCACAGAGTAAGCGAGGGGGATGTCAGGAAGTGTCTATATCTGAAAAGAATGGGAAAATGCGGTGTTACGATCGCGGCTGATACTCTGCGGTTCCGCCTTTACAATCGACAGTCACTCGATAGTGAAGGTCCGCGCTTTTCCCGCGTACGGTTAACGGCACAACCCATTTATCATTCTTGCCGGTAATTTCCTTCGGATTGACCCATGCGACTGGATCGGCCTGACCCAGTTTCTTTTGATCATCAGCCCATCGGACAATGCGATTCTGCAGATAATCCCGCTTAACACTGGCGGCAATGCCGTCTGCCTTGAGTCCCTCGCACGAGGGAAATTTCACCGACTTATCCGTAACGGCATGCGCCGCCATACTGCCTGCCAGCAAAAGCAAACCGGCGAAAACTCCTGCTATTTTCATGCTTATCTCCTGGTTTTTACCCCTTCAAAGCATGGTACAAATTGCTGGCAGTGCAAGGTCAGGCGACTTTCACGCGCTTCGTTGCAGTTTTGATATCCACAGCGTCAGTCGCTTCCGAATCAGAAGAGTCGACCGGCGCTACCGCTTCTTCAGCTTCCGTGCCCGGTAATTTGCCTGATTTCAGGATGCCGTTAAGCGCCTCTTTTTGCTCAGCAAGCCACAGCGCCATCTGATCGCGCGCGTTGTCTTCCAGATCTACCGGCCCTGTTGCAAGCCAGTCACCAAGGACTTCGGCCAGATCGAGCATCTTATCGTAAGCATCGGCTTCCTTTTTACTGGCAAAAGACATTTTTTCCTCACCTTCACGAATGACTACGTATTTAACTTCTACCGCCATGATGCAGCCTCATTTAACTGTGTATTTATACAGTATAGTAGCGCGATGAAAAAACCACCGCAAGTGATAAAAGACAGACGCAAACGTTTTCGTTTATACTGCGCGCAAATTTTTTCTAACGGTACAATGCTATGACTCTTTTAGGAACTGCGCTGCGCCCCGCAGCAACACGCGTGATGTTATTAGGCTCTGGTGAACTGGGCAAGGAAGTTGCCATCGAATGTCAGCGTCTGGGCATTGAAGTGATTGCCGTGGATCGCTATCCCGATGCACCTGCGATGCATGTTGCGCATCGTTCGCATGTGATCAATATGCTTGATGGCGCGACGTTGAAGGCACTGGTTGAACAGGAAAGACCTCACTTTATCGTGCCGGAAATCGAAGCTATCGCCACCGATACGCTGATTGAGCTGGAAGCGCAAGGTCAGCATGTCGTCCCCTGCGCACGCGCCACCAAGCTAACGATGAACCGTGAAGGCATCCGCCGCCTGGCGGCTGAAGAGTTACAACTACCCACCTCCAGTTACCGCTTTGCCGATAGTGAAGCTGCATTTCAGCAAGCCGTCGCGGAGATAGGTTTACCTTGTATTGTAAAACCGGTGATGAGCTCCTCCGGTAAAGGGCAGAGCTTTATTAAAAGCGCCGATCAATTAGCAAGCGCCTGGGAATATGCCCAACAAGGCGGCCGCGCCGGTGCCGGGCGTGTCATTGTTGAAGGTGTGGTCAATTTTGATTTTGAAATCACATTACTGACCATCAGCGCCGTCGACGGCGTTCATTTCTGCGCGCCGGTCGGGCATCGCCAGGAAGATGGCGACTACCGCGAATCCTGGCAACCGCAGCAAATGTCGCCCCTGGCGCTAGAGCGCGCGCAAGCTATCGCCAGCAAAGTGGTGCTGGCGCTTGGCGGCTACGGCCTGTTTGGCGTTGAGCTTTTTGTTTGCGGCGATGACGTTATCTTCAGCGAAGTTTCGCCGCGCCCGCACGATACCGGCATGGTGACTTTGATTTCGCAGGACCTTTCCGAGTTTGCCCTGCATGTCCGCGCGTTTCTCGGCATGCCCATTGGCGCTATTCGTCAGTATGGTCCTTCCGCTTCGGCGGTGATCCTGCCGCGCCTGACCAGTCAGAATGTCACCTTTGATAAGGTGGACAGCGCCGTAGGTGCTGGCGTGCAGTTGCGCCTGTTTGGTAAGCCAGAAATTGCGGGCTCCCGCCGTATGGGCGTCGCGCTGGCCGTGGCAGATAACGTTGAAAAAGCGGTGGAATACGCCGTTGCGGCGGCGGCGGCGGTGAAGGTCAGCGGGTAAACAGCCTTCCCGACAGGTTGCATTGATTGCTTCCTGAAGGCGAACAAATCCCTCACAGCCGCATCTGCATCTGCCGGCCCCCTGAGAGTTAAATCGGGGGGCAATAAAGCAGAATCAGTCACTTAGCGGCCGTCACCCTGGACGAGTGAGAGAAAAAAAAGCCCGGTCGGCATGTATGCGACCGGGCTTTTATCAGGCGGGCTTTAACCCCGCTGAAAATTACAGCTTCGCGCCTTCAACGGCTTCGCGAGCCAGTTTAGTGATGCGATCGTAATCACCTGCTTCCAGCGCATCAGCCGGCACCAGCCAGGAACCACCGATGCACAGCACGCTTTTCAGCGCCAGATAATCACGGTAGTTAGCCGGAGAAATGCCGCCAGTCGGGCAGAAACGAACCTGCGAGAACGGACCCGCAATCGCCTGCAGCGCTTTGGTGCCGCCATTAGCTTCCGCCGGGAAGAATTTAAACTCTTTCAGACCGTAGTCCATACCCAGCATCAGTTCAGAAACGGTGCTGATCCCCGGGATCAACGGGATAGTGCCTTCGGTCGCGGCTTTCAGCAGCGGCTCAGTCAGGCCAGGGCTGATGGCGAACTGTGCGCCAGCGGCGGTCACTTCTGCCAGTTGCTGCGGATTCAGCACGGTACCAGCGCCGATAATCGCGTCCGGCACTTCCTTCGCGATAGCGCGAATAGCGTCGATAGCGCAAGCCGTACGCAGAGTCACTTCCAGAACGCGAACACCACCTGCCACCAGCGCTTTCGCCATCGGTACGGCGTGCTCCAGTTTGTTCACTACGATTACCGGCACTACCGGACCCGTTTTCAGGATTGCTTCTGCACTCGTTTTCCAGTTTTTCATCAGTGTTTTTCTCTCGCCAGAACTAAAATCTTGTCGTCTTAAAAAGTGATACAGGTCGCGCCCTGCTCCGCGCCGGAAAGTTTTTCCCGCAGCGCACCAAACATTTCGCGCCCTGTGCCCACGCGCATCGCGCTAAGGTCAGGAATATGTGGCTGACGTGCGGCAAGAACGTTGTCATCAACCAGCAGCGTTAATTCTCCAGTCTGCCCGTTAACCCGAATCATGTCGCCATCATGCACTTTTGCCAGCAACCCACCATCATATGCTTCTGGTGTAACGTGGATTGCCGAAGGCACTTTACCTGATGCCCCTGACAGCCGTCCATCAGTAACTAATGCAATTTTGAAACGGCGGTCCAATAATACACCAAGTGGCGGCATGAGTTTATGTAATTCTGGCATACCGTTCGCTTTTGGCCCCTGATGACGAACAACGACCACACAATCGCGATCCAGCAGCCCAGCCTCAAATGCGGGCAGCACGTCATGCTGGCTTTCAAAAACCACTGCCGGCGCTTCAATCACCTGGTTTTCTACCGGAACGGCGGAGGTTTTCATTACCGCACGCCCGAGGTTGCCGCTCAGCACTTTGGTGCCGCCATGTTGAGAGAACGGTTTATCAATGCTGGCGATCACGTTGTCATCCAGCGACGCGACCGCGCCTTCGCGCCAGTCCAGTTCGCCATTATTGAGCCACGGCTCGTGGGTATAACGCGCCAGACCAAAGCCTGCGACAGTATTAACATCTTCATGCAGCAAACCGCCTTTCAGCAGCTCACGCAGTAATACCGGCACACCGCCCGCCGCCTGGAAGTGGTTAATATCCGCCGGGCCATTCGGGTAGAGACGCGCCAGTAAAGGAACAACATCAGAGAGATCGGAGAAATCATCCCAATTAATGATAATGCCCGCTGCACGCGCCATCGCCACCAGATGCATCGTGTGGTTTGTGGAACCGCCGGTCGCCAGCAGCGAAACGATACCGTTAACCACCACTTTTTCATCGATCATTTTACCAAGCGGCATCCATTCGTTGCCGTTGCCCGTCAGACGAGTGACCTGGCGAGCCGCCGCTTCTGTCAACGCTTTGCGCAGCGGCGCATCCGGGTGTACAAACGAGGAACCCGGCAACTGCATGCCCATAAACTCAATCACCATCTGGTTGGTGTTGGCGGTACCGTAGAACGTACAGGTGCCTGGTGCGTGATAGGACGCGGCTTCAGATTCCAGCAGTGCCATCCGATCGACTTTGCCCTCAGCATAAAGCTGGCGGATACGCACTTTCTCTTTGTTGGCCAGACCGCTCGCCATCGGGCCTGATGGTACAAACACTGCCGGCAGGTGGCCAAACGACAATGCTGCCATTGCCAGCCCCGGGACGATTTTATCGCACACGCCCAGATACAGCGCGCCATCGAACATGTTATGCGACAGGCCGACCGCAGCAGACATGGCAATCACTTCGCGGCTCAGTAAGGATAACTCCATCCCGTCCTGACCTTGCGTTACGCCATCGCACATGGCCGGAACACCACCAGCCACCTGCCCCACTGCATTCACGGTATGCAGCGCTTTACGGATGATATCCGGATAGACCTCGTAAGGCTGGTGCGCAGAGAGCATGTCGTTATAAGAGGTGATGATCGCAATGTTGTTGCGCAACATGCTTTTGAGGGAGGCTTTATCGTCGGGCTGGCAAGCAGCAAAACCGTGCGCCAGGTTACCGCAAGCGAGTGTTGAGCGGCGTACGGTATCGCTTTTCGCTTGTTCAATACGCGCCAGATAGGCTGAGCGGGTTTCGCGCGAACGTTCGATAATACGATTTGTTACGCGTAACATTGTCGGGTTCATAGAGGCTCCTGAAATTTATCTGTCCGGGGAAGCCGCGTTAACAGTGCGATTAGCTTTACGTAACAAGCTGAAAACACCAGAGCGCCGCGCCCCAAAGGCAAAATCGCTTCAGCCAGTGTAATAAAAAAAGCCCCGCTGGTGAATCCAGTCGGGGCCTGAAAGATGAAAAATTGTTCGGATAGCTGAGTTAGATCATGTTACCGGTAAAATTGCGCAACATTAACCTGCAGCGAATCACTCAAACTCGTTCCAGGAACGGCCGTCACGGGTGATCATCGCTACCGAGGCCACAGGCCCCCAGGTTCCCGCCTGGTAAGGTTTCGGCGAGTCGTTATCCGCCGCCCAGGCTTCCGTGATGGAGTCCACCCATTTCCAGGCTTCTTCCACTTCGTCACGGCGCACAAACAGCGCCTGAATGCCGCGCATCGTTTCCAGCAACAGACGCTCATAGGCATCGGCCAGATGCGTCTGATTGAACGTTTCGGAATAACTCAGATCGAGCTTGGTGATTTGCAGATTGTGTTTGTGATCGAGACCCGGCACTTTGTTCAGCACCTGGATATCCACCCCTTCGTCCGGCTGCAGGCGAATGGTCAATTTGTTCTGCGGCAAATCCTGCCAGGACTCTTTGAACAGATTCAGTTCCGGTGTTTTAAAGTAAACAACCACTTCAGAGCACTTGGTCGGCAGACGCTTACCGGTGCGCAGGTAGAACGGCACACCAGCCCAACGCCAGTTATCAATGTCGACACGGATCGCAACGAACGTTTCGGTGTTGCTGGTCTTATTCGCGCCCTCTTCTTCCAGGTAACCCGGCACTTTTTTGCCCTGGGCAAAACCGGCGCTGTACTGGCCGCGGACGGTTTTTTCACGCACGTTGGTGCGATCAATACGGCGCAGCGACTTCAGTACTTTTACTTTCTCGTCACGAATGCTGTCAGCGCTTAGATCGGACGGCGGCGACATGGCAATCATGCATAGAATTTGCAGCAGGTGGTTCTGGATCATATCGCGCATCTGCCCGGCCTGGTCGAAATAGCCCCAGCGCCCTTCAATGCCTACCTCTTCCGCCACGGTGATTTCAACGTGGTCGATGGTGCGATTGTCCCAGTTATTGACGAAAAGAGAGTTCGCAAAACGCAGCGCCAGCAGGTTGAGTACCGTTTCTTTACCGAGGTAGTGGTCGATACGATACACCTGGCACTCTTCGAAAAACTCGCCCACCTGGTCATTGATTTCCCGCGACGTGGCAAGCGAGGTGCCCAGCGGTTTTTCCATTACCACGCGCGCCGGTTTAGCGTTCAGCTTCGCTTCACCCAGACCTTTGCAGATTGCGCCAAAGGTGCTCGGCGGCATGGCGAAGTAATTGATGGTGGTGCGATTTTTTTGATCCAGCATCTCGCCGAGACGTTTGAATGCCGACGTATCGTTGACGTCCAGATTGCAAAAATCCAGACGACCACTCAGCTTGTCCCACAGGCTCTCGTCGATCTTCTCCTTCATAAAGGTTTCAAGCGCTTCGCGAACAACCTTGGTATACGCTTCCTTATCCCAATCAGCGCGGCCCACGCCCAGGATTCGTGTCTCCGGGTGAATCTGGCCCGCTTTTTCCAGTTGGTACAGGGAAGGCAGCAATTTCCGGCGGGCGAGGTCGCCCTTGGCGCCGAAAATGACCAGGTCACACGCCTGGGCTGTTTGTATTACCGCCATGTCTTTCTCCTCAGTTGGCTATCCTGGAGCTTCAGCCAGGCCTCAGTTGTAATTTTATTACAGTGCACTGTACTGCTTTTACGTAATTCCCGAAACTGTTAAGCCTTGTCAGGACGTGCGTTATTCTGTTGTGACGAAAAAACTGTTCTTTCGCCCTGATAAAGCGGGATATTTGCCCAATACGCGTTGGGTAAAATCCGACTCTGATCATGTAATGAAAAAAAACAACAACATTTCTCATCACGACTTACCTTTCTGCGCGCCGCAGGGGTAATATCTAATTAAATTGCATCACGATTCCATCTATCGGTGTAATCGTTTTACCATGAGCGTTTATCACCCATGAATATGCTGGAAAAAATCCAGTCACGGCTGGAACACCTTAGCAAATCCGAGCGTAAAGTGGCGGAAGTGATCCTCGCCGCGCCGGACCAGGCCATCCACTCAAGCATTGCCGCACTTGCGCAAGAAGCGGATGTCAGCGAACCCACAGTGAACCGCTTCTGCCGCAGCCTCGATACCCGGGGCTTTCCCGATTTCAAACTGCATCTGGCGCAAAGCCTCGCCAATGGCACGCCCTATGTTAATCGAAATGTTGATGAAGATGACAGTGTTGAAGCCTATACCGGCAAAATCTTCGAATCCGCGATGGCCAGTCTCGACCATGTGCGCCAGTCACTCGATATGGCCGCGGTAAACCGCGCCGTAGATTTACTGACGCAGGCGAAAAAAATTGCCTTCTTTGGCCTTGGTTCCTCTGCCGCCGTTGCACACGATGCCATGAACAAATTTTTCCGCTTCAATGTGCCGGTGGTCTACTCCGACGACATTGTCTTGCAACGCATGAGTTGTATGAATTGTAGCGACGATGACGTGGTTGTGTTGATTTCGCATACCGGAAGAACCAAGAATTTAGTGGAACTTGCGCAACTGGCGCGTGAAAACGATGCCATGGTGATAGCCCTTACGTCCGCAGGCACGCCGCTGGCGCGTGAGGCAACACTTGCTATCACCCTGGATGTTCCGGAAGATACAGATATTTATATGCCAATGGTTTCTCGTCTTGCGCAACTCACGGTGATTGATGTGCTGGCAACAGGGTTCACATTGCGTCGGGGAGCAAAATTCAGGGATAACTTGAAGCGAGTCAAAGAAGCACTGAAAGAATCGCGCTTTGATAAAGAGCTGCTTATTAAAAGTGATAATCACTAATAGTAAATATAAAAACGGTAACCTCTTACGCTGTCCGATCTGACGCATCGCCCTTCACAGCAGGGCGCCAAATGACCGGATTTATGTTCACGCAACACCAAGTTGTTTCAGTCAACGGAGTATTACATGTCCAGAAGGCTTCGCAGAACCAAAATCGTAACCACCTTAGGCCCGGCTACTGACCGCGATAACAACCTTGAGAAGGTGATCGCTGCCGGTGCTAACGTGGTACGTATGAACTTCTCACACGGAACACCTGAAGATCATAAATTACGTGCGGATAAAGTGCGTGAGATTGCGGCAAAACTGGGACGTCATGTTGCTATCCTTGGCGATTTACAGGGGCCAAAAATTCGTGTTTCCACCTTTAAGGAAGGCAAAGTTTTCCTGAACATCGGGGATAAATTCCTGCTCGACGCCAACCTCGGTAAAGGTGAAGGCGACAAAGAAAAAGTGGGCATCGATTATAAAGGTTTGCCTGCCGATGTGGTTCCGGGCGATATCCTGCTGCTGGACGACGGTCGCGTACAGCTAAAAGTGCTGGAAGTTCAGGGCATGAAAGTGTTTACCGAAGTGACCGTCGGCGGCCCGCTGTCGAACAATAAAGGCATCAACAAGCTGGGCGGCGGCCTCTCTGCTGAAGCGCTGACTGAAAAAGACAAAGCGGACATCGTAACAGCAGCATTGATCGGCGTTGACTATCTGGCCGTCTCCTTCCCGCGCTGCGGCGAAGATCTTAACTACGCTCGCCGTCTGGCGCGCGATGCCGGTTGCGATGCCAAAATCGTGGCAAAAGTTGAGCGTGCTGAAGCGGTATGCAATCAGGATGCGATGGATGATGTGATCCTCGCCTCCGACGTGGTAATGGTCGCACGCGGCGATCTCGGTGTTGAAATCGGTGACCCGGAGCTGGTTGGTATCCAGAAAGCGCTGATCCGCCGTGCGCGCCAGCTGAACCGGGCAGTAATCACTGCGACGCAGATGATGGAGTCGATGATCACCAACCCAATGCCAACGCGTGCGGAAGTGATGGACGTAGCCAACGCCGTGCTCGATGGCACCGATGCGGTCATGCTCTCTGCCGAAACGGCCGCTGGCCAGTATCCGTCCGAAACCGTTGCTGCAATGGCGCGTGTATGTCTGGGTGCTGAGAAGATTCCAAGCATCAACGTCTCCAAACACCGCCTGGATATCCAATTCGATAACGTGGAAGAAGCGATTGCCATGTCGGCGATGTATGCGGCAAACCACCTGAAAGGTGTAACCGCTATCATTTCAATGACAGAATCGGGTCGCACCGCGCTGATGACCTCGCGCATCAGTTCCGGGCTGCCGATTTTCGCTCTCTCTCGTCATGAACGTACCCTCAACCTGACAGCTCTGTATCGCGGCGTCACCCCGGTCTATTTCGACAGCGTAAATGACGGCGTGACGGCAGCTCACGACGCAGTAAATCTGCTGCGCGATAAAGGCTATTTGCTCTCCGGTGACCTGGTTATCGTGACTCAGGGCGATGTGATGAGCACCATCGGCACGACGAACACCACGCGCATTCTCACCGTTGAATAAGCGGTAACAGGAAGCAAAAAGGCCTCTCAGTGAGAGGCCTTTTTTATGGGCTATTTTTTCGGAAATAAATCTTTGCGCTGGTAAGGCTCGGTTTCACCTGGTTTTCGCGTTTTTAGCAATTTGAGGATCCAGGTGTATTGCTCAGGACGCGGACCGACAAACTGTTCAACTTCTTCGTTCATACGGCGGGCAATCATGTTGTCATCGGCGGTGAGCAGGTCGTCCATCGGCGGACGCACCTGAATAATCAGCCGGTGTGTTTTCGCATCATAAACCGGGAACAGCGGCACCACGCGCGCACGGCACACTTTCATCAGACGGCCAATCGCCGGCAGGGTCGCTTTATAGGTCGCAAAGAAATCAACAAATTCGCTGTGCTCCGCACCGTGATCCTGGTCCGGAAGGTAGTACCCCCAGTAGCCCTGGCGAACCGACTGGATAAAGGGTTTGATCCCATCATTACGCGCATGTAAACGCCCGCCAAAACGACGACGCACGGTGTTCCATACATAATCGAACACTTTGTTGCCCTGATTGTGGAACATCGCCGCCATTTTTTGGCCTTGCGATGCCATTAACATCGCCGGGATATCAACGCCCCAACCGTGCGGAACAAGGAAAATCACCTTCTCTTCGTTGCGGTGCATTTCATCAATAATTTCCCGGCCCTGCCATTCCACACGCGGAAGAACCTTTTCCGGGCCACGTAACGCCAGTTCCGCCATCAGAACCATGGCTTGTGGCGCAGTGGCGAACATCTCATCAATAATGGCCTCTCTTTCCGCATCGCTTTTTTCAGGGAAGCAGTAGTAGAGATTGATCTGCGCACGGCGGCGCGCGCTTTTGCCGAACTTTCCGGCCAGACGCCCAAGTTTGCCGAGTACAGGATCGCGCACCGACGGCGGGATCAATGCAACGCCCGCAAAAGCCAGCACTCCCAGCCACGCGCCCCAGTTACGCGGGTGGCGAAATTCGTTTTCAAACTCAGGAATGTATTCAGCGGTATTTTTTTTCGTTTCCATGCATCTTCCGCAGACGAGAAATCAGTTCACATAAAATAATGAGATAGTGTAGCGAGGCGCCATCTTTCGCACAAAAGAAAAAGCCGACGCGGTTGAGGCATCGGCTTCGGACGCACATTTGTTAAACGAATCAGTCTACTTTTAACTGAGGCAGAATCTCTTTAACCTGTGCCAGATAATCTTTGCGATCCGACCCGCTTAATCCTTCGGTTCTCGGCAGCTTCGCCGTTAACGGATTAACTGCTTGCTGGTTGATCCACACTTCATAGTGCAAATGCGGCCCGGTAGAACGCCCGGTGTTCCCGGAGAGCGCAATACGATCGCCGCGTTTCACTTTCTGCCCTGGTTTTACCAACAGTTTGCGCAGGTGCATATATCGCGTGGTATAGGTGCGTCCGTGACGGATAGCGACATAGTTACCTGCCGCTCCGCTGCGTTTCGCCACGACGACTTCACCATCCCCTACCGCCAGCACAGGCGTTCCCTGCGGCAACGCGAAATCAACGCCTTTGTGCGGCGCAACCCGACCTGTAACCGGGTTCAGACGACGGGGGTCAAAATTTGAAGATACGCGGAACTGCTTGGATGTCGGGAAACGCAAAAACCCTTTTGCCAGGCCAGTACCGTTGCGATCGTAAAATTTGCCGTCTTCTGCGCGGATTGCATAATAATCTTTGCCGTCGGAACGCAAACGCACACCAAGCAACTGGCTTTGCTCTTGCTTGCCTTCCAGCATTTCGCGGGACATGAGTACGGAGAATTCATCGCCTTTTTTCAGTTTACGGAAATCCATTTGCCACTGCATGGCTTTGATCACCGCGCTGATTTCACCGCTGGTTAACCCGGCGTCGCGCGCGCTGGAAACAAAACTCCCGCCGACAGTCCCTTTCATCACCGAGTTTACCCAATCGCCCTGCTGCGTTTCGCTACTCATTTTGAAGCCGCCATCAATGCGGTCATAAGTACGGGTCTCGCGGCGGGACATCTCCCAGGTCAACCGCTGCAAATCGCCATCCGCGGTCAGAGTCCAGGAGATCTGTTGGCCAATTTTCAGGTTACGCAGTTCTTTATCCGCAGCGGCAAGCTGGCTGATATCACCCATATCGATGCCGTACTGATTAAGAATGCTGCTCAGCGTATCGCCCGTCGATACGACATATTCATGTACGCCGGCTTCACTGGAAGTTTTCTCATCGAGTTCATCCTGCGGAATAGCGTCAACATCGTCATCCGAGGCAGTCTGGTCGATAGGTTCGCTGGCTTCCGGCAATAAAGAACGAATTTCGCTCTTCGGCAGCTCGATAGCTTTAACAATGGGGGTAACGGATTCGGGGTGGTAAACGTACGGACGCCAAACGGCGACCGTGAGAGTGAGAACTGTAAGCGACCCCAGCATAACGCGGTGGGGTCGGGGCAGATTATTAAATGCCAGGGCGACAGAGCGGGCTATCTGTTGCACGTATTCACTTCCTCGTTATTCTCCTTTCAGGCAGCTCGCATACTGATGTGAAAGTTGGGCAAGGAACTGCGGATAGCTCTCTTTGCCTAACTTGATGCCGATACCGAGCGGATCCAACGTTCCCATTCGAACGGATGTCCCTCTGGCAACAGCTTCTACGACCGCTGGCCTGAACTGTGGCTCAGCAAAAACGCAGGTTGCTTTTTGCTCAACCAACTGTGTTCTGATTTCATGTAAACGCTGCGCACCAGGCTGAATTTCGGGGTTGACGGTAAAGTGACCCAGCGGAGTCAGTCCGTAGTGTTTTTCAAAGTAGCCATAGGCGTCATGAAAAACGAAATACCCTTTCCCTTTCAGCGGTGCCAGCTCGTTACCGACCTGCTTATCGGACTGGGCTAATGATGCCTCAAATGCTTGCAGGTTGGCGTCCAGCTTGGCTCGACTTTGCGGCATAACTTCCACTAATTTATCGTGGATTGCAACCGCTGACAGCCGCGCAATCTCCGGGGAAAGCCACAGATGCATGTTGTACTCACCGTGATGGTGATGTTCATCACTTTTTTCGTCCTGATGATGTCCATCATCATGGTCGTGCTCATCGTCATCCGCCCCTTTCAGGAGTAGCGTTTTCACGCCATCCAGATCCGCCATCGTCACTAATTTTTTCGCCGGGATTTGCTGCGCGGAACGCACCATAAATGCTTCCATTTCAGGCCCGACCCAAAATACTAAGTCCGCGTTCTGTAAGCGTTTTACATCCGATGGACGCAGGGAATAATCGTGCTCTGACGCACCGTCCGGAAGCAATACTTCCGTCGGTGTCACCCCATCGGCTATTGCTGACGCGATAAACCCCAGCGGCTTTAATGACGTTACAACGGCGGCGTTAGCAGTTTGTGCTGCTCCACTGAGAAGCGCAGCGGATAACGCTGCGCAAAGAAGCGTATTTTTATGTAACATAATGCGACTATTAATCGTAATGAATGAGTGGAATGTGATATTATAACATTCGACAACTTGTGCAACCCCATAAATGCTATGACGAATCTTGTAACGCTCGAAAAAATCACCGTCGCATTCGGCCAACGTCGCGTCCTGTCTGATATTTCGCTGAATTTACGCGCTGGTAAAATTTTAACCCTGCTGGGCCCTAATGGCGCGGGCAAATCAACGCTGGTGCGCGTTGTGCTTGGGCTGGTAGCACCTGACTCCGGGTTAATCAAGCGTGACAAAACACTGCGCATCGGATACGTGCCGCAGAAATTACACCTTGACGCGACTCTGCCGCTCACCGTTGGCCGCTTTATGCGCCTGCGTCCTGGCACCAGTAAAGACGATATTGTTCCGGCACTGAAACGTGTTCAGGCCGCACACCTGGTCGATGCGCCAATGCAAAAACTTTCTGGTGGCGAAACCCAGCGTGTATTGCTCGCGCGAGCGCTGCTTAATCGCCCCCAATTACTGGTTCTTGATGAGCCAACCCAGGGCGTTGATGTGAATGGCCAGGTAGCGCTGTACAACCTGATCGACCAGTTGCGTAAAGAGCTGGACTGCGCTGTATTGATGGTTTCTCACGATCTGCATCTGGTTATGGCAAAAACCGATGAAGTGCTCTGCCTGAATCACCATATTTGCTGTTCTGGCACGCCGGAAGTGGTTTCGATGCACCCGGAATTTATCTCCATGTTCGGCCAGCGTGGCGCGGAACAGCTGGGAATTTATCGCCACAATCACAACCACCGCCACGATTTACAGGGCCGCATTGTGCTGCGCCAGGGTAATGGACACTCATGATTGAATTATTACTACCCGGCTGGCTTGCCGGGGTTATGCTCGCCTGCGCGGCAGGTCCGTTGGGCTCATTTGTTGTCTGGCGCAGAATGTCCTATTTCGGCGATACGCTCGCGCATGCTTCTCTTTTGGGTGTCGCTTTCGGTTTGTTACTGGACGTCAATCCCTTTTATGCGGTGATCGCGGTTACGCTGCTGCTGGCCGCCGGGCTGGTATGGCTGGAAAAACGGCCTCATCTGGCCATTGATACCCTGCTGGGGATCATGGCGCACAGCGCATTGTCGCTGGGTCTGGTTGTTGTCAGCCTGATGTCAAATATCCGTGTCGATTTAATGGCCTATCTGTTCGGGGATTTGCTGGCAGTGACACCAGGCGACCTGGTGGCGATCGCTCTGGGCGTTGTCGTGGTGCTGGGGATTTTGTTCTGGCAATGGCGCAATCTGCTGTCGATGACCATCAGCCCCGAGCTGGCCTTTGTCGATGGCGTGAAGCTGCAGCGTGTGAAGCTGTTACTGATGCTGGTCACTGCATTAACGATTGGCGTTGCCATGAAATTCGTCGGCGCACTGATCATCACCTCCCTGTTGATTATCCCTGCCGCGACATCGCGACGCTTCGCACGTACGCCGGAGCAAATGGCGGGCATCGCGGTCGGGATCGGGATGATCGCCGTCACCGGCGGGCTGACATTTTCAGCCTTTTATGACACGCCCGCGGGCCCATCCGTGGTGTTGTGCGCGGCGCTGCTGTTTATCTTCAGCATGATGAAGAAACCCGCCAGCTAAAGCGAAAGGCCGGAAGCAAATGCTCTCCGGCCTTTAATGTTATGGCATTTGCGGTGGCGTAATGCCGAAGTGGTTCCATGCTCTGACTGTTGCCATCCGACCACGCGGTGTACGCTGCAAAAAACCCTGCTGGATAAGATACGGCTCCAGCACATCCTCAATCGTTTCGCGCTCTTCGCCAATGGCTGCCGCCAGGTTGTCCAGCCCGACCGGGCCACCGAAGAACTTATCGATAACGGCTAACAGCAGCTTACGATCCATATAGTCGAAGCCTTCGGCATCGACATTCAGCATGTCGAGCGCCTGGGCCGCGATATCAGCGGTAATATCACCATCGTGTTTCACTTCGGCGAAATCGCGCACACGCCGCAGCAGACGATTCGCAATACGTGGCGTACCGCGTGAGCGGCGCGCCACTTCCAGCGCACCCTCGTCGCTCATCGCCAGCCCCATATAGCGCGCGCTGCGCCCGACAATGTGCTGTAAATCCGCAACCTGATAGAACTCCAGACGCTGCACGATACCGAAACGATCGCGCAACGGCGACGTAAGCGAACCCGCACGCGTCGTCGCGCCGATCAAGGTAAACGGCGGTAAATCGATTTTTATCGAGCGCGCCGCTGGCCCTTCACCGATCATGATATCCAGCTGGTAATCTTCCATCGCCGGATAAAGCACCTCTTCAACAACCGGCGAGAGGCGGTGAATTTCATCGATAAACAGCACATCATGCGGTTCGAGGTTAGTGAGCATCGCGGCAAGATCGCCCGCTTTTTCCAGCACTGGCCCTGAAGTCGTGCGCAGATTGACACCCATCTCGTTTGCCACGATATTCGCCAGCGTCGTTTTACCTAAGCCCGGTGGGCCGAAGATAAGCAGATGGTCCAGCGCGTCACCGCGCAGCTTTGCCGCCTGGATAAAGATCTCCATTTGCGAGCGCACCTGCGGCTGACCGATATACTCGTCGAGCATTTTCGGACGAATAGCGCGGTCTGCAACTTCCTCTATATTGGTGCTGGCGGGCGTTACCAGACGGTCTGCTTCAATCATCCTCTACCTCACAACGCCGCGCGCAGTGCTTCGCGGATCAGGGTTTCACTGTTGGCGTCCGGACGCGCAATCTTGCTTACCATCCGGCTGGCTTCCTGAGGTTTATAGCCCAACGCCACCAGCGCAGCAACGGCTTCTTGTTCCGCATCATCCGTCGCCGGGCTCGCCGGTGAGGCCAGCACCAAATCTGCAGCCGGGGTGAAGAGATCGCCATGCAGACCTTTAAAGCGATCTTTCATCTCGACAATCAAACGCTCGGCGGTTTTCTTCCCTATTCCCGGCAACTTGACCAGCGCCGCAGGATCTTCGCGTTCTACGGCGTTAACAAACTGTTGCGCCGACATACCGGACAAAATCGCTAGCGCCAGCTTCGGCCCAACGCCATTGGTTTTGATGAGCTCACGAAACAGCGTCCGTTCCTGCTTGTTATTAAAGCCGTACAAGAGCTGAGCGTCTTCGCGAACCACAAACTGTGTAAAAACAACCGCCTCTTTTCCGGCGTCCGGGAGCTCATAAAAGCAGGTCATCGGCATATGGACTTCATATCCCACGCCCCCCACTTCCAGCAGAACCAACGGGGGTTGTTTTTCTACAATAATGCCTCTGAGTCTGCCTATCACGTGACGCTCCTGCGTTAACGGCTGAAAGTGTAATGCCGTATGATAAAAAAAGGCTGGATAGATATCCAGCCGAATATACAGGAAAACGCTAGCGCGGTTCAGGAATTCGCGTAATAGGCCGCATCCGCAAGATCGGTGAGCAAATCGCGTTGCTCAGGATGCCAGCCTAAGACCTCGCGGGTTCGCTCGCTGGACGCTGACATATCCGCTGCGGCAAAGGTGGCAAACCAGCCAAAATGGTCAGCACCGCGTGATTCAGCGGGCAGGCCCAGCATGTTGCCGATGGCGATAGCAATCTCCCGCATCGCGATCCCCTGCTCCGCTACCGCATGGTATACCGTTTCCGTGACGCCACTTTCCAGCGCCAACCGGTAGAGCTTCGCCGCATCAAGGCGATGCACCGCCGCCCAGCGATTATTGCCCTCGCCCGGCCAGGCGGATACACCGGTTTTCTTCGCCAGCGCGATCAAAATCGGGATAAAACCGTGATCGCCTACACCATGAACAGTTGGAGCCAGACGCACACTGGCAGCCCGGACACCTTTTTCGACCAGAGCCTGTGCCGCCTGTTCGGAACGGCGCAGATAGTCCGGCGCGCTGACAGGATGATCCTTTTCAGTTGCTGGCCGTCCCTGAACCAACCTTGCCAGCCCCGAGGTCACCAGCAACGGACGGTCACTACCGATCAGCGCCTCCCCCATCACTTCAATGGCGCGACGGTCCTGTTCGCTATTTTCCGCAAAACGGGAAAAGTCGTGATTAAAGGCGGTATGGATCACCGCATCCGCACGCGAAGCCGCGTCAAACAAGAGAGAATGGTCATCCAGCGTTCCGGAAACAACCTGCCCTCCCGCAGCCAGCAACGCCTGTGCTTTATCCGCGTTTCTTGCCAGGCCGCTCACCTGGTGCCCGGCAGCAATCAGCTCTGCCGCCACTTTTGCGCCGACCCAACCGGTCGCGCCCGTTAGAAAAACATGCATGTGTGTGTCTCCTGATGTTGACTCGCGCCGTTATCCTTATAAATATCCTCTGTAGTGAAAAGTAGTGACGTTATCGGGGTATAAGGACTAACAGGATGCAAAGCGTTACTCAGCCTAAAGATCTGGGCAGTTACCTGAAGTCGCGCCGGGCGCAGCTTGACCCTGTGGCGCTGGGATTTCATACCGCACGGCGGCGTACGCCGGGGCTGCGCCGTGAAGAGGTGGCGCATCTGGCCTGTATTAGTGCTACCTGGTACACCTGGCTTGAGCAAGGTCGCGGGGGGACGCCTTCGGCGGAAGTGCTGGAGCGCATTTGCCAGGCGCTGCGCCTTTCTCAGCGCGAACGCGAACACGTTTTTCATCTGGCATTAGGCCGTGCTCCGGGCATGCATTACCCGGCCAGAGGAACCGTGACAGAAAGGCTGCAAAAGGTGCTGGACTGTATGCATCTGAGCCCGGCGATGATCCGCAATGCAACCTGGGATGTGCTCGCCTGGAACAAAGCCGCCACGGTGGTGTTATCCGATTACGCCAGCCAGCCTGCACATGAACGTAACATTCTGCGGCGTATTTTCCTTAATCCCCAGGCACGCGCCGCGCAGGTGGACTGGCACTCGCTCGCCCGCTTTCTGGTGGCCGCTTTTCGTGCTGATGCAACCCGCGCGGGTGCATCGGTTGAAATTCGTCCGCTGGTGGAAGAACTCAGTACAGCTTCTGCTGAGTTCGCCGAGCTTTGGCAGAATAACGATATTGCGGTCATGGAAGAAGGCACCAAAATCCTGCTGCATGGTGCGGTCGGTCGGTTATCGCTGGAGTATTCGAGTTTTTCGGTGGAAGGGCAACCGGACTTAACAATGGTGGTCTATAACCCGTCGACCGACGAGGACGCACGCAAGATAAGTTCACTGTTATAAAAAAAGCGCCGGTAAACCGGCGCTTTTTAGCGTAATCGTCCGCGAGCCAGATTGAGCCTTGTGCTGCTCACCTGCAACGCATTCTGGCTGACATGGCAATGCGTGATGGCGATAGCCAGCGCATCTGCCGCATCCGCCTGCGGGTTAGCGGGCAGTTTCAGCAGCGTGCGCACCATATGTTGCACCTGGCTTTTTTCCGCGCTGCCAATCCCCACCACCGTCTGTTTTACCTGCCGTGCGGCATATTCAAACACCGGCAAGTCCTGATTGACGGCGGCGACAATCGCCACACCGCGCGCCTGCCCCAGCTTGAGTGCCGAATCAGCGTTTTTCGCCATAAACACTTGCTCGATAGCGAAAAAATCCGGTTGGAACTGGGTAATGATCTCCGTCACGCCCGCATAAATCAGCTTCAGACGCGACGGTAAATCATCCACTTTGGTACGGATACAACCGCTGCCGAGATAGGTCAGTTGTCGTCCCGTCTGGCGGATCACGCCGTAACCGGTGACGCGCGAACCCGGATCGATACCGAGAATGATCGCCATTATGCGTCTCCGGTGACAGGCAAGTTAATCAGCGACATTAGAGTGTCGCCGCAACCTCATCAGAGATCTCACCGTTGTGGTAAACCTCCTGCACGTCGTCGCAATCTTCCAGCATATCGATCAGACGCAGCAGTTTCGGCGCGGTTTCCGCGTCCATGTCGGCTTTGGTCGACGGGATCATGGAGACTTCAGCGTTGTCCGCTTTCAGACCCGCGGCTTCCAGTGCGTCACGCACTGCGCCCATCTCTTCCCACGCGGTATAAACGTCAATTGCGCCATCATCAAACGTCACAACGTCTTCAGCACCGGCTTCCAGCGCCGCTTCCATAATGGTGTCTTCGTCGCCTGCGTCGAAGGAGATAACCCCTTTTTTGCTGAACAGATACGCGACAGAACCGTCAGTACCGAGGTTACCACCGCATTTGCTGAAAGCATGACGCACTTCCGCCACGGTACGGTTGCGGTTGTCACTCAGACACTCCACCATCACCGCCGTGCCGCCAGGACCATAACCTTCATAAATGATGGTTTCCATGTTCGCGTCATCATCACCACCCACACCACGCGCGATAGCACGGTTTAAGGTGTCGCGGGTCATGTTGTTAGACAGCGCTTTATCAACCGCCGCACGCAGGCGCGGGTTAGAACCGATATCACCGCCGCCCAGACGCGCAGCCGTTACCAGTTCACGGATGATTTTGGTAAAGATCTTACCGCGTTTAGCATCCTGTGCCGCTTTGCGGTGTTTGGTGTTGGCCCATTTACTATGACCTGCCATAAAAAACTCTCCAATAAAGCCTTTTCCCGGCGGCTTTCAGTCCTCTGGCGCGTTAGCTGCCCCCGTTCGCACCCGTTGCTTACCACGGTAAACACCTGGCGACGCCGGGGATTGCCACCTTCCTGAGAACTGAAATTCCAGGGGAAATTAGTCGGCGTTAATAACAAATTCTTCAATCGCCTGCCGGTTGCTCCACGACTTGGTTAATGCCGCCGCTGCCGGGGCATCAAGCCAGCGGTACGCCAGATGTTCACTAAAAACGATCTGGCGTTCATGGGGCAGCGCAAGACAAAACCAGGATTCGGTATTGTGCGTGACGCCCGGCGCATAGCGATGACGTAAATGACTAAATATTTCAAATTCCACCGTGCGCTGACAGTCGACTAAGGTCAGTTGCTCGCAAGCAATATCGATGTCGACCTCTTCCTTTACTTCACGCATGGCGGCTTGCGACGCTACCTCTCCAGCTTCAAGACTGCCGGTAACCGACTGCCAGAAATCAGGATCGTCGCGTCGCTGCAACATCAGCACCCGTTTCGTGTCCTCGGCGTAAATCACCACCAGTACAGAAACAGGGTGCTTAAAGGCCATCTTATTTATTCTCCGGCGTCTCTTTTTTGACGACGGAAATACCCAGCTCAGCCAGCGATGCCGGGTTGGCGAAACTTGGCGCTTCGGTCAGCAGACAGGCCGCCGCCGTGGTTTTCGGGAACGCAATCACGTCACGGATGTTATCGGTGCCGGTCAGTAACATGGTCAGACGATCCAGACCAAACGCCAGACCCGCGTGCGGCGGCGTACCATACTTCAGCGCATCCAGCAGGAAGCCGAACTTCTCACGCTGTTCCTGCTCATTGATGCCCAGAATGCCGAATACAGTCTGCTGCATTTCGCCGTTATGGATACGCACCGAACCGCCGCCCACTTCATAACCGTTGATAACCATATCGTAAGCATTCGCTACGGCCTCTTCCGGTGCCGCTTTCAGCTCAGCCGCGGTCATATCTTTCGGTGAGGTGAACGGATGGTGCATCGCGGTCAGGCCGCCTTCGCCGTCATCTTCAAACATCGGGAAGTCGATCACCCACAGCGGCGCCCATTTGGCTTCGTCGGTCAGATTCAGGTCTTTACCCAGCTTCAGACGCAGCGCGCCCAGCGCATCAGCCACCACTTTCTTGTGATCCGCGCCGAAGAAAATCATGTCGCCATCTTGTGCGCCAGTGCGCTCAAGGATCGCGCTAACGATTTCAGCGTTCAGGAACTTCGCGACCGGGCTGGTGATCCCCTCCAGTCCTTTTGCCGCTTCGTTGACCTTAATGTAAGCAAGGCCTTTCGCCCCGTAGATTTCGATAAACTTGCCGTAGTCGTCAATCTGTTTACGGCTAAGTTGTGCGCCACCTGGCACACGCAGCGCGGCAACGCGGCCTTTCGGATCGTTTGCCGGGCCGGAGAAGACTTTAAACTCGACCGTTTTCAGCAAGTCGGCCACGTCTACCAGCTCCATCGGGTTACGCAAATCGGGTTTATCGGAACCGTAACGGCGCTCGGCTTCAGCAAAGGTCATAATCGGGAACTCGCCCAGATCCACACCACGAATTTCCTGCCACAGCTCGCGAACCAGCGCTTCCATCACTTCACGCACCTGCGGCGCGGTCATAAAGGACGTTTCCACATCGATCTGGGTGAATTCCGGCTGGCGGTCAGCACGCAGGTCTTCATCACGGAAACATTTGACGATCTGATAGTAACGGTCGAAGCCGGACATCATCAGCAGTTGTTTAAACAGCTGTGGGGATTGCGGCAGCGCGTAGAATTTGCCTTTATGCACGCGCGACGGCACGAGATAGTCACGCGCGCCTTCCGGCGTCGCTTTGGTCAGCATCGGGGTTTCAATATCGAGGAAACCGTGGTCATCCATAAAGCGACGCACGAAGCTGGTGATCCGGGCGCGGGTTTTCAGGCGCTGAGCCATTTCCGGGCGGCGCAGATCGAGGTAGCGGTATTTCAGACGCGCTTCTTCGGTATTAACGTGGTTGGAGTCCAGCGGCAGCACGTCAGAACGGTTGATGATATTCAGCCCGGTGGCGAACACTTCCACTTCACCGGTTGCCATATCTTTGTTGACGTTTTTGCCGTCGCGCGCACGCACGGTACCGGTAACCTGAATGCAGAACTCATTACGCAGTTCAGAGGCGAGCTGGAACGCATCCTGACGGTCCGGGTCGAAAAACACCTGCACGATGCCTTCACGATCGCGCATATCAATAAAGATAAGGCTACCGAGGTCACGACGACGATTGACCCACCCACAAAGCGTTACTTGCTGTCCCACATGGGACTGATTGAGCTGCCCGCAATATACTGTACGCATGAGATATCCCTTAATTAGCTGCGCGCGACCCGCCTGCGGGGCAGGCACTCTGGTGGCAGCTATTTTCGTATGTCACAACTGGATGAAAAAAGGGGGCTATTATACTGGAAATTCTGACTGACGATAAGCCCGCGACCGACTGTACGCGCGTTTGCTGCGCGCTTATTGCGCATTCTCACAAAATTTAACAAAATTTGTAAACCGTCCGCACCTGCATAACGCGTAAGGTATCCGCCGACGTCATTCATTTTTCAGGAGTTATTATGCTGGAACTCAATGCTGAGAAAACCGCACTGGTGGTGATCGATTTACAGGAGGGTATTTTACCTTTCGCCGGTGGCCCGTACACAGCGCAGGACGTGGTTCAACGTGCCGCAACGCTCGCGGAAAAATTCCGTGCCAACGGTTCGCCGGTCGTATTAGTGCGCGTTGGCTGGTCAGCAGATTTCGCCGAAGCGCTGAAACAGCCGGTTGACGCGCCAACAGGCGGTCATACTCTACCGGAAAACTGGTGGGTTTACCCGCAGGCCCTGGGTAAAAAAGAGAGCGATATTGAAGTGACCAAACGCCAGTGGGGCGCGTTTTACGGCACCGATCTTGAGCTGCAACTGCGCCGCCGTGGCATCGACACCATTGTGCTGTGCGGTATTTCCACCAATATTGGCGTGGAATCCACCGCGCGCAACGCGTGGGAATTAGGTTTTTCGCTGGTGATTGCAGAAGATGCTTGCAGCGCAGGCAGCAACGAGCAACATCAGGGCAGCCTGAAGTATATCTTCCCGCGCATTAGCCGTGTTCGCAGCACGGACGAGATCCTCAGCGCGTTATGATGTATGTCGGCCTGCCGCAATGGTCGCACCCCAAATGGGTGCGCCTTGGCATCACCAGCCTCGAAGAGTACGCCCGTCACTTTAACTGCGTCGAAGGCAACACCACGCTTTACGCGCTGCCAAAAGCTGAGATCGTGGCGCGCTGGCGCGAACAAACCACCGATGATTTCCGCTTTTGCTTTAAATTCCCCGCCACCATTTCGCACCAGGCGGCGCTGCGTAACTGCCGCGATCTGACAGACGAGTTTTTTCAACGAATGTCGCCGCTTGCCAACCGGATAGGCCAGTACTGGTTACAGCTTCCGGCAACCTTTGGCCCGCGCGATCTCCCCGCGTTGTGGGCATTTCTGGACGCGCTGCCGGCTGATTTCACCTATGGCGTTGAAGTGCGCCACCCAGGCTTTTTCGCCAAAGGCGAAGAGGAAAAAGCGCTCAATCAGGGCTTACATGCGCGCGGGGTGAATCGCGTGATCCTTGATAGCCGCCCGGTGCACAGCGCCATTCCGCACAGTGAAGCGATCATCGAAGCGCAGCGCAAAAAGCCGAAAGTCCCGGTGCATGCGCTGATAACCGCCAGCCATCCGATGGTGCGTTTTATCGGCAGCGACAATATGGAACAAAATCGCCAGCTGTTTGCCGTATGGCTGCAAAAACTCCCGTTGTGGGAACAGACCACCACCCCCTATTTGTTTTTGCATACGCCCGATATCGCGCAAGCGCCGGAACTGGTGGAAACCCTGTGGCAGCGGTTGCAGGTTGCCGTCCCGAGCGTTGGCGACGCCCCTTCTCTTCCGCTGCAATCTTCTCTTTTCTGAACGAACCACCTATCATTGTTTAGCGGTCACCAGAGCCTTAAAGGGAGTTAGTATGGTTAGCGCGCTTTACGCCGTGCTGGGTGCATTGTTACTCATAAAATTTTCTTTTGACGTTATTCGCCTGCGCACGCAATACCGTGTTAGCTATGGCGACGGCGGGTTTAGCGAGCTGCAAAGTGCGATACGCATTCATGGCAATGCGGTGGAATACATTCCCGTCGCCCTGATCCTGCTTCTTTTTATGGAGATGGACGGTGCGCAAACCTGGTTAGTGCATGTTTGTGGGCTGCTGCTGATCGCCGGTCGCCTGATGCATTATTACGGCTTTCACCACCGCCTGATCCGCTGGCGTCGTTCCGGCATGGGCGCAACCTTTTGCTCGCTGCTGTTGATGGTGCTGGCAAATCTGTGGTACATGCCCTGGGAGTTGGTTTTCTCCCTGCATTAGCGCACAATACGCCCCTTTGTTTTCCCGGATATTTACACTATGTCTCACCGCGACACGCTTTTTTCTGCGCCTATCGCCAGCCTGGGCGACTGGACTTTTGACGAACGGGTAGCCGAAGTCTTCCCGGACATGATCCAGCGTTCCGTACCGGGTTACTCCAATATTATCTCGATGATCGGCATGCTGGCGGAGCGCTTTGTCCAGCCTGCCACGCAGGTTTACGATCTCGGCTGCTCACTGGGCGCGGCCACGCTCTCAGTGCGTCGCAACATTCACCATGCTGATTGCAAAATTATCGCCGTCGACAATTCACCCGCCATGGTGGAGCGCTGCCGTCGTCATATCGATGCCTATAAAGCGCCAACGCCGGTTGAAGTGATTGAAGGCGATATTCGCGATATTCAGATTGAAAACGCCTCGATGGTGGTACTCAACTTCACCTTGCAATTCCTGCAGCCGGACGACCGCCTGAAACTGCTGCAGAAAGTTTACCAGGGGCTGAATCCTGGCGGCGCGTTAGTGTTATCGGAAAAATTCAGTTTTGAAGACCACACCGTCGGCGAACTGTTGTTCAATATGCACCACGATTTTAAACGTGCTAACGGCTACAGCGAACTGGAGATCAGCCAGAAGCGCAGCATGCTGGAGAATGTCATGCTGACGGATTCTGTTGAAGCGCATAAAACCCGCCTGCGCACTGCCGGGTTTGAGCACAGCGAACTGTGGTTCCAGTGTTTTAATTTTGGTTCGCTGGTGGCTCTGAAGGCGGTTGCAGCATGATTGAGTTCGGCCGTTTTTATCAGCAAATAGCCACCGGTACGCTCGCGCACTGGCTGGAAACGTTACCCGCCCAGATCGCCGCCTGGCAGCGTGAAGCATTGCACGGGCAGTTTAAGCAGTGGAACAACGCGGTAGAATTTCTGCCGACCATCACCCCCGCAAAGCTGGATCTGCTGCACAGCGTCAGCGCGCAAAGCGCCGAACCGCTCAGCGCCGGGCAGCTTAAAGGTATGGAAACGCTGCTGCGTAATCTGATGCCGTGGCGCAAAGGGCCATTTTCACTGTATGGCATTGATATCGACACCGAATGGCGTTCCGACTGGAAATGGGAGCGCGTCCTGCCGCACCTCTCTGACCTGAAAGGCCGCACCATTCTGGATGTCGGCTGCGGCAGCGGTTACCACCTGTGGCGCATGGTCGGCGCGGGTGCGCAGCTTGCCGTTGGTATCGATCCAACGCAGTTGTTTTTATGCCAGTTTGAAGCCGTGCGTAAGCTGTTGGGCGACGATCGTCGCGCGCATCTTTTGCCGCTTGGCATTGAGCAGCTTCCGGCGCTGAACGCTTTCGATACCGTGTTTTCCATGGGCGTGCTCTATCACCGCCGTTCACCGCTTGAACATCTGTGGCAGTTGAAAGATCAACTGGTGAAGGATGGCGAGCTGGTACTGGAAACACTGGTGGTGGAAGGCGATGAAAATACCGTGCTGGTGCCCGGTGACCGCTATGCGCAAATGCGAAATGTCTATTTTATCCCTTCTGCGCTGGCGCTGAAAAACTGGCTGGAGAAGTGTGGTTTTGTTGATGTACGCATTGCGGATACCAGCGTTACCAGTACCGACGAGCAACGTCGTACGCCGTGGATGGTCACGGAATCACTGGCCGATTTTTTGAACCCGGCGGATAACAGCAAAACCGTTGAAGGCTACCCGGCCCCGGTTCGCGCGGTGTTGATTGCCCGCAAACCGTAAGATAAAAAAAGGCCCCTGTTAATGGCAGGGGCCTGGTACAAGCAAGCATCATATTGGGCGACATGATGCGCGGTAAAAACTGTTACGGGCGATGGTGCAAAATCATCTCTTTCATTAGCGCCACCGCATCGCCATCCACGCCGTAGCGGGCATATTCATCCGCACTGGCATCTGACGACATCGATAATCCTGGATTGCGATAGCGCATCGGCGATGCTGTCCAGTGGCCTGCCGAGCTATGCACCTCTTTAATACCCGCATGGAGAAAGGTTTCGAGGTTATCCGGACGCACACCTGCGCCGGCCATAATGATTGGAACACCAGACCTGGCATTTAGTTCCCTGATTAATGAAAGTCCTTTTGCTGCCGAGGGCTGCTGACCAGACGTGAGAATACGCGCAATGCCTAATTCCGCTAAGTTATCAAATACCTGAAGCGGATTAGCACACATATCGAACGCGCGATGAAAAGTTACCGCCATCCCCTGTGCGGCCTGCATAATTTCCCGCATGCGCACAATATCGACATCTCCCTCTTCCGTCAGCACACCGGTGACCAGCCCGGGGAAACCCAACTCACGCAGCATCTCAATATCGCTCAACATGGTGGCAAACTCATCGGCCCGGTAGCAAAAATCCCCACCGCGCGGGCGCACGATCGGATGTACGGGAATGGTCACCGCCTGTCGAATCGCTTTTAACGCGCCAAAGGAAGGGGTTAAACCGCCCTCTTTCGGCGCGGCGCAAAATTCAATGCGGTCGGCGCCACGTTGCTCAGCAATCACCGCGTCATCGACACCATAACAACAGATTTCCAGTAAGGTCATTTCCTCTCCCCCGGTTCAGCATGGCTCGCTTTCGCAAGCGCTTTCACCCCTGCTCGCTCGCGACAATCTCTTCAATGGTCCACGGATGAAATTTCACGGTGACTTTGCCATCCGTCACCGCCAGTGTTGGATTGGGCAGCCGTTCGCGCTCGCCTTTTGGTGAACTGGTTTTCACCGAAATACCCGGCTGGCTTAAGCCCTCATCAGCCAGCAGCGCCAGCGCACGCGCGTTGAGCGTGGCGATATCGCCCGGCAGCACGATTTCTACATGCTCCCACCCTTCGTGCGGGTAGCGCTTTTCACCCGGCCACGGCAACTCAATCACCGTAAACTGCCAGTGGGCGACACACACGGGTTCACGCAGTTTGAACAGGCAAATCGGCCGACCATTAATGATGTTTTCCGACAGCAGTTCGCCACAGTGTTCAAAACCACGCCGCCAGCGCTCCGCCGTGGTGTTCTGGTGGCAGCGCAACGAGATGTGATCGGCATTTAAGGGTGCGATATCCAGCCCCAGACGGGTAGCTAAATTTTGCAAATCTTGGGTAAACCGTGGCAAATCTTCCACGATATCCTGCAACTCTTCGACAGTTTGCCAGTTACGCATAACAGTGCTCGCAAGTCATAACAAAGCGCATAATCTACCGTGTTATGCAGTGCTGACGCCACCGGGCATTTGCAGTATACTCCCGCCTTTATTAAACACCCGGACGCCGCCTCAGCGACGCGGTGTCCTAAAAGTAAGGTATCCCGGTGAATATTCAGGCTCTTCTCTCAGAAAAAGTCAGTCAGGCCATGATTGCAGCAGGCGCGCCAGTCGATTGTGAAGCGCAGGTTCGTCAGTCAGCAAAAATTCAGTTTGGCGACTATCAGGCTAATGGCGTGATGGCAGTAGCGAAAAAACTGGGCATGGCGCCGCGACAACTGGCCGAGCAGGTTCTGTCTCACCTTTCTCTCGACGGGATTGCCAATAAAGTTGAAATCGCCGGTCCTGGCTTTATCAATATTTTCCTCGCGCCTGAGTTTCTCGCCTCGCAGGTAGATGCGGCGCTGAAATCCGATCGCCTGGGCGTAACAAAACCGCAGCCGCAAACCGTGGTTATCGATTACTCCGCGCCGAACGTGGCGAAAGAGATGCATGTCGGCCATCTGCGTTCCACCATCATTGGCGATGCATCAGTCCGTACGCTGGAATTCCTCGGCCATAACGTGATTCGCGCCAACCATGTCGGTGACTGGGGCACCCAGTTCGGCATGTTGATTGCTTACCTTGAGCTGCAACAGCAGGAGAACGCCGGTGAAATGGCGCTGGCGGATCTGGAAGGTTTTTACCGTGAAGCCAAAAAACATTATGACGAAGACGCGGCATTCGCTGAACGCGCACGCGCTTACGTGGTGAAACTGCAAGGCGGCGATGAATATTGCCGCGAGATGTGGCGCAAGCTGGTCGATATCACTATGAGTCAGAACCAGAAAACCTACGAACGCCTGAACGTGACGCTGACCCGCAAAGATGTAATGGGTGAAAGCCTGTATAACCCGATGTTACCGGGCATCGTTGCGGATCTGAAAGCCAAAGGTCTGGCGGTCGAGAGCGAAGGCGCGACCGTGGTATTCCTGGATGAGTACAAAAACAAAGAAGGCGAACCGATGGGCGTCATCATCCAGAAAAAGGATGGCGGCTATCTGTACACCACCACGGACATCGCCTGCGCGAAATACCGTTATGAAACGCTGCATGCCGATCGCGTGCTCTACTACATCGATTCCCGTCAGCATCAGCACCTGATGCAGGCCTGGACCATCGTGCGTAAAGCCGGTTATGTGCCGGATTCCGTGCCGCTGGAACACCACATGTTCGGCATGATGCTCGGCAAAGACGGCAAGCCGTTCAAAACCCGCGCGGGCGGTACGGTGAAACTTTCCGATCTGCTGGATGAAGCGCTGGAACGCGCGCGTCGTCTGGTGGCAGAAAAGAACCCGGATATGCCTGCCGACGAGCTGGAAAAACTGGCCAACGCGGTCGGTATCGGCGCGGTGAAATATGCGGATCTGTCGAAAAACCGCACCACCGATTACGTTTTCGACTGGGACAACATGCTGGCCTTTGAAGGCAACACAGCACCGTACATGCAGTACGCTTACACCCGCGTGCTCTCCGTATTCCGTAAAGCGGGTATTGAAGAGAGCGTACTGGAAAACGCACCGGTGGTGATTGGCGAAGAGCGTGAATCCCAACTGGCAGCGCGTCTGTTGCAGTTCGAAGAAACCCTGTCCGTCGTTGCCCGTGAAGGTACGCCGCATGTGATGTGCGCCTATCTGTACGATCTGGCGGGTCTGTTCTCCGGCTTCTACGAGCACTGCCCGATCCTCAGCGCGGAAAACGACGAAACCCGTTTAAGCCGCCTGAAACTGGCCCTGCTGACGGCAAAAACGCTGAAACTCGGTCTTGATACGCTGGGTATCGAAACCGTAGAGCGTATGTAATCCCTTCCGTTTTTAGCCATAAAAAACCCCGGCCAGCCGGGGTTTTTCATTTATCGCCTTTCAGAAATATTTGCGCAGATACTCCGTCAAACAGAGCATCGCCATCGCCTGGCCGTATGGCATTGAGGTCAGCGGGATCTGGCGATAAAACGCCAGATTACTGCCCATCCCGGTGCCGAACGACACCTGCAATAACTCCCCTTCCGGCGAAATATTTCCCACAATCGCTTTCACCGCTTTTTCCGCCACATCCGTGTAATCGGTGCTGATATAACGCTTACGCAGCGCTTTCAGAATGCCATACGCAAACCCGGCGGTTGCCGAGGCTTCCAGATAAGAATCTGGATCGTCGAGCAGCGTATGCCACAACCCGCTTTCATGCTGGCACTTCGCCAGCGCGGCGATTTGCGCATTCAGCACCTGGACCAGATAACGGCGCACCGCATTGTTTTCCGGCAGATCGACAAGCTCAAGGAAATCCGGGATAACGATGGTCAGCCAGCTATTCCCGCGCGCCCAGCGCGCGTTGGCAAAATTGTGGTGACCGTCATAATTCCAGCCGTGGAACCACAACCCGGTTTCCCTGTCCATCAGGTTCTGCACATGCAACAGAAACTGATACACCGCCTCTTCCACATAGTCTGGCCGGTTGAGCAATTTGCCGATTTTCGCCAGCGGCAGCACGGTCATCATCAGCGTGTCGTCCCACATCTGCTGGTGGTTCTCCTCCGCCAGCGTAATGTGCTGCATCCCGCCGCAGTCGGTGCGCGGCATCTCGTTCATCGCCCATTCGGCCCAGCTTTCCAGCCAAGGGAGATAAGTCGGGTTACCGGTTTCTTCATAGCGATACGCCAGCGTCAGGAACGGCGCCATGGTGTTGACGTTTTTAGTGGTTGCGCCTTCTGCAAAACGGTCGGCGAACCAGTTATCAATCACCTCGCGCACGCCCTCTTCGCCGGTCTGGCGATAATACTGATACATCCCGTACAGACCCACGCCGTGCGTCCACTCCCAGCCAGCCCAGCCTTTGGTATCAATCACGCGCCCATCGTCGAGACGGAGTAAAAACTCACCGGTGTTGTCGTGAATATTGACCAGGTTATGCGTCACCTTGCGGATCAACGCTTTCAGTTCATCACGGGCGATAAAACGCTCTGGCTGACGCAGTAACGGGCTGTGTTTGACAGGCCAAACCTTCATATTCTTAACCTCAGTTATAAGTCGATTTCAGTGACGCGTCTTTCAGCGATGGCGCGGCAGGTTTATTGCGATTCAGATAGCCAATGTTGTTGTTGCCCCACAAGGATTCGTAAGGCATGCCCGCCAGCATTTCGACGGTTTCGCGCGCTTGCGGAGTGATACTTTCTGGCATCGCGCGGCCGCTCTGGCGCATTTTGGCCGTTTCTTCACGCAGCACGCTGTGGGTTTTCAGGTTCAGCTTGAAGCGTAAGGAGACGAGGAAGCCGCAGCACAGTACCGCAATGGTGCCAAAGCACATGATCATCAAAATGGTGTGGCTCACTTCTGGCACCTGGGTTTTCTGCCCGGAGACAAAGCCAGACGCCTGCATCACAATCCCCACCAGCATCACCGCACCGGCCTGCGAGGCTTTACGGGTCAGCGTCATGATCCCGGCGAAGATCCCTTCACGGCGCTGGCCGGTGACCACTTCGTCAATATCCGCAATGTAGGTGTAGGTGTTCCACGGTACGTAGTTGATACCACCGCGTCCCAGACCGGCAACGGCGGACACCAGCAACAGCAGCGAATAAACATCGCTTAAACCGGCGTAGTAGAGCACGGCATAAGAGGCGGCGCTCAGACCGAACAGCACCACCACCATGCGGTATGACGGTGCAGGTCCAAAGCGGATGCACAGCGGTATCATGGCAATCACCGCGATGAACTGGAAAATCGCCATCGTGCCCAGCAAGTTGGAGGCCAGCGATGCTTCCTGCATCAGCACGAACACCACGTAATAGGTGAACACCGCGTTAAATACGTCCTGCGCGATATAACCGCCGAGGTACATCCCCAGGTGCTGGCGGAAAATCTTGATACGCAGCGTGGAGCTGAGTTCAACAAACAGGCGGCGCAAACTTTGCCCAAGCGTGAGGCTCTTTTTCTCTTCTTCCGCGCGCAGCGCCGCTTCAGTCCACTCTTCGCGCGGACGCTCCCAGGTAAAACACCAGACAAACGTCAGCATCAGCGCACAGAGCACCGAGAACACCAGGCTTGCGTAGAAAAAGGAGACCGGGTTGTCTTTACCAAAGTGTGACAGCAGGACGCCCGGCAGGAACGAGGCCAGAATCGCCGACATCTGCGCCATGGAGATACGCGCGCCGGAGAATTTGGTTTTCTGTTTAAAGTCGTCAGTCATTTCCGGCACCAGCGTTTCGTACGGCACCAGAATCATGGTGTAGACCACATCAAACAGCAGATACGTCAGCAGGTAATACCAGAAACTCATGTCCCCTACCCACATTATTGAGTAGCTGAACACGCAAGGGATACCTAACAAAATAAAGAACTTACGTCGACCGAAGCGTTTACCAAGCCAGGTCGAACCGAAATTATCGGTTAAAAAGCCCATCAGCGGACTGACCACCGCATCCAGCACCCTTGCTGTCGCGAAGATAAATGTCGCTTCAATCGGCGTCAGGCCGCAAAAGGTCGTATAGAAATAGAGTAACCATGCTGCGGTTAACGCGGTTGTGCCCGCACCCAGAAAATCGCCCGAGCCATAGGCGAGATAATTAGCCAATCCAATTTTTCGTGTTTTCATTGCCGTCAACCCTGTTTATTTTGGGGGACCTTTGACGATCCGGCTTAGCCAAAGGAATTTCTTACACGGCTAAAGTAAGAGGATGTGCAACGGGAAACCTTTCTGTTTCTGCCATCAAAATTACGTGGCTGGCAAAAATGCAAAGAGTGCCGATACGCGCTTCACTGATTTATAAAACAGCGTTTCTGTTGCATCAAAAGGAGCGGTCAAAAATGCGGGGCGGATAGCAAAATCCCGCCAGTGCGGCGGGATTTTCGGGTGAAAAACGAGCTAACTCATTGAAGCGAAGCGGTTAGTTTTGCTGAGTGGGTTGACGGTAGTTGACCAGCACTTTGTTACTACGAACGTCCAGCGGCGGCCATAACCGTCCACCGCCGGGCACTTCCCAGACAAAACGCAGCGATTCGAGTGCCGGAACATCGGTAAAGCCGCGCGTGGTGCCACTCTGCCCATCCAGCTCGACACAGCGCGCCTGAGAACAGAGCCGAACCACTAACCCGGCAGGCGTCGGGCCATTTAATTCATAGCGCCACGAGACATCCGTCATCAGCCCGTTTACTGGCTGCGACGGGCCCAGCGGTCGTGATGAAGAGACCACGCCGCGGTTATCCAGCCGGATACCGATACTGCTGGCCTGCCACATGCCTTCGCCAATGCCGTTTCCGGCCGCGTGGGCAAACAGCGGCAAAGCCACCAACCAGGCCAGATAACGCATTATTTGCCTCCGATAGTCGCAGTCATACGGATGCTGCGGTTATCCGACATTTCCATGTTCGACAACACCACCAGTTGCGGCAGGCTGCGGCGCAGGAAGCGTGCCAGCAGTGGACGCAGCGCATGGTTCACCAGCAACACCGGTGGCGCACCCAACATTTCCTGGCGCGTTAACGCTTCCTGAGTTTGTTCCAGTAAGCGATCGGCAAGACCCGGTTCCAGACCGCCACCGCCCTGCAATGCCTGCAACAGCAAACGTTCAAGCGGCGTATCAAGACCAATCACCTGCACTTCATCATTACCCGGGAACCACTGCTGGGTAATGGCGCGGCCCAATGCCACGCGCACTACCGCCGTGAGTTCGTGCGGATCGGTTTGCAGCGGCGCATGCTCGGCCAGCGTTTCGAGAATGGTGCGCATATCGCGGATTGGCACTTTTTCGGCCAGCAGGTTTTGCAGCACTTTGTGCAGCGTGGTCAGCGTGACGACGCCCGGCACCAAATCTTCGGTCAGCTTCGGCATCTCCTGGCTCACCCGGTCAAGCAGTTGCTGCGCTTCCTGGCGACCAAACAGCTCCGCCGAGAATTGACCAATCAGGTGGTTAAGGTGTGTTGCCACCACGGTACTGGCTTCCACAACGGTGTAGCCCTGGATCTGCGCCTGTTCTTTCAACGCGCTCTCAATCCAGATAGCGGCCAGGCCAAAAGCCGGGTCCACGGTTTGCTCACCCGGCAGCGTGCCCGCCGCCGTGCCTGGGTTAATCGCCAGCCAGCGCCCCGGGTAAGCCTCGCCGCTACCAATTTCCACCCCTTTCATCAGGATGCGGTAACGGGCTGGTGGCAGATCCATATTGTCGCGGATGTGGACAACAGGCGGCAGGAAGCCCATATCCTGCGCGAATTTCTTACGAATACTGCGGATACGGCCTAACAGTTCGCCATCCTGCTGGAAGTCCACCATCGGGATCAGGCGATAGCCCACTTCCATACCGAGGGAATCTTCAAGCTGCACATCGTTCCAGGTGGCTTCCACCGCCTGGGTGTTTTCCGGCAGCTTCATCGGCGCGGCTTCAGCAGGCGCAGCCTGGTCTTTACCACGCAGCCACCAGGCAAGACCGAGCAGCGCGGCGGTAAACAGCAGGAACACAAAGTTCGGCATCCCCGGCACCAGCCCCAGCAGGCCGAGTACGCCGGCGCTGAGCATCATCACGCGCGGATTGCTGAACAACTGGCCAACCATCTGCTGGCCAACATCCTGATCGGTGCTGACGCGGGTGACGATAACGCCCGCCGCGGTAGAGATAACCAGCGCCGGGATCTGCGCAACCAGACCGTCACCGATGGTCAGCAGGGTGTAACTTGAGGCCGCATCGCCCATCGACAGACCATGTTGCAAAACGCCCACCAGCAAACCGCCGATGACGTTAATAACCATGATCAGAATACCGGCGATGGCGTCGCCGCGAACGAACTTACTCGCACCGTCCATCGAACCGTAGAAGTCCGCTTCTTGCGTCACTTCAGAACGGCGGCGTTTCGCTTCATCTTCACCGATAATCCCGGCGTTGAGATCAGCGTCAATTGCCATCTGTTTACCGGGCATCCCATCGAGTACGAAACGCGCGCCCACTTCGGCGATACGCCCCGCACCTTTGGTGATAACCATAAAGTTGATGATAACGAGGATGACGAACACCACGATACCGATGGCGAAGTTACCGCCAACGAGGAAGTGACCGAAGGCTTCAACCACCCGCCCTGCCGCCGCCGATCCCGTATGCCCTTCCATCAGGATAATACGCGTCGAAGCGACGTTCAGCGCCAGGCGCAACAAGGTGGTAAACAGCAGAATGGTCGGGAATGCGGCGAATTCCAGCGTGCGCTGGGTAAACATTGCCACCAACAGCACCATGATGGAAAGTGCGATGTTAAAGGTAAACAACAGGTCGAGGATAAACGCCGGTAGCGGCAGCACCATCATCGACAAAATAAGCAAAATGAGCACCGGCCCGGCGAGAACCTGCCATTGGGTCGATTTCAGATTGCTGGGTAGACGCAGCATTGCTACCAGATTAGCCATCAGTGTCCTTCTCGTTCAAAAAGTCCAGCGCCTCAGGCACCGGGAGATTCTCAGGTTTAACAGGTCGTTGCCCGCCGGACAGACGCCAGCGTTTCAACTGCCATACCCACGCCAGCACTTCGGCAACTGCCGCATACAGCTGGCCCGGGATTTGCTGACCAATTTCAGAATGGCGATAGAGCGCACGCGCCAGCGGTGGCGCTTCGAGGATCGGCACACGGTTCTCCGTCCCCAGCTCACGAATACGCAGCGCAATCATTCCCGCGCCTTTGGCCACCACTTTCGGCGCACTCATCTTATTCTCGTCGTATTGCAGTGCGACGGAGTAGTGCGTCGGGTTGGTGACAATGACATCTGCTTTTGGCACATCGGCCATCATGCGACGGCGCGCCGCTGCACGCTGCATCTGACGGATGCGGCCTTTAATGTGCGGGTCGCCTTCGCTCTGTTTAAATTCGTCACGGATGTCCTGACGGGACATGCGCAGTTTTTTCAGATGGCTGTAGATCTGCCAGAAAACGTCAAACCCCACCATCGGGATAATGCTCAGCGCCACCAGCATCGCGCACAGCCCGGCCAGGTTGAGGGCGCTCGCCATAGCGGTCAGCGGCGATTCGCTCATCAGACGCATCATATCCGGCCAGTGGTGCCATAAAAAAAAGCCCGCGACGCTGCCCATCAGCAGCGCTTTCATCAACGCTTTCACCAGCTCCGCACCCACTTGCGCGGAGAACAAACGCCCCAATCCGCTGAGCGGGTTGAGCTTGGAAAACTTAAACTCCAGCGATTTGGTGCTGAACACCAGCCCGCCCAGCATCACCGGCGCGACCAGCGCGATGATCACCACGCCCGTCAGCAGCGGCAACATACCGAGCAGCACGTTTTTTAACATCACGATGATCTGCCCGAGGATCAGGTTCTGGTCACTGATAATCTTGTGGTCAAAACGCAGCCCGGATGAGAGCGCCATCGATAACCTGCGACCAAACGCTTCACCGCCAAACCACAGAATGCCGATACCGACCAACATGATCAGTAGTGATGTCAGTTCTTTGGATCGGGGGACTTGCCCTTCTTCGCGCGCCTTCTCTAGTCGGTGCGCTGTGGGGGCTTCTGTTTTGTCGTCGTTGTCTTCAGAGGCCACGGCCAACACATCCACGGGTTACAGGTTTGATGACATATTGCCAGAGTCAAGCCTGTCCAATGGGCAGAGTAAGGCATAAAAACAGAGGGTTTTCGCCATTTGAGGTGTCGCCTGATGTTCAACCCCGCCAGCTGAAACGCAGACCAAACGGCAACGCTAGTTGGAAAATGCTGCCTAAAGCCCATTTTTTATCGACATATCCTGATTATTAACCGCAGAACAGAAATGCCAGCGCTCTCCTTTATAATGGTCAGCTTCGCGTATTTATCGGCACGGACGTTTTTTATGCCACGACACCTGGACAGAATTTCGCATACGGCAATTTGCATCGCGGCGTTTGTTAGCTATTACAGCCTCTTTTATCTGGCTTTTTTCATCCCCGGTTTTATGACGCTTTATCGAAATGGCCTTGCCGTGCCGTTTCTCTGCACCGCGCTGTTATTGCCTTGTTCACTGCTACTCTGGCGCTATTACGCGCGCCATTTTGAGGGGCTATTACCCGTTGGTACACTGGCACTGCGTAACCTAACGGTGCCACTGCTGGCGCTGACGGTGATGCTGGTGATGGAGAAATTGTTTCAGCAGCCCGAACCCTGGCTTGATTCGCTGCGTGATTACACCGGGTTGACCCGCTGGGCGTGGATTTTAACGGCGTGCCTGGTGGCCCCCGTAAGTGAAGAGATTATCTTTCGCGGCTTTTTACTCAATGCCAGCCTGGGATGGGGAAAAGCGCCGCAGCAAGTGGGAATTGTGCTGACCTCACTGCTGTTCGCCGTCATCCATATGCAATATCACGCGCCCATCACCTTTATTCAGCTCTTTATTTTTTCTGCGGTGTTATGTGTGGTCAGGCTCGGTACGGGCGGCTTGATTGTCCCGATGGTGTTGCATGCGCTGGCGAACTCCTTCTCGATGGGGGATATTTTCCTGCAATAAAAAAAGGGAAGGTTTCCCCTTCCCTTTTCCTTGTCAGACACGCGCCTTCAGGCTTGCTGAAGGCGCGTGTACAGAAACATCAGAAGCCCAGACTGTCGAGCAAGTCGTCGACCTGATCCTGGCTTGCCACCACGCCCGCTTTGGTCGCGTCGAGTTGTGGGCCATTGAGCAGGCTGTCGTTTTCACGCTTCGGCCGTGCGGACTGTTCCGGGATGTTCTCCAGCAGCACCATCAACAGCTGACGTTCGATCTCCTGGATAACATCCATCATGCGTTTGATAACCTGACCGGTGAGGTCCTGGAAATCCTGCGCCATCATGATGTCCAGCAACTGGGCGTTGGTGAAGCTGGTGTGCCCCGGAATTTCGCCAAGGAATTTGCGCGTATCGGTCACCAGTTCACGCGCATCCGCCAGTTCGATCGGGTTTTCAAACCACTCGTCCCAACGTTTGCTCAGCGCTTTCGAGCCTTTTTCCATCTCATCCTGGTGCGGCTGAGAGGCTTCAACGCTGTTAAGCGCGCGTTCTGCCGCTTGCGCGGTCATCTGCACAACATAATCCAGACGGTCACGCGCGTCCGGAATCGCTTCCGCAGCTTCGGCAATCGCCTGGTCGAGACCTAATTCGCGCAGGCTATCACGCAACATACGCGTCAGGCTGCCAATCCGGGCAATGATGTCGCTGGGTGAATGTTCGTCCGCTGGTTTAATTGAAGGTTGAATCATTAGCCAGTCCTCACATGCCAAGTTTCTCGAAGATCTTACCGAGTTTCTCTTCCAGGGTTGCAGCGGTAAACGGTTTCACCACGTAGCCGCTCGCGCCGGCCTGCGCCGCCGCGATGATGTTCTCTTTTTTCGCTTCTGCTGTAACCATCAGCACCGGCATGGAAGCCATATTGCTGTCGGCACGAATCGTTTTCAGCAGTTCCAGACCGTCCATGTTTGGCATGTTCCAGTCAGAGATAACAAAACCGAAGCCACCCGTCTGCAATTTGTTTAACGCATCAACACCGTCTTCTGCTTCTTCAACGTTGTTAAATCCCAGCTCTTTTAGCAGGTTACGTACAATTCGACGCATGGTGGAAAAGTCATCCACGACCAAAAACTTAAGCTCTTTATCCGCCATAAAAAATTACTCCTGGTTCAAATACGTATCGCCTGTCCGGCACTGATTTTCGCCAGCATCTGCTGGCTTACCTGGCTAAGATCGACCACTTCGCTGACGCCACCCATATTGATGGCCTCACGCGGCATGCCGAACACCACACAACTTGCTTCATTTTGCGCAATCGTCCAGGCGCCCGCCTGGTGCATCGCTAACATTCCGGCCGCGCCATCGTTGCCCATCCCCGTGAGAATCACTCCCACGGCGTTACGCCCCGCGTGTTTCGCCACCGAATTAAACAGCACGTCCACCGACGGTCGGTGCCGGTTAACCGGCGGGCCGTCATGGATCTTAATTTGATAGTTCGCCCCGCTACGCGCCAGCTCCATATGCCGATCGCCAGGTGCAATATACGCGTGTCCGGGTAATACGCGCTCACCATCTTCCGCTTCTTTGACGCTGATCTGACAGAGCTTATTCAAACGCTCAGCAAATGAGCGGGTAAAGCCCGGTGGCATATGCTGAGTGATAAGAATACCCGGACTTGAGAGCGGCAATGGCTGGAGTACATGCCTAATTGCCTCTGTTCCTCCGGTTGACGCGCCAATTACCAGCAGTTTTTCCGAACTGAGTAACGGCCCGGCTTTCAGCATGGTCGGCGCTTCCATCGGTTTATGCGCCGCGATACGCGCGCGTGACGCGGTGCGTACCTTGTCGGCAATCATCTCGCTGTAAGCCAGCATGCCTTCGCGAATGCCAATCTGCGGTTTGGTGACAAAATCAATTGCCCCCAGTTCCAGCGCCCGCAGCGTCACTTCCGAGCCTTTTCCGGTCAGTGAAGAGACCATTACCACCGGCATTGGACGCAAACGCATTAATTTTTCAAGGAAATCCAGCCCGTCCATGCGCGGCATTTCCACATCCAGCGTTAACACGTCCGGGTTGAATTTTTTAATTAAATCCCGGGCAACCAATGGGTCTGGCGCCGTCGCCACCATTTCCATATCGCTGTGGCTATTGATAATTTCTGTCATGATCTGGCGCATCAATGCGGAATCATCGACGGACAACACCCTGATTTTACTCATGCTTTATCCTTACTCAGCGCATAAACTGTTTGCCCACGAAGGGTAAACTCACGCACGAGGTTGCTGAAGTTCTCCGAATGCCCGGCAAACAATAATCCGTCCGGCTTAAGCAGCGGAGCGAAACGATGCAGAATGTCCTGTTGCGTCGTTTTATCAAAATAAATCATTACGTTACGGCAAAAAATTGCGTCGAAAGGCCCCGGAACGTTGTACTGCTTATCCAGCAGATTGACCGTGGTGAAATCGACGTAGTTCGCCAGTTCCTGCCGTACGCGCACCAGCCCGGCATGCGGGCCTGTGCCGCGCATAAAGTAGCGTTGCATCTGCTGGGGCGAGAGGGTTTTCAACTCGTCCTGGCGGTAGATGCCGCTACGCGCTTTTTCCAGCACTTCTGTATCAATATCGCTGGCGAAAACTTTCCAGCGACCCGGTGCCATACCCAGCGCGTCAGCGAGGGTAATGGCAAGCGAGTACGGCTCTTCGCCTGTCGACGCCGCCGCGCTCCAGACCCGGTATTCCCCCGTGCGTTTGCGCGCATGGTCCGCGAGAACCGGGAAGTGATGAGCTTCCCGGAAAAACGCGGTGAGATTGGTGGTCAGCGAGTTAATAAACGCTTGCCACTCGGCGCTGTTCTGGTTCGCTTCCAGCATGCTCAGATAGCGGCCAAAATCATCTAGCCCAAGCGTGCGTAAACGGCGAACAAGGCGGTTGTAAACCATGTCGCGTTTATGATCCGCGAGGACAATCCCCGCACGCTGGTAGATCAATTGACATATCCGACGGAAGTGCGCGTCGGACAGCGCCAGGCGCTGTGTCATCTGTTGCAATATTGATGACGTTTGCCCGTTAGGCATGGATGATGTCATAGCGCCTTCTCAACTAGGTTCAGGATGCAACGGGCACTGCCTTAGGCGGTGCCACTTCGGGTATTGCGACATGCTCTTCAATCTTAAATACGGCCACCAGCGCGGTAAGGTTATCTGCCTGGTTAGCCAGTTGGTCGGTGGCGGAAGCTGCCTCTTCAACCAGCGCAGCGTTCTGTTGTGTCACCTGATCCATCTGTGTTACTGCCTGAGCCACCTGCTCTATCCCGCGCCGTTGTTCATCGGACGCGGAGGCGATCTCGCCCATGATGTCGTTGACCTGAGTGACAGAGCGGACGATTTCCGTCATCGTCTGCGCGGCGGTATCCACCAGGGTGGATCCCTGCTGAACGCGGGAAACCGACTCTTCAATCAGGCCCTTAATCTCTTTTGCCGCCTGCGCGCTGCGGCTTGCCAGGTTACGCACCTCACCGGCGACCACCGCGAAACCCCGCCCCTGTTCACCGGCACGGGCCGCTTCCACAGCGGCGTTCAGCGCCAGAATATTGGTCTGAAACGCGATGCCATCAATCACACTGATAATGTCGCCAATTTTCTGCGAGCTGCCGGCAATCTGCTGCATGGTACTTGCCACGCTCGATGTCTGCTGCCCACCTTTTCTCGCCGTTTCCGCCGCGCTCTGCGCAAGTACGGAAGCCTGACGGGCGTTATCGGCGTTCTGGCTTACCGTCGACGTTAACTGCTCCATGCTGGCCGCGGTTTGCGCCAGCGACGCCGCCTGCTGCTCCGTTCGCGACGATAAATCATTGTTGCCCGCCGCGATTTCCGAGATACCGGTATGCATCGCGTAGCTGCCCTGGCGGACATCGCTCACCGTGGTGCGTAACGCAGTTTGCATCTTTTTCAGGCTGGTAAAAATCGCCGAGATCTCGTTACGCCCCTCAACGGCAATCGGTCGTGCCAGATTGCCTTCAGCGATGCTGTCAAAGTGGCTGCTGACCACCGCCAGCGGCTGGACAATCATCTTGCGCGACCAGAACAACGCGGCGCTGGTCAATAACGCGGCAAGAATAACCACCACGACAAAAATCACCGCCGAGCGATGATAATTACTTTCACCATCCGCTCTCGCCTGTTCAGTAAAGTGGTTAATGTGTTTCTCCCACGCACTGAAACTGGCATCAAACTTATCCTGCGACTCCTGCACCGGCGCGGTCATAAAGTCCGACAGCTGGTTGTTTTCAAGCCAGGTCGCCTGGTGCTCCAGGTCACCGCGCCAGGCGGTGTAACTGGCCTGCGTGATTTCCTGTAATTTTTTGCCTTCCGGTGTCATCACCTTCAGGCCAAGAAACTCTTTCTCTACCTCTGCCGACTGCTTGAGGCTGGCTTTCGCCTGGGTCATCAGCGCCTTGATGTCATCCGGCGGATAACTCAGCGCCGTTAACGTCCCGGCTTTGTTCAACGCGGTGCTGGCCTGAAGCAGCGTGGCCCGCATCTGCATTAATGCGCTGCGCTGGTGATTACTGTTTTCTACTTCTTGTAAGTGTGAAGTGCTCTCTTTAAATGCCCAGAAAGACAACCCGTTACTGCCAACCTGTAAAATGCCACACACGATCAAAATCAAAAAAAGTGTTGTCGAGATGCGAATACGATTTAACATTAACGCCCCATCTGGCGGAAAAAGTCCGCGGTTAAGAACTGCTAAAATGTTTCCCAGTTATCCTCTTGTCCGGTTACAAGTTGGCGACTCCGCGCCGGGGTCTGAGCGCTGCCTGCTGCCGGAGTTGTAGCACGCGACGCCGGTTTGCCGGATACAGAAGAAAGGCGGAAAGCAGATACCGCCTGCGTCAACAAACTGGCTTGTTCTTCTAAGGCGGCCGCTGCGGCTGCCGATTGTTGTACCAGTGACGCGTTTTGCTGCGTGACGCGATCCATTTCGGATACCGCCAGCGCAACCTGATCGATGCCGCGGCTCTGTTCATCAGAAGCCGAGGCGATCTCACCCATAATGTCGTTCACCCGGGTTACCGCGTTAACGATGTCCGACATCGTCTCCCCTGCGCTCTCCACCAGCACAGAACCGGTATCGACACGGGAGACAGAATCTTCAATTAAGCCTTTAATTTCTTTCGCCGCCTGCGCACTGCGGCTGGCAAGATTGCGCACTTCTCCGGCGACCACGGCGAAACCACGCCCCTGCTCGCCCGCTCGCGCGGCTTCCACCGCGGCGTTCAGCGCCAGGATATTGGTCTGGAAAGCAATGCCGTCAATCACACTAATAATATCGGCAATTTTTTGCGAACTGCCCGCAATGTCGTGCATGGTTTTTACCACGCTGTTGACCACTTTACCGCCGCGCTCTGCCGTTTCCGACGCACTCTGCGCCAGCAGTGCAGCCTGACGGGCGTTATCGGCGTTCTGTTTCACCGTGGCGGTCAACTCTTCCATACTGGCGGCGGTCTGCTCGAGCGCGGACGCCTGCTCTTCCGTACGGGACGAGAGATCGTTGTTGCCGGCGGCGATTTCACTGGTTCCGGCATAAATGGCATCTGAACCCTGGCGAACGTTGGTCACCGTTTCGATCAGCGCGTTCTGCATATGGTCAACGCTCTGCGCCAGCTCGGTCATTTCACTGCGACCAGCAATGGTCAGCGAATGTGTCAGGTTGCCACCGGCGATTTCACGGATGTGGGCAATGACCGACGACAACGGCGACAGCAGAATACGGCGAATGCCATACCAGACCCCGGCCAGCACGATCACCAGCGCCAGCGCCAGGATCGCCATCTGCCATTTGGCAAAATTGTAATCACTGACACTCTGTTCCCAGGCATTGCGATACAAGCCTTCACTCAAATCCGCGTATTTCTTCATCGCATCGCCAAGGGCGTTTTGCATCCCCTGCGTCGGCTGCGCCATAAAGCCGTTAATATTGCCGGCTTCAAGGAACTGCACCAGTTCCGCCAGCGCGGCATTGTAGGTGCGGTATTTCTCATCCAGCGTCTGGCGCGCGGCGTCAGTTTCCGGCAGCGATGGCAGCGCGCGGAAGGCATCGTAATGTTTTGCCGCATCGGCAAGCGACGCTTTCGCGCTGTTCAGCAAATCGGTTTTCGCACTGCTCTGCTGGTTGCTCGGATCCAGCAACATCCGCGCCGAGGAACGGCTCAGGTTGATACGCGTTTGCAGCATCAACTCCCAGGCTTTACCTAATTCCGTCTGTTGCATGCGCAGGTCATTGGAGACCGCAAAACTTTGCTGGTTTTGCTTAAGCGACGAAAAAAACAGGCCACCAGAGACAAGCTGCAACAAGGCAAAGACCACCAGCACGCTCATAAGCAGAGTAACGACGCGGATACGGTTCAACATGCAACACCTTCTTGATAAGTTCTTAACGGTGTTATCGGCATGCGGCCACGGAACTTTACATTTGCGAAAGGGAATTAAATTATGACTTAAAACGCGATATCCACAGTTAAGGTATCACTATATGTTCCCCCCGGCGGCGTGGTCTGCGACGTCAAAATTTGCGCGGTGTAATTGTAGGTTCGCAGCAGGCCATCGGTGCTAACCTGCGATGAGACGCCGCTTGACCAGCGCTCCGCGCCGGCGCTGCCCCAGCGGTTGGTGGTTGCCCCTTTGTAAATCTCATAACTGAGCCGGTTGCTGCCGCTGGCCATATTCCGCGCGCTGCCGTTGTAGTAGCCGCCGTTGTTGATGCCGACGGTGTAAACCATGCCTTTCGTACAGGTGATGGCAATAGATTGCGAAATGGTCGGGAAGTTGCGCACCAGTGGCGCACTGCCAAAATTAACGTTCGGTGCACTGATGGTGGTGCAGTCGTTGGTGATGGTGCCGTTGACCTGCAGGCTGGTGGTCGCCGTGCCCGTTTGTGCTGTCGAACAGAACCCTAAAATCCCCACCGAACAGACGTTATACGCGACGCTAAAATTGAGCGTCACCGTATAAGGCCCGGCGCTGACGTTTTGCCCCGGTACGGTGAGGAAATAGAGCGGCAAGGTGTAGGTTCGTGTGCCCAATAACGCCAGCAAGGCTGAGCCGTTCCAGGTGTAGCTGTTGCCGCTGATAGTCGCTTCGCTATTATTTGCGCAGTTGGCCTGGCCGCAGACACGGAGCGGGATCACATCCGTCACGGCGGCATTATCAGACCGTTTCATGACGCCCCGGTTCGAGGCGGTAGCGCTCGCCCCGGTCAGCGTCAGGGTAATCGAGTCGTTGGTGAGCAGGTTGAGCGCCGCGTCGCAGCGCACAATCAGGCTGGCGGTGGTGTTTTGCGCCGAGGCGTTAAGCACAAACGAGGTCACCGTGCCGAACGCCCCACTGGTCGTGCTGACCGTACAGGCCGACCACGCTGACCCGCTACTCAGGAGTAATAAAAGAAGAAGTAGCCGACGCATCAGGGGTTCCTCCGGCAGGTCAGTGGCCCGTAGGTTTGCAATTTATGGTCAGGATTCGCGAGCAGCGTGAAGCGGGTGTCGCAGGTTTTGCCATCCGGCAAACGGACATGCAGCGCATTGGCTTCATCCAGATTTTCCAGCCACGCAATGCCGTCATAGCCGACAATGGCCGTGGCTTTACCCGCCCGTTCAACTTCGCTGGCAAGCGGAATGGCTTCGCCGTTTTCATCATGCAGGATCACGCTGGCGACGCGCTCCTGCACCATCGGAAATTCCACCAGATAGCCACTGCGCCGACGCAGCGAAATTTTGCGCTCGGTATCTTTCAGTTGCGTATCCGCCGGTAAGTTCAGCGTATTAATGCTGTAACTGGCCGGGTAATAGGCAGATACCCCGCTCACCAGCAGATAGCCGTCACGGTTGGTTTCACCCACCGGCTGATTTTCATAGTTCACTGGCACACCGCCATGACCGCCGGTACTGATCAGCGCAAACGCGTCATTGATGCGGTTGGCGGCAAATAGCTGGCCATCCATCAACACCAGCGACCCCAGCGCTTCGCCCCACCATGTCAGCATGTCGCTTTCGCCGTAACCGCCGCTCTGCAACTCGACATTGTTATTGCGCCAGCCCAGCGTGCCTTGCTGGTAATTTTTCGCCTGCGACTGGTGCGCAAAAGCCATGTTCCAGCTAAAACCGCCATCGGTCGGCATGGCGTGGTTATAGTTGATACGCTCGGTGGAGCCGCTATCGGGGGTTCGCTCCATACTCACCGCTGCGCTATCCATGTCGCCAATCGGTATTTGCAGCGACAGGGCAAATGTCCAGTCGCCCTGCTGGTTATCACGGCTCGCCGCCAGATAAAGGCTACTGCCGCCCCACAGATTGCGGCTCCAGGAGAGGTTGAGCAGTTCCGTCTTTTTATTATCAAAGCTGCGTACACCGATCCATGCCGCGCCCACGTTGCCGAAATCGCCCATATTAACCGTCAGCGCATATTGATCCGTGTTGCGGCTCAGGCTGGCGACAGGCCGCTGCCCGTTGCTTTGCTCGTTGTTGTAGAGGTTGCGCTGGTCGTAGAGCGCCAGATTGCCAAAGCCGCGATCACGTCGGCTGTGCTGCGTATTAACGCTAAACAGGCGGGTATTGTACTGATACCCCCAGGCAAGCTGGCTGCCGTTATCGCCAGACATGCGGCTTTGCGTCCATGCCCCGTTCACCACGCCAAGCCGCCCGAGTTTCAGCACCGCGCCCGCGCCGCCCAGCGTCAGAGACTGCGCCGCTTCGCCATGCCCTTCGAGGGTTAAATAATCGCTCACTCCATAGCGATACGATCCGCTGGCCACCAGCGTCCCGTAGTCAATATTCTCGACGCCGTAATTGCGCCGCAGCGCCCCCACGGTAATCGCTCCGTCGCTTAAGCCGGGTTTGAGCAAATCGCTGGCGACATAAAAAGGCAAGGTGGTGCTGACCTGGCGCCCCAGCGCATCCGTGGTAACCAGCACGGCATCCCCCGCGCCGTTGATATAGGGCATATTGGTCAGCGTGAAGGGGCCCGGTTGTAACTGCGTGTTCCCGGCGCGATAGCCATTAATAAACACATCCACCGAGGTCGGCACTGCCGCTTCGCCGGAAAACGCGGGCAGTGGCCAGGTGACCAGATCCGGGCGCAGGGAGAAGTCGCGCCCGTAACTGACGCCGCCGATACGCACACTGCTGCTCCAGGTTAATGCATCGGAAATAACATCGCCCACGCTCCACTGCGTGGCGTCATCTTCATCGGTAAACGTGAGGGTGGTGTCATAACGCATATACCCTTCCTGCTGCCTGAGGCTACCGGAAAGTGTCTTACGCAGTGCACCGGTTGAGGAGAGCACGCCGTTGCCGTTGAAGTAGCGAAACTCATGCCACAGCGCCGCCTGACCGCCGATGTGTTCGGTGGTGCTGGTGTAGACATCGTAATTGAGTAACGCGCCCTGGCCATATTTCGGTGTCGTGCGCCGCAGACCCGAGTTAAACGCCGTAGCACGCTCCGGCACCCACTCACCGGGTACCGAGAGCAGCAGACGCTGACCCGCGCTGTCATAATCGGCGCGCACATTCGCCAGTGCCGACACATTGACCTCCCCTTGCGGTAGATGCTCAGCAGGCAGCCCGGCCTGCAGGAGATCGGCGCTGGAGACAAAAAAAGCGTTCTGCCGCCGGGTCACGGGCACCACCCGCCGGGTATCGTAATGGTTAATCACCAGGCTTAAATGGTATACAGCGTGCTCGTTGATGGCGTGCGCATCGGGCGGCGGCGGGAGCATATCATCGCCCTGTTGTGCCCGTGCTGAACACGCCAGCAGCATAAAAGTGCCCGTTAAAATCAGTTGCCCGCGGACGACTGCCATTCGCTTTCCCTGGCATTGATCGTCGCCTTCATTTCCACTGGATTACTGATACCCGCGGGTAGCGGCCAGCTACGCACACTGTGCGGCAGCACATAACCGAGTAGTCCCTCGGCAACCTGCCGCGTTTGCCCGCCTTGCCGTACGCTGACTTTGCTTAAGCGGACATGGACATCACCATTGTTACGCACTTCCAGGGCCGGTTTGCCGTTGTCCCGGCTCACCCGCCAGCGTAAATCTTTGGTATCTACCAGCGCATGATGCGCGCCGCTGGTGTGAGTTTCGATGCCGGTGCCATAGACAAAGAGCGGAATCGAGTAGCGCATTTGCAGCTTGAGGCCAATCTGCGGTTTGTCGCTGTTTTCCGGCTGCGGGATCTCATCAACGATGATGCGATAAGCCTGTTCGACACCCGCCGGGATTGACGCCTGCTTGATCAGGCGAATCAGCTGTTTGCTCTCTTTTTCGATTCTCACAATCGGTGGGCTGGCAACGATCTCGTTTTGTTGCTGGTAGCGTTCAAGCCCCCTTTCCTGCTGCCAGCGGACAATGCGCACCTGCATGGTGGTGGGCGCTTCACCCTGGTTCTGGATCCATAATTCGGTCGCGTTGCTGGTGGCGCTGAGCCACGGATCGATGGGCCAGAGCAGAATAGTGGCCGCCGCAAAAACGTTGCCCGCGCTAAGCGTCAGCGCACAGGTACACAGCACGCCCGCCGCGCGACCCGTCGAAATGACCTTCATCGCCTTCTCCCTTGTTACCATGACAATGTCACAGTGAGTTGATCGGTATAGGTTCCCGCCGGGCTGAACCCGGTTAGCTGCGCCGCACCGAAAATCGTCAGCGAGATAGTGTTGCTATTGTTGTAAGCGACAGAGACGGCCTGGTTAACGCCGATCTCGGTATTTGCCGCCAGCGTGCTGCTGGTATAGAGGCGATAAGGCACGCGATCTGTACCGCCGCTGCGTTGCATGTTGCGCACGTTTGCGTAGTTCTGCCCGCCGTTGATACTCATACTCAGCGCCACGCCGGGCGTGCAGCCCAGCGAGAACGACGCGCCAGGCACGAAACTGGCGGTGACCTGCCCGCTCTGCACGCCGCTGCGGGTGCCAAAATTGAGTGAGCCGAGTGCCCCGCCGCTGCCGCTCACCACTGAACAGCCGGGCGCGATGGTTGCGCCCACGGTGAAGGTTTGCGTCGTCACCGCAAAGGCACCCTGCGGGGCCATCATCGCGAACAAGAGCAGCCCAGAAATGACGCGCAGAGATCCCCGATTCCCCCGCAGGGAAACGCGCATGCCGCCTGGCATCATCTGGGGAGGTTTAGTACGTCACGCTCACATTGATCGTATCGGTATAGGTACCCGGTACGACGCTAACGCTGTTGCCACCGCCGGAGATCCGCCCATAGAGCGTGTAGTTATCGACACCACCGGTCGTTGAAGCGCGAGGAATGTTGGTGTTGTTGGTGATGACGTTGCTGAAGCCGCTATCGCTATAAAGGCTGTAGGCAACGCCTTGCGTGGTATTGGCCGCATTGACCAGATAACGGGCAGGCGTTCCCGGTGTGCCGACCACGGTGCCCGGCGCGGTAGAGTTGGTGTTGCCGGTTACCTGCACGGTGTAATCGGTTGTCGTACATTGAATACCGAAACTGTTACCGCCGCTTGCGTTGGTGAGCTGGGTGGTGAGCTGTGAAAACGTTGCCGGATGCGTACCAAAATCAAGCGTACCAAAGTTGATCCCGTTCTGGCTTGGCGAGCCATTAATCAGGCAGCCGTTAGTCAACGTCAGGGTCGCGCCAATCGTCCCGCTACTGGTGACCGCACGCGCGCTTTGCGCGGCCATTACCAGAACACCACTTACCAGCACATAAAGTAATTTTCTGTTCATGTTTCCACCTCCGAAAATACCGCGTGCTGTTTATTTCACCGCGCAATTAATTAGCCACCGAAATAAGAAAAACACGCAAACAATTAAAGCAGGAATAACAGAAATTTAGTTTACGCTGCGCGCTTCAACCACTTAAACGCAACGGCGTAAGCACCATAAACCGATGATGATTTTATGATTTTAAATCATTGAGTTAGAGAATGATTAATGCCTAATTCATTAATTTCCCGAAAGATATATACCTTGAATTGTGATAAACATCACAATATATGACCAGCCGTAACGAGAAGTAAGAGAACTTTATGAAATAGAAATTAAGCGGGGATGAAGGATATATATTATAGCGGCAGAAAAAGAACAAAAATAAAGGCGGATGAAGCAGCTTCATCCACCTTTATTATTACGCGACTGGCGTGATTATTACGCTACGTGCGTGGCAGCGATATCCAGCAGCGCCATTTCTTCGCTGTTGAGCAGTTTCTCAATGTTTACCAGAATCAGCATACGGTCGCCGAGCGCGCCGAGGCCGGTCAGGTATTCAGTCGACAGCGTGACCGCGAATTCCGGTGCCGGGCGGATCTGGTCAGATGCCAGCGACAGGACGTCGGAAACACCATCAACCACAATCCCCACCACGCGCTGACCGAGATTCAGCACGATAACAACCGTGTTGTCATCATACTCGACATCGCCCTGGCTGAACTTCACGCGCAGGTCGACAATCGGCACAATCACACCGCGAAGGTTGGTGACGCCTTTGATAAAGTCGGGGGTATTGGCGATTCGGGTCACCTGATCATAGCCACGAATTTCCTGCACTTTGAGAATATCGATTCCGTATTCTTCATCGCCCAGAGTGAAAACCAGGAACTCCTGACCTGATGGCTCGCCCGCCAGTTTTGCTACATTACTCATACCGGTCATGTTTTATACCTTCTTAACTAAATCAGGCGGCTGTGTGCGCCATACGATGTTCACGATTCAATCCCTGCAACGCTGATACGTCAACAATCAGCGCGACGCTACCATCCCCAAGGATAGTGGCAGCAGAAATGCCCGGCACTTTGCGATAGTTGCTTTCCAGGTTTTTCACCACCACTTGATGCTGACCAATCAGTTGATCAACCAGCAATGCATAGCGACGACCCGCGCTTTGCAGAATAACGACAATCCCCTGCGTAGCCTCGGTTTTCGCGCCCATAACATCAAAGACTTTCCACAATTCAACCAGCGGCAGGTATTCGCCGCGCACTTCCAGCACGCGCTCACCACCGGCCAGCGGATGCAGATCCTCTTCACGCGGTTGCAGCGATTCCATCACCGCGTTCAACGGCAGGATAAAGACTTCGTTGTTCACTTTTACTGACATGCCGTCGAGGATCGCCAGCGTCAGCGGCAGCAGGATACGAATGGTCGTCCCGGTGCCCTGTTTCGATTTGATTTCAACGTGGCCGCCCATCTCCTGGATGTTACGTTTCACCACGTCCATGCCCACGCCGCGTCCGGAAACGTCAGTTACCTGTTCAGCGGTGGAGAAGCCCGGCGCGAAAATCAGCATGCCCACTTCTTCATCGGTCATGTTCTCGTGTACGGCCATCCCCTGCGAAATCGCTTTCGCCAGAATACGTTCACGGTTCAGACCTGCGCCATCGTCGGTCACTTCAATACAGATGTTCCCGCCCTGGTGTTCCGCCGAAAGGATCAGGTTGCCGATAGGCGACTTCCCTGCTTCCACACGTTTTTGCGGCGTTTCAATACCGTGGTCGAGGCTGTTACGCACCAAGTGCGTTAACGGGTCAATAATGCGTTCGATCAAGCTTTTATCAAGTTCAGTTGAGCTGCCCTGCAGCGTCAGTTCCACTTGTTTATCAAGCTTGCTCGCCAGATCGCGAACCAGGCGTGGGAAGCGGCTGAAGACGTATTCCATCGGCATCATACGGATGGACATCACCGATTCCTGCAGGTCGCGGGCGTTGCGTTGCAACTGGCTCATGCTGGTGATCAAATCACCGTGCGTCACCGGGTCCAGCTCGTTCGAACGCTGTGCCAGCATGGACTGGGTAATAACCAGTTCGCCTACCAGGTTGATCAACTGGTCAACTTTTTCGACCGCAACACGGATACTGGTCGATTCACTGGCGCGGGCTGCCGGTTTTTCACGGCCTGCCGGTTGCTCTTTCGTTACCGCTTTCAGCGCAGGTGCCGCAGCCGGAGCCGCCTGCACCGCCGGAACAGCCGCTGCTGCCGGCGCTTCAGCCACTTCAGCCGGGGCTTCAACAGCCGTTTCTGCTGCCGCGGGCGCGGGTGCCGCTTTTTCGAAAGCGATTTGATCCGCTTCGATAACAAAGCACAGCACCGCGATAATGTCGTCTTCGCCCACGCCGCCGTCGATAGTCACGCTCAGGGTATCTTTCCCCTTCACCACATCGCTCAGCGTGCCGAGGTTGCCCAACTCCTCTTCGAGTAAGTCAACTTCATTCTCTTTCAGGCGAGAAAGAACGATTCGTAATTTACCGTCATTTTCAGCGGCGGGCGCTGTCGCATCAGATGCCAGTGCGGTCTCAACAACCGAGAGTTTTGCACCATTCGCAGCGGCAGGAACGACCTCTCCTTTTGCCTCCAGCGCCAGCTGGCGCAGGGCATTGCAGATGTATTCGAAGCTTGCGGCATCTGGCTCTGACGAGCTTTTATAGGCATCGAGCTGTTCCTGCATAATATCTTTGGTTTCCAAAAACAGGTTGATAATGTCGGTGTTGAGCTGCATCTCGCCACGCCGAGCCTCATCAAGCAGGTTCTCCATCAGGTGAGTTGTTTCCTGCAAGATGGTAAAGCCAAATGTACCCGCACCGCCTTTAATAGAGTGAGCAGCACGGAAGATGGCGTTGAGCTGTTCTGAATCCGGCGCTTCCGGCACCAGGTCCAATAAATGTTGTTCCATATCGGCCAACAGTTCGTCGGCCTCATCAAAGAATGTTTGGTAAAAATCACTAATATCCATGCTCACGCTATCACCTCGGATTGGCTTGTGGCGACGTAGGAACTGCTGCCGGAGACGAGGCTGCTGGCGCGGGTGCTGCCGCTGCCACTGGCTCTGGCTGTGTAATCGCGCTTATTGGCGCACTCTGACTTTCGGCGTTCTCATGCAGAATGGCCGCTTCTGCTTGTTTATTCAGCACCAAAAGACTAATTCGGCGGTTGATTGCTTCATCCGGGCCGCGGTTGACCAGGCGCATGGTTGCCGCCATGCCAACAACGCGCATCACTTTGCCATCATCCAGGCCACCGGCAACCAGCTCACGGCGCGACGCGTTAGCGCGATCGGCGGAAAGCTCCCAGTTGCTGTACCCTTTATCGCCGTTAGCGTAAGGGGCATCGTCGGTGTGACCAGAGAGGCTCACTTTGTTCGGGATCCCATTCAGTACTGGCGCAATCGCCCGTAAAATATCGCGCATATAAGGTTCGACTTCCGCGCTGCCGGTTTTAAACATCGGCCGGTTCTGGCTATCGATAATCTGTATACGCAACCCTTCCTGTACCAGGTCGATTTTCAAATGCGGACGCAATGCGCGCAGTTTGGGATCGGCTTCAATCAACTGGTCCAGATCGCCGCGCAATTTACTCAAGCGCGACTGCTCCATGCGTTTTTTCAGGTCGTCAATATTGGGCTGTTTTTGTACTTCGCCCTGTTGCTGTGTGTAGTCATCGCCACCGCCCGGGATCGGGCTGTCGCTATTCGAAATTCTCGGCCCACCCGTGACCGCAGTTGCCAGCGGCGTGCGGAAATACTCCGCAATCTGGATAAGCTCTTTCGGGCTGGAGATGGAGATAAGCCACATCACCAGGAAAAACGCCATCATCGCCGTCATAAAGTCGGCATAGGCAATTTTCCAGGAGCCGTGTCCGCCGCCACCGTGGCCTTTATGTTTTTTTCGTCTAACTACGACGATCGGATGGGACTGGTTTTTCATGCGTCCTCAGTCGTCGTCTGTTGGTTAGGGTTTCTGACCGCACGAACATGTTCGTCCAGTTCGATAAACGACGGGCGCTCGCTGGAGTAAAGTGTTTTACGACCAAACTCAACCGCGATCGGCGGCGCATAACCGTTCAGGTTCGACAGCAGGGTTATCTTCACGCACTGCATCATTTTGGCGGTTTCCGCACTCTTCTGGCGAAGTACGCTTGCCAGCGGAGAGATAAAACCGTATGCCAACAAAATACCGAGGAAAGTTCCCACCATCGCATGCGCAATCAGCGCACCCAACTCCGCCGCCGGACGATCCGCCGAGGCCAGCGCATGTACCACCCCCATTACCGCCGCCACGATACCGAACGCCGGAAGTGAGTCACCGACCATCGCCAGCGCGTTCGCCGGGACTTCGGCTTCACTTTCATGGGTCTCAATCTCTTCATCCATCAGCGCTTCAATTTCGAAGGTATTCATATTGCCGCTGATGATAAGTCGCAGATAATCCACGATAAATTCAAGCATCGTCGCATCCGCGAGAATGCGCGGGTAGCTGGCGAAAATCTCGCTCTCTTTCGGGTTTTCAATATCCCGTTCCAGCGAGAACATCCCTTGCTGACGTGATTTCGCCATCAGGCGATACAGCAGCGCCAGCAAGTCCATATACATACTTTTGGTGTACTTCGAACGGCGAAACAGCAAAGGCATCGCTTTCAGCGTTCCTTTGATGGCTTTACCGTTGTTGCCAACGATGAATGCACCTACCCCCGCGCCCCCGATGATGATCAGTTCAGACGGTTGATAAAGTGCCCCAAGTTCTCCGCCGGTCATCATATAACCGCCAAAGACTGCACCAAGAACAACCAGGTAACCTAATACGATAAGCACGACATCATCCTTCTGCTAATGACTAAGGCTCGGGATAAACATTTCAAAGGGTTAACGCGAGTAGCAGGTAAAAAAAAAGCAGCGGCATAACTGCACCGCTGCTGGAGTGTTTCCACCTGTATTCGGTTAAACAGCCTGATCGATCTGTTCATCCAGCAGTTGTGGAATAATATCGGCAGCATCCTGGGAAAGTTTACGTCTTTTTACCGCGCGGGACGGCGGCTGGCATAAACTGCAGGCAAAGCTACCAACAGGCTGATGCGCGTGAGTAATAAAATTACCACCACAGCAATTGCAGCGAGACAACTCCAGCATTCCGCTTTCCACGAAACGAACCAGCGTCCAGGCGCGGGTCAGCGCCAGCAGCGGTCCTTCCTCAGCATGAGGGCATTGTTCGAGGTAAAGTCGGTATGCTTTGATGACTGCGTCAACGCCGCTGCAAAGGCCTGTTTTTAACAAAAATTGCCATGCGTTACAGAACATAGACGCGTGGATGTTTTGTTCCCAGGTCATAAACCAGTCGGTGGAGAATGGCAGCATACCTTTTGGCGGCGGGCTACCACGCAACTCTTTGTAGAGTTTGATAAGACGACCGCGGCTAAGCTGCGTCTCACTCTCCAACATTTGTAAACGCGCACCCAGCGTAATCAGTTCCATTGCTAACTGAATATCGCGTGCTTCCTGAACAATGCTTTTTTCGCTCATCGTTATGCCCTTTTCTTCCGGGCCGCGTCGCCAGTCTGTGAGGACTCATTCAGCAGGCGGGTTGAAAGTAAAATCCCGGTGTGAACTTGCTGTAAATCGTCCACACGTGACTCTTGGGTCAGACGAGTGATGGTCTGATGATTGTCAAAACGGAACTGGCAAATCAGCTGATTGGTTTCAGCCAGCTTCACCATTTGCGGAAGGGTTAACTCAACCAGTGTGGTCGCCATCTCTTCATTAATACCAAGACGGAACATGGCGGACGCTTTGTCCTGGCTGATCAAACGCTGAGCAAGAAGTAAATACGACAAATTAATGTCATAAACATGTTTCAGCAACTCGGATGTATGCATTTTTCCCATCCCGAATAACCAACTTGTATCTTATGCGGCTAAGCCGCACCCCGTGATGTCGCCGGGAAAAAACCCGGTATAAAAAAGAAAGGCTAAATGCATAACTGACTAGGATCTTGCGATAAGGCGCTTCGCTCAAATGTTAATTGCCTTATAACGTTCTTAATCATTTCTTACAAAGAACTAAGATTTTTCCTAATTCGACGCAACTGTACTCGTAGGTGCTGCCACATACAATCTGACCAGTGCGGAAATTTGAAATTTTTGTGATCCACGTCACATAATTTGCGTGAATATGGACAAGAAATCTATCAGTCTCGCTTGTGAATTGATGTTTTTTTGCGCGATCAGCCCCCTTTTCTATTCCAATTGTCCGAATAGGCATGCAAAACGCTCTCTTACCCACGCTAACTGGTCGGAGGATTAGGATGCTGCCCTATTTACATTTGACAAAATGTGTCTACTTAAGAAACAAAAATAAAAAGTTATATAAAACAATACATTATGTTTTAAGCGATCTTAATTAATCACCCGAAGTAACCATTGCATTTTTGTTAATCTTTATGATTGATAATTTAACAATTCGATCTTAAATTCTCTTAATTTTAGTTAAGCTTTTAAAATCGGTTAAGGTGATTAAAGCGCGACCATACCGTTACGTAAGAATAATTAATGAATATTTATGATAACCTTCACATCCCTGCCATATTCACAGGTTGCGCTGGTTTAAGAATCGGAGTAATGGTGAGAAAAATTTGATTCAATCGGGGAGTAAAAATGGCTTATGCACATCTTTTGGTCGCCGTAGCCGTTACGCCAGAAAGCCAACAATTGCTGGCAAAAGCGGTCGATATTGCCCGCCCTTCCGGTGCCCGTATCACACTGATTACCTTAGCCGCTGACCCGGAATTATATAACCAGCTTGCAGCGCCGATGATGGAAAACGTCCGTGAGGTGTTGCAGGAAGAGACGCAGCAGTTTCTGGATGAGCTGGTGCGCAACGCGAATTATCCTATCGAACAGGCGCTGATTGCCTCCGGCGAGCTGAGCAAGAACATTCTGCATACTTGTCGCACCCAGGATGTCGATTTAGTGGTGTGTGGTAATCACAATCAGACGTTCTTCTCGCGCGCCGTCTGCTCGGCGAAAAGCATTGTCCAGGCCAGTGAAGTTGATGTGCTGTTAGTACCGTTAAGCGCGTAGAACGCCCCCGCATAAGCGGGAGCGTTGTTACCTCAGGCTAGCTTTTGGAAGGTCGCCACTTTGCTTTGTAGCTGGCTTTGTGCGCTACGTGGCGTGATGCGCTTTAAATCGCTGATAAACCTCTGCTGCCAGTGATGGATATCATTCTCCTTGATAACTTTGAGCATCTCCGCATGACGCGAAATACGCTCCGCCAGCGGCATCCTTAATGCCTTGTCCATCGCCGCCGCGACATCATCACGATCGTAAGGGTTAACGATCAGCGCCGACGTCAGCTCGTTCGCCGCACCGGCAAACTGCGAAAGAATTAACACCCCCGGATTTTCAGGATCCTGAGCCGCCACATACTCTTTCGCCACCAGGTTCATCCCGTCACGCAGCGGCGTCACCAGCCCGACTTCCGCATAGCGGAATACCTTCATCAACACTTTGCGATCAAAATGCTGGTTGAGGTAATAGAGCGGCGTCCAGCCAAGCTGACCGTATTTCCCGTTGATGCGCCCGGCTTCGGTTTCCAGTTGATGACGAATATCCTGATAGGCCTGCACTTCGCCACGCGAGGTGGGCGCTATCTGCGTATAACGGATCTTACCGTGGTGCTGAGGGAACTTCTCCAGCAGTGTTTCATACGCCAGGAAGCGTTCCGGCAAGCCTTTGGAATAATCCAGACGCTCTACCGAGAAGATGTTTTTCACATTCTTCAGTTCATTTTTCAGTTGTGCCAGTTTGGGCGGCAGCGGCCCTGCGGCTTGTTGCGCGATTTCTTGCGGCTCAATACCGATGGGGTAGACTTCGGTGCGGAAGTTTTTGCCCCAGGCAACATGCTCTTTACCACCACGCGTGGTAAGCCTTGTTTGCATCGACAAGCTGTCGAGGAAAGCCAGGCGATCGCTTTCGGTCTGGAAGCCCAGCAGGTCATAATCACACAGCTGCTCAAGCAACTCGGCATGCGGTGGCAAGGCGTTGAAAATTTCCGGGGTCGGGAACGGAATATGCAGGAAGAAGCCGATCTGGTTGTTGACGCCGCGCTTACGCAGCTCGCTGGCGAACGGCAACAGGTGGTAATCATGGATCCACAGAATGTCGTCGTCTTTAATCAGCGGCAGCAGCTTGTCAGCCAGCAGCGCGTTGACATCCTGGTAGCCTTCCCACGCCTCGCGCTGGAACTTAACCAAATCCAGACGATAGTGGAAAGCGGGCCACAGCACCGCGTTGGAAAATTGCGAATAATACTGTTCGTAATGATCTTCGCTGAGGTTAAAAGAGGCCCAGGTAATATTCCCTTTCGTGACCTTTTTTAGCGGTTGATCCTCGTCACCGATCTCCCCGCTCCAGCCAAACCACAGCCCACCGGTCGCTTTTAGCGCCCCAAGGATCCCCACAGCCAGCCCGCCAGCGCTGGATTTTCTATCGTCAGGCGGAGCAATACGATTAGATACTACGACTAAGCGACTCATAGCCATCTCTCCTGTTTGTTAGCGCCCGTTGTTCTTGTTGTTGATGGTCGACAAGTTGTTCAAGCCATTTATAGACATCATTCACGCCAGCCAGACGCCACATTGCCTGTGTTGCGCCCGGGCCGACTTTTATCGATATGCCGCCAAGTTTGTTAACGGCTTTAAACCCGTGTTCGTCAGTCAGATCGTCGCCAAGAAACACCGGTTTCTTGCCGAGAAAGGGTGGCGTTTGCATAAACGCGTCAATAGCGGCGCCTTTATGAATGCCAGAGGGTTTCAGCTCGACCACACATTTTCCCGGCTGCATTGCCAGCTGCGGGTAGTGCGCGATGAGTGTTTTTGCCAGGGCAAAGACCGCCTCTTCATGCTGCAGTGCCTGCCGATAATGCAGTGCAAATGCCATCCCTTTAGTTTCAAGTTCAACGCCGGTTAACGGCGCAATGCCATGCCGTAATTCACGTTCCAGCGGCTGCAAAACCGTTTCCGGTAAGGTCATTCGTTCGGTTCGACCATTGATATCGCGGCGCTCCGCCCCATGTACCCCGGCCAGCGGGAAACGATACGGTTTGGCGAGCTGTTCCAGCTCAGCAATTGAACGCCCTGAAATCAATGCCAACGCCCTGTCATTTAGCTCAGCAAGCAATGAAAGTCTGGTCAGCACATCTTCAGGGATAAAAACATCATCCGGGTGCGGTTTGATATCCGCAAGGGTGCCATCCAAATCGAAAAAAAAGGCAAAATTTCCGGAAATGAGAGGCGGTATAGCTAGTGCGTCTTCCACCCTGGTTTCCTCCTTACAGTGTCAGATGAGAGCCGTTTTTCATTAACGTCTCATTATCATTAGCCATGTAAGTATAGACAGTGTGACGCTGCTCGCCATTTTAAACATGACTTACCAGCCGGATTAGCGGCTGGTAAGGTCTGGAGTTACACTATAAGGTTGTGTGCAAAATTTAAGCAAAAAGCATCAAACCGTGCGTTTGGCCTTTTGTTTGTAGCGGTCGAAAATCACCGCCGCCAGCAGGATCAAGCCGCGCACAACGTATTGCGAGAAGGGAGAGATATTCAGCAGGTTCATGGCGTTTTCCACGGTCCCCAGAATCAAAATACCGGCCACAACGTAGGAAATTTTACCGATGCCACCTTTCAGCGATACGCCACCCAGCACGCAGGCTGAAATGACAATCAGCTCATAACCGATCGAGGTCATTGGCTGTCCGCTGGTCATACGTGAAGCAAGAATAATCCCCGCCGCCGCTGACACAAGGCCTGAGAGCACAAAGATAATAATCTTGGTTCTGACTACCGGCACACCCGCCAGCCGCGCCGCCTCTTCGTTACCACCAATCGCCAGCGTGTTGCGACCAAAGGTGGTTTTATTAAGCAGGAAGCCAAAAATAATCAGGCAGCCGACCGTCAGCCAGATAGGCGCAGGCAGGCCAAGCCAGTTCGCATAACCGAGCGTAAAGAAGCGCTCATCTTCAATCCCGACCGCTTTACCATCAGAGATGATATAGGCCAAACCGCGCACAATCTGCATTGTCGCAAGTGTGGTTATCAGGGCGTTGATTTTCAAACGTGCGATGACAAAGCCGTTAATAAAGCCGCTCACCACACCGAGCAGCAACCCGGCAAATACCCCAATCCACAGGCTTTCGCTAAGGTTGATCACCACCGCCGTGGTCACCCCGGCGCAGGCAATCACAGACGCGACGGAAAGGTCGAAATCACCGGAGGCCAGGCAAAAAAGCATGCCGCAGGCCACCATACCGGACATGGAAATCGCCAGCCCCAGCCCTTTCATATTGACGAAAGAGGCAAAGTTCGGCACGAAAACAGCGCAACCAATGAACAGTACGGCGAACACCACCAGCATGCCGAACTGATCCCAGATGCGCCCGAAGCTGAACGCCGACTTCGGCGCGCGGGACGTAGTTAAAGATGACATCGTATTCTCCTCACTCAGGCGACAGCCTGACTCACTTTCGGCATCGCAAGGCTCAGCGCCTGCTGTTCATCGCCCTGGCCGTGTAACAACTCACCGGCTATTTCGCCTTCACGCATGACCACAATACGGTCGGCGACGCCAAGGACTTCCGGCAAATCACTGGAAGCAAACAGCACCGCCACGCCACGTGCCGCCAGCGCATAAATCACGTTGTAAATTTCATGTTTCGCCCCAACGTCAATCCCACGCGTAGGCTCATCAAGCAGGATCACCTTCATCTCTTCCGACAACCAGCGGCCAAGAATGGCTTTCTGCTGGTTGCCACCAGACAGATTCATAATCAGCTGATCCGCACTCGGGGTTTTGATATTGAGCGAGCGAATATGGTGCTCGGCGTTTTCGCTCTCCCAGCCACTGTTGATGAGACACCCTGCGCGAATGTATTTGCGCCGGGCGCTGATATTGATGTTCTCCTGTACCGAGTGCACCGGAATAATGCCTTCGGCTTTGCGATCCTCCGGGCACAACATCATGCCGGCACGGATGGCGTGAGCAGGTTTGTGAATATTGACCTGCTCGCCGTCAATAAACACCTGCCCTTCGGTGATCTGCGTTCCGCCAAACAGCCCTTTCATCAATTCGCTGCGCCCGGCACCGACCAGCCCAAACAGGCCGACGATTTCTCCGCTGCGCACACTCAGGCTAATCGGCGTGCGTACGCCCGGCGCTTTCACCTGCTCCAGGCGCAGGCGCTGCTCGCCATATTCGCGCGGCTGCCAGCCGTAAATATCGCCCAGCTCGCGCCCAACCATCGCCTGTACAAGCTGGTCATGATTGACCTGCTGCATATCGGTAAAGGTGCGCACATAGCGGCCATCTTTAAACACAGTGATGGCGTCGCTCAGGGCAAATATCTCCTCCATGCGATGCGAGACATAAAGGATGACTCGCCCCTCTTTACGCAGCTCGCGGATCACGCGAAACAGGTTGTCTATCTCACGCGCAGAAAGGGAACTGGTTGGCTCATCAAAGGCGATTATTTTGGCGTTACGCGCCAGCGCCTTGGCGATTTCCACCATCTGCCACTGGCCGATAGAGAGGTATTTCAGCGGCGTTTGTGGGTCGATATCCAGCCCCAGATGCTGAAGCTGCAAACCCGCTTCATAGTTGAGCAGGGAGCGGTTCACAATGCCGCTTTTATGCGGCAACTGGCCCAGATAGATGTTCTCGGCGACGGTCATTTCCGGCACCAGATGCAGCTCCTGGTAAATAATGGCCACCCCGGCGTTGAGCGCGGCGGTGGTATCGGCAAAGGAGACTTCTTCTCCTTTTATTACCAGCGTGCCGGTCGTCGGCGCGTAGTTGCCGCTGAGGATTTTAAGTAGCGTTGATTTACCGGCGCCGTTTTCGCCCATCAAGGCGTGAACCTGCCCGGCATAACAATCAAAACTGATCTCGCTGAGCGCTTTCACACCGGGGAATGTCTTACCGATGCCGCGAAACGAGAGGTAAGGAGTAGACTGTTGCATAACGTCTCCGCAAAACAGTTCATTGTACGTCTGGCTCCCCGCTTATGCGGGGAGCGCAACCAACAGAGAATTACAGTCCTTTTTTCGCCAGTTCTTCTTTGAAGTTATCGCGGGTGATCAATACCACATCCGTAACGGCGGTGAATTTTGGCGGTTCCACGCCTTTGGTCACCCAGTTGTACAGCAGCTCACTGGTTTTGTAGCCGTGAACGTCCGGGCTTGGCAGCAGGGAACCAAAGAAGCCCGTCGCCTGCGCTTTGGACAGCTCGCTCACCGCATCCACGCCGTTAATGCCGATACCGATAACGTCAGCCGCTTTAAAGCCCTGCCCTTCCGTAGCACGCACGCCGCCAAGCACGGTGTTGTCATTCATACCCAGCACCAGCCAGTGTTTCACTTCCGGATGCTGTACCAGCAGGGAGTTACCGGCATCAAATGCACCGGGGATATCGTTCGATTTTGTCGGCACCTGGTAGATCTGTTTTTCCGGGAAACCGGCTTTTTTCAGCGCATCCATGGAGCCAGTGGTACGCCGGCGAGCGGTATCCAGTTCGTTAGCCGTAATCGCCATCACGCCGGTCTGTTTCACATCCCAGCCGCGTTTTTGCATCTCTTTGTACAACTCATCGCCCTGACGTGCGCCAATTTCACTCGCCGCCATCATCACTAACGGCACCGATTTCATCGGCTCACCTTTGGCGTTGACGAACTGGTCATCGACGGTAATGACTTTCATGTCGTAACCGCGCGCTTTGGCAACAATTGCGGAGCCCAGTTTCGGATCGGGAGTACAGATAACAAACCCTTTCGCGCCGCTGGCCGCCAGGCTATCAATGGCGTTCAGGGTTTTTTCACCATCGGGGACGGCGATTTTGATCACTTCGAAACCTAAATCTTTGCCTGCCTTGTCGGCGAATCTCCACTCCGTCTGGAACCATGGCTCTTCTGGTTGTTTAACCAGAAATCCGAGCTTCATGGTTTCAGCGATAGCGGATTGTGACATAACTGCAGCCAGGCCGATGGCCGCCAACGCTTTAGTGAATTTGTGCATGGTAAACTCCAGCTTTAGCATTCTTTTATGTAGGGAAAACAACTCATCAGGTCTTTTAAAAGTTCATAAAACAAGGCATTAGAGTCCATACGTCACTGGAGCTCTGTGCTGGAAATAGTTTTAGCGGGAAATTGATTCTCCATAGGAGAGCGGCATCACACGGCTGAATTACAGTAATTCCGTACATAAATTCAGCGATTTATCACATAAAATCAGCCGTTTTTGTCTGACAAATAAGAAGGGTAAAAGCAGGATAATCCATAACATCAGCCAGCTTATCCTTGTGCCCGGATACAGGACGCATCCGGGCGGAAAAATCACCAGCTATAGTAGATATGCTCGGCGTGATCTCGCGCCGCGATTTCATTCCCTTGCAGGCGCGCGGCTATGGTTAAGGCAAAATCAAAAGCCCGTCCCAGACCTTTGCCGCTGATCAGGTTGCCATCTTCGACCACTGGCGCATCAACATATTCGCCGTCGCGCACGTTTTCATATAAATCACCGGAGCAAACATAGCGGCGACCTTTCAGTAAGCCGTTTGCCCCCAGCACGCGCGCGGCGGCCGAACAAATTGGGCAAATAAATTTGCCCGCCGCGTCATGATGTTCAATAAATTGCAGCACTGCCGGGTTGGCGGCGAGGTTGACACTGCCCTGCGGACCGCCGGGCAGCACGATGGCGTCATACAGCGTCTGCGAGCGCTCGGCCAGCGTGCTGTCTGCCACCATGGGGATATTGTGATAACTGACCACCGCGCGGGACCCCGCACAGGCCAGCGTTTCGACCTCAATCTGCAAGCGGCGCAAAATATCAATGGTGATAATCGCTTCCGCTTCTTCAAAACCGGGCGCCAACAACACCGCCACTTTTTTCATTCCCGACTCCTTTTGTACAAGGTTGGTTGAATTCAGTGGCGTTATTGTTGATCAAAACAACGTTTCAAAATCCCCGCTGTGTCACAGACCGACAGACGTAACACAGCAAGAATAAAATCAGTGCGCTTCACCCTGCGGGGTGAATTTCAGTTCGATCAACGCAATGGCTTTCTGGATAGCGCGGCGGGTGACCGGATCGGCGGCTGCCGGATGGGTAGTAAAATCGATGCTTTTTAACTGGTTCGCCATTTTCTCGCGCACTTCAACCGGCGCGATGACGTCAATAACATCAAGGATTTGTTTAATGACCAGCTGGCAGGCGACGACATCAGAGACCAGTTCCTGTTCAGCAGAAAGAATTTGCGACATATGAGGCTCCTTTTCTAAAGGGCGTCATAGTAGCGGGAAATGCCTGGCAAGAGTAGTTTTGTCCCCTTCTGCCATCGAATGGCGGGCATAAAAAAACCTGCTCGCAGCAGGTTTTTTTATCATCAGAACATAGCGCCTGGCGGTACGTCTTTGAAAGTTTTGCAATAGGTTTCAAACATATGCTTCAGGATTTTACGCAGTTTCATTTGTTACTCCGGCGATGTGTTATGCAGGTGTTACGTCTCAATGCGCATATAATATGACCTGCATCACAAAAAGCAAGTTCAATGTGATGGAAATCACGCTTCAAAAATCAAAAGTGCAGTAACTTTGTTAAAAATTCAATTATAAATCCTGCGGTTAGCACGCTAAAAAAATTTTTAGCATCTTCAATTATTTTTGCAAATGGCATCCCAACAATGAGTGAAAGCACCCTTTCGCGAAAGACAGGAGGTCTTTCTCCCGCAGCGCTACTGGTAGCCGGCGCTTTCTTTATGGAGTTTATCGACGGCACAGTGATCGCCACGGCGTTGCCGGATATGGCGAAAACCTTCGGGGTGGAAGCCGTCGCGCTCAATATTGGCATCAGTGCCTATTTGATCACACTTGCAGTGCTGATCCCCGCCAGTGGCTGGATTGCCGACCGCTTTGGTGCGCGCAATGTTTTCTCACTGGCACTGGCGATCTTTACCCTCGCCTCGGTGCTTTGCGGGCTTTCGACCAGCGTTGATATGTTTGTTTCGATGCGAATTTTACAAGGCATCGGCGGTGCGTTAATGGTGCCGGTCGGCCGTCTTGCGGTGTTGCGCACCACGCCGAAACACCAGCTCATTACCGCTATCGCCACGCTGACCTGGCCCGCGCTGGTCGCGCCCATTATTGGTCCACCGCTCGGCGGTTTTATTACCCACTATGCCAACTGGCGCTGGATCTTCTTTATTAATGTGCCGCTGGGCCTGCTGGCGATTGCGCTGGCGTTACGCATTATCCCCAATATCCGCGAGGAGGAGCGCCGTCCATTCGACTTGCCGGGTTTTATTGCCACTTCTGTGGCGATGGTCAGCCTGGTGTACGCTATGGAGGCGTTAGGTTCTGAACATCCGCAAGGTACGCTAACGTTGGGTTTGCTGGCACTCGGCGCGTTAACACTTGCTGTTACCCTGCGCCATTTTCAGCGCGCAAAATGGCCGATGATCCGCCTCGACGCCATGAAAGTGCCGACATTTCGCGTAACCATGTATGGCGGTTCACTGTTTCGCGCCTCCATTAGCGCCGTGCCATTTCTGTTGCCGCTGCTGTTTCAGGTCGGATTCGGCATGGATCCGTTCCACGCCGGGTTGTTAGTGCTGGCGGTGTTTGCCGGTAATCTTTCCATCAAGCCTGCCACTACACCGCTTATCCGCTGGCTGGGTTTCAAAAAGCTACTGTTAATCAATGGCGCGCTCAATGTGCTGGCGCTGCTGGCCTGCGCATTACTGACTGCGCATACTCCGGAGTGGCTGACATTTGTGATCCTCTATCTCGGCGGCGTGTTCCGTTCGGTGCAGTTCACCGGCGTCAGTACGCTGGCATTTGCCGATGTACCGTCGCCGCAAATGAGTTATGCCAACACGTTATTCAGCACGGCGACACAATTGGCGGTGGGCTTAGGCATTACACTGGGGGCGATTGGTATTCGCATTGGTGAGCATGTCAGTACGTGGTTACAAATAACCGCCATTGAGGGGATCAGCTTTCGGCTGGCGTTTGTGTTTATTGCGCTGATTTGTCTGGTGGGCATGATTGATACCCTGCGGCTAACAAAGGATGCGGGTAGCGCCGTGTCACGTAAACAGAAAGCCTGATGCAGGAAAGGAAAAAGATAAAAGCCGCAACATCTGTTGCGGCTTTTTATTATCAGGCGAGGACTTCGCGAACGAAGGCTTCAATCTCTTTATTCTGGCAGTTTTCAAAGAAACATTTCTGGAAACGTTCACCAGAAACGGCGGTTTTCACCAGCTCACGGTCGATAGCGCGCAGCGTATCGAGATAGTTCTCTTTTACCACCGCCGCTTTCACCTGGTTCAGAATTCCCGCGTTGCGCACCTGCGGTTCTTTGCGCTCCGGCGGGTAACCTTCCCCTTTACGACCAGTAAAGGCTTTCTCAAAGATAAAGCGCACGTTCAGTTCTGCGCCCCAGCCAAAACCTTTGGCGAACGGCAGTGCCAGTGCGTTACCGTTGTTGATTTGCGCGAACAGGAAAGCATCCGCCGGATCGATACAGTAACCGCACACCACACCCGGGTGAATATTCAGTGACATCAGCGCGCCCTGGCCAGTGCCACAGCCGGTTACCACGAAATCCACTGCTTTGGCATTCAACAAAATACTGGCCATAATACCAAGGTGGATATAGGTCAGATGGTGGTCGTTCTCATCGCTCATCCCGACGTTAAAAACCGGGAAATCTTTCTCATCGGCAACCGTCTTCAGCTCTTTGAGGATGATGGCGTTTTTCGCCGCCTGGCTGTTTTCCATCATCAGTGCAATTTTCATTTTTGATCTCCTGTAACATGCTTCAGATAGCAAAGGTTGGGTAAACCTTACTACCTGACAAACATACTTTCAAATTTAATGAAAAATGGTTTTAAAAATCAGAAGCAGGCTCACAGTTTTTGCTCTTCGCGCATTGCCGTCGCGATTAGTAGAGGCTGTTCGGCGGGTTATTCTGTCGATTGCCTGCAAATCAACGCGATAAGATGAGATCATGCCAAAATGAAACAGAGTGATTTCATGAAGAGAATAGTTGTAGCCGCCTCGCTGCTCCTGCTCGCGGGATGCACGATGACGAAAGAAGCGGAGATCAGTAGCGTGGATACCATTAGCGGTCTGGTACGCCTGAGCTATAACCAGTCGATGATGCAAACTGCAAAATACGACACCTATACCGCGCAGGGGACTGCTAATAAACAGTGCCAACAGATGGGGTATGCCACCGCAGTGCCTTACGGTCAGCCGGTGCAAACCTGTAGCCTGATTAGCGGCTCGGTCTGTATGAATACGAAAGTAACTATTCAGTACCAGTGCCGTGGTGTGGCTTTTACGCAAACCAAACCGACCTGGTAAATTCTTAAGCCAGTATAATTCTACTGGCTTATCTTTTTATTAAAAATAAAAACAATTCTCATTCATTTAATTAATTGCCGGCAATGCGTGTTATTCTCATTATCTTCTTAATGCATTTATTTTTTATTTTACCTTTTGCAAATAATTAAATAACAAATTATAGTGAGCGCTCCTTTCGCCTGATAATTATATTTATGGAGCCGCGCCATGTTAAAAGCAGAGATGATCGAAAAATTAAATGAACAAATGAATCTGGAACTGTTTTCTTCCCTGCTCTATCAGCAGATGAGCGCATGGTGCAGCTACCATAGTTTTGAGGGTGCGGCCGCGTTCCTGCGCCGCCACGCGCAGGAAGAGATGACGCATATGCAGCGCCTGTTTGATTACCTGACTGATACCGGCAGCCTGCCACGTATCAATGCCATTGAATCGCCGGTTGCTGAGTATGCTTCACTCGATGTTCTGTTTCGCGCAACGTACGAACATGAACAACTGATCACGCAGAAAATTAACGAGCTGGCACATGTTGCGATGACCACTCAGGATTATCCAACATTTAATTTCCTGCAATGGTATGTGGCGGAACAGCATGAAGAAGAAAAACTGTTCAAATCAGTGATTGATAAATTAACACTGGCAGGTAAAAGCGGCGAAGGTCTTTATTTCATCGATAAAGAACTGGCGACGCTGGACACACAAAACTAATATTACCGGCGGTAAAGAATATTCTTTACCGCCTTTTTTATTAATGCCTGCAGATTTTACTTTCGTGAGTAGAAAATCCCTCTTCCGCCGGAATAAACTTTCCGCGTGATGCCAGAAATGCGACCAGTTCAGCCGCCGTCATTCCTTCCGCTGAGCAGGTATGAAAACGCGCCGTTTCGCCAAACCGCTGAATAATTGCTGCCGTCAGACTCTCGTTTGAATAGCGCTCTCCTGTTTCAATCATCATATTCAACACTTCATGACCGTGAATGGATGTCATAGCTCCTCCCCGAAAAAGATGCATCATAAACTCAACATTTACTGTGGATGTTGCGCTAAAACAGGTTTACATGCATCCGACACCGCTGGTGCAGCGCCAGTCCTGCTTATTCACGGTAGATTTAAAGTAGCGATAATTTGCCGTTTCCCGCAGGATGCCGTTTTCAAAAACAACCCGGTCAGCCAGTCGACGTTGTCAATAATCCACTCTTCTTTCGGCAAGCCTTGAACAAAGGCCGGGTCAATGATCGGACGGATTTCCCTCGTCCCCCTATCCTTTTGCTGGCGAGATTCTGCCAATGCTATCTCTGGCTCCAAACCAGTGAATTTGTCAGTGACCATGACCAAGCAGGTTTCCGCTGCGCGACCATCGCGTTGTAAAGGGATTATTACCCGGCATTGCCCGCCCTCAATATGTTGAGGGTTAAGAATATTTTTTAGGTTACGCCGGATTGCCGCGTAAAAACGTCTTCCTGATGAAGTAGGCAAATCTGGCAATTTTTCTTCGCTGGTGTCCGAAAGAAGGTTGTCGTAAAGAAATAAATACAGCCCATGTAACGGTTGTTTGACGAAATCACTGAATTGTCTTACTCTGCGCCGCATCTTGAGCTGGCAGTGTGTTTTATTACAGAGGAAAGCGTGAAGAATCGAACACTGGGTAGTGTTTTTATCGTCGCCGGAACCACCATCGGCGCGGGAATGCTGGCAATGCCGCTGGCAGCGGCAGGCGTAGGTTTTGCAACCACTTTTGTTTTACTTTTCACTTTATGGGCCGTGATGTGTTACACCGCCCTTCTTCTGCTGGAGGTTTATCAGCATGTCCCGGCAGATACCGGACTTGGATCGCTGGCCCGGCGTTATCTGGGGAAATATGGTCAGTGGGTGACAGGCTTTAGTATGATGTTTTTGATGTATGCGCTGACGGCGGCATATATCAGTGGCGCAGGTGAATTGCTGGCCGCAAGCATCAGCGCGTGGCTTAACATTTCGCTTTCGCCCACGGCTGGTGTGTTACTGTTCACTTTTGTTGCCGGCGGCGTTGTGTGCGCAGGAACCTCACTGGTCGATCTGTTTAACCGTTTTCTGTTCAGCGCCAAACTGTTGTTCCTGGTAGTGATGCTGGCGCTGCTGATGCCGCATATTCATAAGGCTAATTTGCTGACCATGCCGCTGGAAAAAGGTCTGGCGCTGTCCGCCATACCGGTCATTTTCACCTCATTTGGTTTTCACGGCAGCGTCCCCAGCATCGTCAGTTATATGGGCGGCAATATTCGTAAACTGCGCGGGGTGTTTATTACCGGCAGCGCCATCCCGCTGGTAGCCTATATTTTCTGGCAACTGGCGACGCTTGGCAGTATTGATTCCCAGACCTTCACCGGGCTGCTGGCCAGCCAGGCCGGGCTTAATGGTCTGTTGCAGGCATTACGCGAAGTGGTGGCATCACCACACGTTGAGTTAGCGGTACATCTGTTTGCCGACCTGGCGCTTGCAACCTCTTTCCTTGGTGTATCGCTCGGTCTCTTTGATTACCTTGCCGATTTGTTCCAGCGCCGCAACAATGTCGCAGGACGTTTACAGACAGGCGCTATCACGTTTCTGCCACCGCTGGCGTTTGCGCTGTTTTACCCGCGTGGCTTTGTAATGGCGTTGGGCTATGCCGGCGTTGCTCTTTCCGTGCTGGCGCTGTTGTTGCCTTCAATGCTGGCATGGCAAAGCCGTAAGCATCATTCGCAAAGCGGTTATCGCGTACTCGGCGGCAAACCGGCGCTGTGTCTGATTTTTGCCTGCGGTGTCGCGATTATTGTTATTCAGTTCTCTATCGTCGCCGGGTTGCTCCCGGAAGTGGGTTAATCACCGCCATCAGGTGTGAGTGCTGGCATGTTCAATGCACATACTCACACCGCTCTTCCCTTCATTAAGGGGTCAGCATTTTGTTCACTCTCTACAACATTCCAGGCAGATGATTGCCAGCGCACAAGCACAGGTAAGCTTACACGCGTCAGCAAATGCATGAGTTATGACACCGCTATGCAGGGAACGTGAAATGAAAGAAGGAAATTTCAGGGCATAGAAGAGTTGTACAAACTGCGCATTATGGCCGCAAGGTTGCTGTCGCTCCCATCGTTGAACGGGTAAAAATATTACGAAACGATATTATGGAACATGAAATACAGGCATAAAAAAACCGCCTTTAAGGGCGGTTTCACGACACTGCTTATCATTGATTTTATTCTTGTTTTCCCATGGTACCCGGAGCGGGACTTGAACCCGCACAGCGCGAACGCCGAGGGATTTTAAATCCCTTGTGTCTACCGATTCCACCATCCGGGCTCGGGAAGGAAATTGGAGGCGCGTTCCGGAGTCGAACCGGACTAGACGGATTTGCAATCCGCTACATAACCGCTTTGCTAACGCGCCTGAATACTACAGGTTTTGCAACCCGCACCCGCTAATATAGCCGATGCGTTAAACTGGAGCGGGAAACGAGACTCGAACTCGCGACCCCGACCTTGGCAAGGTCGTGCTCTACCAACTGAGCTATTCCCGCATTATCAACATTTCTTGTAATCTCTTGATTTTACAATCATCTGGCGAGCTGCGCTGCCTTCCGATGCGTTGCATTCTACTTACCTGACGCACTGAGTCAACGATATTTTTCAAAACCCGGATCGTTTGCTGAAAATTGCGACGAAACGATCACGGTTCAAGCAGATCGCCACGCGCAGCATTGAGGTATTGCAGCATTGACCACAGCGTTAATACTGCGGCAACGAAAAACAGCGCAATGCCGGCATATTCAACCCAGATATTCGGACGCCAGAGGAGCCATACCAGCGCGACCATCTGCGACGTGGTTTTGACTTTACCAATCCACGAAACGGCCACACGGCTGCGCTTACCCATTTCCGCCATCCATTCACGCAACGCAGAGATAATGATCTCCCGCGCGATCATCGTTGCCGCCGGCAGCGTCACCCACCAGCTGTGGTAGTGTTCTGCGACCAGCACCATCGCAATCGCAACCAGCACTTTGTCAGCAACAGGATCGAGGAAGGCACCAAAACGGGTACTTTGATTCCAGCGACGCGCCAGAAAACCGTCAAACCAGTCGGTTACCGCAGCACAACAGAAAATTAGCGCACAAACAAACGGCGCCCACGGAAAGGGAAGATAAAACGCCAGCACGAAAAACGGGATCAGGATGACGCGAAATAGGGTAAGCAACGTAGGGATATTAAATCGCATAGTGGCGTTAACTGTCTGTTGTCCGTAAATATTCGCTCTATGGTGCTACAGAGCCCTTAATGTTTCAACGAGTAGTAGATCTTTTCTGCCAGTCCTTGCGAGATCCCCGGCACTTTTGAGATTTCATCAATACTTGCATTGAGTAGACCTTGTAAACCGCCCATATATTTTAACAACATCTGACGTCGCTTCGGCCCGACACCTTCAATGGTCTCCAGTGAACTGGTGTTTTTCACTTTCGCGCGTTTTTTCCGGTGTCCACTGATGGCGTGATCGTGTGACTCATCGCGAATATGCTGGATAACGTGCAGTGCTGGTGAATCCGGCGGCAGGCTAAAACCCTCCCCCTCCGGCTCAAAGAACAACGTTTCCAGACCCGCTTTACGATCGGCCCCTTTCGCCACACCCAGCAGCAACGGTTTATTTTTATTCCACGCCACATCCAGTTCGGCAAAAACGGCTTTCGCCTGCCCTAATTGCCCTTTACCACCATCAATAAGGATCACATCGGGGATTTTGCTCTCTTCGATCGCTTTACCGTAGCGGCGACGCAGCACCTGATTCATCGCCGCGTAGTCATCACCCGGCGTGATACCACTGATGTTGTAGCGTCGATACTCCGCACGCAACGGCCCATTGGCATCAAATACGACGCATGAGGCCACGGTTTGCTCCCCCATCGTATGGCTGATGTCGAAACACTCCATGCGCTTCACTTCCGGCAGCTTAAGCACGCTGGCCAGCGCAGCAAGCCGCTGGTGAACCGTGGATTGCTGAGAAAGTTTGGTTGTCAGCGCCGTAGCGGCGTTGGTACGCGCCAGCTTAAGGTAACGCGCACGATCACCGCGCGGTTTGGTTTGCACATTCACCCGCCGGCCAGCGAGTTCGGAAAGCGAGTCGCTCAGCAGCGTTTTATCGCTCAAATTGAAATCGAGCAAAATTTCACCCGGCAAGGTACGCATCTGGCTCCCCTGCAAGTAGAACTGACCAACAAAGGTCTCCACTACTTCGCCAAGCTCCGTCCCGCCTGGCACTTTCGGGAAATAGCTGCGACTACCGAGCACTTTTCCCTGCCGGATAAACAGCACATGCACGCAGGCCATTCCGGCATCAAAAGCCACGCCAATAACGTCTAAATCATCGCCAGTATTAGAAACAAACTGTTTTTCCGTCACGCGGCGTACGGCCTGAATCTGGTCGCGGATACGTGCCGCTTCTTCAAACTCCAGCGCCTGGCTGGCTTTTTCCATACGCGCGATAAGCTGAGTCAGTACCTGGTCATCTTTACCGGCAAGAAAGAGGCGCACATAGTCAACCTGCTGCGCATATTCCTCTTCGCTGACCAACCCGGCGACACACGGCCCAAGGCAGCGACCAATCTGGTATTGCAGGCAGGGGCGTGAGCGGTTGCGATAGACGCTGTTCTCACACTGGCGAACAGGGAAAATTTTCTGCAGCAGCGCCAGCGTCTCGCGCACAGCATAACCGTTCGGGAAAGGCCCAAAGTACTCCCCTTTGGCATGCTTCGCACCGCGATGCATGGAAAGACGAGGATGCGTATCACCGCTGAGAAAAATAAACGGGTAGGATTTATCGTCACGCAGCAGCACGTTATACCGGGGCTGGTAGAGCTTGATGTAGTTATGCTCAAGCAACAGCGCTTCGGTTTCCGTATGGGTAACGGTGACATCAATCTGTTTGATCTGTGCAACCAGCGCTTCCGTTTTGCGCGAGGCAAGGTTGCTGCGAAAATAGCTGGAAAGCCGTTTTTTCAGGTCTTTCGCTTTACCGACATAGATAACAGTGCCGCCGGCATCATACATACGATAGACGCCGGGTTTACTGGTAACCGTTTTGAGAAATGCTTTCGAATCAAAAACTTCAGTCACTGACTTATTAACGTCTCCGCATTGCACAACCCGTGGCGAATAGCGAGGTGCGTCAGTTCGACGTCGCCGTGAATGTTCAATTTGCTGAACATACGATAGCGGTAGCTATTCACCGTTTTTGGGCTCAGATGTAGCTGTTCTGAGATCTCATTGACCTTCTGGCCTTTGGTGATCATCAGCATAATCTGCAATTCACGTTCAGACAAACTGTCGAACGGCGAGTCCGTTTTTTCGGGTTCGATTTGGCTAAGCGCCATTTGCTGAGCAATGTCGGAAGCGATATAGCGCTGACCAGACTGCACAGAGCGGATAGCGTTCACCATTTCCTGCGGCGCAGCGCCTTTGCTGAGGTAGCCCGCTGCGCCTGCCTGCATCACTTTCGCGGGCAGTGGGTTTTCAGTGTGGACAGTAAGCATAATCACTTTGGTATCAGCATTACCACGCGCGATTTTCCGCGTCGCTTCAAGGCCGCCGATACCAGGCATGTTCATATCCATCAGAACGACATCAACCGTATTGGCGCGACACCATTTAATGGCATCTTCCCCACAGTTGACCTCACCGATAACTTTTATGCCCTTAATGTCTTCAAGAATGCGTCGTATCCCTGCGCGCACCAGTTCATGGTCATCAACAAGTAGTACGTTGATCAATGGAGTATCTCCGGAATAGGGATAACGCGACAAAAGCCTAATTCAAGGTATATTAACTTTTTTTCATCTAACAGTGAAAGGTTAAAAAACCAGTAACTTTCGATTTTGTTCGCGTTTTTGGAAATTAAGTTATACAGCGTGTGGAAAGTCCCGCGATCTTTTAAAGCGCAGCGCTAAAAAAGTTTTAGCCGTGCTTTTCAAAAAGTTACTCGAAAATTGTCTTTGCATGTATGATTATTAGCACGCTTTGCATGTAACAACAATTAACTGCCTCTAAACCTTGCTTAAACATATATTCTTCGACAATTAAACGCAGTACCGTTAATTACCGTCAGGTTTAATTTAATAAACTGAAAAGAATGATCAAAAAACAACCACTGCTTTCTTTTGCCATCATTATGGTATACTCCGCCGCTTTGACAGTGTCCGTCGCGCACCTGTGCGACACCGTAACGAGGAAAATAAATTGAGCACACCTGATTTTTCCACTGCTGATAATGCAAAGGAACTGGCGCTGGAAGTCTCCTGCCTGAAATCAATGATTACGCTGATGCTGCAGGCCATGGGCCAGGCAGACGCCGGACGCGTTATCCTTAAAATGGAAAAGCAAATCGAACAAATGGAAGACGAAGCTCAGGCGACGGTATTTTCCGGTACTGTTAAGCAAATTAAACAAGCCTATCGCCAGTAAATAATAACCGGCTGCCAAAATAAGTTTGTCAGCTGGCTATCTTTGCCGGGCAAAACATAAGGGACATTTAAATCATCCCTGTCGCCGCTGCGTAGCATGCGATCTGTGTTTTGTTCGGCGCGTTAAATTTCTTCTGCATATTTTTTTGATGAAAATTAACGGTGTTTTCGGAGATGGATAAAATCATCGCGATCTCTGCAGATGTTTTACCTTCCGCCGTCCACTTGAGAATTTCACGTTCACGCTTACTGAATTTCATTTCAGGCGCCAGCACCATCTGATCTTCCAGACGCGTTAATGCCAGCAGGCTTAACTGCACCAACGTCTGCAGGCGCAATTCAATTTCATCATCCGACATCATTTTGCCAAACAGACTGGTACGCGACACGGACAAAAAGCCCATCGCATGATTGGGCAACATCAGGCACTGCGAAATACCTTTACGCAATCCGTGATCCCGTGCGGCATCCCACAATACCGTGGCATCGCGAAAGAGTTTGTCATTCCAGGGAAGATGTCCCTGAATGAAGTTTTCAGCCTTCAGCACCGGGTCAATAGCAAAGTAATTCTCTGCCTGATAATGCTGCATCCACGCTTGTGGATAAGAGGTTTCAACGCTCAACTTCGGCCGGGTAAAAGGCACCGGGTGACGAACGCAAAGCGAAAAATAATCAAATTCCAGCAGCTGTGTCTGCCGCTGTAATTCGGAATAAACATCCTGGGATGTTGTCATCTCCTGGAACCGCGACATCATGTCACGACGCCAGGTAAAGAATTCTGTATCCTGCATACCGACCGGTAATACCCCTGGTTTTAATAATCATTATTTTGTATACAATAAACTAACACATAAAACTTAATTATAAATATAAAATATCGATACCGCCGGAAATAAGTTGCGTTTAACGCCAACGTTAACGGTATCTTCAGGAGGGAATAACGGCCTGACGTTTCAGGCGCACAACAGAAAACCGGGAAATATCCCTGCAAAATTTGTACGTAATAAAACCAGCGAACTTTAACTAAAGTGAAATTAACGCGATTCAGCCGCAATGGGCGCTGAACCGCGAAGGCATTACTGCATGAGGAATTTTTCCAGAAACTGGCGCGTACGCGGTTGCTGCGGGTTGGCAAACAGCGCTTTCGCGGGTCCTTGTTCCACAATGCGCCCCTGATCCATAAATATTGCCCTGTCCGCCACGTCACGTGCAAAGCTCATCTCATGCGTGACAATCACCATCGTGCGTTTTTCCTGCGCCAGCTGGCGAATGGCATTAAGCACTTCACCCACCAGCTCAGGATCGAGCGCGGATGTCGGCTCGTCGAAGAGGATCACATCCGGACGCATCGCCAGCGCGCGGGCTATCGCCACACGCTGCTGCTGCCCGCCGGACAAGCGCCGCGGGTAGCGATTCTCTTTGCCACTCAGCCCCACTTTTACCAGCAGTTCGCGCGCCCGCGCGACCGCCTCGTCTTTGGGCTCGCCTTTCACGATCACCGGCCCTTCAATAATGTTCTCCAGCACTGTCCGGTGCGGGAACAGATTGAAGTTCTGAAAGACAAACCCGACATGCTGGCGTAACTGGCGGATAGCACTTTTCTGCTGGCTCAGCGATCGCGCGGTATCAATGGTGATATCGCCCACGCGGATTGTGCCGTTCTCCGGCTGTTCAAGCAGGTTAATACTGCGCAACAAGGTGGTTTTACCGGAGCCGCTCGGGCCAATAATCGCCACCACTTCGCCCTGTTGCACCTCAAGATCGATACCGTGCAACACCGTCTGGCCGTGGAATTTTTTCACCAGGTTTTTCACGTCGATAGCACTCATTTCGGATCACGCTCCTGACGATTAAGCTGGTTTTCGAAATAGTTTTGCAGCGAAGAAAGCACCGTCGCCATTACCCAGTAAATCAGCGACGCCGCAAGGTACATAGTGAACACTTCCAGCGTACGGGAGGTGATTAACTGCGCCTGACGGAACAGTTCCGGCACCTGGATAGTGGCTGCCAGTGACGTATCTTTCACCAGGCTAATAAAACTGTTGCTCAACGGTGGCAGCGCGACACGCGCGGCCTGCGGCAGAATCGCGCGACGCAGCGTTTGCCACGGCGTCATGCCTATACTGGCCGCCGCCTCCCACTGCCCTTTATCGATAGACGAAATCGCCGCGCGCAACGTCTCCGCTGCGTAGGCCGCCGTATTAAGTGACAGACCAATCATCGCCGACGGAATAGGATCCAGCTCAATACCAAACTGCGGCAGACCGTAGTAGATCATAAATAACTGGGCGATAAGCGGCGTACCGCGAAAAATCGAAATGTAAAAACGCGCCAGCCAGCGCACAGGTAAGAACGACGACATGCGCATCAGCGCCAGCAGAAAGCCCAGCAGTAAACCAAAAAACATCCCGCCAATACTGAGTTGCAGTGTAAATACCGCGCCCTTTAACAGGTAAGGCGCGGAGTCGATAACCAGTTGTAGACTCTCTTGCATTATTTTTGCTCTGCCTGGGAATTAAATATGGGGGTGATAGGCAAACAGCGCCGGTGCGCCGCCCGTATGGATAAACAGGATTGGCCCGTTATCTTTAAAGCGATTCTGTTCAATACCATCCAGTAACCCGGCCATCGCTTTGCCGGTATAAACCGGATCGAGCAAAATGCCTTCCAGACGGGCAAGCAATTTGACCGCTTCCATTCCTTCATCATTCGGCGTGCCGTAGCCTGGCGCGAAGTAATCATCCCACAACAGAATATCGGCATTGGCCTGCAATTCGAGTTCTCGCGCAATCGCCTGTTGCAGCTTCACCACTTTCGGTTTCTGATCCGCAACGCTACGCGAAACCGTCACGCCAATCAGCTCCACCTCCGGCATCAGTTGCTCAAGCCCGACCGCCAGCCCGGCGTGCGTACCGGCACTGCCGGAAGCCACCACCACCGACGAAAGGGCCACCGCACCTTCGCATTGCCGGGCGATTTCCAGCGCACTTTCCACATACCCCATTGCGCCCAGCGCGTTTGAGCCACCAACCGGGATCACATAAGGGCGAAAACCCTGCGCTTCTATACGCGTCGCCAGTTCCTCCAGTTGCGCAGTGGGATCCGTCAGCGCATCGCACATTTCGATCTGCGCATTGAACAGATCCAGCAGCAAGCGGTTGCCATTGGTGAGGTAGTTTTCTGCTGTGGTGCCAATTGGGTTTTCTAATAGCGCAACACAGTGCAGGCCTAATTTAGCCGCCACGGCCGCCGTCTGACGAACGTGATTGGACTGAATCGCCCCGGCGGTAATCAGCGTATCAGCGCCCTCGCGCAGCGCATCCGCCGCCAGAAACTCGAGCTTGCGCAGCTTATTGCCGCCCATCGCCACCGGCGTGACATCATCGCGTTTAATAAAAATTTCTCGCCCCAGGTAATCGGAAAGCCGCGGCAAATATTCCAGCGGCGTGGGCGCACCAATCAACTCCAGGCGCGGAAAGCGGGTCACATTGTGCAAGGGCATAAAACCTCCGAAGACCGGGTAACGTTAGCAACTGCTTTTTATTATGCACACTAAAAGCGATCAAATAAAAAAGGCGCTTGATTAAGCGCCTTTTTTTTAGCGGGCAACGATTACTTCGTCACATCCGCGCCAAACCATTTTTCCGACAGCGTTTTCATGGTGCCGTCTTTTTGCATCTCGGCAATGGCTGCGTCGATAGCTTTCAGCAAATCGTCATTACCTTTACGCAGCGCAACGCCGGATTCCTGACGCGAGAACGCATCTCCCGCTACCGCCAGCGTATCTTTGGTTTTCTTCACCAGATCCAGCGCGGCCAGACGATCGACCAGGATGGCGTCAATACGGCCAACGCGCAGATCCTGATATTTTGTCGGGTCATCATCATAGGTGCGAATATCAACGCCCTGCACGTTCTTACGCAGCCACTCTTCATAGTTAGTGCCGAGACCCACGCCCACTTTCTTGCCTTTCAGGTCCGCGGCGGATTTGATGCCCGCTTCGTTCCCTTTTTTCACCAGCGCCTGGATACCAGAAACGGTATAGGGCGTGGAGAAATCATACTTTTTCTTGCGCTCATCGGAGATGGTGACCTGGTTAATCACCACGTCGATGCGTTTAGAATCCAGCGATGCCAGCATGCCGTCCCATTTGGTGGGTTTCAGGGATGCTTTTACGCCAAGATGCTGCGCCAACGCTTCGGCGAATTCCACTTCAAAACCAGTAAGCTTGCCATCGTCGCCCTGGAAACTAAACGGCGGATACGTGCCTTCCAGACCCACCAACAGCGTGCCACGCTCTTTGACTTTATTGAGCAGGTTTTCCGCCGCGAATGTTTTCACGCTCATACCTGCTACCAGCGCGACGGCCATCACACCCATCAGCGCCTGACGTCCCAAAAGTGCTAGTTTCATAGTTACCCCGATAAAGAAATTGGCTGTAGTGTAAGGTGCCTGACGCTAAGTACAAGCACAACTCGGCTACATCTTATTCCTTTTTAATATAAATCAGATGTTGCACCTACAGCGATTTTTTGCACGGAGGCAAAACGCATCTGGGTTTTAAACTGCGCATATTTGCGCAAGGCAATCCGATAATTATTGGTGCTGGTCGCAGGTAACCACGGTTCCAGATTTTCGTCGAGGAACCCTTCTTCAAGCAGCTGTCGGGAAATATTAAGTTCAGTGAGATGGTTGCCGAGGCGGCGCAAACGCACGACATACTCGCGCACCGTACCGTGGCTCATTTCGGTTTGTTCGAAGAGATATTGTTTAAAACCGATGATATCGAAGAAATCGCTCTGCTCTTTGCAGTGCAGATCGCCGCAAAAACGACAGAGTGCGACCCACTCTTTTTGCTCTTGTTGCCAGGCCGCTTCATCCAACAGCATATCCAGACGCGAAATCGCGATTTTATTCACGATCTCGCCCCGGCGTACCAGCGTGATGCGATCAAGCAGCTTGTGGCAGTGTGCGCAATGCGTCTGGCTGTGTTTAAAGTCTTTAAGGTAGCGGCTTAGAGGCCGTCTTTTAGGTTGCTGCACCGTCATGATAACTCCTGGTTGTCAATGCGTTGTACGGCATTTACCAGGAGTGATGCAGAATCACCGACCTATAACTTACCCAGCTTGGTACGTAAGCGCTTAATGGCCTGGCTATGGAGCTGGCTGACTCGCGATTCCCCGACTTCCAGAACGGCGCCAATCTCTTTCAGATTGAGTTCCTCCTGGTAGTACAATGTCAGGACAAGTTGTTCACGTTCCGGCAGCGATTCAATCGCTTCCATGACCCGGTGACGTAAATTACTTTCCATTAACTGGAATAACGGGTTTTCCTGTTGATGATCGTCAGTGACCAGCTCGATACTGTCGCCATGCTCTTCCCGCCATTCATCATAGGAGAAAAGCTGGCTGTTATTGGTATCGAGCAGCATCTGACGGTATTCCTCTACAGGAATTCCAAGACGCTGCGACACTTCTGTTTCCGTCGCGTTACGTCCCAGTTCTTGCTCAAGTTGCCCCATTGCCTGCGCCACTTCGCGGGCATTACGCCGAACGCTGCGCGGCACCCAATCGCGGCTGCGCAATTCGTCCAGCATCGCCCCACGAATACGCTGTACTGCGTAAGTGGTAAATGCCGTTCCTTGCAGAGCGTCATATCGGTCTACTGCATTCAGTAAACCGATACCGCCCGCCTGTAGCAGGTCGTCCAGTTCCACACTCGCCGGCAAACGCACCTGCAGGCGCAATGCTTCGTGACGCACAAGAGGTACATAACGCTGCCACAGCGAGTGTTTATCCATTACACCTTCAGCGGTATAGAGTGAATTCACGATAAACAGCCCTGCGTTAATTGAGTTATCGGCACGATTATCCGATTCTGGAGTGGTTTTAATCGGATGAATAGTGGGTGAAATGGGGGGTTATTTTGCTGGTTAGATATCAAACCCGTGCTGTCAATCGAAAAAGCATTCAAGTCACATCCACTTTCCTTAATAAAATCATGTTGTTGCCCTTGGGAACCATCTTTTTTTGATTCAGTAACTTTTTCTTTAGAAAATGTCCCGCTTAAAAAAAGGGGACATTTTTAGTAAAAGCTCATAGAGGCAAGAAGCTATATCGTGACATACTTATGCTCTTCAATTTTTTCTGCAAGTTTTTTTAAATCAATATTTTTCTTGAGTTTAAAAACACCGAGACTTTCAGAACGTTCCACAACGTCAAGGAACCTTAATACATCGTGGTAACTTGGCCGATTCCAAAAATCATGAATGAGAATAAAAGTCTTTCTTATATTTTTCTGGTATTTTAGAGTATGTTTAATCGCATTTAATGTACACGCCACACGGAAACGGCCGTCAATAAGAATCAAATCAAACCCATTTTCAAAGCGCAAAATGGCTTCGCTATAATGAGGGAACTTATCTTTCTCCGTTTCATCAATCGGATAACCCCAGTCTTTAGTAGGTCCAATATCAACATAATCTACTTTACACAGCTTTCCAGCCTCTTTGCGCAAGGTCTCTACCCAAAACTTGTCACTTTCAACACCGTAAACTTCGACACCATGTCTGATCGCTAATTTTGTCGACCCACCACTACCGAACTCAAAATAACTTTTCGTTTTTTTAAGATATTTTTCAAATGTACTCCTTTCAACGAGAGACATTCGAGGTATTTCCGGAATAATAGCATCTGGTTCGTTGGCATTAGGTCCCACGAGTGCAGTCTCATTCTGCGACTCGATCGCATCCAAGTATCGCGATGCCCGATCTTCATCATTCATGAGTAATATCGAATGCGTTACATCAGATCTCTTGTAAGCCATATGCATGATAAAGCAAATTTTTTCCCTCAGATCTGCTGAAAGCGATGCGAGCCTTTTCTCGCATGGGATGAATAGCATATTTGCCGCAACCATGTGAGCCGGTAATAACATATCATTCGTTGATTCACTGTCCGGATCTCCATACTCAATATTAGTGAAGCTTTGGAAAACAAAACCCATCCCATGTAATACGGAATGAATTTCTTCATAAAACATTTGGCCCTCATGTGTCGGTTTAAATGTCGTACGGATATCTAAGACCAGACACTCTCTAATTTTATTCGTGCCGTACATGAATAACTTGCGCAAATCAAAGCGATTATCAAGTATAAGCCATTCTATTCTTTGTAAGCTTTCAATTTCGTCCAACTTCTCAGTATGGGCGAGTACTTCAGTAATAACTTTTTGCCCGCCAAACTCTGTTCTCGGTTTTAAATCACTGCTGTAAGCCGGATCAAGACAGAGATGTACATTCGCGGGTTCACCGTCACCGAAGATAAACAGTTTAGTGTGTAAGACATTATTTTTACGGACTGGGAGTTCATCTTCACGCACATTTCCAACAATATCCATAATAATGGACTGGAGCGCGTCAGTAGAAAGAAGAGAAAGAAATAACTCACTTTTAACAAATTCCGCACCATAATCGACAGTAATAATTTTGCCGCTTAGATGAAAATTAAACTCTTCGCTATCATCTTTTTGTCGTATCTCTGAAATAGCCTCCGGTTGCTGTAGCATTACAGGCTCAGGTTCGTCACAAAATTGTGGCCCAGTGTTATCACTTAAAGTGAGTGCTTCAGCCGCTTTCCCGTCACAGTATCTTTGCCAGATAGCGCGCATGGCATGAGAAAAATGCAGAGCGAATTTTTTACCATCACATACAGGGGAATTAAGTAAAATTTCACGCAGATGCTGACGAATTATTGTCAGGCTCGACAAATCCTGTGTCAGTCCCACAACAATATTTATATATTGTTCCCAATTTTCTGCAACAAGCTCATTCATGCCAGCATTTGTAAGATGTGTTGCTGAATGGCGTCCCGCAAATGTTGGGCCTGGAAGCGTGACCACAGGCACTCCCATGATCATCGCTTCACACGTTGTCAATCCACCTGAATATGGCCACGGATCAAGAGCGATATCAACATCGTTATAACAAGCCAGCAGTTCTTTATGTGGAGAACGGCCTTCAATACGCACGCGATCGCGTGAAATTCCGTTCATTTCAAGCTGGGAAAGCACACGTTCTTGCAAGCCTTCATTCTCAAAGTTGAAGCTTTTCAAAAAAAGCCTAGAGTCCGGAACTGCATGCATAATAACTGACCATTGCCGCAACAGTACCTCATTGATTTTAGTGGCGTTATTAAAGCAGCCGAAAGTGATATACCCCTTACTCTTAACAGGATTATCACTCAGAGGAGGTAAATAAAGCGGTGGATCGTAACAAATATAATCGTTCGGCATTCTGATAAGCTTTTCTGTATAATATTTATCACTACCTTCAGGCGTTTCGATATTATCGCTGATTAGATAATCTATGGTCTTGAGGCCAGTACTACTAATCAGGCCGCCCACCCATTTTACCAGGATAGGCGCTGGCGCCAATTGAAGTGTACGCATGCGACTATTTGAATTGTAGCCGCTCAAATCCAGCAATATATCTATTTCATCTTCTCTAATTATGCTATCAAGCTTCTCTGCTGAATAGTTTGCAACAACTGTCCACTTAGAACAAAATCTTTTAATGCGCTTGGTGGTATGGTCATTTTTAAAGTTTGTGCTGTAAGCATAAAACTCCAATTGAGCTGGAGAAATATTTGATAGAGTTTGTATGATCATATTGCCAACAGGGTGGCCGCGTAATCCATCTGAAATCATGCCAATTCGCAAACATCTATTTTTTTCTTTATTTTTCGGTTTAGCTCGACAAAAGTTTCCAGGTCTGAATTTTTTCTGCCATTCATTGCAGATAGCCAAAATATTTTCTGGCGTTTGTTGAGGATTGTAATGTGCTCCAACAATTCGGTTAAAGAACGGAAGAGGGTCATATTTCGTTAGCTTCGACGCGGTATCGAAGGCTGCGTCCATTTCATTAAAAAGGCTGAGATCTTGATAGACCATGCCTAAGTTATTCCAATGTAGCCAATTTTCAGGTTCTTCAATAAGCAATCTCTGGTAAACGGCAACCGCCGTTTCATATTTTTTTTGCTTAAGGAAAACGGTTGCCTGAAAAGAACGAAACCGAATTGCATCACTCTTATTAACAAAAGCGAGAATATCATTTAATAGACGCTCAGCCTCTGTATATCGCTCAGTGTGGTACAACAATTCCACTTTTGCGTAGAGTGCATTGATATAACCAGTATCAAGAGCAAGCGCTTCATTATAGCTTTGTTCCGCAAGTGTATAGCTTCCTAACGCAAAATAGGCTTGACCAATAAGGAATAGTGTCAATGGGTCCTTACTATTTTGAGATGCTAAGTTTTGTGCAAGCTGTAGTGCCTTTGTAGGTTCATTATCTAAGCTACCGAAAATTTCTTCGATTTTTTTCTTATAAGTCAATGCATTGACAGAGCCAGCAACGTTGTTGGCAACTTTGGATTTCATATCGGTAATCCTTTTATGATGATACGCATACAGAAGAAGCACCGTATGCACCGTAATAAGGAAAGAGTAGGCAATACAAAAAGAAATAACGGGCAAAATACCCGTTATTTTTGATGCTATTTATGAGGATTGCGACGTGAA